>NZ_JBXENY010000001.1:0-1052783 GCF_059383875.1 Paenibacillus sp. JT22N7
TAGCGTGCGCTTTGTTCCTTATTAATAACCGTCCTCGAAAGTGTCTAGGATGGAAAACCGCACACGAAGCTTTTCAGGTTGAAGTGTCGCACTTGGCTTGACAATCTGTCTTATAAAAAAATAACTATCACTTTACTGCTTTTAATTTCAATTATAGCAACACTTACTCCAAAGACATTTGCGAATTTATCAAATTCATCTAAAGAGGCATTATTAGCGCATAATAATGAAAACCTTATTATAAATTCAGATTTTGAATTGATGGAGCAAAATGGAAGGGCTAAAAATTGGGGTATTTATGGTGCTGCGGATTTTAGTGTAGTTAGTAATCAAGGGATAGGCGGCTCAAAGGCTCAAAAAATAACGGTATCTAATCTAGCTATAGGTAATGCAGTTTCTGTGGATCAGATTGTTGAAGTAGTTCCGAACACTCCATTTGTATTGAGTGGAAGATTTAACATCGAATCCTTGTCGAATGCTAAAGCTGAACTCCATGCTGATTTTTATAGCCCTGATGCCTATCTTTCTTCAACTGTACTCGAACTTCCACAAATAAGTACAAATGGTTTTGTTACTCTATCCGGTCATGATGAAGTTCCTGACAAAGCTACCATAATGAGGATTTACGCATTAATTCGATCTACAGGAAGTAATGGAGCGGGCACCATATATGTAGATTCTATCAAATTAGCATATACAACTGATAAAAATTTAGTTGTGAATTCAGATTTTAAACAATCTACACCAGGTAATAATCTAGCAAATTCATGGTCCCAATTTTCTTCGAGTACATCTCAATTTTCATTAGTGGATAACCCGTCATCAATTGGAAAAAAGCTTCAAAAAATAGCGGTATCTAATCTAAAGAAAAATGAATTCAGCAGTATATACCAAGTGATTAATGTTTCCCCAAAACAATTGTTTAATGTGAATAGCCGAATTTTAGTTGGTTCTTTAACAAATGCCAAAGTCCAGATTTATGCGGACTTTATGAATGGAAGCCGTTATGTGGGTGCGAAAATAGTAGATTTAGAAAATATTACTTCTGGAGGCTATGCGACAATATCTGGTTTTGGTGAAATACCTGAATCAGCGACAAGTGTGACCCTGCATGTGATGATTAGAGCACAAAGTGATAATGCTTCAGGTGTTGTTTATATTGATAACATAAATTTTGAATATACAGCTGAAGAAAATCAATTGAACAATGGAAGCTTTGAATTACTAAATCAGGTAAATAATAATTCGGGCATGAATGCAGACAGCTGGTTATATACAAGCAGTGCCCATTCTACTTTTGAGCTTGTTACAGATCAAGTATCGGATGGGCTTTATGCACAAAAAATTACGACTTCTACCTTAGCTAATAATCAGTATGTAGGTATTAGTCAAGTTTTAAAAGTCACGCCTGGTGAAGCCTATTCAGTAAGCGGACGATTTAAAGTTGATCAAATTCATCATGCCAAAGTACAGCTATATTTAGATTTTTCAACTACTAATTCATTTGTTTCGGCTAATATCATCGAGCTCCCTGTTACGACCTTTGGCGAATATATTCATGTTTCTAATATGGGGGTAGTGCCGCAAAATGCAGTGTTTGTTCGAATTTACGCTATTATCCGTTCACAAGCTTCAGACGGAGCGGGCACATTCTTCGTAGATGACATGAGATTTAGTAAGGAATCTAACCTCTTGCGAAATGCAAATTTTGAACGGGAAAAATTCGGGGAAAATGTTGCTCAGGATTGGAAGCTTGTGAAGCCTGTAAGTTCAATTGAGGTTAATCAGGTAATTAAAAATCAATTCCAGCCTGATGGGCAAATGAATATTTACTCTAGTTCAGGTTTACTTCATTATTCGACCCAAGCTAAAAATGAAAAACGATTAAACACCTTTTATAAATATGATTTAAATGGGAACTTGATTAAAAAGCTGAGCCTGTTAGCAAATAATAGTCACACCCTAATTTATCAAGGGAGTAAGTCACAGAAGGTTGCGGGCTCTTGGATTCCTAAAAATGAATTTTATAGCATCTCTCAAACCTTCATCGTTAAACCGAATCTATCCTATAAAGTGTCAGGTCATGTAAATGTGGAGATGCTTTATAACTCAAAGCTGCAATTATATATCGATTTCTACGATTTTTCTGGAAACTTTATTTCAAGCAATATAACCGATGCTGTATTAACAAATGGGCAGTATATGTTGCTAGAAAATCAAGGGCAAACGCCTAACCAAGCTAGTTTTGCAAAGCTGCATTTCTTACTAAGAGCCAATGAAGCAGATGCTGCGGGGATTTTTTATGTGGATAAAGCAGCGTTTTACTATAGTTAGCTGAAAGGGAACTGAGACAATGAGTAGATTTTTTAAAACACCAAGTATCCTAATGTTATGTGCATTATTGATTTTATCTGTATTATCTACACCAAAAGCCGCATTTGCTGCTACCTCTGTAGTTTACGAAGGAAAATTTTTTAGTGTTAGTCATAATCAAGACTGGATAAACGTTAATGTTGATGGAGTACAACGGAGCAATACGCTGGTGAATACGAAGCAAGAAGTTGAGGTTTATGATGTCTATATTATGTCTATTGATAACGTTACTATAAAAACCGTTATTGATAGTTATTCAATACCTCAGCCTATTTTAGTTGTTACTTGGACACAGTACAGAAATACAGGTTCGATTCAAAAAATATATGAGGTAAACATAAACAGTCTTGTAGCTGGCACCGTAGCTACACCGACTCTTTCTAAGAGTGGCGATTTAGTTACTATTGTATTTCCTGACAATGCGATTCATAAAAAATACCGTATCGCTTCAGGAGCGTGGCAGCACTACACAGTCCCTTTAGCAACAACAGAAGGAATTGAAGCGGTTGGTGCAGATAAATTTGGGCATGTATCAGGTATAGGCTATTTTCAAAATTCAATCCCGCCTCAAATTGCATTAAGTGTTAACACGACAGCACTTGCTCAATCTGTAACGATTACAACAAACATTACAGATCCGCTGGGCTTATTAGAGCAAAAATATACTTTAGGTAATTACAGTGCTGAGTACATGTCTCAGGCGGGTAATGGAACTCCAATTTCAAGTTTGTATAATAGATTCCAAGTTTATGAGAATGGAACATATACCATATATGCTAAAAACAAAGCAGGTCTAATGTCAATAAAAACCATACAGATTTCTAATATTGACAACGATCCTCCAACTAAACCCGTTATTTCTATTAGTCCGACTGAGCCTGCCTATGATTATACAGTGACTATTAAATACTCTTCTGATTCAATAAAGAAGCAGTTTCGAATTGGGAATGGCAATTGGCAGCCGTATACGAAAGAGCTGCATATTGATTACAACACGATTATATATGCTAGGGCAGCAGATCAACTAGGAAATGTGTCCGAAGTATCGCAGTTGGTCATCAATAATATTAAACATGCAAGTGAATATAATTATGATGCAAATGGTAGATTAATTAAATTGGATACAAAAAAAGGCTCATACACTTTTAAATATGATGCTAATGGCAATACATTATCCAAGACCTTTATTAAATCAGGAATAGATGATACGACTGTACCACCTACTATTCCATCTGGTAATTTGTACTTTGATTTTGAAGGTGACAATGTGCAGGGCTGGCTACCGCAAGGGGAAGGGGTAATACTCAATACTTCCTTAGAGGCAGCGCATGGGGGAAACAAAAGCTTGAAAGTTTCCAATCGAAATGCTACATGGCATGGCCCTATTCTTAATGTGAAAAATAATATAGTGGCACAAAAGAGTTATCAAATTAAAGCATTTGTACGTCTTCCACAAGGTGCAGCTGCATCTCAAGTGATGATGACCATTCATCGAACAATGCCAGATGGTAATAGCTACTACGATAATATTAGTACCAAAATGGTTACTTCTGGAGGATGGGTCACGCTTGAGGGCATTTATCAATTAAATGAACCGGCAACGAGTATGTATTTATATTTGGAGAGTGCTAGTCCTAATGTTTCATTTTTTATTGATAATGTTAGCTTAGAAGCATACACGGAGGGGCCGGCACCGCTTATTCATAATTTTGAGGATGGAACTACACAAGGCTGGTTCCCTCAGGGAGATGGAGTATTGGTAACGAATACAGATGAGGCAGCAAGCGAGGGAAGCCACAGTCTGAAAATAACAAATCGCAATGCGAATTGGCAAGGTCCTGCTCTTGACTTAACCAGTTATATGAAGCCGGGTGTGACTTATACGATCTCGGGCAAACTCCTTCTTCCTCAAGGAACAACCTCTTCTGATATTTTACTTACAATGAACAGGGGAGACGGAAATGGTGCTTCCCACTACGATAATATCAGTGCAAGTCACGTGACAACAGATGGATGGGTTGTTTTTGAAGGGAAATATACCTTTACTGGTTCAATAGCAAATTTAATTATATATATGGAAAGCTCTAATGCGACTGCAAGTTTTTATTTAGATGAGTTCAAAGTAGAGAAATATGTAGAAGCCCCGCCTGTCGTCAGTCATGATTTTGAAGATGAAACGTTGCAGGGCTGGACGGCTCAAGGAGAAGGAGTAACGCTTCAAATCTCAGGAGATACCGCAAAAAATGGAGTTAGAAGCATGAAGGTAACCAATCGAACCGCTCAGTGGCAAGGTCCGCTTCTTGATCTAACAAGCCTGATTAAACCAGATACTAAATATCAAATCAAGGCAGCTGTAAGATTAGTTTCAGGTACAGCACCATCAGATTTGTTGTTTACTATCCATCGTGAATCTCCAAACGGCACGCATTTCTACGAAAATGTTAGTGCAGCAACGGTAACAGATGGCGAATGGGTCATCATTAACGGAACTTATAAATATAGCGATATTGCCGCAAAAAATCTTTCTTTATACGTAGAAAGCAACAATGCAACGAGCAGCTTTTATATCGATGATTTTATTATTTTACTAGATAAATAGAGGAGATCGGTCAACTTGAAGAAGGTCATAAGTTATTTATTAGTCATTAGCTTGCTATTATCTATTTTCGCAGACATGGGAAATCCAGTTGCCTATGCTAATTTGGAAACCGGTGAAGCTGCAGTAACGGTAGAAGAATCCGTCTATGTTCCTGATGTTAATCCTTTGCTTGATGGGGAACTCTCTGTCGACGAGTCGGTATATGAGAAAAAATGGGGTATTTTTTCAGAGGAGCAAGTAGAAACGATTACTCAGCAGTATACGGCCGATATGAAAAAGATGGCGGTTTACTTCTATACCGAATTGACACCGCTTTTGGATACCGAACAATTTTTCGAAGTATTAGACTGGAATGGAAAAGAGCTTCCAGCGCTGATTATAAAACTTTCGGAGGAACAACGTGCTTTATTAAGAGAGCTTACGCCTCTAACGATGCAACAGTACGATTATGACCACAATCGTGAGGAAGTACTGGCTTCACAGAATACACCTGTGGAAGCTCCTTTTATCGAAGCGGACGGAAATCCGAAATTGGAAGCAATCGTAGAGCAGCACGAGAGTGTGACACAATCCACTTATAGCAGCATTCAGGCTAAAGCAAGCGGTAAAGTAGCTATTGCAAGCACAGGAAATAGCTATCGTTTCACTGAGAAGAATAGCGAATTTAAGTATCAATCAAATACAGATGGAAACGTTGACCCTATTTATAAGACAAGTAATCAAAAAGATGTCGATTTATATTTGCCAGGCAGAAATGGCTTGGATTTCACCTTAGTACGCAGCTATAGTTCAATGAGTGCAAAAATTATGCAGCCAAGTTTAGATGGAGATATAGGCTATCCAAGCTGTCATCCTGATAATTCTTTATATGCGGCTGGAGCTCCAGATTGTTTGGGCAATTTTCCATATCCTAGCTACTATGATTACGGTTATGGCGATGATTTAGGCTTTATTGCAACAGGCTGGTCTTTGAATATTCCTAAAATGACAGAGGGAAGCGTTAGTGCGACAATAGGCTCTACTTTAACCAGCACTAATGTTAATTATTACAACCGTGCTACTTATTCTACAACCGATACAATTACGTTCGATCTGGACGATGGATCTTCATATGAGTTCAGAAATAATATAAAGACCCCTTATAACAATCCATATAGCAATGTGACCTATTTCCATAATGGAACGGGTTACAGCTTGGTTGTAGATGATAAAATCACTTATAAATTTAATAGCGATGGGCAAATATTATCTAAAAGCAATCGTTATGGCGACCAAATTACGTATGACTATCAATATTCGGCTAATCGAATCATTATTACAGACTCCATTGGACGAAAGATTCAGACGGATGGGCCTTATAGCATTCAGCCTTATGGCATACAGGGATTTACGGTAACTGACCCGCAAGGGAATGTGACCCATAAGATGAAATATAACATTACTTCTGATAATCCTGTCCTTCAGGCTAGAACATATGTATTCGGAAGCTACGATCAGTATCGAAACGATGAGAAGCCAAGAAGCATTTTATATTATAAGCTGAATAGTGTAGTTGATTTGTTAGCTAGCAAAACCTTAAAGTCGTATACCTATCTTACTCCCGATCTTACAACTAGAGCGGATTTCAACTTTGAGGACGATTATTTCTATTACACTCAAAATGGTCAACCCGTTTTGGATTTTTTAGACGGTGCGGAAGCAAGCCCTATTATTCAACGTGATAATGCGGTTCATGGTGAAATCTATTATCTGCTATTAGAAAAGGCTACTGATTCCAGTGGATTAGAAACCAAATTTAAATATCGTCAATACAATTGGGATTGGTTTATGGAAACAAATGGGTATAAAAGAGAAGAGCGAAGAGGGACGATGCGATTGTACTTGGATCCATGGAACCTAACCTATATTGGCTATCACCCGGTAACGAATGTGTATTATAGCTATACTAATCAAGCCGGTGAGAAAAAGGCGCTTACCCAATATGTTGCATTAAAAGGATCGGTTGCGCAAGAAATTTGGTCCACTCCGAAAACAGGAGGCATTGTAGAAAATTTTCGCTTGAAAAATAGCAATAAATTTCGTCAGCCTGAGGCAGAGGTGTCCATTAGTTTAGACTTCTTAGAGTATAGTGAAGGACTGAGTTATAGCTATCGTCCAATAGGTAAGGGATCATTCGTTGCGAATTATGAAATGAAGGTACCTTTCTATTATGATAATGGATTGTTTCAGGAGGAGGGAGATACGAAGTATGGTGTCTCTGGACAAGAGATGCAAAGTTATCAATATGATGCGGGGAAGACGAAGCCGTATTTAACTAAACAATTTGGACTAGATAATAAACCGGCGGATATTAACACATTTTTGTGGTATGGCAATACGCGCACCTTGCCCAATAATTTGGACAAATATGCAACGCTTTACCGTACGGAATATGATAATTACGGCTATGTCATCTATCAAGAAGATCCGTATGGGAACAAAACAGAAATAACGTATGGTGGTCCTTTTCATCAAATTAGTTCTCAGAAGCAGACAGCAGCAGATGGATTAACGAAAACGGAAATAGCGTACGATTATAATGCAGATGGAACGTTATTGCGTACAACGCAGGTGGGAACTTATCGGGATCCTGCTGCACAAGCGGTTGCCCGCCAGGATCAAACGATTATGGAATATTTAAATTATAACAGTGTCAAGCAGCCAACACGTATTCGGACGACCGGGTCAGGCAGTCAGTACGACCAGCAGCCTACAGAAACAATTGTGGATCTGCAATATGATGCCAGCAACCTGCATGTGATTAAAGAAACAACGAATGTCACTTTAGGAAAAGGAAAGACGCCTACTCCGCTAGTTGTGCATTATGAGTATGATAACAAGGATCAGCTAAAGAAGCAGACTTTCCCCGATGGCAGTCTAGTTACGTATAGCTACGATCTGAGCGGCCGGTTGGCGACCGAAAGTTATACTCCATCTGCGGCGAATCCTGGAGCTGTTCGAACGACGAGCTATTCTTATAATGACGCTCAGCGCCTTGTTGTGCAAACAAAGCCAGATGGAGAGAAATTGAATACGTATTATACCCCTTATGGCGATGTTGAAAGACAAGAGCAAGTCGTAGGGAACAGTTCTCGTGTGCTTGTTGTGAATAAAACGAATCTGACAGGTAAGGTATTGAAAAGCACATTACCGTTTGGGGTGACTGAAAAAGAAGTAAAATATACCTATGATCGTAATGGTGAAGTTAGAAGAGTAACGGACCCATTGGGTCAAGTAACGAATACTTATTTTTCGAACGCTGCGGCCAAGCTGGATGGCTCATCGTATTATTTGCAAAACACGACTAAAGTAGTTAGTCCGGATGGGAAAGAAGCCTGGAATTACCAGGATCGTTTGGGTAGAACAATAAAGCAAGTGGAGAAAGCTGGAACAAAGACGAGAACGGTGTTAAACACATACACTCCGCTTGGAGCCTTATCACAGAGTCAAGTCATTGCAGATGGTGTTACGCAAACGACACAGTACAGCTATGATACGAATGGAAATCTGATCTATTTGAAGG
This sequence comes from Paenibacillus sp. JT22N7, assembly GCF_059383875.1. Lineage (NCBI taxonomy): Bacteria > Bacillati > Bacillota > Bacilli > Caryophanales > Paenibacillaceae > Paenibacillus > Paenibacillus sp. JT22N7. The sequence continues at coordinate 8,535 of NZ_JBXENY010000001.1, forward strand.
ATAACAACAATCAGGTCAATCGTTATGTGTATAATCGCATGGGCCAGCTTATTGCTACTTATACGAATGATAAGCTGCAAAAGCAAAGCGAATATAACGAAGTTGGTTGGCAATTGACGAAGACGAATGCAGAAGGGAAAAAAGAAAGCTTCCAGTATACGAATACGGGACTATTGGATACACGTACCGACGAAATGCTGCAAAAACATCAATATTCGTATACGCCATATGATGAGCTCAATCGATTAACAGTAAAAGATTCGGCTGGAACAGAGACCTACTGGGAGCAATATAACTATGATTCGGCTACGCGTCTTCCATTGGCTACAATTACAAAAGAAGGAGAAACGCTAGGTTATCAATATGATTTGTGGAAACGTCTGAGCAGTCAAACGGTGGCAGGTCGACAATATGGAATTGAATATGATGGATTTGATCGCATGACTGCATTGAAGTATCCAGATAATCAAAAAGTAACTTATACTTATGATATCTTGGACCGTTTGTTGACAGTAACGACACCGGATATGGGCACGGTAGGATATAACTATACGGTAGGTCAAAATGAGTATACAAATACATTGACGTATCCCAATGGTGTAACGCAGCAAAGAAAAACAAATAGTTTTGGAGAATTGAAATCATACACTCAAGCTTCGCCTGGGAACGTATCCAACTGGAATGAAACGTTTGGATATGATGGTTTTAGTAACATTACCAGCATTAATCGAAATGGCTCGACTCAGGCATTCAGTTATGATGCGCTTAATCGAATCAAGGAGGAGAACACCGCAGAAGGCCAACGTATGTATACGTACGATGATCGAGGTAATCGTTTGACGGTGAGTGGAAATTCACCTGAATTAACAGAGGACACGACGACGTATACTTATAACGCCTTGAACATGCTTAAAACGTACTCCTCTTCAAATGGTAAACAAGCTATCTATTCGTATTACGGTGATGGTCTCCGGGCAACGAAGAAAGTAGATGGGAAATTAACTCGATACGTTTATCTAAATGGTCATATCATTGAAGAGCTCGATGGAAGTGGTAACGTAAAGGCTCGAAATGTCTGGGGCAACGAGTTGCTGTATCGACAAGACTATGTATCAGGAAAAGAAGGATACTATTCGTATAATGGTCATGGAGATGTAGTGAAAATTACTAATGACAGCGGAAAAACCATAAACTCTTATGATTATGACATCTGGGGAAATATGCTTTCGCAGACAGAAGGGATGCCGAATCCCTTTAAGTATACGGGAGAAGTATATGATGAGGAAAGCGGACTTTACTATCTCCGTGCAAGGTATTATGATCCGAGTATAGGACGGTTTATAAATGAGGATACGTATGAAGGGGAGATTGAAAATCCATTGTCCCTCAACCTCTATACTTACGTTCTTAATAGTCCATTAATGTATGCTGACCCATCAGGAAATTACTGTGTTTCACAAAATGGCAACTGGGCTCAAGCGGGGGCTTGTCGTTCAGACGATAGTCTTTATTTGGGTGAAGATAGTAAGTTTGCAGGTAGGCCAATTATCGAAAATGGTTTTGTTGTAGGTAAATTAGGTTCCAGTAGTAACGGCATGTATTCTTTTTATTCAGGTAACTATTGGAGTTTGTATACTGATGACTACTCTTATATTAGATGGCTAGCAGGAGATAATGATTACTACTATAGCCTTGATCGGGAAACACAGTTAAGATTGAGAGACAGGCATCTCACAAACTACATGGAAGATCAAATTAATAGAGGTTTCCCTGATTTTATTAGTGGTTTTCTTTGGGGACAAAAGTTAGCTAAGCAAGGTATTACAGCTATGCTAGCTATAAAAAAAGGGAGAGAGCTTAGAGGTGGTTCTAAATCGTCCAGAGATAAATGGTATGGTTATAATGATAAAGATTTTCAAAATTGGTGGCATAGGCAAGGGAAAAAAGAGTTCGGTGGTAATGATATAGATGATTCCAATGAGGCAAAAGCAGTATATGATTACTGGGTATCAATTGGTAAGCCAAGAGTTAAATAAAGGAGTTGATATTTTGGATTTAAAGAACCTAGATCAATATATATGTGAAGGAAACATTGAAATGGCTATTTCAATGGTTGAAAATATTGGTGAAATGAGAAATAGAGCATATTTACCCATATTATTAAAACATTTAGGAAGCACTGAAAACAAAATGTTAAGAAATTCAATTGCAATTGCATTATCTGATATTGGAGATAATATTGTGGTAAAGCCTATAATAGAATTATTAACAAATCCAAAAACTGAAGGAAGCAGAGGGACTTTATTATATGCTTTAGAGAATCTCGATTATTGCTTGCATGCTGAATTGTTAACAAATTTGTTAGATAGTTCAAGTTTTGAGGTTAGCCGACATTCGTTTCAGTTATTGGCTTCTATTGTAGATAGAATTTCAGAAGAAACAAGAAACCAATGCATAAATATTATCGAAACAAAAATTGAGAACAATAAAGATGAATTTCTTGAAGAGGCATTAGAGTTATTCCAATAATATCTTTACCACATGAGAGTGTAACAACTCCATGTGGTTTCTTTTTTTGCTTAAAATATTTACTAATCCCCTATTGACGTATTGAAACGTCAGTGCTATATTGTGTTAAGACGTATCGTCACGTCATTTGGGGAGGGTATTTATGATTGGTTTAGAATACATCGTAAGGCTGTACAACGGAACATATAAGAAATTAGCGGAGAAGCTGGGGATTACACCATCAACAGTTACGGACTGGCTGAGTAAGCGTAGACCCATTCCAAAAGCCAAGCTAGAAGCGCTGTCTAAGCTATTCAATCTGGAAGCAGAATACTTTCAAAAAGAGTTATCGAAAATAGAAGAGATCGAGCTGAGATTGGATTATTTAAATCGAATTTCTAAACGTGACTCGTTTGAAATACCTGACTATTTTACGGATATGGATGGAAAAGAACATGAATACACAAGGTTAATTGATCCTTATGAGGAAGATAAACGAATGATGTACGATGAATTAAAGATAGAGAGGATTATCCTTACGCTTCAAGGTACGTTGTACAATGAACTCTATGCTGTTGAACAGGGCAATAAAGCATATGAAATACTGGAAAGGACTTCAAACCTGTTAGATGAATCTGCTCCCAATAATCTGGATGCTGAGCAGCAACTGCAATGGGAGAGGAAGCACGATAAGCGTACTGAGGCGTTGCGTTCCATGATGTATTTCATGGGTATTACAGGATTTTCGGTATGGGACGAAGAGGAAGAAAGCTTTCATAACGAATTGTTTAAGCTCCTGAAAAAGCATGATTTGCTGTGGATGAAAGCGTAAGACAAGAAAAACGGAAGGGAGGTGAGGATGAGATAGGCAAATGTTCTTTTCTTATAACATAGCTAATTTGATCCAGAATATTAATCCATACAGAAAATAGAAAGAAGGAAATGAATGTTTGATACGGTTGTGATAAAAGCAAAGCCGATTTACCTTGATTCAGATGCATTATTAAGCATGAAGAACTGTAAGTCAGTTACATTTCTAAACAAGGAAACGGGCGTACTCCAAACGAGATATGAAATATATGATGAGCAATTGTCATATATCAAGTATCTTGATGGCAGTCAGACATTGTCCATTCAAGTCTCCATACCAAAGTTGTTGTATGGCAACAATGTAACCCTTATTGCCGAACATGACATTCCTAGCTTCTTTGAGAGCGTTCAGCAACGTATTCAACAACTCTTTTCGATTAGTATTCCCCATTCGGCATGGTCGATAAGCCGAGCAGATATATGTTGGAACTTTCAAGTTGGCAAAGATGTTAGTGAGTACATACGAATGCTAAGCAAGCAAAAGCTAGCGTTTAAGAATACAAGAAGCTACAACCAAGATCAGACGGTTGAGTTTTCCAATAAGAGCAGCAGAATTATCTTCTATGATAAGCAGCGACAGGTACAAAAAGAAAAAGTACTGCCTGAAGTTGTTGAGCAGTCAAAAGGTATTCTGCGTCTTGAAATCAGACCAAGCGATAGCGATATGAAGAAGTTTTCATCGACTAAAAATGCCGCTGAATTGCTCGGCAAACCGTTATTTGATTATATGACGGCAAAAGCGCTAAGTCAGATCGAATATCCCTCAACGCAAAGCGCAATAGATACAGCGTGGTTGCAGGAAAACAAAGCTAATATATCCAAAATCGAAACCATTCTCGGTTTCCAATGCTTGCAACATATGCTTGACGAAGCGACACATAGAGGACTGTATTCATCATCCACGTTCGCCAGCCGAAAAGCGTTAGCAAAAAAAATGACAATTCCCGCAGGGAACTGTCTGAAACCGCTGGCAATTAACCAGTAAAGACACATCCTCACAGACGGACACGTTATTTTGCCGATAACGATAAAAAGTCCCGTATGTTGGATGAAATATTAATAACATAGCTCTTATTGTACTTGAAAACAAAGAAAAAACAATCCCCGATGCGGAGAAAAGTATAGAACCACGATAGCCCACCATCGGGGGATAGTTTAAATCATTAATATGAATCACTATTTACGGCAGGGGAGGAACACATTCACCCGCCGAGGCAACCTGAAATGAAACAGCCGAGCGATAGTCTATTCGGTTTCCTCCACAATGAGTTCATGGATTTTAATATTCAGGGCTTCGCAGATTTGTTCCAGTGTACGGATGTAGACTCGGTCTACGGAGTCGGAACATAGGTGATTAATTGTCGGGTGGCGTATTCCCATCATTCGGGCAAGTTCCCGTTGCGAAACGTTCCGTTCCTCCAAAATTTCTCGTAGTCGGATTTTTATTTTCATAGCGCTTCCCCTTCGTCATTATGAAATAAATAATACCATGTTTTTCAGAGGAAATCATTGAATGGTAGTCTTAACCGTACTATAATGAAGATGTGGTAGTCATAAGCGTAACGATAATTCAGATTATTGTTACGGAAGGGGAGGAAACAGGATGAATGTCATTGGATATATACGGGTAAGCACACAGGGGCAAGCGAAAGAAGGGTATTCGTTGGCGTACCAACAGGAAGAGATTGAATGCTATTGCAAAGAACAGGGCTGGGAGTTGCTTCATGTATTTATGGATGAAGGAATCAGCGGTGCAAAAGTAGATGAAGAGGCGATGGAAGTCAATCGCCAAGGTTTTCAAGACATGCTGGCGATGGTGGCAACCCATGCTGTTGATTATGTGATCGTACTGAATACGAATCGCTTGTGGCGCAGCGATATTGTCAAAGTGTTGATTCATCGGGAGTTTAAGAAGTTCAAGGTGGATGTTAAAGCCATTGAACAGCCCACTTATTCCATCTACAAAGCCAATCCCAATGATTTTTTGGTGAATGGATTGCTGGAGTTGTTGGATGCGTACCAGCGGTTGGAAATTGCGATGAAACTCGGAAAGGGACGCAGCCAGAAAGCCAGATTAGGCGGGTATGCGGGAGGTCGCAAGCCTTTCGGATATAAGGCGAAACGTGGTTCAAAGGTGTTGGAGGTTGATACAGAACAGGCGGTTGTTGTGGAGCGCGTGTTTGAGTTGCGCGAGTTATTCCCGCATTGGTCGCTTTCTCAACTGGCGTATCAAATGAATCTTGAACATTACAAAACGCAGCAAGGCAAAGCGTTTACCAAAATGCAGATCAAGCGTATTCTTGACCGCAGAGCGTTCTATAGTGGCATCTACCGTTATGCCGATATTGAAGCTGTAGGGCTTCACCAAGCCATTCTATAGGCGGTGACGACATGGACGAAGCCATGAAGACCTATAACAGCTATGTGGAACAGGAAGATTGCTTCTATAAACGTTTGGAGACGTTAGAGCATTGTCAAAGCGCCATATTCGATCATATTTTTCGATATGGAGAACAGTTTGAAAAGTGTTCAGTAGAAGAAGTTTTAGACGCTTTACATCAGTCAGAAGTTCAATTACGTTTGCAATTATTGCAGTTACGATTAACGAAAGCTTTTCTTGCGTATGAAATGAATGCCACATCGTGAGAAAGAAACAGATTGAAGAAGAGATGGATATTGCTATAGTATCGTTGCGCATCGTGTAAAATAGCGGTGAACGCTTGTTCTCAGGTTGCAAACCTCTCTTTAAGAGTCTGTGTCATTTAAAATCAAACGTATTTGAGTGACTGCTACAGGGCGGCATTGCTTAGGTATCATTGCGAATCTAACGGATTAACGCTCGAAATGGGAGGTTGCAAGCTGCTCTCTAGCAGTCACTCAAGTGCATTATTTTACATACAAAGGATGGATGTGTTTGAAGGAGAGACTGGATTATTTATACGTGGGCATTGATCCGCATAAGCACCAGCATACGGCTGTAGGTATGGACTTTTTTCGCCAGAAGGTATTTGAATACACGTTTCCGAATAAACCTTCGGAATTTCCAAAGCTGTTGAAAATCATGGAGAAGCATCGTGTGAAATCGGGACTGAGCCAAATCATAATCAGTTTAGAAGATACCAATAATTTTGGCAGGACATTGGCTGTATTTCTGGACAGAAAGTCGTTTGCCGTTAGAGAAGTGAGCAGCAAGCTGTCTAGCGCCAAACGGAAGAGTCAGCTAACGGTCGTCAAATCGGATGCGTGGGATGCGCAATGTATAGCGACGGTATTAATGGAGGAATTGGATCGCCTTCCGATTGCGAAGCCCCTAGACCATTATTGGGCGATTCAACAATTGGTATCGCGGCGTAAAGCCAGCACGAAGGGATTGTCGTTTTCGATTAAGAAACTCCATGCACAGTTGCAGCATCATTATCCGACCTACCGCAAATTTTTTACGGAGTTGGATGGCAAAACGTCATTAGGCTTTTTTCACCGTTTCCCATCGCCTCTGCACTTGGAGGACATTTCTTTGGAGGAGCTAACCTATTTCTTACAGAGGTTGAGCAACTATGCTTGTTCCACGAAAAAAGCGGCTACCATTTTGGCACTTGTCCAAAGTGACGGGCAGCAGAGGAATGAATTTCAAGATAAGCGAGATTTCATTGTCAGAAGCTTGGTGAAAGAAATTCGCTTCCATAAGAAAGAGATAATGCAAACGGAGCGAGAACTAAAGCCGTTGATGGAGGGATTAGGCTACAAGCTGGAGAGCATGACGGGTATTGATTTGGTCAGCGCGGCAAGCTTGGTTGCTGAAATAGGGGACATACATCGCTTCTCGTCAGCCAATCAGCTTGCAAGGTTCGCAGGTGTTGCTCCTGTCGATGTAGGCTCAGGAGGTAAGGTGAAGCATGTGAAGACGAGTCAGGGCAACCGAACCCTTCACGAATTGTTTTTTCAGCTTGCTTGCCGCCAATTGGTTGTATCCAAGCGAAATCAAACCCCGCGCAATCCAATATTGTTGGATTACTATCTCAAAAAACAGGCGGGAGGCAAGACGAAAGGACAAGCTATTGTATGCGTGATGCGCAAGCTGGTTAATATCGTGTTTAAGATGATGAAGAATAAGACGGAGTATCGTTTACCAGTAACAACAAAGGAAAATGCTGTATAATTTAATGGAGTGGCGATATTTCTATTAGTAAGGTATCGTCATTTCTATCCTGTATGAGCGCTTTATCAATCAGGATACGTATGAGGGGGAAATTACAAACCCGTTAAGTTTAAACTTATATACGTATGTACATAATAATCCGTTAATTTATAACGATCCGACTGGAAATAAAATTAATAGTATGGAGCTAGATATTTATCTTCAAATAGCAAGTAACGAAGGGCATAATACTGATGCTTGGTGGAAAATTAGAAGTATCATGGGTCAAGAAACACAATATTCGTTTGATCCAGACAATTTCAACAATAATCAGTTTAAGTATTTATTTGATTTAGCAACGGGTAATCATAATAAAAAAAATAAAGAGGGTGTAGCGAATTGGGCTAAAGCTCAACTAGAAAAAATGTTTGAAAAAGCAGGGAGTAAGGAAGATACTTTAAATGCTGTAGTTGATGGTATGGTTGGTGGTATCGGAAGTATTGGGCGTGTAGGGCCGCGTGCATCAAGTTTGATTAAAGCTGAAGCAAGACTTATTAAAGCGGCCAAGGAAATGGGAAAGGACCCTAGAGTTCAAAAAGAAGCTGATGATCTTATTGCGAAGTTTCTAGCGGGAAATACTAATCCAGGATTAGGTAATAAATACTTGATTAAAAATATAAATTATTTAAGAGGAGATGAGGGTGCTCGCGTATTTTTTAGAATGGAAAATGGGTCAATGCAGATTTTAGCAAAGGCAAATAAACACAATGAACAAACAGTAATTGATATTATTAAAAAAATTTATAAATAATGAGGTTAGAGCATGGAGATAATAAAAATTTATTATCCTGTACCATTAAATGAAATAGAGGATATTCATAATGATAATATTGATGTTTTTGTGGAATTAGAGGATGGTATTAACTATAGTGTAGTAGTAAGTACCCCTCTTAATCTACAGTGGTATATGAATAAAGAGGGAAAGGAATATATTCCAGCAGCTCCACCTAAAATTATTGTTAAGAGTCTTACAGAAGATAATATTAGAAACGCCCTCACTAGTTATGCAGAAGAAAACGCTTTTTGGTTAAAACTAATATTTTTGTCCTATAATCGAGAAGGAAGCTTTAATATGGAGCAAATGAACCAATCCTTGCAAATAATAAAGGCCCAAAACGAAGAATTATTAATGGAATAAGGCTCAATGTTTTGAGAGGATCAATCGCTAAATGTACTAGCGCATGTCCATATTTTATGGATATGCGCTAGTACGATATACGCTAATTGAATCTAGCATGAATAACGAAAGTGAAAAGCAAAAAAATTACCCATGCTTTTGGTGGATTATTATTTGTTGAGAGTACATTTCCCAAAGAGAGGAACATCTTTTAGTTGAAGTTTACCGCAAAAATTACGAATTTAAAAACGGGAATTTGTAAAGAAATATTATAAAATTTGTAGGGGGCAAAGTGTTAATGGAGTCTGCCAAAAACAGACTTTATGCCACAAGACGATGCTTTCTTATTTTGTTTTTTGAGTAGCGTATCCTTAATGAGTTTTAAACTTTAATTCATCATAGGTTGAGTACTATGAGCATTATAAATTCTATTTAAAGTGTTTTACTGTTTTGCCACCTCTAAATCTCTCGAGTCCCCACTCCCATTCCAATAGACAACCAACAACAGAAAATGGTACCATGAGAGTATCTGTTTGGCTAGGTTCCGCCTTTCTTTTGGTGTCTCTATCATTTGCGGACGGGACTCAATCTATCATTAAAAACGCCCCAGGTAATCGACAAAAATTTGGAGGAACTACATACGTGAAAACAAAACTAGCAAAAACGCTGCTAGCCCCGTTGCTCGTTACTGGCTTGCTGCTGTCGCCGCTGGCTGGAACGACTTCGACGGCTTCTGCTGCAAGCGCTGTTACGACAGCAGCGTCCACGACGCAGGCTATTAAAGTCTATATTGACGGGAGCAAGCTTTCGCTTCCGGCTGCCCCTTATGTAAAAAACGGCGTGACGTTCGTGCCGATGCGTCAGATTTTCACGGCGCTGGGCGCTTCCATCACTTGGGTGGAGAAGACGCAGACGATTATCGTACGCAAAAACACAACGACGGTATCGCTGACCGTAGGCAAGAAAGAAGCGGTTGTCGACGGGAAGACCGTTAAGCTTGATGCAGCCCCAGCCGTGAAAAATGGCACCACCTTCGTGCCGGCCCGTTTCGTAGCCGAAGCGCTTGGCGCCAAAGTGAAATGGGATAACGCGGCGCAAGCCGTTCGCATTACTTCCATAGAACAGCAGTGGGCAGAAGCTTACGAGGAGTACGAGGAAACGCCTGAGGATGACCGTACAAAGCTGACGCCTAAGGAAATCGTTGAGCAAAACGACGAAAGCGTCGTGCTGATCACAACGAATAAGGCGCTTGGCAGCGGCGTCGTTATCGGCGATCGTTGGATTTTGACTAACAATCACGTCATTGAGGATGCGAGCTCGGCAACGATTACGTCGATCTATGGCGATGAATACAAGGTTCAAGGCGTTGTTGTCAACCGCCCAAGCTCAGACCTTGCGATCATTCAGACGGATGAGTCGCTGTATTTGGAGCCAGTGAGCGTAGGCTATACGGTTCCTGAGAAAGGCGATAAAGTCGTAGCCATCGGCAGTCCGCTCGGTATCCAAAACACGGTATCTGACGGTCTGGTAAGTAACATTTCATACGAAGATGGCCTCACTTATATCCAGACAAGTGCGCCAATCGACCACGGCAGCTCCGGCGGAGCGCTGTTCGATGAATATGGCGATCTGGTCGGCATTACGACCGCTGGCTATACATCGCAGGCCGACCTGAACTTTGCTGTATCGGTTGCCCATGCAAGTCTCTTGATGGGATTGCTGCCGGAAAGCCCGCAGGAGGATGTGAAGTTTCTGCCGGCGATTTTGCCAGATACGCTGAAAGGCGCTTCGATGGAAACGATCACAGCGCTGATGAAGAAAGAATTTGGCTCCGTATCGACAGGCGATGGCACAGCAAGCTTCAGCAATTGGGAAGTGAAGCGGGATTCGCAGGGCTGGATCGTGCTGACGGCTGATATTGATCCGCGCTTTTACACCTATTATGGCGGCTCTTCCGCTAACGATATTCGCAGCTGGGCCATTAACCTTGGCCATGAGCTGAACCGCATGCTTCCGGGCGAGACGATTCAAGTTATCATCTCCTTCGATCGTACGTTCGGCTTCCAGCCGCGCGGCTTTGCAGAAAATGAAGTGACAGCGCTTGGCGACAACAAGTGGAAGGTTCGCTTCCCGGTTCTCGATATGCAGCTGAAAGACCAGCTTTATATTAGCATGAAAGACTAGCACTTATTATTTAATTCCTTCATCTTAATCTTCACAGCTAAATGATCGGGCTGTTGGCGGGAGCGTAAGCGACCACCGGCAGCCTTTTCTTTTGTGCGGGAACCCTCATCTGTAGTACAATGATAGACAATAGTGACAAAACAATGAGCGAGGTAACGAGATGAAGGTTGTACTTTCCACATTAAACGCAAAATTTATTCACACATCGCTAGCGCTGCGCTGCCTGAAAGCCTACAGCGGCGAGCAATTCGATATTGATATTGCCGAATACACGATTAAAGATCCCGTTATGAACATTGTATCGGATATTTACTCCCGCCAGCCGGATGTAGTCGGCTTCTCCTGCTACATTTGGAACATTGAAGAGACGATCACGGTCATCAATATGCTGCGCAAGGTCAGCCCGCAGGTGAAAATCATACTCGGCGGACCGGAAGTAAGCTACGACACCGATCATTGGATGGAGCGCATTCCCGAGGTTGATTTTATCGTCGTCGGCGAAGGCGAGGAGACGTTCCATCATCTGCTGACCGAGATCGAGGGCGCGGGCAAGTACCATATGGTATTCGGGCTCGCCTATCGTAAGCAGCGCGAGGGCTATATTGAGGCGCTGGTTAATCCGGGTCGTCCGAAGCTGGATCTGGCTACGCTGCCGTCGCCGCATCGGTTTGCCGAGGATGTGCCGCATTTGGCCAGCCGCGTCGTTTATTTTGAGACGAGCCGGGGCTGTCCGTTCAGCTGCCAGTTCTGCCTCTCCAGTATTGAGGTAGGCGTGCGTTATTTTGACAAGGAGCGGACGAAGGCGGATATTTTGTATTTGATTGATGCCGGAGCGAAGCTGATTAAATTCGTCGATCGGACGTTTAATATTAAGCGGGATTACGCGCTGGAAATTTTTCAATTTTTGATCGAAAATCATAACGGCTGCGTCTTCCAATTTGAAATTACGGCAGATATTATGCGCCCTGAGGTGCTCGACTATTTGGCTGAGCATGCGCCTCCAGGTGTGTTCCGCTTCGAAATTGGCGTGCAGTCGACGAATGATCCGACGAATGAGGCGGTTCAGCGCAGACAGAACTGGTCCAAGCTTGTGCGGACGGTGACGAAGGTGAAGGAATCGGGCAAAATCGACCAGCATCTCGACTTAATCGCCGGATTGCCGCTCGAAAACTACGATACATTCAAAGGCACCTTCAACGATGTGTTTGCGCTCGGGCCTGAAGAAATGCAGCTCGGATTCCTGAAAATGCTGCGCGGCACCGGGCTGCGCAATGACGCTGACAAATGGGGCTACATCTACATGGACCGTGCGCCTTACGAAATGCTCGGCAATGACCTGATGCCTTTCGGCGACATTGTGCGCATGAAGCGGGTAGAGGATGTGCTGGAGAAATATTGGAATGCGCACCGGATGGACCGTACGCTCATGTATTTGGTGGAGCAGGTTTTCCCGTCGCCGTTCGATTTCTTCCAGGACTTTGGCGACTATTGGGAGGAGCGGGGCTGGCAGAAAATCGGGCATCAGCTGGAGGATTTATTTTCCCGGCTGTGGTCGTTCCTGAACAGCTATCAGCATGAGCAGCAATTGGCTGGCGAAGCTAGGCCGGATATGGACGTCATTATGGGGCTGATGAAATATGACTATTTCCTCAACCACAAATACAAGCCGCGCAAAACATGGTGGGAATTCACGATGGACAAAGCCGTATGGGGAAGCCATATGCGCAGCCTCGTCGAGCGGCCGGAGAAGGTGTCGGATTCGTTTGCGGCGCTCGGCATGTCGGAGAAGGAGCTGCATAAGCATGCCGTTATCGAGCGGCTGCCATTTGATCTGGAAGCCTATTTTGCGGACGGCTCGATCCAGAAAAATACGCATACGCTGCTCGTTGTCCTCTATGCCATGGAGGCTGGCAGCAGCAAGCCGACGCCAAAGCCGTACATGCTAAAGCTGCATAATGATGCGGTAACCGCGTAAATATGCAGTTCATGTCACGTAAAGTGACGTGAACTGCTGTTTTTTTATTGACAAACAAAATGCTGACACCTATATTAATCGTAAAACGATTATTGTATGTTAGGTTTTGAGAAGAAAAGATCAGAGACTGTTGAATGAGGGATACTATTGGTTCAATCTATTGATCGCGCGATGCAAATTATTCAGCTGCTCATGTCGGACAACAGCCGCATTGGCTGGGCGATATCAGATATTTCGGAGCGGGTAGGCTTGCCGCTAAGTACGACGCATAGACTAATTAGTACATTGGTAAGGCATGAGCTCGTTGTTCAGCTTCCGGAGACGAAACGTTATCGGCCGGGGCCAAAGTGGATGGAAGTCGGCTTGCAGCAGGTCGAGCAGATGGATTTGCGCACGGCAGCTAGGCCGATAATGGAACGTCTGGCGGCTGAAGTGAAAGAAACGGTTTTCTTAAGCATCCCTTACGGCAAGTTTTCGATGGGAATCGATAAAGTAGACGGTAAGGTGAAGCTCCGGGTTGTAGAAAGCTTGGGCGAGCGGATTGCGATGCATATTGGCGCGCCGAATAAAGTGATGTTGGCCAATATGAAACTGGCTGAAGCGGAAGCGATTTTGATTCGGCTGGTGGATGACCAAGAGAAGCGCAAGCAGCTGTTGTCGGCTTTGCCCGGCATCAAGAAGGCGGGATATGCAGTTAGCTATGCAGAGCTTACGGAAGGTACGGCGGCGATTGCAGCTCCAATTATCGGCTTCGGGCGAAAAGTTGTGGGAGCTCTTGGGGTCGGCGTCACGACGGACCAGCTGACAGAGGAGCGTCTGGATTTTCTCAGCAAGCAGGTTATACAAGGTGCTCACGAAATAACGACGACGATTGGCGGCTGAGTCCGCTAATCCGTTATTTGAGGGAAGGTGGCGTTTGCTCGCCGGTTATCTAGCCCTCTTTTTCCAATTGTCAAAAGTAAATAAAGTATTTTCTTAGTGCTTAGGCTAAGATAAGTCCCCTGTTTAAGCACTACATGCTACCCGCGTACGTTCTTTAATTAGTAATTGGAAATGGATATAATGAGGAGGACGTAGCCCAAGCGAAGGCGCGGGAGCGTCCTTTTTATTGAACTAACGGGAAGGATAGAGGAACAGACGGTAAGGTTGTTCTCGAACAGAAGAAAAAATTAATGATATGATGTTGTAAATGGAACAGGCTAGTCGAGCCTATTTTCTATTTTCGTGAGGGAGTCGATAAATGGGTATGGGAAGTACGAATCAATGGGATGCGGAATGGGAAGTATCAGAAGAATTAGCTCATAAATTAATAAGCAGTCAGTTTCCACAGTTAGCTTCACAAAGCGTACAAAAACTAGGATACGGCTGGGATAATACTGTTTTTCTTGTTGGGGCCGAATATGTATTTCGCTTTCCAAGAAGAGAAGTTGCAATTAATAGTTTAAGGATGGAAGGAAAGGTACTACCTAAGCTTAAAGATTATTGTTCCATTGCATATTCGATACCGCTATTTTTTGGGGAAGGGGATTATAATTATCCTGCGCCTTTCCTAGGCTACCCCTATTTATCAGGAAAGTTTCCAATCGGATTAACTGACAAGCAACGTGCGTTATCAGCAACAACGCTCGCGCAATTTTTAAAAAGCTTACATGCATTCCCTGTGCAAATTGCCCAAGAAAATGGAGTTCAACATGACCACAGAAATTTGATTGATATTGCAATGCGTAAAGAAAAGTTGCATAGATTCATTTCCAACCTTGCCCTTCATTTTAGTGAAGAAGAGTATCGTGAATTATCGAACTATTTGGAACAGCTTGGGACTGAAAAAGTGAACCCCAAAAACGTATTCCTCCATGGAGACCTTCATTTTAAAAATATGCTGGTAGACGAGAATGGAATAGTTTCAGGGATTATCGACTGGGGCGATATCAATATCGGACATCCTGCTTGCGACTTGAATGTCGCGTATAGCTTTTTGCCTCCGGATGCACGTTCAGACTTTTTCAAAGAATATGGGGATGTCGATGAAGAAACGAAGATATTAGCTCGATTAATAGCCATATACATTCCCATTTTGATCATGATGCAGGCAATTGATTATAAAGATGAAAAGTTGGTTGCTGAAGCAAAAGCGATCATAAAACGTGCTCTCGCTGATTAAGAAATGTCATTCCGCTAACGGATACGTTAGTACAATATATTGGCTTTTATTACTTTTGAGCAACATGCTAAAATATATTAGTACCAGTTAACCTCTGAGTCTAATGTGGAGCTTAGAAAGACTTCTATAAAGTATTTGTGGTAACTGGTACGATATTTAGAAGGAATTAGCCCCCTAATAGGCGTATATATAATTGTGCAGTGACCTCTCAGGGAACAACCGCCCAGAATAGGTTTGGAGCCGGCAGGACATCCTCCTGGACTTCTTTAACAGAAATGAGGCGCTCCAAGTTTTTGGCGCTGCACATTTGATGATTATTCAACCTGTCGAAATGACAGGTTTTTTTGCGTAGATTAACAAAGAACTTAACAGAGAAATAAGGAAATTGTTTCCTTATGTCGAAAGAACTTAACAGAAGCCCTTTAAAGTTATTGAGGCGGATTCTCGACCTCTCAGTTTATTTTGGGTACAGCACCGAATCTAAAACCTGACATGCTACATTGGGCCCATTACGGAGCTCTTAAGAAAACTTGGTTAATCTGGTGCAAATGATTCGAATAGGTGATCATAAGTTGGATAATTTTATGCTTACGGATATGAGCATTAATGAAGGTCAAGAAAACTCTAGAGCCTTCTATCCCTTCTATGTTGGAATTGATATCGGTTCGGATTTCCATGTTGCTGCTTGCATTCCTTTTGAAAAGTTCCGCAGTGAGAAGGAATGGAAACGCAGTAAAACAATGAAGTTCAACTCAAATAGCCAAGGAATTACAAAGTTTATCCATGCTTTAGAAGATATTCAGGCACAATTCGGGTATAAACCCCAGGATTTCTTTATATTACTGGAGCCAACTGGTGGACATTATTCATATCTTGTAGTTCGAGTTTTATTAGATCGAGGCTATTCTATATATCAGGTTGAAAATAAAGCTGTAAAAGATTTTCGTGAACGCCAGCTAGGACTTAATGAAAAATCCGATGAAATTAATGCTAGAATCATGACCTATATGGGATGGCACAAAACCCTTCATCCTGATATGCGTTCGGTGCGAATTGTTCGTCCTGCAAGTGCAGAGCAGGTTTTGTACCGCACATTAACTAGGGATCGCTGGTTACTTACTACTCAATTAACGAGACGTAAGAATCAAGTCCAGCAATTATTTTCTGTAACCAATCCTGAACTTAAACGAGCTTTTAAAAAAACCGGGGCGTTAAGTGTCCTCAAATTGGCTCTGAAGTATCCTACATCGCAGGAAATGGCCAAGGTAACTCAGGATGAACTTAGGCAAACTCTAATAACTATTGGTGCAAAAACTACTGCTACGAAAGCCTCTACGACCTTGGCGGAATTGTTACCCAACACATTAGCCTTGAACATTCCACACCTAGCTGAACGGCAAACGTGGCTAATTGAAGAAGCTTTGCGTATAGATGAAGCGATAAAAAGCATGGATAAACAGATTTCCTCCCTGCTTTATGGTGATAAAGAAAAAGGATACAAACCGCATCCTTATACAAAAATACTTATGTCATTCCCTATCATGAGTGAATCTATGGCCTGTACATTTATCGGCGCTATTGGTGATATTGAACGCTTCTCAACATATTTAGAGCTTAAAAAATACCTTGGTGTAGCCGCTGAGAATAAAATCTCGGGCACATCTGTTTTTAAAAGTAGGCAGACATACGAGGGTGTTAGAGATACTCGTAGAGTTCTATTCTTAATGACTTTACTGTTAATATCTCCAAAAATAAGTGAAAATAGTTTTCGTGTTTACTATAAACGATTAGTTGATCGAGGGATGGCGAAGAGAAAAGCAATAGGTCATGTATGCGGTAAGATAGCCCAAGTTTTATACTCATGCCTTAAAAACAACGAACCGTATGATCCGTTCAAACACGCGAGCAAAATGGGAGTAATCCTTAATGGCGATAAAGTAAGATTAAAGATCCCAGCTAATTTAGAAGATTACGAACGCCAAGCGGATGAGTTAGCTGATGACGATGCCTTATAAACGACGTATCGTACACTGCCTTAGTATAGAACATAAATAGCCCATTGCCTTGTAAATTGGAAACTAAGGAACTTCCAGTTTACGGTGATGGGCCCACTGAATTTTTATAAGCACTACACTACATTAGACTCGCCGCAGTGATCGGAAGTCGGTCTATATGCGGTGCAAAAAAACGCCGGTGACCTTAAGCAGGTGACCGGCGTTTCCCTATTAGCTTTTTGGCATTTTGCTTTCATCCATGTACAGCAGGTTCCAGCGGTGACCGTCCAGGTCGGCAAATGCTGCGCCGTACATCCAGCCGTCATTTTCACTAGGCTTGCTAAAGATGCTTCCTCCAGCTAACTCTACTTTTTGAATAAAGGCATCTACTTCGTCTCTGCTTTTAGCGCCAATGGAAAATATGACTTCTGCGCTTTGGGAAGTATCTGCTTTTTTTGAACCTGTAAATTTCTCAAACGCCGCATCCGGGAACAGCAAAATCGTTGTTTGGCCTATGGCAAGCTTGGCTCTCTCGTTACCAACGCTCGCCGCATGGAATCCAATCTCATTGAAAAAGGTAGTTGACCTCTCAACATCTTTGACCGGCAGGTTAATCCAAATCTCCTGTGACATGAGCGTAGCCTCCTGTAATATATTTTAAACTACTCCTACTATACTCTACCTCTGGCAGCAGAAGCGAATCAAGGCTACCGCTGTTTCTATTTTCAATCCAGTCTAATACAACATTTTCAATACACACCAATAAGCTTCGTTATGCTCGGCACAGCTCCGAGTTTTTTATTATATCCGGAAAGATTTTTCGAATAACGGAAAAACAAGGATGTTCATCAAGCTTTTGTTGTAATGATGGATTTATTGCCTGTCTGCATTCATACCTTATTTCATAAGCACATTTCGCCTATGCCACAGTCGGAGCCTGCTGCCATTCAAGAAAGAAGCGGCAGGACATTGCCTAGAAGGAGGGGAACGCATGGCGGTCATGCGTGACATGCTGTTGTATTTGTCCAAAAACCGATTAGCCAATCGGATGGCGCAGCGCTTTGGGCTTCGCCTTGGCGCAGAACGCTTCGTAGCGGGAGAGACGCTTGCCGCAGCGATGAAGAAGGTAGCCGCGCTTAACGAGAGCGGCCTCGTCGTGACGCTTGACCATCTTGGCGAATTTACCCGAAGCGAGCAGGAAGCGAAGGAATCCGCCGAAGAGGTTGTGAAAGGGCTGCAAGCTATTGCGAGCGCCGGGGCCGCCGCCAACGTTTCCGTGAAGCTGACGCAGCTCGGGCTGGATATTTCTTATCCGCTATGCCTTAGCCATATGCGAATGATCGTATCGGAGGCGAAACGGCTGGATAGCTTCGTGCGCATCGATATGGAGGATTACGCCCGCAATGAGCCGTCGATCCAAATGTATGAGCAGCTGCGCGCAGAGTTCGGCCATCATATCGGCATTGTCCTGCAGGCTTATTTATTCAAAACCGAAGCGGATATGGAGCGGCTGAGCATTTTGAAGCCGAACTACCGATTGGTAAAAGGCGCCTACAAAGAGCCGCCAGAGGTCGCTTTCCCTGACAAAGCGGATGTAGATCACAATTTTATCCATCTCATTAAAAAACAGCTGGAAAACGGCCATTATGCCGCTGTCGCAACCCATGATGATGCGATTATTGAATGGGTAAAGGGTTATGTCAAGGAGCAGGCAATACCGATGACGCGGTTTGAATTTCAAATGCTGTACGGCATTCGCACAGCGCTCCAGCAGCAGCTCGTTGAAGAGGGCTACAAGGTGCGGGTCTATGTGCCGTACGGAACAGATTGGTATGGCTACTTTATGCGGCGGCTGGCCGAACGGCCGGAAAATGTCTCTTTTGTGCTCAAATCCATGTTCAAACGATAGGCTGAGCTGAGAAAGAAATAGCCATCAGGCTGGAAAGAGGGATGGTCATGAAGGAGCAGGCTAATACGATTGAGCAGACCGAGCGGCTTGGCGCGCATAACTATCATCCGCTGCCGATTGTCATCGCCAAGGCGGAAGGCGTGTGGGTCGAGGACCCGGATGGAAAGCGTTACATGGATATGCTCAGCGGGTATTCGGCGCTCAATCAAGGGCATCGGCATCCGCGAATTATAGAAGCTTTGAAGAACCAAGCGGATCTGGTCACGCTGACGTCGCGAGCTTTTTATAATGAGCCGTTTGGGGAATTGCTTGCGCTGCTGACAGATTTAACGGGCAAAAATATGCTGCTGCCGATGAATACCGGTGTGGAAGCGGTAGAGACGGCGGTGAAGGCGGCCCGCAGATATGGCTACCGGGTAAAGGGCATTCCGTCGGGCCAAGCGGACATTATTGTGTGCGCCGGCAATTTTCACGGTCGGACGCTGACCGTTACGTCTTTCTCTTCCGAGCTTTCGTATCGGGAAGACTTTGGCCCGTTTACACCGGGCTTCACCATTATTCCCTATGGCGATATTGCGGCGCTGGAAGCGGCCATTACCCCGAATACGGCTGCGTTTCTCGTCGAGCCGATTCAAGGGGAAGCTGGCATCATTATTCCGCCGGAAGGTTATTTGCGCCAGGCTGCCGCTTTGTGCCATCAGCATCAGGTGCTGCTGATGGCAGACGAGATTCAGACGGGGTTTGGCCGTACGGGCAAGCGCTTCGCCTGTGATTGGGAAGCGGTCACGCCGGATGTTTACATTATGGGCAAAGCGCTTGGCGGCGGCGTGCTGCCTGTGTCAGCGGTAGCGGCGGACAGCAGCATTTTGGGCGTGTTTGAGCCGGGCTCGCATGGCTCAACTTTTGGCGGCAATCCGCTGGCGAGCGCCGTAGCAGTCGCAGCGCTCCGTGTAACCGAGGATGAGCGCCTCGCGGAAAGATCGCTGACACTGGGCGAGCGGCTGCTTACCAAGCTGCGCGAAATCAAGCATCACGACATTGTGGAGGTGCGCGGCAGGGGGCTTTTTATTGCGATCGAGCTGAAAGGAGCGGCGCGGCCCTACTGTGAGAAGCTAAAGGAAGCCGGCCTGCTATGCAAGGAAACGCATGAAAAGGTAATCCGGCTTGCGCCGCCGCTGATCATTTCCGAAGACGAGCTGGCATGGGCGGCTCAGCGTATAGCGGATGTTTTTCAAGCGATGTGACCCGACTTATCCAAATCATCTATTTTAAGAGGAGAAGGGTGGAGCTTTCCTATGATTACTTATGTACCGGAGCCATTTACCGATTTTACGATCGAGGCGAACAGCGAGGCGCTTGCAGCAGCAATTAGCCAAGTGCAGCAGCAGCTGGGCCATGTTTATCCGCTTATTATCGGCGGCAGCAGGGTCATGACAGAGGAAATGCAAAGCTCCATCAATCCTTCCAGCACGAGCGAGGTCGTGGGGCGGGTATCGAAGGCAAATGCAGAGCAAGCAGAGCAGGCGATCGCAAGCGCCTATGAGACGTTTAAGTCGTGGTCCAAGGTGCCTGTGGCGCATCGGGCGAGATTGCTGTTTAAGGCAGCAGCAATTTTGCGCCGCCGCAAGCATGAGTTTAACGCCTGGCTCATGATTGAGGCGGGCAAGACGCGCGGGGAAGCAGATGCTGATACGGCGGAAGCGATTGATTTTCTCGAATATTATGCGCGGCAAATGCTGGAGATGAGTGAAACGGTAGCGAAAAAGCTGGTCGTTCGGCGCGGCGAAGATAACGATCTGCAATATATTCCGCTTGGCGTCGGTGTCGTCATTCCGCCGTGGAACTTTCCGCTGGCGATTATGGCGGGCATGACGACGGCGGCGGTAGTGGCGGGCAACACGGTAGTGCTGAAGCCGGCAAGCACAACGCCTGTGATCGCGTACAAGTTCGTCGAGGTGCTGGAGCAGGCGGGCATGCCGGCTGGCGTCGTCCAGTTTTTACCGGGGAGCGGCGCGGAAATTGGCGATTTGCTCGTGACGCATCCGCTGACGCGCTTCATTTCCTTCACGGGTTCTCGGGAAGTCGGACTGCGAATATTCGAGCTGTCTGCCAAAACATCGCCGGGCCAAGTTTGGCTAAAACGGTTTGTCGGCGAGCTGGGCGGCAAAGATGCCATCGTTGTTGATAGCGAAGCGGATCTGGAAGCAGCGGCGCAGGCGATTGTCGCTTCGGCATTCAGCTTTTCCGGGCAAAAATGCTCCGCCTGCTCCCGGGCCATCGTCCACGAGGCTGTCTATGACGCGGTATTAAAACGCTGCACCGAGCTGACGGAGGCGCTGACCGTCGGCAATACGGTGGACTTTAGCAACTATACAGGGCCAGTCATTGATTCGAATGCGTACCGCAAAATTTGCGAATATATCGAAACGGGCAGCAAGGAAGGGAGGCTTGTGACCGGAGGGCAAAAGGCGGAAGGCGATGGCTATTTCATTCAGCCTACGATTATTGCTGATCTCAAGCCTGATGCTGTACTGATGCAGGAGGAGGTTTTTGGCCCGGTGCTCGGCTTCTGCAAAGCTTCATCTTATGAAGAGGCGCTTGAGATTGCCAACAACACGGAATATGGACTCACAGGTGCGGTATTTTCGACGAACCGCGTTAAGCTGGAGCTGGCGCGCGAGCAGTTCCATGTCGGCAATCTTTATTTTAATCGAAAATGTACAGGAGCCATCGTCGGTGTCCATCCTTTCGGCGGCTTCAATATGTCGGGAACGGATTCCAAAGCCGGGGGGCCGGATTATTTGCTGCAATTTACACAGCTTAAGCTGATTTCGGAGCAGCTGTAAATAGCTGAAGCAGGTGATAATCAAGCCCAGCAGGTAAAGGAGGATGGCTTATGCTGCCGATTAGCCAAACGGATATTTCAATTATCGGTGTCCCGATTGATCTGGGGGCAGACCGCCGCGGCGTCGATATGGGCCCAAGTGCCATTCGCTGCGCGGGTATTGAGCAGAAGCTGGAGCAGCTCGGCTATATGGTGCATGATTTGGGCGATGTGGCTGTGCGCCGCCCTGCATCGCGTCCCGAACCAGGCGAGAAGCTGAAATATGTAGATGAGCTCGTTAGAGTCAATAGCAAGCTGGCGGACAAAACGGCCGAGGAGCTGGGGAAAGGGCGGTTTCCGCTTATTTTGGGCGGCGACCACAGCATAGCCATCGGCACGATAAAAGGGGTGCAGCGCCATATTCCGCGCCTTGGCGTGTTATGGTTCGATGCGCATTGTGATGCCAACACAGCGGATACTACGCCGTCGGGCAATATTCACGGCATGTCGCTGGCGGTTAGTCTCGGTTATGGCAGTCGGCGCCTGCTTGGAGTGGGAGGCACTGGCAAACGCGAGCCGATCCGTCCGGAGGATGTCGTCATTATCGGGGCCCGCTCGATTGATCCGGGCGAGAAGGCTTTGCTGCGCAAGCTTGGCGTCCGCGTCTATACGATGCATGATATTGATCGGCGAGGCATGGACCAGGTAATGGAGGAAGCGCTTGAGCGGCTTGCGGCAGCAGATGGCGTCCATTTGAGCTTCGATTTGGACGGTCTTGACCCGAATGATGCCCCGGGTGTCGGTACGCCAATTATCGGCGGAGTCAGCTATCGGGAAAGCCATCTTGCGATGGAGATGCTGGCCGAATCGAAGCGGCTTGTATCCGCGGAGTTTGTTGAGGTGAATCCGGTACTCGATTACCGCAACAAAACAGCTCATACAGCAGTCGAGCTGATCGGTTCTGTTTTCGGTGAGCAAATTATGTAGCTCGGCAGCAAGTCCGGCATAAACAGCAGAAACACAAGGAGGCTGCTTCCGTGTCCAGTAGCCATCTGGCAGCGGAAGCCGCCTCCTTGTGATGATTATCGTTATTCTTATAGACATTAAGTGTAGGGTCATACAATCATGTAGGCGCATCCGAGGTGTATGGATAGAGTACAATTAATGAGTTGAATGCCTCTTCCGCAGTGCTTGCTGCTGCGTATCCCGAGCTGGTGGAGCCAAGCATCGCCGGCCATTCCATTAATGGAATAAGCCGATTGGAGCTTCGGCACTTGCGTATTTTTGCTGGAAATTATGTGCTGAACCGTCCATAATAGAAGGACTGGATTATGCATTTTATATGATAAAGCGATAGATATCGATGGCTACAGGTGGAATGAAGGCTGGCTGGATGGTCGAAAGGGCGGCGTCTGATCAGCAGACAGGAGGGAAGCATAGTGGTAGCGGGTTCAATTAAATCGATCAATATTGGGATGCCTCAGCAGGTACCCTATTTGAAGAAAGAGGTTTTAACGGGCATTCATAAGCATCCTGTCCAGGATGCTGTTAAGCTTACTGCCGTCTGCTTCGAGGGAGACGGCCAAGCGGATTTGGTCCATCATGGCGGGGAGGATAAGGCGGTGTGCGTGTATCCTTTTGAGCATTATGCCTATTGGGAGACGCAGGGCTTGCCGATGAACTTCGGCGCCTTTGGCGAAAATCTCACGACGCAGGGCATCGTTGAGGAGGATATCCATATTGGCGATACGTTCCAGCTTGGGACGGCGATTGTGCAGGTAAGCCAGCCTCGTCAGCCCTGCTTCAAGCTGTCCGTCAAATACGGCTTGCCCGAGCTTCCGCTGCAGGTGCAGCAGACCGGCTATACCGGGTATTATTTTCGAGTGCTCAAGGAAGGTGTCGTTTCGCCTTCGGACTCTTTAATATGCATAAGCAAGCATCCTGCAGCGTTGTCGATTTCTTACGCGAATCAAATTATGCATGTGGAGAAAACGAATCAGGAGGGCATGGAGCGGCTGCTTGCCGCGCCAGAGCTGTCCAGCAGCTGGAGGGCGACTTTCACAAAACGTCTGGCCGGGCTGGAGACGGATACAACGGAGCGGCTATCGGGCCAAGCGGCGAATAAGCAAGCCGATTAAGTTGAACGATTGACTAGGGTATGCATGCTATATAGCAAAGCAATCAAAAACGAGGAGGTAGACCTGCATGACCCATTTATTGTGGCAGGAAGATAAAGTGACGACCGCGGAAGAGCTGAGAAGCATGATGACCGAGCCTTCCGAAGCTGTCGTGAAAAAAACGATTTCCATTATCGATTCGCATGCCGCCAATTACTTGTCGATGTCGCCGCTCTTTTTTCTAGCGACCTCGAATGCGGCTGGTATAGGCGATGTTTCCCCGCGCGGGGATGAGGCCGGCTTTGTTAAGGTGCTTAATGAGAAGCAAATCGCATTCCCGGATCGTCCGGGCAATAGAAGAATGGACTCCTTGCTGAATGTGATTGAAAATCCGCAAATCGGCATGATTTTTATTATTCCGGGGCTTGATGAAGTGATGCGGGTGAATGGACGTGCGAGCATTACGCGTAATGTTGCATTTATCAGCAGCATGGATTGGAATGGCAAGACGAGCGGCCTTGCCGTTGTCGTTGAAGTCGAGGAATGTTTCATCCACTGCCCGCGGGCGTTCAAGCAGGCCGGATTATGGGGGCATGAGCAGTGGCCTTCCAAGGAGCAGCTGCCATCCGTTCAAGATTTGTTTAAAGCCCATCTTGAAATTAATGGCTTCCCGTTAAAAAAATAATTTTAGACAACAAAGGCAGGTACAGTCATGCAATTATCTGAAATGCAAAAGCATGTGAAGGAATTCAGCATTACTCATGGGTTTGACGAATCAACGATTGAGCAAAGGGCGCTTTATTTAGTTACGGAGGTAGGGGAGACGGTTAAAGAGCTGCTGCATCTTTCCTACCACCCCGACCATGAGAAGAAGGAAGAAATCAAAGACCGTTTGGGCCTGGAAATGTACGATATCGTGTGGAATATTTGTGACCTTGCAAACAAGCTGGATATAGACTTGGAGCAGGCTTTTTCGAAAAAGATCGAAATCAACAAAACTCGCACCTGGTAATGGTGATTCGCTATTTCTAAGAATTCGGATACGTCTCTTTAAGAAACTGGATGGACTGGTGGATCAACGCCTTTAAGACGTCCGTATCTATGTCGGCCACTTTATTGATGTAGACGCATGCCTTGCCCGCTGTATGTTTTCCGAGCTGTAGCAGCAGTACCTCTCGATGCGTGTCGCCTGTGGCAAAATACAGGCTGATCTTGGCTTTTCTTGGGGAAAAGCCAACTAGAGGTGCATCCCCGGCATGCCCTGATTCATATTGGTAGTGATACGACCCGAAGCCGATAATGCTGGGCCCCCACATTTTTGCGGGAAGCCCTGTAGTTTCGGTGAAAAGGTCGAGCAGCTTATATGCGTCTTCCCGTTTTTTAATATTTTCGACTTCTTCAATAAATGCGATGACGCTGTTGTCGGTTTCCTTCGTTTTCAGCTCGTACATGTTAAATGCCTCCGATCGCTCAGCTAGTGGTTGTAAATTCGTCTATAGGACTCGCGGAATGGGGTTCCGTCCCCTTCAATCACGCTAATCAAGTAGTCGCCAAATTCCTCCTCATACTGAAAATGCAAATTAGCTCCCGTATTTAAAAAGGCAATAATCATATCGTGGTCCTTGCAAATTTCGATGATCTGCAGGTCATTTTGCTGGGCATAAAGCTTAAAGCTTTCCCAAAAATGAATCTCATATTCCTTTATTATTTCCTCTTTGCTGCTGCATGAGCTGCGGTTTATAAATTTAAGATTTTCCCCGATCAATGCCAAATGGTCATCATAAAAAATTTCCAAAAGCCAGTACTTAAACTCAAAGCCTAAAATGGTGCCGGTTATGGCGCTGTGGCATTCCTTGCTGCTGCATTTCATCAATAAATCATGGAAGCCGCTATTTTTATGGGCGGGAAGGTTGAACAAACCTTTGTGCTTCAAATAAGCATTGATCGAAAAATCGATACTCTCCATCTCCATATAAGAGGAGGGCGAGAGCGTAGAATTAATCATTCGTTTGTTCCCAAATCTGCTTGTTATTTCGCTTATGAGGAAATCATCATGGGCTTTGGAATAATGAAAAATGAGGCGCAAGCCGCTGTCGAGTATGGCTTTTCTGCTGTTTTTGGTTTGTGTGCATGTGCGGATAGCTAAACGATGCTGGGCCGCATAACGCTCAAAATCATGCCAAAAATAAATGTCGCCTAGTTTTGCTATTTTATGAGAGTTCTTGATTCGGGCCAGCCTCTTAAAGTCGATAAGCGAGCCATAATATTGGTCATGAACATAGATTAGGGACAAGTCGAAGTGGCGAAATTCAAAATTTAATACCGTACATTGCTCGCTTCTTGCGCTTGCTTGGCAGGCAATTAGCAGCTCATGAAAGGTTAAATGTCCATTTTCGGGTATTTCGATAAATCCGCCATGTTTTATAAAGGCATGCAGTTCAGCGTACATATGTTTATTTTCTCCTAAGTGAATAGGTAACACCTCTCTTATATGTAAAGCGAGTCTCCCTATAAATTATACATGATCAAGGAATGTGAACGCATGCTCCGATATGCCCTATACAAATAAATCAGGGACGCGATTTGCTCGCATCCCTGTTGTCTATTCCTTTATGTCCTTGCCCCTGAAAAAATCCTTACGCAGGCACAACGCTGCGAATGACGGTCAGGCTGCCGTCCAGCTCATAGCCGCCAAGGCTTGCTGGAAGCAAGTAAGCTTGGCCTGCAGCGAGTGCGAGCTCGCCATCTGCCCATTTCAGCTTGCCGCTGCCTTCGGCAACGATCAGGATGACGAAGCTTGTAGCAGGCGTTTCATAAGCTGCTGCGGAGCGGATGATTCCTTTTTCCACAATAAAATAAGGAGATGAGGCAATGGTCAGCCACTGGCCATCAGCAACGCCTTCGGTAGTCATGCGGCTTGCTCCAGCGCCGTCATAAGCAATGACGTTCAGCGAGTCCTCGATATGCAGATCGCGCAGCTCGCCATCAAGACCAAGACGGTCATAATCATACAGGCGGTAAGTCGTATCGGAGTTTTGCTGAATTTCGGCAACGACTACGCCAGCGCACAGCGCATGGACGGTTCCTGCCGGTATGTAAAAGGCGTCGCCTGCTTGAACGGGAACCTCTTGCAGCGTATCCATAATGCGTCCTTCAGCAATTGCAGCTTCCATAGCGCCGCGGTCTACGCCGTCCTTCAAGCCGTAAATAATCGTTGCGCCTGGCTTGGCATCAAGGATGTACCACATTTCGGTTTTGCCAAGCTCGCCTTCAGGCAATCCTTCGTACGTGTCGGTCGGGTGAACCTGAATCGACAGGTCATCATTGCAATCGAGCAGCTTGATGAGAAGCGGGAAGCGGCCATTTTTTTCGGAGAAGCCTTTCGTGCCGAACCACTCGCGGCCATAAGCTTCGCGAATTTCGTCGAGGCCTTTGCCAGCAAGCTCGCCATTAATAACCTTCGTCGTGCCATTCGGATGGTCGCCGATCATCCAGCCTTCGCCAATCGAGCCTTCCGGCAGCGTAAGCCCAAACTGCTCAAGCGCACGGCCTCCCCAAATACGTTCCTTCATCTCTGGTTGAAATTGCAGTGGATATGGTTTAGTCATTACAGTATCTCTCCCTAAGTTAAGTAGTTTAAGCTTTTCATTTGGCTTTTTTCTCTACGCCAAGCAAATACGGTGCAGCTTTCTTATGCAGCTGACGGTACAGCATAGTGGAGGCAGCCTCATCAGGCAGTGCTTCAACCCATTGCTGCACGGCAGCCGCTTCCTCTGCGCCGCCCGGATGACCGGGATAGACGACGCATGTAATGATGCCGCCCGGACGAAGCAGGGCAAGCGCTGCTTCCAGCGCGGCAATTGTAGTCGATGGCTGCGTAATAAGCGACTCATCGCCACCAGGCAAAAAGCCGAGATTAAACATCACTCCGGCAATATTGCCATGCAGTGCGGTTGGCAGGCCATCCGCCATATGCTCGTGGCTTTGGAGCAAAAGCTGCGTCTCCGCGAGCTTTTCCTTGCCGCTTGCACGTATTGCATCCAGCCGCTCCCGCGTCCGGTCGAGCGCCGCCTGCTGGATGTCGAAGGCGAATACGCTGCCGCGTTCGCCGACGAGACGGGCGAGGGCTAGCGTGTCAACGCCGCCGCCTGACGTGGCATCGATGACGGCATCACCGGGCTGTGCCCGTTCGGCCATCCAGCGATGCGCCATGCTGAGAACCGATAAAAATCCCATGCTAGCTGTTCACCCACAGCTTTCCTTGCCAAGTGCCACGCTTACGCAGCTCATCATCAATTGCATTGAGCACTTCCCATTTCTTGAGGCTCCACATTGGGCCGATGAGCAGGTCGCGCGGCGCATCTCCAGTGAGGCGATGGACGATCATCTCTGGCGGCAAAAACTCCAGCGTGTCGCCAATGAGCTTGACGTATTCGTCCTTCTCCAGAAAGCGCAGCAGTCCAGCCTCATATTGGCGAACCATTGGCGTCTTGCGCATGAGATGGAGCAGATGGATTTTGATGCCCTGTACATCCATGGCGGCAACGGCGCGTCCGGTGTCCAGCATCATTTCATGCGTTTCCTGCGGCAGTCCATAAATAATATGGGCGCAGACGCGGATGCCGCGCGCACGCAAGCGTTTTACCGCGTCAACATAGCAGGCGGTATCATGCGCCCGGTTAATCAGCTCTGAGGTCGATTCATGCACCGTCTGAAGTCCCATTTCGATCCAGAGGTAGGTGCGCTCATTGAGCTCCGCCAAATAATCGACGACATCGTCCGGCAGACAGTCGGGGCGGGTTGCAATCGACAGGCCGACAACGCCAGGCTGCTGTAAAATCACTTCGTAATATTCGCGAAGCTCCTCTACGGGTGCGTAAGTGTTCGTATAGGCCTGAAAGTAGCCGATATACTGGGCATCGGGCCATTTTTGATGCTGGCGGTCGCGAATGTTGTTGAACTGGGTAATGAGATCATCCCGCCGGCTCCCGGCAAAGTCGCCTGATCCGCGCGCGCTGCAGAAGGTGCAGCCGCCCTTGGCAATGGATCCATCGCGGTTCGGACAAGTAAATCCGGCATCTAGCATGACCTTGAACACTTTGCCCCCGAATTGCTCGCGCATCTCGTAGTTCCATGTATGAAATCTTTTATCGCCCCATAGCTGGGGTTCATTGGCTGATTCTAATGCTGTTGCTTTTAATGAATTCATTCCGTTCTCCTTCTCTTATAAAAAGGGTGGTGAAAAAATCGGAGCGGAGTGAAAGGTTTGAATCGGAGAAGCATATACTTAAGCTTTCCGCAGGAAAGCTGCTTCATAAGCCAAACCTTTCACGCAGTGCAGATTCTTTTTGACCGCCATTTATTCGCTCCCTCTATTTTAACGAAAAAACAGGCGGAAAGCCACGCCCGATTATAGGCTGAATGTAAACGTTTCCACTATGCGGAAAACTGGAAATTATTTTTGAGAAAACAGAAAATAGGCTTGCTATACCTTACATGATCTGTTATATTAAAAGTGTGAAATGGCAACAAAAAAACCTAACATAGCTAATTCGTAGCGATTGTCATACAATGTCGTTTGTCTGGAAATAATGAGTTATATTAAACGATGAGGTGATGTCTAATGAGCCAGCAAACTAGAATTCCACATGGCGATGAGAAAGTAACGGTAGAATTGACAGTTAAAGAGCTGATGGCGCTGAGCGGTGTCAGATTCCACAATAATCATCATGTTGAAGTATCTGCGCGCAAGAAGTTGAATGAAGCGCTGGAAGAAACTTATGAAATCGATAAATCCAGTGCTCCGATTGATTATCGCTTGCTGATCTGAGCTGCTCTATAATTAGTAGAAGAACCGCGGGGGCGGCCACCCTGCGGTTCTTTTTTTTGGCTATCGGCTTTACAAGAAGGGCGATCTTAGGCACAATAAGGACTAGCTTATATGCGGGAGTTGCCCACAATTCGGGCGCGCCCGCAATTAAATGGAGGATTCAAATACAATGCGATTAAGAGGAAGAAAAGGAATTCGTGAAAGCCTGGAGGCACAGCCTGAGCTTGTTGTTTTGGATGCTGCCCCGCTTAAAGGGAAATGGCGCGATTTTTTCGGCAATGATAACCCGATTTATGTGGAGCTTGGCATGGGCAAGGGCCGTTTCATCAGCCATATGAGCGCGCGCAATCCGCATATTAATTTTATTGGCGTAGATATGTATGATGAGCTGATTCGCCGTGCAGGCGAGAAGGCACATGCGATTTGGGCAGAGCAGGGAGTTAGCCATCCGCCTAATTTGGCGCTGCTGCGCGCGAATATCGAGCAGATCGAGACGATGTTTGAGCCGGGCGAGCTTGAGCGCATTCATCTGAATTTCAGCGATCCTTGGCCAAAAGCGAAGCATGCCCGCCGCAGGCTGACGCATCCGCGTTTTCTGGCGAAGTATGGTCAATTGCTGAACGAGCGCGGAGAAATTCATTTTAAGACCGATTCGATGTCGCTGTTTGAGTTCTCATTGAACAGCTTTACGGAGATGGAGCTTCAGCTTCGGAACATTTCCTTGCATTTGCATAAGGATGAGCCGCGCGAGGAGCTTGTATTTACTGAATATGAGATGAAATTTATGGACAAGGGCCAGCCGATCTACCGTCTGGAAGCTGTAATCGGCTCAGCGGCGCTGGCGAAATTCCGCGAAAACAAGCTGGCGAATGCCCAGCGTGAAGCGGAGCAAAGCGATCAGGACGAAGAAACAGAAGACTAGCCTTTCAAACCATTAATCAACGATCCCCGCAGTAAAAAAACGGGCAAAAGCCAAATACAGCTAGGTTACATGGTAGTAACCCAGCTGTATTGTACGGCGAATGCCGTGACCGTGCCTATAAATGCGCCGACAATAACGTCGGAAGGATAATGCAGCCCCAAGTACATCCTCGACCAGCCTACCGAAACGCCTATAACCGCAGCAATTGGGACGGTAATAACCAGCAGGACGCCGCTCGTAAGCACAATTGGGATGAGCCAGGCGAATATCGCTGTCGTATGTCCAGATGGGAATGACGAATCGACAAGCGGCTTGCGACTGGTGGTCAACCCCTCCAGCGCTTGATACGGGCGCAGCCTTTTGAACCAGCGTTTGACCACAAAAACGGGGAAATGGCTAATGACGACGGTTATGAAGCATTGCCAGCCTGTTGCGTTCCATGGTGATGGAGCGATCAAAGCAAATAGCAGAGAACTGGTCAGGGTAAACGTCGCACCACCCATATGTGTAATGACGCTGAGCCATTTTCCAAGCCAGCGGTGCAGGCGCTTATGTCCACGCCGGCTATTCGCCCAGACAATGAGCTGCTGCTCGCGCACTCTCAGCCATCCTAACAATTGTTTCATTCAAATCCTCCTGTATAAGTGTGGCGGTTTTCCACTCTAAAGATAGTACCATGTTTTGAGCCCCTGTACGCATACAATTTGTAAAAATCCAGATTAATGTTCCGTTCATACTGTGTTGATTACCCGATAACATACCTTCCTTACAATAATAGCCGATAGCATTCAAGAGTAAAGGCGAAGGAGGCGTATGAATGAGACTCGCGCTTTTTACCGATACCTATGAGCCTGAACGAAATGGCGTTGCCCGTTCGCTTGGCCGCTGGAAAGCCTATTTGCAGCGCAGGGGGGTGGAGTGTCTGGTGCTGGCGCCGGAGCGCTCGATATTTGACTCCAAGGCTGCTATGCAGGCAAGCTCTGTAGAACGTTTTGCCAGCCTGCCGTTTTTTCTATACCCCGAGTGCCGTCTGGCGCTGCCGAATCCGCTGCATCTCCGCCATGCCCTGCATGAATTTAATCCCACCCTCATCCATGTAGCTACCCCATTCAACCTTGGCTTATGTGGCATTCATTATGCCCGCAAGCATCAAATTCCACTGATCGCATCGTATCACACCAATTTTGATCAATATTTGCCGTTTTATAATTTGCAATGGATGGTAAAGATGTTAAGTAGGTATATGGAATGGTTTCATCATGACTGTAAAAAGATTTTTGTGCCTTCCACATCTACACTGCAGGACTTGACTAGGAAAGGATGGGGTGCGGAGCGGCTTTCGGTGTGGAGCCGGGGTATAGACACAAGCTTGTTTCATCCCGGGGTTAACCGGGAGCAATTGCTGGCGCAGCATGGCATAAAACATGAATGTTTTGTCGTTTTTTATGCAGGAAGGCTTGCTCCAGAGAAAGATGTCGAAACAGCAATTGAGGCTTTCTCCTTATTCCAAAAACAAACAAATGCACAGGTTAAGCTGGTGCTGGCTGGTGACGGTCCTTCGTCAGAGGCGCTGCAGCAGCAATGCGCAAGAAGCGGCGTAGCTGCAACCTTCCTTGGCTTTCAAACGTCAGAGGAGCTGCAGAGGTGGTACGCTGCTGCTGATCTTTTCCTCTTTCCGTCGGCGACGGAAACGTTCGGCAATGTTGTGCTTGAGGCGATGGCATGCGGCACACCTGTCCTTTGTGCGAACAAGGGCGGCGTGCTTGATTCCGTCTCCCACGGACTAAACGGAGTGTTATGCGAGGCGGGAAGTCCGGCAAGCTTTGCTGCTGCACTTGCGCTTCTGCACGAGGATGAGGAACGTAGAAGAAGTTTGGGCATTAGCGCAAGATTGTTCAGTCTTCGCAAGTCTTGGGATGCAATTTTTGATGGGCTTCTCGCGGAATGCGAGCGGCAATCCGCACAGGGGCGTTC
The DNA here is from genome assembly GCF_059383875.1 of Paenibacillus sp. JT22N7. Classification (NCBI taxonomy): domain Bacteria; kingdom Bacillati; phylum Bacillota; class Bacilli; order Caryophanales; family Paenibacillaceae; genus Paenibacillus; species Paenibacillus sp. JT22N7. The sequence goes on from NZ_JBXENY010000001.1 coordinate 41,115, forward strand.
ACCAGTCAGTCACATTATGAGATAAATTTAACGGAAACATTTTCGCGTTTTTTATCGTAAGTAAGGACAGAAGTGCTAAAAATTCAGCAAATGGATGAAAATAAGGGTGACGCGCCGCAAAAGGAGGTAATGCAGTCATTGGTTAACCATGGTAGCGCTTTTCCGGCTGGAAAACGCTCAATTGAGCTTTTGACAAAAGGAAGCAATGTGTGGAGAATCAAGTAAGGTCAGGGACGCTTTCAGAAAAGCGCCCGTAAACAAGAGAGATATAAAATAACCGCCTGAACGATGAACGCATGCTTGGTCGGCTGCGCCAATCAATTTGGCAAATCAAAAAAAGGGGTCTCAAGGGGGCAGTACCTAAATGTTCAATTCGATTATGTTTGTTGTGCAAATTTTATTTGCAGTGCTTGGCCTGTATCAATTGTTTCTGACGTTTTTTGGATGGCATCGCAAAAAAGAGGATTTGTCGCATAAGCCGCAAAAGTCTTTCGCTTTGCTAATCGCCGCTCATAACGAAGAGCAAGTAGTTGGAGCTTTAATCGAGAATTTGCAAAAAATGAAATACCCGCGCGAGCTGTACGATATTTTCGTCATCTGCGACAACTGCACCGACGGAACAGTCGATGTTGTAAAAAGCTATGACGGCGTATATGCCTGCGTAAGAGAAAATCCGAACCAACGCGGTAAAGGCTTCGCGGTGGAATGGATGCTTAAAGAGCTGTGGCAAATGCCGCGCAGCTATGATGGCGTTGCGATTTTCGATGCTGACAATCTCGTGGCAACGGACTTCCTGCAATATATGAACAATGATCTGTGCAATGGCTTCCAGGTTGTACAAGGTTATCTGGATACGAAAAACCCGAATGACTCTTGGGTCAGCTCGGCGAATGCAATCAACTATTGGTTCTGTAACCGTCTATGGCAGCTGCCACGTACGAACCTGGGGCTTGCGAACTTCCTCGGTGGTACGGGCATGGTGTTCGATTCCAAGCTGCTGCAGGAAATGGGCTGGGGAGCTACGAGCCTTGTCGAGGATTTGGAATTTACCGTTCGCTGCATTAAGCGGGGCATTTACCCGAAATTCAACTTTGAAGCTAAAGTATTCGACGAAAAGCCGATTACGTTTCAAGCTTCTGCCCGCCAGCGCCTGCGCTGGATGCAAGGCCATTTTGATGTAACGCGCAAGCATATGCTGCCGCTGTTGTGGCAGGGCATCAAGGATCGCAGCTGGACGAAGATCGACGCTGCGTTGTATGTCTTTAATGCTTACAATTATCTCGCGGGCTTCTGTATAGCCGCTATCGTTTGGGGCGACATCTTCCTGTCGGGAGGAGAACGGGTAACATCCGTGTACAATATGCTGCCGATTTGGGTGTCTATCCCTTATATGCTTTACATTTTCATTCAAATTCCGTTGTCTATGCATTTGGCTAAAGTCAACTGGAAGCTGTACCTGCGCATTCCGACGTTTTTGCTTTTCACCCTGTCATGGTGGCCAATTACGGTTCATGCCTTCTTTACACAAAACAACAAGAAGTGGAGCCATACGCAGCATACTCGCGTCATCCGATTGGAGGAAGTACAGAGCAAGCAGCTTTAAAGATGAATTTGTGAATAAGCTGCCGCGACGCCGACGGATCATTGTTTCAGCTTTAGCTGCTCTTGAACAATGATTTCGTCTGCTGCGCGCGGTTATCCACATTTTGATTTAAAAAGTGTTGACACTGAACTTTCGGTTGTGATATAGTAAGTCGGTAGTGTTTAGGAAACAATTTATGAAATACTGTAACGCACAAGCAGAAGCACCCGCTTCTCACCTTTCGGCTCGCGCTGACCGGTTTGCGATAATCGACTAAGCTTATCTTTTGTGTCTCCTTGTGGGATGTAGGGAATAGCAGCAAACAACGGTTATGGGATGCGGGTTCAATTGAGCCTGTATCCCTTTTATTATGCAAGTATACTCTTTTGGAGGTGGCACGTTATTAGCAGAGAACATCAAATCAATGATGAAATCCGGGCCAGAGAAGTACGTTTAGTTGGTGCGGAAGGCGAGCAAATCGGTATTAAACCCATTCGTGATGCCTTGCAAATGGCCATAGACTTAAACCTGGATCTGGTGAACGTAGCGCCGACGGCTAAACCGCCGGTATGCCGGATTATGGATTACGGAAAATTCCGCTATGAGCAGCAAAAGAAAGAAAAAGAAGCCCGGAAAAACCAAAAGATCGTTGATCTTAAGGAAGTTTGGTTCCGTGCAAACATTGATGAGCACGATTATCAAACGAAATACCGCAATGTTGTAAAGTTTTTGGGTGAAGGCGATAAAGTTAAAGCTTCTGTCCGGTTCCGCGGTCGTGAAATTGCGCACGCGTCGCTTGGTCAAAAGATCTTGGATCGTCTCGCTCAAGAGGTTGCCGAAATATGCAGCGTAGAACGCGCTCCTAAGCTGGAAGGCCGGAGCATGATTATGATTTTGGCACCAAAAAGCAACACTTAATTTAAGGGAGGATAATTGACATGCCTAAAATGAAAACACACAGCAGTCTGAAAGACCGTTTCAAAATTACGGGTACTGGTAAAGTAAAGCGTTATAAAGCTTACAAAAACCACTTGCTTTCCCACAAATCCGGACGCCAGAAGCGCGTTCTTGCTGGTCAACCACTGATGGCTGCTGGCGACGTTAAACGCCTGCAACAAGGTCTTAACAATCTTAAATAAGCACATTTTGCAATAAATACTAATTAGAAACTTTCAGGAGGTCAACACTCATGGCAAGAGTTAAAGGCGGATTTGTCCGCACTCGTCGTCGCAAAAGAATTTTGAAACTGGCAAAAGGTTATTTCGGTTCGAAGCATCGCCTGTTTAAAACAGCGAAGGAGCAAGTAGGCAAGTCCTTAATGTATGCTTACCGCGACCGTCGCAACAAAAAACGTGACATCCGCAGACTGTGGATCGTTCGTATCAATGCAGCAGCTCGTATCAACGGACTGTCGTACAGCAAATTCATGTACGGTTTGAAACTTGCTGGCGTTGAAGTAAACCGCAAAATCCTTGCTGACTTGGCTGTTAACGATATTGCTTCGTTCAACTCCCTTGCTGGCGTGGCTAAACAAAAAATCAACGCTTAGTAACTGAAGCGTTATAGATGAGGCTGTCCCTTAGGGGGCAGCCTCATTATGATTTCTATGACTTTTTTCATTTCTGGTTCCGACTGGAGTGGCGTACATTTTAGCGTCCAATTCCGGCAGCAGAGGACAAACAAACAGGCGGCTACCTCTTTCCTGAATAAACTAAAGCACAACGGGAAAGGAGGGATTTTGCATGGGTAACATTACCAAAGAGCAGGCGCGTAAGCTCGCGGGCAAATCCATCTATGCAGTGCGCAAGGACGGCTCTGTCGTCACGGGCAAGCTCGTTCGCATCCAGGGCAACAAGCTGACGCTTGCACCAATTGGCAAGGACAAGGGCAAGTCGGTCAAAACAAAAGCGCTGCTGCCCCTAGTTTTGTTTGATTTGCTGGCAATCGGTACGCTTCCATTCTTCGGAGCTGGCTTCGGCGGCGGCTATGGAGGCGGCTATGGAGGCGGCTATGGAGGCGGCTACGGTGGAGGATATGGCGGTGGTTACGGAGGCGGATATGGTGGCGGCTACGGCGGAGGCCAATGCTGTCAGAACCAAGGCTACAACTACGGCGGCTACTACTAAGTATTTAGCGGCATAGGGCTGCTGATTTCAGCCTCAACTAAGCCCTTTAATCATTTCGTAGCAGCGAAGCTCGGGATAATATCGAATCGCTTGATATCCGAGCTTCGTATAAAAATGGCGGGCCTTGTCGTTGATTTGATCGACGAACAGGCGGCCCATCGTACAGGAAGCTGCCAAGCCATAGGCTTCGGCTGCTGCCATCAGCTTTGTGCCGCAATGGCGGTTGCGATGCTCGGGGTGTACGGCAAGCATGGAGAACATCAAAATGTCGTGGGCTTTTTCAAAATGAATAAAGCCATAGGGCGTGGCTGTTTTTCCTGCTGCCGCAACATAGGTTACGCCGCGGCGAAGGCGCAGGGGCAGCTCGCGTATAACTGTGGCATCATGTTGATGAGTCGTCCATGAGAGTGGCATAAGCTCTGACTTGATGAGCCTGATGATTTCTTCATCGTCGGTACGGGCGTTGCGCTCTCGTATCATTAGGATCATTCCTGACTGCATGAGTTTGCCGAATGCTGGCTATTCTAATATATGAAGCGGGGCTTTGCCGCGCGCCCTATTTTTGCTAAAATGCTGTTGCGGTTTCTTCTTGACTAACGAATGATGTCAGCTTATAATAAAGAAAGTCTTATTCAAACATATGTCATCAGCAATGATGAGGACGAAGTGTTAAGGGCTCTTTTGTTCAGAGAGCGGATGGATCAGCTGCAACCATCGCCAAAACCCCTTTTCTACGAGCTCACCTCGGAGCTGTTTTCCTGAAAAGCACGTCAAGTGGTTATTAGGGAAAATCGCAGGGCACGCGTTACAGTGCTAAAGGTATGGACGGTCAGTGCGCACACGTTCTTACCTGTGGAGGTTATACATCGCAAGATGTGTAACGAATTTGGGTGGTACCACGGAAGTTAAACCTTTCGTCCCTCGATGCTTCTTCTAGAAGCAGGAGGAGCGAAAGGTTTTTTTGTTGTTTTCGAGAGGAGGATGACCGATGGTCACGCAAAATGCAACACTGAAGTCAAAAGAAGAATTAATGGAGAAGCTGAGGCAGCCAGAAGTAATTACGGGTTCTGAAATTTTACTTCGCAGCTTGGTGCTGGAAGGCGTCGATTGCGTATTCGGGTATCCGGGTGGCGCAGTGTTGTACATTTACGATGCGATGCACGGTTTCTCTGATTTCAACCACGTGCTTACCCGCCATGAGCAAGGCGCAATTCACGCAGCCGATGGTTATGCTCGCGCAAGCGGCAAAGTAGGGGTTTGTATTGCAACCTCCGGCCCTGGTGCGACCAACCTGGTAACGGGTATTGCTACCGCTTTTATGGATTCGGTTCCGTTGGTTGTCATTACCGGTAATGTCATCTCGAGCCTGATTGGAACCGATGCGTTCCAAGAAGCTGATATTACAGGCATTACAATGCCAATTACGAAGCACAGCTATCTGGTACGGGATGTCAATGATTTGGCCCGTACGATTCATGAAGCATTCCATATTGCTAATACAGGACGCAAGGGACCTGTTCTAATTGATATACCGAAAGACATTTCCGCTAACAAAACGCTGTTCAAGCCGGTAACGGAAGTCAGCATTCGCGGATATAACCCAACTGTATCGCCGAACAAGCTGCAGGTGGACAAAATGATTAAAGCGATCACGGAAGCGGAGCGTCCGCTAATTCTTGCAGGCGGCGGCGTTATTTACTCCGGCGCGCATGAAGAGCTGCATGAATTCGTGAAGAAAACCGATATTCCGATTACGACAACGCTGCTCGGTCTTGGGGCATTCCCAAGCGGAGATGACTTGTTCCTCGGCATGCCGGGTATGCACGGCACGTATACAGCGAACAAATCGATTCAGAAGGCAGATTTGCTGATCAATATCGGCGCGCGGTTTGATGACCGAGTAACGGGCAAGCTGTCTGGGTTTGCACCGCATGCGAAGATCATTCATATCGATATCGATCCTGCCGAAATCGGCAAAAACGTGCCAACTGACATTCCGATTGTAGGCGATGTGAAGACGGTGCTGCAAATTGCGAATTTGCAAGCCAAGCGTGCAGATAAAGCAGATGCATGGCGTGCGGAGCTGCTGGCTTCGAAAGCGCAATATCCGTTCAGATACAAGGATTCGGAAGATGAGCTGAAGCCGCAATGGGTCGTGGAAATGCTGCATGAGACGACGAATGGCGATGCCATTGTAACGACAGACGTTGGCCAGCATCAAATGTGGGCAGCGCAGTTTTACAAGTTCAACAAGCCGCGCTCGTGGGTAACCTCTGGCGGACTTGGAACGATGGGCTTTGGTTTCCCATCGGCAATCGGCGCTCAAATGGCGAACCCTGACCGCCTTGTTATTTCAATCAACGGCGATGGCGGCATGCAGATGTGTGCGCAGGAGCTGGCGATTTGTGCAATCAACAACATTCCGGTCAAGGTTGTTATTTTGAACAATCAGGTGCTGGGAATGGTGCGCCAGTGGCAGGAGCTGATTTACGATAATCGCTACAGCCACATTGACCTTTCGGGCAGCCCGGACTTTGTGAAGCTGGCGGAAGCATATGGTGTGAAAGGCTTCCGCGCGACGAACAAGGAAGAAGCAAAAGCAGTATGGGAAGAGGCAATGAATCACCCTGGTCCTGCAGTTGTAGAGTTTGTCGTTCGCAAAGAAGAAAATGTATACCCGATGGTCGCACAAGGTAGCACGATCGACGAAATGATCATGGGGGATGCGGAATGAAGAAACATACAATCGCAGTAATCGTTAACGACCAGCCTGGCGTTTTGCAGCGTGTGTCCGGTTTGTTCGGCCGCCGCGGCTTCAATATTGAGAGCATCACAGTGGGGACGAGCGAAGAGGTTGGCCTGTCCCGCATGGTCATCGTCACAACAGGCGATGAGCAGACGCTTGAGCAGATTACGAAGCAGCTTTATAAGCTTATTGATGTAATCAAAGTCATTCATCTTAGCTCGAACCCTATTGTTGCCCGCGAGCTGGCGCTTATTAAAGTAAGCGCCGAGCCAGCGGTGCGTCCGGAAATTTTCGGCGTAGTCGAAACATTCCGCGCAGCAGTTGTAGACATCGGCACTCATTCCGTTATGGTACAGGTTGTTGGCGATACCGAGAAAATCGACGCAATGGTTGAATTGCTGACGCCCTATGGTATTCGCGAGCTGTCCCGTACCGGTGTAACGGCGCTGAACCGCGGCAACAGCCGCTAACGTTCGATCGCAAGCTTTTTTTCGAATTCTAAGAAAGTATAAGTTTCATCCTTATATCCGCTTAGAATTCTAGGGCAAAGCTCTTCGCACGTTCCAGAAGGACGACGAAGTCGTTTTTGCTTGAAATATAGGAAAGTATATGATTTCGTCATACTTTCTCTATATTTCTCGGACTGAAACGCGCCGCGCCGCCAAAGGACGGCGACAGCCGTCTCACCTTGAAAATATGGATTTACCCCGCTTTGAGCGGGAGTTTAAGCGGAGAACCGCGGCTATTCGCGTCATTCTCTACTTAAACACCCGTTCAAAAGGGTCAAAATAAAGGAGGCAATTATTCACATGGCAGTTACATTGTATTATGAAAAAGACGCTGATCAAAGCGTACTTCAAGGTAAAACGATCGCAGTAATCGGTTACGGAAGCCAAGGTCACGCACAAGCGCAAAACCTTCGCGACAGCGGACTTAAAGTTATCATCGGTCTTCGCCCTGGTAAATCCGCTGACACAGCTAAAAAAGACGGTTTCGAAGTATTGACCGTTGCTGAAGCAACTAAAGTAGCAGACGTTGTTCAAATCCTGCTGCCTGACGAAACACAAGCACAAGTATACAACGAGGAAATCGCACCGAACCTGAAAAAAGGCGCGGCTCTGATGTTCTCCCACGGCTTCAACATTCACTTTGGCCAAATCAAGCCAAGCAAAGATACAGACGTATTCCTGGTTGCTCCTAAATCGCCAGGCCACATGGTTCGCCGTACGTATGAAGAAGGCTTTGGCGTACCGGGCTTGATCGCAATCGAGCAAGATGCTTCCGGCAACGCAAAAGCAATCGGTCTTGCTTATGCTAAAGGTATCGGCTGTACTCGTGCAGGCGTTATCGAAACAACTTTCAAAGAAGAAACAGAAACCGATCTTTTCGGTGAGCAAGCAGTTCTTTGCGGCGGCGCATCCGCGCTTGTACAAGCTGGTTTTGAAACGCTTGTTGAAGCTGGCTATGCTCCAGAAATGGCTTACTTCGAGTGCTTGCACGAGCTGAAGCTGATCGTTGACATGATGTACGAAGGCGGCATCTCCTCGATGCGCGATTCCATCTCCAACACAGCTGAATACGGCGACTATGTAACGGGTCCTCGCATTGTAACAGCTGAAACGAAAAAAGAAATGAAGCGCGTATTGGAAGATATCCAATCCGGCCGTTTCGCTCGCGATTTCATCCTGGAAAACAAATCAGGACAAGCGATGATGAACGCTACTCGCCGCAACGAGGCAGCTCATCCAATCGAGCAAACAGGCAAACAGCTTCGTGAGCTTATGCACTGGATCAAGAAGTAATATTTTTTAACTAGGGCGTATCTTCAAATAGGTGTTTAACCTTGCGGAGATGCGCCCCCATAGCATGAAGCGATGAAGAAATAATCCCGGTTCACCGGCGGATGAGCTGCGCGCAGGCGCAGTCTTAGAGCTGTCCGTGCGTACCGGGATCATTCTGTTCCCGGAGGTGCAAGGAAATGCGTAAAATTTATATTTTTGACACAACATTGCGTGATGGGGAGCAGTCTCCAGGCGTCAACCTGAACACGAAGGAAAAGGTGGAAATCGCCCTCCAACTGGAAAAGCTGGGTGTGGATCGGATTGAAGCTGGTTTTCCTGCGGCATCTCCCGGCGATTTGGCAGCGGTTAATGCGGTAGCGACAGCTATCAAAAATGCAACGATTATCGGCCTGTCGCGCTCGCGCGAGCAGGATATTGACGCGGTGCGTGAAGCGCTTAAAGGCGCGCAGGACCCGTGCATCCATCTATTCCTGGCGACAAGCCCAATTCACCGCAAGCACAAGCTGCGGATGGAGAAGGAGCAAGTGCTGGAAACAGCAGAGCGCGCTATTCGTTATGCGAAGAAATATTTTGATAAAGTCGAATTCTCGCCTGAAGATGCTGGGCGCACAGAGCTTGATTTCCTTTGCGAAGTAACGGATATGGCGATTCGCGCGGGAGCGACAGTCGTTAATATTCCGGATACCGTCGGTTATTTGAATCCGCAGGAATTCGGCAACATCTTCAAAACGCTGAAGCAAAACGTTCCGAACATCGAAACGATCCAGCTCAGCGCGCATTGCCATGATGATCTGGGCATGGCAACAGCCAATGCACTGTCTGCTATACTTAACGGCGCAGATCAAGTAGAGGGTACGATTAACGGTATCGGCGAACGCGCCGGAAACACGGCAATCGAGGAAATTGCCCTTGCGCTTGCGACGCGTGCCGATTATTTCGGCGCAACGACGACGCTGAACCTGAAAGAAATTGCCAAGACGAGCCGCCTGGTCAGCAAGCTGACAGGCATGGTGGTGCCAGGCAATAAAGCGATTGTGGGCGCCAACGCCTTCGCGCATGAGTCCGGCATTCATCAGGACGGCATGCTCAAGGAAAAAACGACGTATGAAATCATTTCGCCCGATACCATCGGTTTGAAAGAGTCTTCGCTCGTACTTGGCAAGCACTCCGGTCGTCACGCATTCCGCGAGAAGCTGATCGACATGGGCTATGAGCTGGATGAAGAAGCGGTTAACGTGGCCTTCGCCAAGTTCAAAAACTTGGCTGACCGCAAAAAGAATGTCACCGACGAAGATATTCGTGCCTTTCTGGAAGAAAAGCTCGTGGACACGCCGGAAGTATTTACGCTTGAGACAATTCAAGTGAGCTACGGCAACCAATCGACGCCTAGCGCTTCGGTTATTATCCGCCAAGCGGATGGAAGCGTTAGCGAAGGAACAGCGGAAGGCAATGGCTCGGTTGACGCGATTTACAATGCGATCGATAAAGTGACTTCTGAAGCTGTAGAGCTTGAGGATTATTCGATTAAATCGGTATCCCAAGGCAAGGATGCGCTTGGCGAGGTGCATGTTGTACTGAACCAAAATGAAGTATCTGCGCAGGGCCGCGGCCTTAGCACCGATATTTTGGAAGCGAGCGCACGCGCCTACATCGATGCGCTCAACCGCCTAATTGAGAAACGCAAATCGCCAGGACGTCGCGATAAAATGAGCTTGATTTAGTTAGCTTAGGGGGAGCGGAAGCTCCTCCTTTATTACGTTCTGCCGAGCCATATGCGTATTCAATAGCCTTTATAAGCATTGCCTATAAAGACCATAGATTTTATATCTTTGTTTTCAGCTCTGAAATATGGTACAAATGATAACAGAATGAGAATAGCTCATCCGAGCTCAAAAATAAGGAGTGTTACACAACAATGTCAGAAGTTAAAAAAATTGCAGTAGTTGCCGGCGACGGTATTGGTCCAGAGGTCGTAGGCGAAGCGCTTAAAGTATTGAAAAAAGTAGAAGAGCTTTACGGCTATCAGTTCGAAACCGAGCACGGCCTGTTCGGCGGTATTGCAATCGATCAAAAAGGAACACCATTGCCGCAAGAGACGCTTGATCTTTGTAAAAATGCTGACGCTGTATTGCTCGGTGCTGTTGGCGGTCCGAAATGGGACAACAACTCGAAGGAGCTTCGCCCTGAGACTGGCCTTCTCGGCATTCGCAAAGCGCTGGGCCTGTTCTCCAACATTCGTCCGGCAACTGTATTTGACTGCTTGAAGGAAGCTTCTACGCTTAAACCAGAAGTGCTGGAAGGCACTGACCTGATCGTTGTGCGCGAGCTGACAGGCGGCATTTACTTCGGCGAGAAATTCCGTCGTGAAGGTGCTGGCGGCGAAGAAGCGGTTGATACTTGCGTATACAATGTACAAGAGATTGAGCGTATCGTTCGCCAAGCGTTTGATATTGCGATGACTCGCAGCAAGCGTCTGGCTTCCGTAGATAAAGCAAACGTGCTGGAAACTTCCCGCCTGTGGCGCGAAGTCGTTAACCGGATTGCTCCTGAATACCCAGAGGTTGAGCTGGAGCATGTGCTTGTCGACAACTGCGCAATGCAATTGCTGCGCCGTCCATCGAGCTTTGACGTTATCGTAACGGAAAATATGTTTGGCGATATTTTGAGCGATGAAGCAGCGATGCTGACAGGTTCCATCGGCATGCTTTCCTCCGCTTCCCTAGGCGAAGGCAGCTTCGGCCTTTACGAGCCGGTACACGGTTCCGCTCCTGACATTGCTGGACAAGGCATCTCGAACCCAATCGCAACGATTTTGTCGGTTGCACTGATGTTCCGTCTGACTTTCGGCTACCACGATGCAGCGCAAGCGATTGAAGATGCTGTTAAAGAAGTGCTGGATGCAGGACACCGTACAGGCGATATCGCGGTAGACAAGAGCAAAGCTATCGGCACATCGGCAATGGGCGATTTGATCATTGCAGCGCTGAAAAAATCTTAATTATAATAATTATAAAAAAATATTGAATACAATCTTGACTTCAATATAATCTAGTGATAATATTTATCAATAGATAGCGATAGTCACCGATGTTCACGCATCGATACATGCTCATCATTAAAACTCAAGGAGGATTTCAAATTATGGCAGAACGTTTGGTAGGTTACCCAGCTCCAGATTTCACAGCAGAAACAGCAATCGGTGATGGTTCCGGTTTCGGCAAAGCATCCCTTGCAGACTACAAAGGCAAATGGTTGGTTTTGTTCTTCTATCCACTTGACTTCACTTTTGTTTGCCCAACTGAAATTACAGCTTTGAGCCTTGCTGCTGATGAGTTCAAGAAGCTTAATACTGAAATTCTTGGTGTGAGCGTAGACAGCCAGCACAGCCACAAAGCATGGATTAATACATCCGTTAACGATAATGGTCTTGGCAAGCTTGAGTTCCCTCTTGCTGCTGATATTACGAAAAAAATTGCTAAAGATTATGGCGTTCTGATTGAAGAAGAAGGTATCGCGCTTCGCGGTCTGTTCATCATCGATCCAGAAGGCGAAGTGAAGTACCAAGTCGTTAACCATAACGATGTTGGCCGCAGCGTAGACGAAACGCTTCGCGTATTGCAAGCTTTGCAATCCGGCGGACTTTGCCCAATGAACTGGAAGCCAGGTCAGCAAACGCTGTCTGTTTAATCCAAATTTGCTTCTCTTTAGCAGAAGCTAAGACAAAGAGCCCGTGCCAAATATTGGCATGGGCTTTTCTATTACGAAAAAAGCAGGAATTGTACGTGTGTAAAGCGAATAAGTTTATGTCAAACGAAACGTGCTTGCTGCGAACTGGCAACAGCTAAGGAGGTCGTCGTCGATGAGTTTTTGTTGTGGAGCTAGTATGATTGGTACCAAAGGGACATTAAAGCATTTTCGGACACATATCCATAACGTGCCTATTTTGTTCTGCCCGGTATGCAACCGTGTGGAGATTCACCACTTGGTAGAAAATGAGTATGAAATATTGGCTGAATACGCACATGGAGACGGCGCCGCTGAGGTTGATTTTCAGGAGTATGTGGAGCAAGAAGGCAAGGACCTTCGGGAAAATTGCGTAAATCATGAAAGTGAAGATCCGATGGATGTCGTACTGAGCCAAATTGACATATCACTTGATTTGCTCAGCTTTGCGAACCAAATTAACGACATCGCATGGCAAGGTGAATTAAAGAAGCGTCTGGTTATTTTAAGCAGCCGGCGCAATAAGCTTAAAGAGCGGCGAACATCAGTCTAAAATGAATCATTTTATGAAATGTGGCCTCCGTTTGGGGGCTTTTTCATTTTTCTCATAAATTTCGGGGCCTACCCCCTCAAGCGACACAGATTGACCGAAACCTATGAATGAGAGGTGGAACGGTTGCTACTTGTATTATTCAAGCGTTTCTTGCGGAAAACCGTGCCCACCGACACCGTAGAAACGAAAGCGAAGGAATCATTATTAAAAAATACGAAATCCATGCAATCCCTGACGCCGGAGCAGACGGTTCTGCAAATTCAGCAAGGAGACGAGCTGCTGCGGGAGAGGTTCATTGCAAGCTATAAGCCATACATTGCAAAAGTGACAAGCCGCTTCTGCAAACGTTATGTCAATGCGAGCAGGGATGATGAATATAGCGTGGCCTTAATCGCCTTTAACGAGGCCATTAGCCAATTTTCGCCGGAATCCGGGAGATCGTTTCTTGGTTTTGCCGAGACGGTCATCAGACGCCGTCTAATTGACTATGTGCGCCGTGAGCAGCGTCATCTATCCTCGGTTCCATATAGCACGTTCGAGCGTTTAGACGATGAGGAGCAGCTTTACAATCCTGTTGAGCTGAAGCAGGCGCTGGCTGCATATGAATTGAACAGTACGGCGGATGAACGCCGGCTGGAGATGGGCGAATTTAATCAGGAACTGCTGAAATTTGGCGTATCGTTCGCTGAACTGGTCGACGCGTCGCCGAAGCATGCGGATTCACGCAAAATGCTGATGCGAACAGCAGCGATATTAGCAGAGGATGCGGCGATGTTTGGCCAATTAAAGCTGACAGGCAAGCTGCCGGTCAAAGCATTGACGGAGGCGAGCGGCTTGTCCCGCAAGACGATTGAACGCAATCGTAAATATATGATTGCTATTGCATGTATTTTACGGGGCACGTACCCGTTTTTGAAAGATTACCTGGACCTGGATGATTGGCAGCGAGAAGCGAGCAAGGAGGCAGAATGATGAACCGTGGCGTCGTAATGCAGATACAAAAAAATAGGGCAATTGTGCTGACGGCGGATGGCAGATTCATCAATTCCGTGCTTCCTCGCAACGTTAAAGTTGGCGATGAAATTGTGATTCAGCATGAGGAGAGGGCGAGGCGCAGGAGGCCAAAAGCGCTGCTGTGGAGAACCGGAGTGGCTGCGGCTATCGTACTGCTTATTTTGCCTGTGCTGCTGTATGTTCAGAGCGGCAAGCATCCAGTAGTCGCTTATTTCAGCATGGACATCAATCCAAGCATTGAAATCGGCATTGACAGCCGCGAGCAGGTGCAGGAGCTGCATGCGTTCAATGAGGCGGGCAAGCAGGTCATCGCTGGAGTGTCCTACAAAAATAAATCGCTTGCGCTGGTCACATCGGCTATTATGCAAAAAATTGCGGGCATGCACTATTTTGACGATAAGATGCAGGATATTGTAGTGACGAGCGTAGTCGTTGGCGGTGATGACCCGCAGATGGACGTATTATTTTCGACTAAGCTTAATAAGGCTTTGACAGATATGGTGGCGGACGGATATATGCAGGCAGCTGTAGAAATTATGACGCTGTCTGCGCCGGTAGAGCTGCGGGATGCAGCGGAAGCGTACGGGCTGTCGTCGGGCAAGATGGCGGTTTATTTGATGGCCAAGGATGAAGGTTATGATCTTGAGCTGGAAAATTTCCAGCAGCATTCCATCAGCAGGATAACCGAGCCGCTTGGCGGAGTGAAAACGATTATGAAGCATGCCGATAAAACGACCAAAGAAAGCCTGAGAAGCTTGCTTGAGGCGGAAGCAAAGCAAGAAGCTGTGCAATCCTCCGCTCCGGTTGTGGACAATGCGCCTGCTAAGCCTGCAGCCTCTCCGACTTCTGCGCCTGTTCTTATAAGCTCAGTGACGGATGGCGCGGCCTCTCCGAAGCCTGATGAGACGGTATCGACGAAGCCTACATCAACTACTGGGGCGACTGTCCAAGAGACGCCAGCCAAACAGGAGGATAACGGAAAAAGCGGGCATCACGACAAGGACAAAGATAAGAATAAGGATAAGGACAAGGACAAAGACAAGAACAAGCATAAAAACGGACAAGAAAATAACGATAAGCAAGAAAATAACCAGGGAAACAAAAACGAAAATAAAGACAAAAACAGTGGTAATAATAAAAAAGATGGCAGAAACAATAACCATAAAGATGGTGAAAACAAGGATTCGGGCAAAAATAAAGATAAAAGTAACGGGGGGAAGGCTGGCGATAAAAATAAATGGAAGACCATTTGGGACGGTCAGCTTCATTTTAACTATCGAACAAACGTGGAAAATACATACGGCTGGCAGCGGTCAGCTTAGGATTCGTCCAATTCGTTGTAAAAATACCATTTTTCGACAAATATTCTCATTGACATGAAGGACATCCAAAATCTATGATGAGTATAGCTTGAATTAGCGTTGTCCATTGATGCTGCCGGGGGGGAGTAGAGGATGCAGATGATGCGAAAGCGTTATTTCCCGGCACTTGCCGAATACATACGAAGTGATAAGGAAAGCTCTCTTTATCAAGCAGCAGAGCTAGGCAAAGAGTTAACGGGAATCCAACTTGATGATGTCATTGCGATCCATGAGGATTGCATGCAGACATTAGTATCGAATGTGGACTCGGAAGAAGCAGTCAAATTGTACAATCGTTCGTTCATTTTTTTAATCGAATTTATGGTTGCTTATCGTTTTCATTTGCTGGCGAATCAAACCAATGATCAGAAGTTTACGGAAATGAGGGAAATGCTGCTCCGTTCCAATCGTTCATTTGAAATGGTCAAAAATAAGTATGAAAATGTGCTGCAGCATATGGACAGCGGCATCGCATTGTTTGACAGTGAAGGCATTTTGTCATTCATTAATTTGCAAATGGCGAAGCACCTAGACATTCCCCGCAAAACGCTGGTGGGCTGCAATTTGCCTGAAATTTTGCGGCATCCGCAGCTTAGCCGGTATACCCGGAAAATGATTTTAAGGCTGTACAAGGAAATGCTGCTTAGGCGCATGCGGAGTTATGAGTTTCAGGATAGGGATGGCAATCATTTGCTCGTAACGGTCACCTACGGCGATCAGCTTGAAGGTGATTTTCTATTCAGCGTCAAAGATGTGTCGGAGTATAAGCAGATTGAACAAACGGCATTACAAAATGACAAGCTAGCCATGCTTGGCCGAATTGCGGCTGCCATCGCACATGAAATTCGCAATCCGCTGACGTCGATACGCGGATTTATCCAGCTGCTGCGCCCGTATTTGCTGCAAATGGGCAAGGAGGAATATGCCCGAATCATTTTAGCCGAAATTGATCGTGCGAATGATATTATTTACGAGTTTCTAAACTCGTCCAAGCCGTCAGCTCCATTAAAGAAAGCGTTTTCCATTAATTTACTACTTAAAGAAGTTGCGCTGCTTACGGAGAGCGAGGCGCTTATGCGCAATTGCCAGATCGAGCTGCAGCTCGAAGGGGATGAATATGCGCTCGTCGCTTCGATCGACATGAAGCAGATTAAGCAGGTCATTCTCAACATTGTGAAAAATTCGCTCGATGCGGTAGCGGAGCGGGAAAGCGATGATATCGGCATTATTGAGCTGTCAACGAGAGCTGATGGCTCTTATGTGGAGATTACGATGAAGGATAATGGGAAGGGAATGGATAAGGCGACATTAGCTCGATTATTTGATCCTTTTTTTACGACCAAGGAAGAAGGGACAGGCCTTGGCTTATCCGTCAGTTATCGGATCATCCGCAATCATGGCGGCTCTATTCGCGTCGAAAGCGTCGTAGGAAGCGGCACATCATTCATTATTTATTTGCCATTAGCGGAATAAATGATTAAAATCGGGGGTATGCCCCCCGATTTTTTTTCATCTTTATGGCGGGAGGCGCTAAAAGGAGAGGAATGATTGACCATGAGTACATTATTTACATATGGAACGCCAGGTGCTGAACCAATAGATGCAGTCGTTCGTTTCATTAGCCCGCGTGAGCTTAGCGATGCTTCAGCCGAATGGCTGCTGCCGCAAATTGACCAGGCTATTCGCAGCCTGTCTCTCAAAGGGCTGTTCAAGGGAGAGGCGGAGCAGGCTCACGTCATTCAGACGCTTGGCTTGTATCCTGCTGCCGAGCATGTAATAGTGGTTGGCTATGAGGAGCAATCCGGCGCAGACGGCTTGCGTCTAGCGGCTGCAACAGCGGCCAAAGCCTTGAAGCGCATAAAGGCGCAGTCCATACATGTTTTGCTGCCGCTATCTGCGGTGGAAGCAGAAGGGCTTTCCCAGCAGCAAGCGGCTCAGGCGCTTACTGAAGGGCTGAAGCTGGCGGTGCATGACCGCCTGCCAGAGAAACGCGAAGCGAAGACGCGTTATGCGATCGGTAAAGTGTATTTCTCCATCGCAGGAAATGAAGCGCAAGGTGCTGCATCTAATTCCAGCGAGCAATGGATCGCTGGAATTACACGCGGCGTTGCCTGTGCCGATGGCGTAATCAGCGCCCGTGATTTGACGAATATAGCGGGCAATAAGCTCGTGCCTGAAGGTCTGGCTACTTATGCCGAGGAGCTTGCCCGCCAGTATGATTTTGACATTGAAATTATTGATGAGTGGACAGCAGCCGAGCAGGGCATGGGCGGCTTGCTTGGGGTCGGTCAAGGCAGCATCAACCCGCCGCGTATGATTGTGCTGCATTATAAGGGTGCGCCAGGCGAGCAAGCGGCTTGGGGCTTAATTGGCAAAGGCATCACCTTTGATACAGGCGGCATTTCGCTCAAGCGGGCGCCTGGCATGGAGGAGATGATTGCCGATATGGGCGGCGCAGCGGCAGTGCTTGGCGCAATGCAGGCTGTTGGCGAGCTTAAGCCGGCGGTGAACATTATTGCGGTCATTCCATCGGCGGAAAATATGCCATCGGATCGCGCACTGAAGCCGGGCGATGTCATTACGATGATGAACGGCCTGACGGTGGAAGTGGTGAATACGGATGCCGAAGGCAGGCTGGTGCTTGGCGACGGACTCACGACAGCGATTCGCCGCGGGGCAACGAAGCTGATTGATGTCGCGACGCTGACAGGAGCGGTGTCGGTAGCGCTCGGCTCGCAAGCGACGGGAGCGGTGACGAATCATGATGGGCTCATGCAGCAGGTGCGTGAGGCATCTGAGCGTGCTGGCGAGCGAGTATGGCAGCTTCCGGCTTATCCGGAATACAAGAAGCAAATTCGGAGTGAAGCGGCAGATTTGAAAAACAGCGGCGGCCGTGAAGCGGGCACCATTACGGGCGGCTTGTTCATCGGCGCATTCGCTGAGGATCTGCCATGGGTTCATCTCGATATTGCGGGCGTGTCGTTCCGCGAGTCGGCGAAGACGCTGGAGCCGAAAGGCGGCACAGGCGTTATGGTGCGTACGCTTGTCGAGCTCATGTATGCAAAGGCGTAAAACATAACTAAGCGGGTATCGGCTGATAGCTGGCCAGCAAGAAAATACTTTTAATCAAGGCAACGACCGCAGCAGAGGGCTATCCTCGGCTGCGGTCGTTGCTTCTCTTTTTCCATCTTTCTACATGCCAAAAAAATAAATAGCATAACCTACTACGTAAATGTTACTATATATAAAAAATAAAGCAGTGGATGAGGAGTTTTGAAGCAGCATGAATAACGGAGAAGCGGGCCTTAAAAAAGAAGGTCTGGTCATTTTAATACTTAGCTTTGCTTTAACGTTGGTCGTTATGAATACAATGATGTTTAATCTGGCGCTGCCGGATGTGGAGAAGCAATTTTCCCTCACAGCGATTGCGACCTCATGGATCGTAACGGGTTATTCGATTATGTTCGCGATTGCTTCGATTACGTACAGCAGGCTTTCGGATTTTATACCGATGAAGCTATTGTTTCTCATTGCGCTTTCTTCCCTTGGCGTGGCATCGATTTTAGGCTTTTTCAGCAACAGCTTTATACTGCTAATGGCTGCGCGTCTTATTCAAGCAACGGGAGCAGGAGCGATTGCCGCGCTTGGCATCGTGCTCGTTACACGGTTTATTCCCGCTGACCGCCGCGGCCGGGCGATGGCGCTTATTATGTCCGCAACCTCGCTAGGGCTTGGACTGGGCCCGGTTATCGGCGGTGTGATCGTCGAATATTTGGGCTGGCATTATTTATTTGCGGTTACTGCTATTATGATTTTGCTCATTCCGATGTTCTATAAAATGATTCCGGCTGAAAGCCGCAAAAGCGGCTCGTTCGACGTAGCGGGCGCGCTGCTAATTGGCATTGGAACGACAGGTCTCCTGCTCGCCTTGACGAGCAAAAGCCTGATCGCCTTAATTGTCGGGGTGGTTGCGGTTGCCTTGTTCTGGTGGCGAATCCACAAGGCGAAGGACCCCTTCGTCCAGCCGGATTTGTTCCGCAATAAGCCTTACATGCTGCTCGGCATGCTGGGCGTTACTTCGTACATGAACAACTTTGCTGCATTATTTCTCGTTCCACAGGTGCTCGCTGGCGTGTATCATTTAACGCCTGCCCAGTCCGGCTTAATCGTATTTCCCGGCTCGCTGGCAACGATGGTTGCCTCAAGATATATTGGTAGTACCATTGACCGGCTTGGCAATCGTTTCTTTATCCGTCTGGCTCCGGTCGGCCTATTTGCCGGATCGCTCGCGCTCGCATTCAGCGCTGTACATTCCTATTGGGCAATTCTCATTATCTATATGCTGCTTAGTGTTAGTTTCTCTGCCTTAACGAGCAGCGTGTCTAATGAAATGTCGAGGCTGCTGCCGCAAAAGGAAATTGGAGCGGGAATGGGATTATTCCAGCTTGCCCAGTTTTTCAGTGGCGCTTTGACTGCCGCCTTGATAGGCACCGCCATTGTATGGCAGGCACAGCTGGCTAAATCTGAGGCGTTCAATCATATTTTATGGGGCATGTCCGTTATTGTGCTGGGCACGGTCATCAGTTCGCTGCTATACACACGCAGTGCTGCTCGCCAAGCTTCCCGCCAAGCTGCGTAATACGTGTCGTGAAACCTGTCGCGGATTTCTAATTTTTTATAAAAGAGTTAACGTCTTACAGGGATGAATATATTTATTTTCCAATAAATCTGGATGCGCTAGCAGGGAAGTTAACAACCCATGTTGAATTTACAACTCATGAGGACGGAATAGGGCTGAAAGTGGAGGGTTCGGATGAGCGACTATGTAAGTGCGGACTTGTATCATACCTATATGAACTCCATTTGGGAAGAGACAACAGATGGTATTGTTATTGTCGATTTGCAGCGTATCGTGCTGGATGTCAATCCAGCTTTTGAGCAGATGTACGGCTGGACGAAGGAGGAGCTGGTAGGCAGGAAGCTCCCCGTTGGCCCGGCCCATCTCTATAAGGAGTTTGCCAGGCTGTACGATCAGGTGATTGAGGGCAAGAAGGTAGCCGCAGCAGAATACCCAAAGCTGTGCAAGAACGGCAAGCATCTGCATGTGAGCATTACCTTATCCGCTGTTCGCGACAGCAGCGGCAAGACGACCGGAATCGTTGCTATTGAGCGGGATATTACGAAACGCAAGCAGACCGAGAAGGCGCTTCGGGAGACGGAGCAGCTATACAGCCACCTGACGCAAAATGTGCTAGCCGGCGTTTTTGTGAGGCAGGATCGTAAAATCGTTTATATTAACTCGTATATGTCCGCCATGCTCGGCTACACGAGAGAGGAATTTGTTACGCTGCGTACCGCCGACTACATTGATGCGATTGAGCTGTTCACCATTAAGCGGCAGGTGGCGGAAATTTTGATCAAAAAGCGTGAGCCCCGCTATACCGTTACCGTACGCGGCAAGAAGAAGGATGGCGGCTTCGTCTATTTGGAAGTCAATCTCTCGCTCATTATGTACAAAGGCAGAACGGCGATGCTAGGCTCAGCCAAGGATGTGACCTCATCGGTTGCACTTGAGCGTTCCTTGCGGGAAAGTGCCGAGATGTACCAGCGTGTCATGAAGCTGCTGCCCGAGCCGATTGTGCTTAGCGACCATGGGAAAATTATTTACGCCAACAATTCGGCAATCAAGCTCGTTCAGGCCGATGACAAAAACGAAGTAATTGGACATTCGGTATTTGAATATATTCATTCTGACCATCATGAGGATTCGCTTAGGAAGATGGATCTGATTATGTTTGATGAAGAGCCGAGCCAGTTTGAGGAGCGGCAAATTATTTGCAGGGATGGGCAGACGATAGATGTTGAAATGTCGAGCATCCGCATTAACAACTATATGGGCAAGCGGGTTATTTTAACGGTAATCCGGGATTTGACCGATCGCAAGCGATCTGAGGATATGCTGGTGCGTTCCGAGAAGCTGTCGGTTATTGGCCAGCTTGCTGCGGGCGTTGCCCATGAAATTCGCAATCCGCTAACGGCGCTCAAAGGTTTCACGCAATTGCTCAAAACCAAAAACGAAGGTTATGGCTCCTATCTCGATATTATGTCCAACGAGCTGGATCGAATTAATTTAATCGTAAATGAATTTATGACTTTGGCGAAGCCGCATTTTACCAGATTCAACGATGAGAATTTGGTACATATTTTGCGCGGCGTTATTTCGGTGCTGGAAACACAGGCGATAATGACGAACGTGGATATTGAGACGCAGGTGGAAGACTGCTTAATGATCATTCATGCAGATGCCAATCAGCTCAAGCAGGTATTCATTAATGTCATCAAAAATGCGATCGAGGCAATGCCTGACGGCGGTCGCGTTACGATTGCGATTCGCTCAAACTTTCCTGATAGCGTTTGCTTGACGATTCGCGATGAGGGGATCGGAATGACCGACTCCATTATCGGGAAAATCGGGCAGCCCTTTATTACGACAAAGGAAAAAGGCACGGGCCTTGGGCTGATGATCAGCTCCAGAATTATTGAGGCCCATCATGGTACTCTACATATCGTTAGTCGACATGGCGAAGGCACGGAAGTGCAAATTACGCTGCCGCTGGCTAAGCCTGCAATGACAGAATTAAATTAATTTTGCCCTGTTCCCTCATTTACCTTCATCCCAGTAGCGTATCCATTTTAGAGTGAAAAGCCTTCAGTTTCGCGCCTACCCGCGAAGTGCTGAAGGTTTTTATCTATTTGTCTGCGAAACGGGCAAATTAGACTGATCAGACTTAAATGTTGTTAAATGTACTTAAGATAGAATGAATAAGCAGCAAAAGGAGTGTCACATAGATGAAGGCTCATTTCGCAGATCGCATTAAAATCCCGCCTGGATTTTGGGAAGGATTGCGTCAACTAGGGATCGCCGCCCACGACGCAGCTCGCAAAGCACGGCTGCCGCTCACCATTATTACTGAGCCAGCAGTCACTACCGCCCAATATTACGCGATTTGGCAGGCTTATTCCGAACTTATTGGTGAAACCGCCATAGGGATCATCAAGCTTGCGACTGTCTTTGACACAGCGAAGTATCCACCAACTGTCTTAGCCACTTACCACGCTCGTAATTACCGTGACGCTCTGAACCGCATGGTCCGCTACAAACAGCTATGTCCCCCAGAAAGCTTACAGATTACGGAGGAGGG
The DNA here is from genome assembly GCF_059383875.1 of Paenibacillus sp. JT22N7. Lineage (NCBI taxonomy): Bacteria > Bacillati > Bacillota > Bacilli > Caryophanales > Paenibacillaceae > Paenibacillus > Paenibacillus sp. JT22N7. Next base: position 63,224 of record NZ_JBXENY010000001.1, read on the forward strand.
CGAGCACTGTACAATCGAACTAGGATGGCTGAATACCGAACAACCTGGCCCTTCGATGCTGGTTGGTATTACGCTGGCCTTTCTTCTGGAGCTTGGGCGCCGGGGCACGGGCCAGCCTTTGACGGCGAAGTTCGTCGAATTTTCACACCCAATGGGCGATTTACAAGCCCTTGAAGCTTATTTCGGATGCCCGGTACAGATAGGGGCAAAAGGCAACCGATTGATACTGCATCGAAGCGATCTGGAGCTCCCTTTTGTCACATACAACGAAGAGCTGCTGGAAATTCTGACGCCTGCTTTGGACCGATCGCTCAATGACCAGCAGCGCAGCCGTTCAATGGCCGATACGGTCAAATGGATCATAAAACGCAGCCTCACAGGAGGGCAGGTCGACATTCAGGCAGTGGCGAAGGAAATAAGCATGAGCGATCGTACGCTGCAGCGCCGGCTTACTGAAGAAAACACGAGCTTCAAGCATCTATTGACACAAGCTAGACATGAGCAGGCACGACAGTACTTGGCAAACCCCTCGCTCGTTATTAAAGAAGTGGCTTTCTTGATTGGCTATGAGGACCAGAACTCGTTCTACCGCGCCTTTCGACATTGGGAAGGAGATACGCCCTCCAATTGGCGCAAGAAACAGTTAGGTGCAAACTCGCTATAAGATGGACGGCAACGATGTACTGCGTTTTATGATTTGGCGTATGAAACAAGACCTTTGGCGCAACAGGCTAGTTACTGAGCAGGCCGGACAAGGTAATATAAGTACTATTCCGAGCAATGGACTGTTGGATAAATGACTGCTAATAATCTTGCCAATACGTTAAGTAAATGAAACGGAGAAATGTATGATGGAAATGGGATTAACCAATAAAACAGCTTTAGTTACAGGATCAACGAAAGGCATAGGCAAAGCCATTGCCATGGAACTTGCCAAAGAAGGCGTTCATGTCCTTATTAATGGACGAAATCATGATGAGGTAGAACAAACAGTACGCGAAATAAAGTCGGAATTTCCTGCTACCTCTCCTCAAAATGCTGCAGCTGATATTGTGGATAGTGGGCAAAGGGAAGCTTTATTTGAAAAATATCCCGAAATTGATATTCTGGTTAATAATACGGGCATATATGAAATCATGAAATATGAGGATGTCGACGACGACGTATGGGAAAAATATTTCCGTACGAATGTTCTTGCCGCAAACGGCTTAACAAAATTTTATTTGCCTAAAATGTTGAAAAATAATGATGGCCGCATTATTTTTATTGCAAGTGAAGAAGCCATGATGCCATCTGGACTAATGCCACAGTATGGAATGACAAAGTCCATGCTGTTATCCTTGGCAAAAAGCTTATCTAAATTAACGATAGGAACAGAGGTTACAGTCAATACGATTATGCCCGGACCGACACTTTCTGAAAAAGTGCATCAAATCATCGAGGGCATGTACTCCGATGAAGACATGGCTTTTTCAGAAAAAGAGAAAAAATTTATGGCTGCAAACCTGCCTCAATCGGAAATACAGCGATTTATCAGGCCTGTTGAAATAGGCAGACTAGCTGCATTTGTATGCAGTCCTTATGCATCCGCATTTAAAGGCTCTCCCATCCGTATGGATGGAGGTATGGTGCCGACTATTTTTTAATTTTGTTTACGTGTGTTCGCTGCAACAAAATTCGTGTAAAATAAAACTATTCTTTTGAAAGTGAGCTGAAGATGAATGATGTGGTCGCCACTATTTGAAAATGATGTACCTGTAGTTATTCTCCCTTAACGGTAGAAAACTACAACTCCGTTAAGGGCAGGAATGTTCTGGATAAACGGAGGGTACTCAATGAAAAACACTTGGTTAGGTTCTTTGTATTTAGCGCTCGCTGCCAGCATTTGGGGCGGGATGTATGTTGTAGTCAAGCATGTGGTAGACATTGTGCCACCACTTGAATTAGTATGGATTCGCTATGTCATTGCTTTTTTTGCATTGCTGATTATTGGCGTTGTAACCAAACAATCCTGGCGTATTGAAAGACGAGACATGCTGTTAATACTCCTAATTGGACTTATTGGAAATACAATTTCCATCCTGACTCAAGAAGTGGGTACGATGCTTTCTACAGCACAAATGGGTGCGATTATTACGTCAACGACACCTGCATTCATGGTACTATTTGCACGTATTCTCTTAAAAGAAAAAATAACGTTTAAAAAAGCAATCTCCATTATTTTAGCATCCATCGGTGTCGGCATTATTGTCGGAAAATCCGAAATTGATCCATCTATTCAACTAGGTGGGGTATCCCTGCTTATAGCAGCACTTACATGGGCGCTTATGTCTGTTCTTATTAAACGGGTACCCGGGCAATACTCACAAATTGTCATAACGTGCTATACAACACTAGTAGCCATTGTTTTACTTACACCTTTTACAATAAGCCGGTTGCCTGAGCTTGATTTTCAAGCCATGATGCATCCATCGATTTGGGGCGGCCTTTTGTACTTGGGGGTTATTTCGACAGCATGCGCCTTTTTATTGTGGAATCGTGGACTGCAAATGCTCAATGCTTCAAGTGGCGGATTGTTTTTCTTTTTCCAACCTATTGTCGGCACTTTTCTAGGATGGTTATTGCTAGGCGAGCAAATTGGTTTGTCTTTCTGGATAGGTACGATATTCATTTTTATCGGTGTACTATTCGTTATTCGAGATGAATGAGCATTGAAAAAAAGTTGGTCGGCGTCATTTGCCGATCAGCTTTTTTTTATACATGTCATTTGATCGCTTGACTTGGAGTTAACTCCAGAGGGTAAACTACATTCGAAGGCAATCGTACTTAACCGAAAGCGAGGAACGTTCTAATGGAATATGTGAAACTTGGTAATACGGGCTTGGATGTATCTCGGCTTTGTCTTGGCTGTATGAGCTTTGGTGTAGCAGAACGTTGGGTTCATCCATGGGTGCTTGATGAAGAGCGCAGTCGTCCTATTATAAAAAAAGCGCTGGAGCTGGGAATTAATTTTTTTGATACAGCAAATGTGTATGCAGATGGAACAAGCGAGGAAATCGTTGGACGGGCTCTAAAGGATTATGCGAACCGTGATGAAATTGTGCTCGCAACCAAAGTGCATTTCCGCATGCATGAAGGGCCGAATGGTGCGGGGCTTTCCCGGAAAGCCATTATGAGCGAAATAGACAAGAGCCTTAAGCGATTGGGAACGGATTATGTAGACCTTTATCAAATTCATCGCTGGGACTATAATACGCCTATTGAAGAAACGATGGAAGCTTTGCATGATGTCGTGAAGGCTGGAAAAGCAAGATACATTGGCGCTTCCGCTATGTATGCATGGCAGTTCCAGAAGGCGCTGTATACAGCTGAGAAAAATGGATGGACCAAATTTGTGTCCATGCAAAATCATATGAATCTCATCTACCGTGAAGAGGAAAGGGAGATGCTGCCGCTTTGCAAGGAAGAAAAAATCGGTGTCATTCCTTACAGTCCGCTGGCATCAGGAAGATTGACGCGTGATTGGTCGGAAACGACGCACCGCTCCGAAACCGATCAAGTGCAGAAATCGAAATACGATGCGACTGCGGATACGGATCGATTGATTGTGGAGCGCGTTGCAGCAATCGCTGAAAAACGCGGCGTTCCTCGTGCTCAAATCGCACTTGCCTGGGTAGCGCAAAAGGAACCGGTAACAGGTCCGATTGTCGGCGCTTCGAAAATATCCCATCTCGAGGATGCGGCAGCAGCGCTCTCCATTAAGCTTACAGCTGAAGAAGTTGCGTCGCTGGAGGAGCCGTATGTTCCTCATCCGGTCATTGGCGCCGTATAATAGGAAGATAGGACAAGAACGCCCCGACCAGTCCCTGGGCGTTCTTTATTTTAAATGTGGTGGTGACACGAGCATGTTTATAGCAGAAGTAAGTGAAAAATATGATTTGTCACAGGATACGCTTCGCTACTATGAACGAATTGGGCTTATTCCACGAGTGAACCGCAATAAAAGCGGGCTCAGGGACTACACCGAAGAAGATTGCCGGTGGGTTGAATTTGTTAAGTGTATGCGAGGCGCCGGTCTTCCTGTTGAGGTATTGATTGAGTACGTTGGGCTGTTTCAACAGGGTGATGAGACACAAGAGGCCAGAAAAGAGCTCCTAATCGATCAGCGCAAGCTGCTTAGAGCACGAATGGAAGATATGAAGAAGGTGCTTGAACGCATGGATGATAAGATCGAAAGATACGAGCAGACCATCGTAAAAAAAGAAAAAACACTAAATAGAGCTCAAGATTAGAGCATATAGGCAAACGAGAGTCGGCCTGCTGCTGCTTCTTACTTAACCCTTATGCGGGGCCAATCTCTTCAGATGATTTAAGGCAGGGGGGAGCACAGCAGTCAATTGTTGCAGAGACTGCTGTAGTTGAGGCCGCTGTTGCAGAGAGCACTGTTGCAGAGAGCACTGTTGCAGAGAGCACTGTTGCAGAGAGCGCTGTTGCAGTGACTGCTGTTGCAGAGACCGCTATGGCTGAGGCCACTCTGGCAGAGACTACTCTTGCTGAAGACATGTTGCTCGGACGCTCCAAAATTTTTTGAAGGACTGAGGTTCCGCTATTTGGGCTTTTTCTACAATTTCGGGCTGTAAGCGGACAGGAAATCCGTTATTGCCCTCATTATCCCGTCAAAATGGCTGTTGGCAGCGCATTAGCTGCTGCTGAGTCCGCCAAGTCCATCATCGAGTCGAGTCGAATGATTAGGCCAACCAGAAATTCTTGGTTGGCCTTTTTTCTATGTGCTCTCATTGCCTAATGATCACGTTAGAGCTGCTTGACGGAGCTTCTTGCGATGAGCTCCGCAGGCAGCACGACTTTCCGCCACGGACCGGAGGCGCTGCCATTCTGGATGCGGTCAATGAGCATTTGCATGCCGAGATAGCCGAACTGGTAGGCTTGCTGGGCGACAACGGTAATAAACGGATTAATGTCCGCATAGGGGCCAAAATCGTCAAAGCATACGATGGAAATATCGTCCGGAATACGCAGTCCGCGCTGCTGAAGCAGGCGTATGAGTTCTATGGCGATGACGTTGTTTCCGGCAATGATGGCGGTCGGCAGCGGGTTTATGCTGTCGATCCAGGCATTCATGGCGGACAGATCATTTTGCGGGCCAAAGCTGGTCTCGAATAAATATTCCGGCTCATATTCCAGTCCATTAAGCTGGAGCGCCTCTCTGTAGCCTTGCAGGCGAAGGCGGGCGCTGGAGCTGGAAAGCGAGCCGTTCACCATCATAATCCGCGTATGCCCCAGCCCGACAAGATGATCGACGAGCTGGCGGGCGCCTTCCTTGCTGTCCCCAAGGACGATGTCGCATTCAATGCCCGGTACTTCGCGGTCAATCAGCACGAACGGAGTCTGATGATGGAGCAGCGACTCCAGATTGGACAAGGATGGGTCGCCGGTCGGCGCCATCATCACGCCGTCGACCCGCGTCGTCAAAATCGTATGGATATAATCCGATTCCTTGGCCAAATTTTCATCGCTGTTGCCGAACAGCAGCTTGTAGCCATTTTTCGTAGCGGCATCTTCTGCTCCGCGTGACAGCGTCGTATAAAACGGATTCGTAATATCGGCTATAAGCAAAAACAGCAGGCGGGTATGCTGAAGCACCAGACTTCTCGCCATCTGGTTCGGCACATAGTGCATTTCCTCCATCACTTTCTTAACCTTTGCCCGCGTTTTGTCGCTTATTCTGCCTGTGTTATTGATAACTCGCGATACGGTCATCGCTGAAACGCCGGATCGCTGAGCGATATCGTAAATCGTAACCATGCGGCTTGCTCCTTATCTATTTCGTCCCACTCGTTTGCTATCTTACCATCTTACAAAAGTGAGCCATTGACAGCAACCCTCAAGCTTGATAAATTAGAGTTATCGGTAACTCTATACTAACTCAAACAGCTGGTTATGCACTTTATTTTAAAATATAAGAAATTATAAGTTTCACTCTTATAATTTCTTATATTTCATCGCGAAACGGAAGCTTTGCCGCCAGAGGACGGCAAAAGCCGTTTACGCTTGAATTGGAGGGATAATAGTGACACAAGAAAAGCATCGTTTTGAAAGCGGTTTCCCTAAAATAGGTATTCGTCCTACGATCGATGGACGCCGTAAAGGCGTTCGCGAATCGCTCGAAGAACAGACGATGAATATGGCAAAATCGGTAGCTGCGCTCATTGGCGAGCATTTGCGTTATCCGAACGGCGAGCCAGTTGAATGCGTCATTGCGGACAGCTGTATCGGCGGTGTAGCGGAAGCGGCAGCTTGCGCGGACAAATTTTCCCGCGAGCGCGTAGGCGTATCCATCACCGTAACGCCATGCTGGTGTTATGGCACCGAGACGATGGATATGGACCCGTCCATTCCGAAAGCGGTATGGGGCTTTAACGGCACAGAGCGCCCAGGCGCTGTATATTTGGCGGCTGTACTGTCCGGCTATGCACAGAAGGGTCTTCCGGCATTCGGTATTTATGGCGAGGAAGTACAGGACTCAGGCGACACGAGCATTCCTGAAGATGTGAAAGGCAAGCTGCTGGGCTTCGCGAAAGCGGGACTTGTTGTAGCTTACATGCGCGGCAAATCGTATTTGTCGATGGGCTCCGTATCGATGGGAATCGCGGGCTCGATCGTAAGCGATGCTTTTTTCCAGGAATATTTGGGCATGCGTACCGAGTATGTGGATATGTCGGAATTCGTCCGCCGCTTCGAAGAGGAAATTTATGATGGCGAAGAATTTGCCCGCGCGCTGGCATGGGTGAAGGAAAACTGCCCGGAGGGCGCAGACAACAACCCAGCGCAAATCCAGACCTCCAGAGAGCAGAAGGACAAGGATTGGGAAACCGTTGTGAAAATGACGATGATTGCCCGTGACCTGATGGTCGGCAACCCGCGTCTTGCGGAGCTTGGCTTCGGGGAAGAGGCGATGGGCCACAATGCGATCGTATCCGGCTTCCAAGGGCAGCGCCAATGGACGGATCATTTTCCAAATGGCGATTTTATGGAAACGCTGCTTAACTCCTCGTTCGACTGGAACGGCATCCGCGCACCTTACATGGTAGCAACGGAAAATGACAGCTTGAACGGCGTTGCGATGCTGTTCGGTAATTTGCTGACGAATACGGCGCAAATTTTCGCCGATGTGCGGACATATTGGAGTCCAGATTCGGTGCAGCGCGTAACGGGACATAAGCTGGAAGGGCACGCAGCGGGCGGCATTTTGCACCTGATCAACTCCGGCTCGGCGACGCTTGACGGCACGGGTGAGCAGCAGCTTGCTGGCAAGCCAGCACTTAAGCCGCATTGGGAAATTTCCGAGCAGGAGGCGGCGGATTGCCTGAAGGCAACGTCGTGGCGTCCGGCATCAGTTGAATATTTCCGCGGCGGCGGTTATTCCTCCGACTATTTGACACGCGGGGGCATGCCGATGACGATGTCCCGGATCAATTTGGTGAAGGGCATTGGCCCCGTTCTACAAATTGCCGAAGGTTATTCGGTTGATCTGCCAGAAGACGTGCATGATGTGCTCGACAAGCGGACAGATCCGACTTGGCCGACGACGTGGTTCGCTCCGATTTTGACAGGCAGCGGCGCGTTCCGCAGCGTTTATGAAGTGATGGACCAATGGGGTGCGAATCACGGCTCTATCAGCTACGGGCATATTGGCGCGGATTTGATTACACTTGCGTCGATGCTGCGTATTCCAGTCAATATGCACAATGTGGCAGAAGAAAAGCTGTTCCGTCCACGCGCTTGGGGCCTGTTCGGCACGAGCAATGCGGAAAGCGCAGATTACCGGGCTTGCGACAACTTTGGGCCGTTGTATAAATAATAACCATTTGACAAGCTGCCGTTCCAATTTTTTGGGGCGGCAGCTTCATGGGTTCAATAACATAGAGGAGGAAGAGAGAATTGAGCAGCTTGGAAATTAGAGAGGAACTATGTAAATACGCAAAAAAGACGGTCGCGAACCGTTTGGTAGTTGGCCCAGGCGGCAACATTAGCGCGAAGCATGAGGGCAAAATGTATTTGTCCCCAAGCGGTTTTGCCCTTGATGAAATTGAGCCGGAGCAGTGGGTAGAGGTCGATATTGAGACGGGAGCTGTAACGGATACAGGCTTCCGTCCGTCTTCTGAGGTGCTGATGCATCTTTATGCTTACCGTGCGAATTCGAACATCGGAGCGATCGTGCATACGCACCCGCCTTATTGCATCGCCTTTACACTTGTGGAGCAGGAGCTGCCGATTATGTTCCCCGATCAGGCGGCGCTAGTAGGCAAGACGGTATATATTCCGTATGTACTGCCTACTACAGACAAGCTTGCAGATGCGCTAGTTGAAAAAGTAAATGCTGCGAGCTCAATATTGCTAGGCAATCATGGACTCGTAACGACAGGGCGCAATCTGCGCGAAGCCTATTATCGTACGGAAGTGGTAGAAGAAAGCGCAAAAATTTTCCTGATCGCCAAAGCGATTAAGGAGCCAAAAGTGCTGACGAAGGAAGAATTTGAAGAAATCGCATCGCTGGAGAGCGAGGCCTACCGCATCCAGCTGCTGCAAAAAATGCAGTAGTTTTGCGTTGAATCCGCTAGGAAGAGGAGGAATGCAGGGATGGCAAATGCAGCGAAAATGGCGGCGACGGTCCTTGCCTTTGATCTGGGCGCAAGCAGCGGCAGGGCGCTGATCGGCAAGCTTGCTGCAAGTGCAGAGGGCGGCCGCAAGCTTGAGGTGACTGAGCTTCATCGTTTTCCCAACTATGCGGTACAAGTAGGGCAGCATCTGCACTGGGATATTTTGCGACTGCTGCAGGAGATGAAGGTTGCCATTCGCAAAGCGTTCCAACAGGGCTATCAGCCGTCCACCTTTGGCGTGGATACATGGGGAGTGGACTTTGGACTGCTGGATTCGCAAGGCGAGCTGCTGGGCAATCCCTATCATTACCGAGACCCGCAGACAGAAGGCTTGGTCGAAGAGGTGGAGCAGCTGCTGAGCCGCGAGGAGCAATACCAGCAGGGCGGGCTCCAGTTTATGCCCTTTAATACGATTTATCAGCTGTATGCGATGAGCAAGGCAGGCTCGCCGAAGCTGGCGGCCGCCGAGACGCTGCTGCTGACGCCGGATTTGCTCGTTTATTTTTTGACGGGCAAGAAGGTATGCGAATTTACGATGGCGACTACGACGCAGCTGTTTCATCCAGAGCGGCAGCAGTGGAATGAGCCGCTTATGCAGCAGCTCGGCATTCCAGCGAAGCTGTTCCTTGCGCCGATTCATCCGGGACAGCGCATTGGGCCGCTAACAGCGGAAGTATGCGAAGAGCTGGCTGTACCGCCGATTGAAGCGATTGCCGTAGGCACGCATGATACGGAATCAGCGGTTGCTGCTGTGCCAGCGGCAGGCGGGAAAGCTTTTGCCTATTTGGTGTGCGGCACTTGGTCGCTGCTCGGCACTGAGCTAGCGCGTCCGCTGCTGACGCCAGAAGCGCTTGCGCTCGATTTTTCCAATGAAGGCGGAGTCGGCGGAACCTACCAGCTGCTCAAAAACATTATGGGCCTGTGGATTTTGCAGGAATGCCACCGTGAATGGGAGGCGCAAGGGCAAGAGCTGTCATTCGCACAGCTTGCGGCCGAAGCGGAGCAGGCGGAACCTTTCCGCAGCCTGATCCATCCGGATGATCTGCGTTTTTACAGCCCTTCGGGCATGATTCGAAATGTGCAGCAGTATTGCGAGGAGACAGGGCAGCTTGTGCCGCAGTCGCGGGGCGAAATAGCGAGATGCATTCTCGAAAGTCTGGCGCTGAAATACCGTTACGCGCTGGCGCAAATGGAGCAGCTGACCGGAGAGGCTTATTCGGGCCTGCACATGGTTGGCGGCGGTATACAGAACAAGCTGCTCTGCCGCTTTACGGCGAATGCAATTGGCCGCTCGGTATGGGCAGGCCCGGTCGAAGCGAGCGCCATCGGCAATATGCTCGTTCAGCTCATTGCCCAAGGGGAATGTGCGGATTTGCAGGAGGCGCGGCAGCTGTCGGCGGCATCGTTCGAGGTGGATACCTATGAGCCGGCGCAAGCGGAGCAGCAAGTATGGGAGCGGGCTTACGAGGCTTACCTGCGGTTAGTCGCTTTGCAGGCGAAGTCTTAAATTTTAATCTTACTTAAGGAAGTGTTTGAGGTGCTGCATGGCATATCCAAATTGATTTCACCGGAGCTTCTGAAAATATTAATGGAAATGGGACACAGCGACGAAATCGTGCTGGCCGACGGCAATTTCCCCGTCATGAGCCACGCGCAGCGCGTTGTTCGGGCAGACGGCCACGGCATTCCTGAGCTGCTGGAAGCGATATTGCCGCTGTTTCCACTGGATCAATATGTGGAGCGTCCGGCGGCGCTCATGCAGGTTGTTCCTGGCGATACCGTCCAAACGCCAATCTGGGAGCAGTATCAGCTCATCATTGAGCAGCACACGCCAGTACGCGAGAAGCCTGAGGAAGTGGAACGCTTTGCTTTTTATGAGCGGGCGAAGAAGGCTTATGCGATTGTGGCAACTGGCGAGCAGGCGCTGTATGCGAACATTATTTTGAAAAAAGGCGTTATTAAATAGCCTATTCAGACGTTAATACGGCACGGGAATGGTTCGTTACATTCCCGTGCCGTTTTTTGTTGGGAAATTAGCTATAATTAATGATAAGTAGGGGCAAGTTTTTTAATTATTTTTCTTGAGTCAGCATGATTGAAGGGCAGGGGGCGAAATTTTGATTGGAGAGAAGAAGGTTAAGCGGATTGAAAGTGTTCGTGGTCTTATTCAAGAAATGCTCTTAAATATAGGGGAGACTGGCTATAAAAATAAAACCGGGGTACATCTTTATGGGGTATCAAATTTCGCTTCGATGCTTGCTATGAGAAGAGGACAAGATCCGGAAATCGCCGGGATCGCCGGGTTGCTTCACGGTTATTATTTCTATAGAACCGGCATTAAAAACTTCCTTGGTCCAAACAGTGCAGATGCGGTAAGACCTATACTGCGCAGCACACAGCTCTTTTCTGACGAAGAGCAGCATGTCATTCTTCGAGCGATCTTTTATCAAGAAGCTATACATCGAACGCAGGACCCATACGAGGAAATAATTAAAGATGCTATATTATTGCAGATGTACTTTCAGCATACAGGTAACTATTCATCCAAGGCGGTTATACATAGACTGCAAAATGTGTTTATAGAACTGGGGATTCCTGATGAGTATGCAGGGGCGGAAGCTAACGTCGACACGGAAACGATAGAGACTAATGCGGAAGACAGACGACTTAGGCTGGCAGATTTTTCGGAAATTTTTGCAGGGCAAAATATTATTGGCATCCCGGAGGATGAACGCTACCGGGAAATTTGCAAGTATTGGCCGGACACGGATATCTATAAAGTGCTGGAAGGGAATTGGTGTGCTGCATTCGTTTACTACTGCTGTATGGCGGTGGGGATACGACTGCCCATTCGCTATCCGAATCGCATGTATCGATTAGCTGGAGTTGGCGCATGGTTGGATTGGGCCCAACTGCCTGAAACGGGGTTTTTCTATCGAGATAAACAAGATGGATTTAATCCAGAGCGTGGGGATATCGTTATTTATGAGAAGCTTTTAAGCGATCACTCTCACGATCATATCGGAATTGTTATAGCTTGTGAGGACGACAGAATTAGGGTTGCAGAAGGTAACCAAGACAATAAAAACGGCTCCGGTGTTTTATATAGGGATAGAGACCATTGTATTTTCGGATATATCCGTATAAACAACGGTTATTTTTTTAATTTTGATGGGGAATATAAGCCTATCCGTTAATTTAAAATGTAGGTCACATAGTTATTCAACAAATAGTTAAGTTCAATATTCTAAATAAAGAGCCATCCCGCGAAAGATGGCTCTAAAACTTGCCGTTACAGACAGTGCGGAGAACCGTATCACAAATAGTGGTAAAGCGGAACTCACCAAAGGAGCGAACAGGTAATTGTCTATTGGCTCTTTGGTTGGGAAGCTCATTCCCAAGTGAACTAGTTTGATCCATATAAGAGTTTAAAGACTTCATCGCTGCCAATAAGGCTCTCTGCCAGTTGAGCTAAACTGCACGGTATTGGTGTTAATAAAATTCATTTTGGGTGTATTAGGTGAATTTCCATATAAGTTGTACACTTCCCGCACTACTTGCCATCCTCTTTAGGTGTGACTAAGAAACGAGTCCCGTCAATCTTCTTCCGTAACCATAGATTTCACATTTGGCTTAGCATTTAAGCCAAAATACATTATTTTTACGACGATACACAAAAGGGACAATACTACAAAAAGTAAACCGCTCCAAACGACTTCTCCTACTCCCAATCGTGATATAAACCAACCACCTATAGCCGCACCCATCGTGACGCCTAGGTTTGAAAAAGACACATATAAACTGTTAGCAAATTCCGGGGCTTCTGAAGCTTCCGATGTCAGCCAAATTTGACTTACAATAAGTCCACTAGTATGAACAGCTCCCCACACAATGATAATCCCACTTATGAGAATAAGGGGTATTTCCACATAATAAAGAAGTAAATAGCATATTCCTAAAGCGACAGGATAAAGCAGCACTGTTTTCAACATACGATGGCTTAATAGCTTTCCAGCATACCAATTTCCTGCCACACCGCTAATTCCGAAAATCACAAGCATCACGCTAATAAGTTTCCCACTCATGTCAGACCTCTGTCCTAAATATTCCGCAAAATAACTATATACAGAAAACATAGCAGCAAATATGAAGCAAGCAGCACCGCTATTTAACCATAAAGCGGGTTTTCGTAATATCGCAAGCTGTCTTCCAAAAGAGGTTTTCTCCTTCCCCGACATGGTTGGAACCATTACTCCTATTCCAACACACGCAACGACATTCACAAGGGCAGAAAATAAAAATGAGGTACCAAGTGAAAATTGATTGGCAATATAGGAAGTGAGCGGGATTCCGAGCACCATGCCCATGCTTACCCCAAGAAATACCTTTGCACTAGCCTTCGCGGCTTCCTCCTTTACTGATAATTCAGTGGCTAGTACAAAAGCAATGGAGAAATAAACCGGATGAAAGAAAGCTGGAATCATTCGGAGAGCCATAAGCATATAAAAATTCGGAGCAAAAACTGACATCAAATTGGAAGCGGCAAAAATAATCAGAATGCCAATCAATGTAGTTTTACGATTTAATCTTGACAGGAACAGCGTCATCCATGGACCAAAAAGGGCAATAATAAGTGCAAACGAACTAACAAGCATTCCAGCTAGTCCTGCGGTAACGTTATACTTCTCCATGACCATTGGCAAAATTCCGACTACACCAAGTTCGGTATTTATAATGCCAAATATACCTAGTGCAATAAAAAATAGTGGACTGATTCTGTTCATGATTCTTTTCTCCTTATAACACAATCTTTTTTCTTATTTCTATATATCTATAATTGTAGATATATAGAATCAAAAAATAAGCAGGTAACCCTATAATTGTGGCTACCTACATTTTATTCTTGATATAGTCGGCAAATTTACGAATGGTTTCTTCATTTCTCCGATAATAGGTCCACTGTCCAAATCGCCTTGATTCTAAAAGTTCAGCTTTCTTCATGATCATTAAATAGCTGGAAATCACCGATTGTGCCAATCCCGTTTTTTCCTGAATGCTTCCTACACAAATCCCTCCTTTAAAGTCAGCATCCGTTGGTAAATACAATTGCGGTCCAAAATTTTCATCCGGCTTTTTTAACCATTCCAAAATTTTCACACGGGTGTCATTAGACAAAGCTTTAAAGATCATCATGGTTTCCATAGCATCATTATATCTAATTATATAGATATGTCAATTTTTATATGCAATAATTTCAGTTCCGACGAATAGGTGATGAAAGGCTCGAATCGGACGCACCTTCTATGGATCGTCCATTCATTTCTCGGCATTTCGTCGCCACGCAGCTTCACACGTGAGATGGCCGCCGATGGCAGGCGGCTCTAACGCTCTCGGCTTACTTCGCCAATGTCCTACATAAATATCAGTCGGAGTGGGCTGCACTTGACAGTGGCTAAGTAATTGTCCTAGTCAAGTTGTCGAAGGCTGCGAACCAGTCGGTTGTGATGATGCTTCCGATGTAACCGTCTGGCCGGATTAGAACCAACGCGTCGCCAGTAACGCCGTAGATGCTGGTCAGCTTGACGTCGGTGTCGTTGAGGCCATTGTGATCGACTTCGCGGCTGCTATTGACGGTGTAACGGTGCAAATCGGCGCCGCCGTTTGGCCAGCTCAACTCGGGAAGTGCCTTGGCGGCGTTCACGCCGAAGGCCAGCATGGTAAAGTGTGGTCCCTGATAGACGTCGAACAGACGTCGTATCCCGCCGGGGCCGTTGCAGGGCGCGTCCGGTGCACGATCACCGACATGCAGGGTTTTGGTGGCTGGCGCGTCGGCAGGGGCGAGCGGTCCGCGATGGTATGAAAGTCCGAGCTGCCGCTCCTCGTCTCCGCGCTTGAGGGTCGAGAGACGTTGCTGGTCAAGCCGGGAGTACAACTCGCTGGACTTGCCGAGGACGCGTGCTGCAACGGGCTGACGCTCAGCCTCATAGCTGTCGAGGAGGCTGTCGGGAGCGCCGGCGATGACCTGAGCGAGTTTCCAGCCGAGATTGTAGGCGTCCTGCACACCAGTGTTGAGGCCCTGCGCACCAGCTGGGGTGTGGACGTGGGCGGCATCGCCTGCGAGAAAGACGTTGCCCGCCCGGTAGTGCTCGGCGAGCCGGACGTTTGGCCGGAACACCGAGGTCCAGGTGATGCTGTGGAGCCGGAAACCGGTGAGCTTATGGAACTGGGCGGCCAGGGCGGCTTCGTCGAGGTCAGGCGTCTCGTCTGGTGTCAGCCGGATCATGACCTGGAACTGGTCGGAGTGGGGCAGCGGGCATGCTCCGACAAACTTGCCGTGCGTCCGTGGCCACATATGCCACCGGTTGCGTGACAGTCCGTCGATCATGCAGTCGATGATAAGCGTACGGTCGGAGTCGGCGGTCTCTCCGATAAACCGAATTCCAGAGGCCTTGCGGACCGTGCTCGAGCCGCCGTCGGCCCCGACCAGATACCTGCTGCGGACCTTCTCTCCCGTTGAGAGAGTCGTCGTCACTCCATCGGCATCTTGTTCGAAACCCACCACTGCTGTGTCGAACTCGATGCCCAGCCCGAGGCGATCGAGCAGGCGGTGCAAGATGGCATCGGTGCGGTGCTGCTGCAGCAGCAGGATGTTCGGATACGGCACGTTGGGTGTCGGCCTGTTCCGCTGCTGCATCCGCCACGGCACAGTGATGGGTCCGAAATGAAGACCCGCGAGCGGGTAAGGGCTGCCTTCCGCGAGAGCCTCACCCAGAATGCCGAGGTCTTCGAACACCTCCAGAGTTCGCGGCTGGACCCCCTTGGCACGGGAGCCCTTGAAGGCATGTGGTGCTTTGTCGACCAGTCGGACACGAAGGCCGCGCCGCAGAAGGTCGGCCGCTAGCGTGGAGCCGGTCGGGCCGGCTCCGGCGATGAGTACGTCAACGTTCATATATATTCCTCCATTATCATTTTGGTTTCCTAGAAACAATAATAGATGCAACTCCCTCCTTTGTCAATATTGTTTCCAGGAAACTTTAATTTTGGACTATCCACTGCTATACTGGTATTAAGCTAATCATCGGAGGAGAAATGAATGATCAACCATTTGGAAGTGCAAAATAAAGATCGTCTAATCAAGGGATTGTTGGAAGTTGTGAAAGACATACAGCTTAGATACCAAGCGGAAGATGATGAAGAGAAACAGTGGCTGATCCAAAATAGCCCTAATCCTGCTGTTGCAGAGTTGGTAAAAGAAATGACAGTCATGATGCTGCATGTGTTGGATGCGATTGGAAAGCTTGAGCCTGTAAATGGCATAACGATTTCAAAGCAGTACGGTTATTCCAAAGGGAGTATTTCTAAAATTACGAGAAAACTGGTTGATAAACAAATCATCCGTTTTGAATACCTTCCGGATAACAAAAAAGAAGTTCTGTTCCGTACCACATCACTGGGCAAAGAGATTTATCGTCTGCATGAAGCCCTGCATCATCAAATTGATATCGGAGTCAATCGTTTCTTGCAACGGTATAACGAAGATGAATTAAGCTTTCTCGTCAATGCCCTTAGCGAAACGTTGCATACATCATGGGTTTATTCGGAGACAAAAGAGGAATCAATCGCACCGAGTCAGAGAGCTGCGCGCACAAAAGAAGAGATAGACAATGACAAGACCCTTCGTACTTTATCAGATACCGAGGAAATGAACGAAATCATGGTGATGCTTAATAAGTTGGATTCCCACAACCTAAAGAAAGCTAAAGCGATTCTTAACGATACTTTTTTTAATTCCTCGAAATGATCCAATTTTCTCACTCAGACTCATGAATTCACAGGATTCGTAAGTTGCCTGGTTCTTAGGAAGAGGGAATGTGCGGATTTGCAGGAGACGCGACAGCTGTCGGCGGCATCGTTTGAGGTGGATAGTCAAAACGGCACGGAATGTTTCATTACAATCTGAGCCGTTTTTTTATTTAGAAAGCCTATATACAAGTCATGGGTAGTTAAGTTGAGGAAAAGTTTTTACTTTTTATTTGCGAATACGGTGAACGTTGAATTGTGGTTTTGAGCAGCTACGCTTCGCCTCTATATGTCAAACCCACAACTGAATCAGATTTTGGGTTTAGGCTCCAATATTGGAATACTTCCAAATGAGGATGCGAAATGGTTCTGTTTCTGGCAAAATGATGGAGAGTGGACAAGTTATAATTGTGAAGAGGAGACGGTTATTTCATGGTCAAATTATCAATGATACATCAGATTTCTGTAAGGGAAAAGGCAGTGGCCTTCACATTTGATGATGGTCCGAATCCGGTATATACGAGCCAATTGCTTGATATTTTCCGCAGTGTGGGAGGACGAGCAACTTTTTTTATGATTGGCCAGGAGATGGAAGCGCACCCAGAAATGGCGGCTGCTGTGCATCAGGAGGGCCACGAGCTCGGGAACCATACTTATTCCCATCCAGACCTTACCAAACTGACGTTGGAGGAAGCTAGTGGGGAATTGCAGCGAACGGATGTCCTTATCCGGAAGGTTACGGGGCAAGAGGTACGGTAAATGGAGCGGCCAAGGACTGGGAAACTCCAGGCGTCGATTATATTCTGGAGCATACACGGCAGGCGGTCGCGCCCGGCAGTATCTTGCTGTTCCATGACGGGTACGGGGACCGCTCCCAGACCATAGAAGCGGTTCGGGTGCTGGTGGAAGAACTGGCTGCAGAAGGATATCGTTTTGTCACCACCAGTGAACTGCTGGACATGGCCGTTCCGGATGAGAGCGGCCTGACGATGAGCCCAGAGGAGTTGGAAGGATAGACCTGAAGCTCAGGGCCTTCCGTTGTCATCGAATCATGGTATACTCCAATGACGGACACCAGCGAGGTGTCCGTTTTTCTTGCATCCACAGAAAACTACCTAATTGTTCATGAATTTTGCACCTTGCTCTAAACTACTCTATAATAGCAGCCTGCGTTATTATGGATTTGCTAAACTATTATAAACCGGACTGTTTCCTAAATGTTTTTACAGGAGGAGGGATCAAGTGAGAAAAATTCTGGTGATCGATGATGAGGCGGCTATTAGAGACTTGGTCGAGCTTGTACTTCTACGGGAGAATTTTCAGGTGAAAACCGCAGAGAATGGCCGGATTGGCCTTCAAGAGCTGGATGCGTTCCAGCCGGATTTGGTGCTGTTGGATTTGATGCTGCCGGACTACTCCGGTTATGATCTGTGCAAAGAGATTACGAAGAAGCAAGTGGTTCCTGTTATTATGTTATCGGCCAAGAATGAAACCATCGATAAAGTATTGGGGCTTGAGCTTGGAGCAGAGGATTACATGACCAAGCCTTTCGATAACCGCGAACTCATTGCCCGTATTAAAGTGGTGCTAAGACGATATGAACCTAACCCTATGAACAAACCGAATGAAGAACAACCAATCAATTACGGGGAACTGGCGTTTAATCTGGAGACCCGAGTCGTGCTGAAGAATGGTGAGCCGATTTCTCTGACGGCCAAAGAATTCAAAATTCTAGAGACATTATTGAGAAGGCCCAATAAAATTTACACAAGAGATGAGCTTCTGGAAATCGTATGGGGATACGATTATTTGGGTGACAGCCGCAGCGTAGATATGACAATCATGAGGCTCAGAAGAAAGCTGGAGGACGATGCCGAAAAGCCGAAATATGTAAAGACGGTCTATGGATTCGGCTATCAGCTTGGCGGTGATTCCGCCTGAAATATGCAACCCGGCTCTTGTTGAATTATTTATTTTTCTCTATATTATCCTTTGCCGTCATCATTATATCGGTGGATAAAGCGATTGATTATTATAGCTTCGTAACCATTGAGAAGCAAATGATTGAAAAGGCTGATTTGAGCGAACTGTCATTCCGGGAAATACTCGCTAAATATGATGAAGAACCGTCAGATCAGGGGCAAACCCCAGACGTATTCAGAACGGCTCTGGAAACGTTAAAGGCTACGGGCAAGGAAGTGCGGATTTATGACAGCCAGTTGAATCTTTTGGGACACGCGGAGAATGGCATTATCGTCAACGACGGGACGCCTGTCATTTTCAAGAAAAATATAGAAAGTGCGCTGCAAGGAAATTATTCGTATTCGGTTACTGAAGATAAAAGGCTCTATTTCTCAATTCCCATTCAGGATAAATATTATCAAAATGTGTTTGTGTTCGAGTTTGTGGAAGACCTCTCTTATTTTTACGATATTATGAATCGAATCCGTTCCATCTTATTTATGGGCGCAGGCGGATTCCTAATTTTGATGACGTTCTCAAGCCTATATATTGCCCGTACAACGACCAGACCGATTAAATATCTGCTGGCGGCTACAGAACAATTCTCCAAGCAGCAATTTGAGCAAGTCCATCTGAACAGAAAAGATGAGCTGGGAATGCTTGCGGCAGGATTGAACCAGATGGGCATTCAACTGAACGATTATATTCAATATCAGAAGCAGTTTGTCTCTAACGTATCTCATGAGCTGAAAACACCGCTCGCCGCAATCCGGGGATTTTCCCAGTATTTATATGAGGGTGAGAATGAGGACAAAGATTTGCAGAAGATCTATTACCATCTTGTCAATGAATCGGAACGGCTCACCGCGCTCATCAATGAGTTGTTAATGTTGGCCAGATTCGACAAAGCTGGCCCCAAAGAGATAGGTATCGAAAAAATAAATATATCGGATCTGACGGAGCGAGTGGTTGCCGACCTGAGACCCAGAGCGGAGCAGAAACGAATGACAGTGGAAGTAAAGCTGGCTAAAGCGGCTTTTGTATATGCCAATACGATATTGCTATCACATGCCATTGCGAATATTCTCGATAACGCCATCAAGTATTCGAATACCGACACTCATATCCGGGTAGAGACCTTCATCCGGCAGCAGGAAGCGGTCGTCCAAATCACTGACCAGGGAATTGGGATTTTCATGGAGGATATAGCACGGGTTCAGGAAAGATTCTACCGGGCGGAAAATTCCAATGTGGCCAAGGGTTCAGGGTTAGGACTGTCCATTTGCAAGGAAATTGCCGAAAAGTTCGGCGGATATATCGTTATTGAGAGCAAAGTGAGTGTTGGAACCACCGTGTCCATCGTTCTGCCTTCGTTGTGAAAGGTGAAGTTACAAGAATGTTACAAGACTGCTATGACAATACTAAATGGTTTTCCTATAATGACCTCATAAGACGTAGACAATAACTCTTGGAGGGATAATGATGAAAAAAATGAAGAAATCAGCAACCATAGCGTTGACAACGGTATTGGCAATGACACTACTGGCAGCATGCCAGGAGAACCAGGCGGGGACTACTGCCGTCGACCCAGCTTCTCCGGCAGCAAGTGAAGCATCCGGCTCCAATTCGAAGGTTATTAAGGAAGGCACCATTAAGAAAGAAGGCAATGTGGTTCTGAAAGAGCTGTCTTTTGTGCATAATGACCATACCATTGCCCTCTCTGACATCGTAGACGATGCTAAGCTTGAAGGCATGCTGGGCAAAGCCACAGCGATCAAGTCCCACACCTATGCCGCGGGAGATGGCACGAATATGGATAACCTGATTGGATTCACGGAGAAACAGTACACCTATCCAGGCGTTGTCATTAAAACTATTGATTCAGCGGAAGGGAAGCAGTTCAAGATTTTCAATATCAAGATAACCGATTCTAATTATACGACGGTCCGCAATATCAAAGTCGGCGACAGTATCGAGAAGCTGCAAGAAGCCTATCCCGAAGGGAACCTGCTTGGAGGAGAGGTGTCCGATGAAGAGGATGATTACCGCTATTCGCCGGCCAACTATGTGGATGTCATGAATTTCCATATCGTAAATAAGAAAGTCGCGAGCATTCAAATCTCCTCCCTACTGGACTAACGTATGGTCCCCATAGATTGGCCATTTAAAATGGTCCAGCTGTGGGGGCTTTTTTTCTGTACCTAATTTTTTCTCCTTCGCCCATTGACACCTAGGTAGATGTGGATTACCATTATCACAACATAATTCCAAGTTAACAAGTTGGTTAAGTTGTATTTTGCGAGGAGGCTCTTCCGGTGAATATCGAAAATATAGAAGCATTCGTCTATGTCATTTATTACGGCAGCTTCAATAAGGCAGCGGAAAGCCTGTTTCTTTCCCAGCCGTCCGTAACGGCGAGAATTCAGTCGCTGGAGCGGGAGCTTGATTGCAAGCTATTTGACCGGATGGGCAAGCAAATTCAATTGACCGAGGAAGGCAAGCGATTCCTTCCTTACGCTCAGCAAATTTTGCAGACGCTGGAAAAGGGGCGCAAGCAGCTGCATCTGAAGCAGGAGATGCCCGCCCAGCTGAGAATTGGCTGTACCGTGTCGACGGCAAACTATTTGGTGCCGAGGCTGCTGCCAGCGCTGAAGGAGAAGCATCCCGGCATTCGCTTCAAGACGGTGACTGCCAAGACGGATGATATTGTGGAGATGGTGCTGAACAAAGAGGTCGATATCGGCTTTGTCCGTCAAACGACTCATCCCGGCTTGCGCTCGGTTAAGCTGCTCGATGATGCGATTCGGCTGCATGTGTACGAAGGCCACCCCTTTCTGAAGGAGAAGCAAATTACGCTGAGGGCGATAGGCAACCAGCCGCTTGTGTTTTTTGAATGTGGGGCGCTTGACTGGGTAAGGCTGCAGCGGGTTTTTGAATCGCTCAATGAACCGCCGGAAATGTCCTGCCACACAGATAATTTGGAAACCGCGAAGCGGCTCGTGCTGCAAAAGCTGGGGATCTGCTTCCTGCCAAGTCTGTCTGCCTATGACGAGGTTCAGGCGGGACAGCTTTTTCCGATTACGATTCCAGAAGTGGAGGGCTTGTCGCTCGATACGAACCTGATTATGCTGAACGGCGAGAGCAGCCCTTTTTTCGATAGCTTGGTGAAGCTTGTCAAAGCGCTGCCTTTCGTCAGCCGGACCTAAAACGAGCAAATGCAATATTAGAAACAGCTGCCTAGATGCAGACCTATCGAATGTTTAGATAAGAGAATAGAAAAACCCTATTATCCGGGGCATTGACGGTTTGATGAGCGGATGATAAATTAGTGATAGAACAATTCTTACTTAGTAGGTAGGAATTATAGGTATTATAAAAATGATCATGACATGGGGGAACGATTTTTATGAAAAAAAGAACTTTTTTAGCTACGCTGCTTGTTTTGTCCTTTACGCTGACGGCGTGCGGAGCTGCAAATAATGGCACGAAAGAAACGGCGGACAGCGGTGCGGGAGCAAGCGCGAGCCCAGCTCAGGAAGTGAAGAAAATTATTGTCGGCACGGGCACCCAGTTTCCGAATGTATGCTTTATCGATGAGGATGGCAAGCTGACAGGCTTCGACGTTGAGCTCGTTAGAGAGCTGGATAAACGCCTGCCGGAATATGAGTTTGAATTCCAAACGCAAGAATTTTCCAGCTTGCTGCTAAGCTTGGAGACGAAAAAAATTGATTTTGTCGCTCACCAAATGGAGAAAAACCCGGAGCGTGAAGCTAAATTCCTTTTTAATAAAGAGCCGTATAGCATTTTCCTTTCGAAAATAGCGGTGTATAGAGACAACACAACGATTAATTCGATCGACGATCTGACAGGCAAAAAAATATTTACATCGCCAACGAGCAACCAGGCCTTTTTCCTAGAGCAATACAACAAGGAGCATAACAATCCTTATGAAATTGTTTACTCCAGCGGTGCAGCCAATGACCGTATTGCTTTGCTCAAAAGCGGACGCGTAGATGCAACGCTAGCTACCGACTTCTCGCTTCCTTTCTACCCTGATACGGATGGCAATCCTGCGATGAAGACGGTAGGCGACCCGCTTATTCAGTCCGATGTGCTGTTCGTGCTCCGTAAAGACAGCCAGGAGCTGGCTGACAAACTGGATGCCGCAATTAAAGAGGTTAAAGCTGACGGAACGCTTTCGAAGCTGAGCATCGAGTGGCTTGGCGAAGATTATACAAAACCGCTTGATGAAGTTGTAAAAAAATAAATGGTGCTACTAACTTGCTGGTCAAGGGTGTAAGACGGAGGGAAACATATGGGCAGAAAATTTGATATTCATTACTTGCTGGATTTCTTACCCAAATTGCTGTCTTACCTGCATATTACCTTGTTTATTGTGGCTGCATCCATTTTGCTGGGGCTCGTCGTTGGTTTTATCATTGCGCTGCCCCGGCTCTACAAAATTCCCGTATTGCAGCGTGCTTCGCAGGTATATGTATCCTTTTTCCGTGGAACGCCGATATTGATTCAGCTCTTTCTCATTTATTACGGCCTCCCGGAATTGCTCAAGCTCGTTCATATTGATGTATCGCGGGCCAATGTGCTCGTTTTCGTTATTTTGGCTTATGCTCTCCACAGTGGCGCTTTTATATCCGAGGCGATTCGGGCAGCGGTCAATGGGGTGGATCGTGGTCAGGTAGAGGCGGCTTATGCGATTGGCATGAGCGGCTATCAGGCGTTTACCCGTATTGTGCTGCCGCAGGCGCTGGCGATATCGATACCGATATTAGCGAATCTCGTCATCGGCAACTTGAAGGATACATCGCTGGCGTTCACGCTGGGAGCGATGGAAATGACAGGCAAGTCGCAGACGCTCGCCTCGGCGACCCAGCATTTTATTGAAACCTATATCGCTTTGTCGCTCATTTATTTTGTAATCAGCACTGCTTTGGAACGGACCTTCCATTATTTGGAGCGCAGGCTGCTGCGTCATGAGAAGCAAGTGGCTGAACCGGTCGTGCGTTATGGAAAAAGAAGGCTGTGGAAGCGGACGCTCATTACGCGCTTGGAGAAAGGAGGCTGAGCTTGATGTCACTAGACCCCGGATTTATATGGACGGCCTTTCTCAGCTTGTTCAAGGCGCTGCCGAATACGCTTTATATTACGATCGTCTCCGTGCTCGTCGGTTTCATTATTGGTACTGCTGTTGCCCTCATTCGGATTTATCGGATTCCCGTCTTATATCCGCTGGCTAGCGCTTATGTGCTATTCATTCGCGGCACGCCGATGCTTATGCATTTGCTGCTGATCTATTTCGGCCTTCCGATCATCATCGATGGGTTGGCTAGCGCACTGGGACTTGGCTTTAATTCAACGGTCATTCCGTTAATCGGCTTTGCTTATATTTCTTTCTCGATTACAGCAGGCGCCTACATGTCGGAGGTTGTGCGCGCAGGCATTCTTGCGGTGAACCGCGGACAGATGGAGGCTGCCTATTCCATTGGGATGACGACGCCGCAGGCACTGCGCCGCATCGTACTACCGCAGGCGCTCGCCGTCTGCTTGCCGAATTTATCCAACAATTTGATCGGCATGCTGCACGGTTCAACGCTTGCTTTTACCGTATCTGTCGTTGAAATCAACGCCCAGGCGCAAATTGTCGCGGCGACCAATTGGAAGTTTCTTGAGGCCTACATTGCAGCTGCGGTGCTGTTCTGGGGCATGACGATATTAATCGAGCAGGCAACAGCTTGGCTGGAGCGGAGAATTAATAAATACAATCGAGGTGGCGTAGCATGATTGAACTGAAGCAAATTTCCAAGTCGTTCGGGAAAAATCAGGTGCTTCAATCCATCGATTTGACGGTGGAAAAAGGCGAGGTCGTTGTTATTTTGGGCCCAAGCGGTTCGGGTAAAACAACCTTGCTGCGCTGCATCAATTATTTGGAGAAGCCCGATAATGGGCAAATCCGCATTGGCGAATTCGAGCTGGACTTTAAGGCAGCTGGGAAAAAAGATATTCATAACCTGCGCCAGCGCTCCGCAATGGTGTTCCAGCATTACAATTTATTCAAGCATAAGACGGCGCTGGAAAATGTGATGGAAGGGCTGCTCATTGTGCAAAAGCTGCCCAAAGATGAAGCAAGGCGGCGCAGCACGCAAATGCTCGAGAAGGTAGGGCTTGCGGCGAAGCTTGACGCCTACCCAAGCGAGCTGTCCGGCGGGCAGCAGCAGCGGGTAGGCATCGCCCGGGCTCTTGCGCTGAACCCGGAAGTGATTTTATTCGATGAGCCGACGTCGGCGCTTGACCCGGAGCTTGTGGGCGAGGTGCTTGACGTCATTCGCAAAATCGCTGGAGAAGGCATTACGATGATCGTCGTCACGCATGAAATGGGCTTCGCCCGCGATGTCGCAAACCATGTCGTCTTTATGGATGGCGGCGTCATCGTCGAGGAAGGCAAGCCGAGCGAGCTATTTGGCAAGCCGAAGGAAGAGAGAACGAAGCAGTTTCTGAAGCGTATCGCGCCGGAACCTAGCTACAGCATATAAACGAGCGTTACGAGGCAATCGACGATGGGAGAGAATGAATATGGCGATTAAGCTTAGCATTTTAGACCAAAGCCCTGTTTTTCCAGGGAGCACCCCGGCAGAGGCTTTTCAAAATACACTTACACTGGTGAAAAAGGCGGAGCAGCTCGGCTACAACCGCTTCTGGGTATCCGAGCATCATGATTCGGCGCAAGTTGCAGGCTCCTCCCCTGAGGTGCTGATCTCGTTTTTGCTTGCTCAAACAAAAAGCATTCGCATCGGCTCAGGCGGGATAATGCTGCAGCATTATAGCCCTTATAAAGTAGCGGAAAACTTTAATTTGCTGGCGACACTTGCTCCAGGACGCGTAGATTTGGGCATTGGCCGGGCGCCAGGCGGGCTGCCCCGTTCCACGCAGGCTTTGCAGAAAGGCATTTCACAGGAGCAGTCCTTGCAGGATAAGCTGGTGGAATTAGAGCATTTTGTGCAAAATACGCTGCCTGCGGATCATGCGCTTGCTGGCCTTCAGGCTTCTCCTGTGCCTGAGCAGCCGGCCGAGATTTTCGTGCTTGGCGCCAGTGTGGCTAGTGCGAAGCTGGCAGCGGAAGCGGGTTATCCGTATGTGTTTGCCCAATTTATTAATAGCGATGCGGCTGTTGCGGAAGAGGCGCTAACTGCCTATCATGCGGAGTTCCGCTCGGATAAAGGCAAGCAGCCGCAGGCGATTTTGGCGTTGTCGCTCATTGCTGCAAATACCGATGAGGAAGCGGCGCATCTGGCCTCTGACCATAAAAACGTCAAAATTCATTTGGAAAACGGCAAGACGCTGACGGTCGGAACCGTCGAACAGGCGGAAGAATTCGGCAGGCAATCGGGCCAGACCTATACCGTTGAAGTGAAGGAAGCGGAAATTACGAAAGGCTCGAAGGAGACCGTTCGGAGGCGGCTGCTGGAATGGCAGCAGAAGCATCACGTTAATGAATTTATTGTCACGACAGCGGTGAAGGATTTTGAAGCTAGAATTCGTTCCTATGAGCTGTTATCTGAAGCATTCGCTGAGCTTGCTGTAGAAAGCTAGACACTTTATGAATTAGAGCAGTTACTGTGAAAGTTGAATAGCAGGGCAGGCAGCATGAATAGGCTGGAGTAAAAGCGCAAGGCCGAAGGGAGGACTTTAGCATGGCAGATACACAGGCGGCTGAGAGGACGCAGCAGCTAGGCGCAAAGCTAATTGAAATACGGCGCCAGCTGCACCAGCATCCCGAATTATCAAATGAAGAGTTTGCTACAACGAAGGCGATTCAACAATGGCTCACGGAAGCGGGCATTCGCATCGTCGATTATGGACTGAAAACGGGTGTAGTTGCCGAAGTAGGCGGCAAACACAGCGGGCCTGTACTTGCTTTGCGGGCTGATATTGATGCGCTGCCGATTCAAGAGGAGACAGGGCTGTCTTATGCTTCACAGGCCGCAGGGAAAATGCATGCTTGCGGGCATGATTATCATACCGCTTCGCTCATCGGTGCAGCCTTGCTGCTGAAGCAGCGCGAGGAGACGCTGGCGGGAACGGTGCGCCTTATTTTTCAACCATCTGAGGAAAAGGCGACGGGCGCGCAGGCGGTCATTGCAAGCGGCGCGCTTGAAGGTGTGGGGGCGATTTATGGGATTCATAATAAGCCGGATCTGCCCGTCGGGACGGTTGGGATTAAGCCGGGACCGATAATGGCAGCAGCCGATGGCTTTGTTGTTGAGGTGACAGGCAAGGGCAGCCATGCCGCTGTGCCAGAGGCAAGCATCGATCCAATTGTGACGGCGGCGCATATTGTGACGGCGCTGCAATCGATCGTCAGCCGAAATGTCAGCCCGCTGCTCAGCGCGGTCATTAGCGTGACGCGCATTCAAAGCGGCACTGCCTGGAATGTCATAGCGGAAAAGGCCGTCTTCGACGGGACGATTCGCACCTTTGACGAGCAGGTGAGGCAGCATGTGCTGGAGCGCTTCAAGCAGGTGGCGGAAAATGTAGCGGCTGCGTTCGGCGCAACTGCGGCGGTACGCTGGATTAAAGGGCCGCCAGCGGTTCAAAATGACGCTGCTTTAGTAGAAGCCGCAATCGCAGCAGCTCACGATTCGCTGCTGAATGTCGTAGAGCCGCTTCCGTCTTCTGCGGGCGAGGACTTTGCCTATTATCAGAAGCAAGTGCCGGGATTGTTTTTTTTCATGGGAACAGCGGGCCCGCAGGAATGGCATCATCCGGCCTTCGATATTGATGAGCAGGCGCTGCCGCTGACTGCTGCTTATTTTGCCAATCTCGCAAGCCGTTATTTGGAATCGTTCGGCGAAGCGAATGAACAATAAACGTACGGAATAACTCAGGAGCGAGTAGACGTCGCCTTATAGATGTAGCGGTCAAAGCTCTTTTTTAACCTATAATTCCGATAAAAATCATGCGAAAGGTGTGTATAGTGTGGCGAAAATCAAAGTTGAAGTTCGGGATGCGGTGGCGGAAGACCGCGAGGCGATTTTGCGTATCGTCGTAGCTGCTTATTCGCAGTACGAGGCTGTTATGTCACCAGATCGCTGGTTAGATTATAAGGCGTCTATTATTGAATCGGTTGATAAGGAAGGTCCTCAGGCGCGCATTATTGCGGAGGTTAATGGGGAAATCGTCGGCAGCGTGCTGCTGTTCACTTCTTCGGCTATCGCCTATGGGCGTCCAGAGCTGGAAATTGAGTCGCCGATTATCCGTTTGCTTGGGGTAGCGCCGGAGGCCCGAGGGCTTGGCGTTGCGACTGAGCTGATCAAGGAAAGCATTCGCCGCTCGCTCGCACTAGGAGCTTCCACGCTGCATTTGCACACCTCGGATTTAATGGCATCGGCGATCAAGCTTTATGAGAAGCTTGGCTTTGAACGGGCGAAGGACAAGGAAATGTACAATGGCGATGTTTTGGTGAAATGCTACAAGCTGCAGCTTCAGGAAACGGCATTATTGTCTTCATAAAAATCCGGAGGAGGAATCGGTTATGGCTAAGCGTAAAAAAATCAAATTAGGTGCGATTGTACATGGGGTTGGCGGTCACGTTGGGGCTTGGAGACATCAGGATGCGGTGACGGATGCTAGCGTTAATTTTGAATTTTACAAGCAGCAGGCACAGAAGGCGGAAGCAGGCAAGTTCGATCTTGTATTTATTGCCGATGGACTCTATATTACCGAGCATTCGCTGCCTCATTTCTTGAATCGCTTTGAGCCGCTGACGATTCTTTCCGCGCTCGCGGCGGTCACGTCGAAGATCGGCTTGGTCGGCACACTGTCGACGTCCTACAGCGAGCCGTTCACCGTAGCGCGGCAGTTTGCTTCGCTCGATCATATTAGCGGCGGGCGCGGCGGCTGGAATGTCGTAACCTCTCCGCTTGAAGGCTCGGCGAAAAACTACAGCAAAGCGGATCATCCGACGCATCCGCAGCGCTACCGCATTGCCGAGGAATATTTGGAGGTAACACGCGGCCTCTGGGATTCGTGGGAAGATGATGCTTTTGTGCGGAATAAGGAGTCGGGCGTATTTTTTGATCCGGAGAAGCTGCATCGTCTGAATCATAAAGGCGAGTTTTTCTCCGTGCAGGGGCCGCTTAATATCGCCCGCTCGAAGCAGGGCCATCCGGTTGTATTTCAAGCGGGGTCCTCGGAGGATGGACGCAATTTGGCAGCGAAAAGCGCCGATGCTGTATTTACGGGGCATGAATCGTTGGAGGAAGCAAAAGCCTTTTATCTCGATGTGAAAACTAGAGCGGCAGCGTACGGTCGGTCGGCCGATGAAATTGGCATTTTCCCTGGCATTTCTCCGATTATCGGACGCACACAGGAAGAAGCAGATCGCAAATACGAGGAGCTTGCAAGTCTCGTATCGATTGATAAGGCGCTGCAATTTTTGGGCCGGTTTTTCGAGCATTTCGACTTCTCGCAATTTCCGCTCGATGAGCCGTTCCCGGACATTGGCGATCTCGGCAGCAACAGCTTCCGCAGCGGCACAGACAAAATCAAGAGCAAAGCTCGGGAGCACGGCTTGACGCTGCGTCAGGTCGCGCTCAGCGCAGCAACGCCGCGCACCGACTTTATCGGTACGCCGGAGAAAATCGCTGATTTAATTCAGCGCTGGCATGAGGAAGAGGGCGCCGATGGCTTCATTATCCATTCCTCCGTGCCTAAAGGGCTGGATGACTTCGTTGATCTAGTCGTGCCGATTTTGCAGGAGCGGGGCATCTACCGAACGGAGTATGAGCATGATACGCTGCGTGGCAATTTGGAGCTGCCGATTCCTGAAAATCGCTATGCCGCAAAGGCGCTAAGCGAAGCTTAAAACCGCACTTATGAGCAGTTGATAGGATGAAAAGAATAGTAAATGTGTTTGTATCATACACGAGTACCCGCATGCTGGACATTTTAGAAGTGTTCACTGTACGGGGACTCGTGTATTTGCTATTTACACTCATTCTTTTAACGATCCCCGGTATGACTTCCGTTCACTAGAGGATCATTTGGTTAAGCATGTGTGGGCCTTGCCGTTCAATGCAGGCTTATGCCTGATTCATTTATTATGAGCTGAACTTGCTTAGCTGGGTTTGGAGTTCTTGAATCAATTGCTGTCTATAATCCGCACGAAGATCAATCTCCGTAGTAGAATCGCCTGACCACTCATCGGCATCCAGATCTACATCCGCATCAGCAGCTATTTGCCATGCAAAGGGAGGCAGCACACCGCTCAGCGATCTAAGCATGGGAGGCAATCCAACGCTTGCTTCCGTGATTTCACTTGCAGCTTGCTTTAATTAACTCAGACCTGTCTGGAAGCGGTGGCGGCTCTGGGCGATTGCTTTCCAATAGTTCCGTAATCGTATCAAGCAGATTCAAAATCTCCTCATCCGTAGCGCTAGATATATCCACTTCAGACACGGCATTTTTAATAGCGGTGAACAATATACCATCTGTATGATCATTGCTATTTTCGTCGTCCTCATTCTCATCGGTTAGATCGATATTCCCAAGCTGAGTTTGTAAATCCGTCAGCAAGGAGCGGATTTGCTCGGTCGTCAGCTCTTTCGCTGAAAAAGCTTCCTCAGAAGGGGCAGGCGGAGGCCCCTGTGGAGGAGCCGGCCTATTAGCATTCATGGTTTGCTTCATTTCGTCGAATTCGTAATTTCCTCATCGGTAGCTGTGGACAGGTCGATGCCGGACAACGCATCATTCATCAGTCCTAATGGGCCGCCGTCTGTATCCGTCCCGAGTGTCGAACCATCATCGCCCTGTTGGAAGGCAAGAGATGCATGCAACTGCCACTGCAAATGGACCAGAATGGATTTTTTCTGTTCAGTCGTTAACTCGCTTACGCTGGAGTCTGGGCTGTATATTTCTGTTGTACGGGCATATTGCTGCTGATAACCGCTCATATAACCCAGCATTTCTTGGCTGAGCTGCAGGGAGTCGGCTGATTTCTTTTTATCATCGCTTTGAAGCTGGGATTGCTTGGCTGCTGTGCTGGATTGATCAAGCAACGATGGCTGCTGCAACGAATTTTTATAATACGTATTAATGGATACAGACATATTCCATTCTCCTTTATCATTATCACTGCCGGCAGGCCCACGATTTACGTATCGGCTAGAAAGCTGAATAGAAGCTGAAGCTCCGCTGAATGGCAGCTTAGCGTTTTAGAAAATAGCACGTTAGCTAGTCCCCTAGTTAAAGCAAGCACGCCTATTAAACGACCGTTTTTTGGAGAGGGAGACTGCTTTTTCTGTTAATGAGGCACCTTGCAAAAAACGGAAATAGTGATAAAATAGTAGCGTTTACAATAGGGGCGTTAAAGCCATATTGGGGAGGCAAAGCATGTCCAGATTATTTCAGACCAATACGATTCGAAAAGTAAGAGAGCTCGGCGGTATGTGGGATTTTGTTACGGTGCCGGATGGGGAAATTCAGCTGGAAGCATTGGAATATCGATATAAGCTAGCCGTTCCGGGCTGCTGGGAAACCCATCCGGAGCTGCTGACATACAGTGGCAGAGGCGTTTACCGCACGAAGGTGACCGTGGAAAAAAGGACGTCGCTTCGCCTTGTTTTTAAAGGCGTCAGCCATACAGCTAATGTGTTTTTTGACGGGAAGCCGGTTGCCCGCCATTATAATGCGTATACGGCATTCGATGCCGTCATTCGCGATGTTGAAGCGGGCACACATGAGCTTGCCGTGCTCGTGGATAATTCTTTTAGCGAAGCGTCGTCGCTCCACGTTCCAAACGATTATTATACATACGGCGGAATTATTCGTCCTGTCATGCTGGAGGAAATTCAGGAGCTGTTTGTTGAGCGCCTATCATTTACCCCATTGAAAGGGGTAAATGCAAAAACAGAAACAAAAACAAAGATAGGATCAGAAATAGGATCAGATATAGAAATGGAAATAGAATCCGAATCGGAAGCAGAGCAGCAAAGTGCTGGCAGCTGGCAGGCAGACATTCGCGCTTGCATCCGTTATCCGGCGCTATCGAAGAAGCATACGCAGGTGCAGCTGACTGCTAAGCTGACGGCAACGATTGCAGGGCAGACGCTGGAGCTTGGCAGTGTAAGCTTGCAGCCGGGAGAGACGGTCACAGTAGGCGGCGTTTTCAGCATTGATCAGGTGCAGTCTTGGTCGCAGGAAAATCCGGCTTTGTATTTGCTGCAGGTTTTGCTGCAAATTGAAGGGCAAACGGCTCCTGTCGATGATTTGGTGGAACGCGTCGGCTTCCGTACGGTTACGACGGAGCGTGGACGCATTCAGCTGAACGGCGAGGATATCGTACTTCAAGGATTTAATCGCCATGAGGATCATCCGCTGACGGGGTCATCATTCCCGCTGCCGCTCATGGCACAGGATTTGCAGTTGATGCTGGATATGGGCGCTAATGCGGTGCGTACGAGCCATTATCCGAATGATGAGCGGTTCCTCGATTTATGCGATGAGCACGGCGTGCTCGTATGGGAAGAAAATCATGCCCGCGGCTTGTCGATTGAGCAAATGCGCAATCCAAATTTTATTTGGCAGTGCGAGCAGGTTAATCGAGAGATGGTGGAGCAGCATTATAATCATCCCTCGATTGTCATTTGGGCAATTCTGAATGAATGCGCCAGCGACTTGGAGGAAGGACGCATTCACTACAAACGGCAGCTGGAGCAAATTCGGGCCATGGACAGCAGCAGGCCGCTAACGTTTGCCTCCCATCACCGCGAGAAGGAAATTTGCTTTGACCTGGCGGACATTGTGTCATGTAATTTGTATCCGGGCTGGTACGGCGATGAAGATCCAGGCGAGCTGTGCGATGCGGCGCGAGGCTGGGCCGATGCCGCAGGCGGTGCGGGCAAGCCGATGATTATGAGCGAGTTCGGCGGAGACGGCCATTATGGCTTGCGCGACCCGAACCGGGTACGCGGCACGGAGGAGCGCCAGGCGGATATTATAGAAGCGAATTTGCAGGCGTACACCTCTCGGGAGTACATGTCCGGCATGTTCATCTGGCAGTTTTGCGATTGCCGGGTAACCGAAGGCACGGGCTGGCTGCTCGCCCGCGCTGGTACGCAGAACAGCAAAGGCATTGTGGACCGCTATCGCAGGCCAAAGCTGGCGTATGAGGTTGTGAAGAAATATTTTCGCGGGAAAGCTAGCTTATAAGGCAAGAGAGACTAGTAAATGAAAGTGATTTAGCACAGGTATGGAGACATCCAGCTAAATAGGATCACCATTAAAGCGATGGAGTTAAACGGCGTGCTGCCGTTTGCTCCATCGTTTTTTTATGTGATTAGGGCGTGTATGTGAACGTAAGTGAGCCAGATGCTGATTGATTTTAGCGTCAAACGCATTCCCGCCGCAGTATCGCAACCGACTCCGGTATACTCCCTGCCCAATGATGGACTTGGCGGACACAGCAGCCGCTATTTCAACAAAATCACGGGTTATGGAACAGTCCGCGGACTCAGGAGCAGCTAATGCGCTGCCAACAGCCAATTTGACGGGATAATGAGGACGATAACGGATTTCCTGTCCGCTTACGGCCTGAAATCGGAGCAAAAGCCAGAATAGCGGAACCTCAGTCCGCCAAAAAAAGGGAGCGTTCCCGAACTGCGGGGTCTCAGCCACAGTGGTTTCAGTAATAGTAATCTCAGCAACGCACCTATCCGGCTGTCCCCAGCCTTAACTCGGTATACGAGGTTTGTCTTGAATAAGCAAGAAGTAAGCATTAAGTAAACACTAAGCAAGCAGCAGCAGGCCAACTCTGGTTTGCATACACATCCTAGTCAAATACTTAGTTTTAGTTAGGATGTTCAGCTTCCCTTTTTCAAGTTTTCACGCGAGTTTTAAGTGATTGTTAAGAGGGATTTATTATATTGGAGGTGTAATGGCGAAATTGTAGAGAACTTGATAACTTGAGATTTCAATTGGGCGTTTGAAGCTTTTCAGGCGGCATCTATGTTTTAGGAGTCTGTTCTCCACGCCTTTTGTCCTCACCAACTCAGGGGCAGGCGGGATTTCATCGTTGTGCAAGCTGTAATCAGCGGCGGCGGATGTTTTAAAGGATAGACAGGGAAATTCGAGAATGAGAAAATAAAGGAAGCACAGCCTTAAATAGATACGAACGCTATGAAGTTAACCTATGACCGTAAAAATAAACGATTATCGCAAGCAAGGGGGGCTGAGGTGCGCCACATCAGAACAGATCGCTTTCTACTGGGACTTGGCATCATGACGCTGCTCCTCGCGCTCGTTTTATTGCAGCAAATGATAGGCGGCCGCGAGACGCTCACGGCGAAGCAGGGCATTTTAACTTTGCCTAGCGTGGAATGGCTGGATAAGCGAGTCGTTTCCTTGGATGGGGAGTGGGCGTTTTATCCGAATCAGCTGTTGTCGCCAGAGGAAATTAGGCAAGCAAAGGCGAGGCCCGTTATCATTCATGTGCCAGGCAACTGGAACGAAGCGCAGCATAATAATGGTGATTTAATGACTGGGAAAGGCTATGGAACGTACCGGCTGCTTGTGCGAAATGTGCCGCCGAATGAGCCGCTGGCGATAGCCAAACGTTATGTTCGTTTTTCCGATGCGATGTATGTCAATGGACAGCTGCTCGGGCGATCTGGCCAGCCAGGGAGTTCTGTTGAAACCTACCAACCGCGCAATGTGCCTTATACGGTGTATTTTCACTCGGAGGGTACGGAGATTGAAATTGTGCTGCAAGTGGCTAATTTTGATTTTCATAGCGGCGGTATTAACGGTGCCATTGATCTGGGCCTTAGTCAGCGTATCGAAGCGAGAACGACCCTGCAGTCTGGGCTTGAGTTATTAACGATAGGAATTGTCCTGATTTTGGGGCTTTTGTTTTTTTATTTGTACTTTCGTCTGCATCGAGATGGGCTTCAATTGCTGTATGGGCTGTTCTTTATTGGTTTCGCACTCATTGTATTTACAAATGGGGAGCGGCTGCTGCTGCAGTTTTTTCCGGAAATGCCCTTTGAGGCTGCCTTCAAGCTGAAGTATATCGCGGTGTATAGCGTACCTGCTATTGTATTTGTTATTGTATCGCGAATTGCAGCACGGCTAATGATTCGGAGATGGCTGCAGGCTGCAAGTGCTTTATTAGCTCTATATGTGACTTTGATTGTGCTACTGCCGTTTCACATTTATTCGTATGCTCAAGACAGTATTTATTTAGTTATTCTGTTTACCTATGTAGCGGCCTCTGTCATGCTCCTGTCCCAGTATGTGCGGGGCGAATATGGGAGCATCAGCAAAGCGCAGTTTCAATTGCTTATTACATGCGTATGGATGATGCTTATCAACAGCGCACTGGCGATCGTAGTGGTATGGAACCCGATAAGCCAAATTTTGCTCAATGGAGCGACTCTGCTGCTTCTCGGTGCTTTTGCCATGCTGATCGTTTATCAATATGTCAGCGCTTATGATTCCATGCAACAGCTTACTCATCAATTACAGCTGGCAGATAAGGCTAAGGATGAGTTTTTACTGCTAACCTCCCATGAGTTGAACTCGCCGCTGCACAGCATCCTTCATTTATCGAAATCGCTTCTGGGGTCGCCGCTGCGTCAGACGGACGAGATTGGCATACGTGAGAAGCTGCAGCTCATACGCAATACAGCCCACCGAATGTCGAATCACGTAAATGATTTGATCGACATGTCGCGCTTTAAAGATGGCAGCATGAAGGTGGCAATGGGCACGGTTGATCTCATGTCCTCCATCTCAGTCGTTGTTGAGGTGCTTGGCTTTCTAGCTAATGGAAATGGGATCGTCCTCATGCGGAAAATCGAGCCCGAAGCCCGCTATATTATGGCCGACGAGAGCAGGCTGCAGCAGGTGCTATACAGCATCGTTTATCACATGATTGGCCGGCGGAGCCATAGGGAGCTTATATTCGAGTGTTTAAAGCAGGATGAAAACGTGCGAATCATTCTAAGGTACAAGCCTCGCTTAGCGGAGCCAATAGGCGATAGGATGGAGGAGGGTTTTTCTGCAAAGGAGTCAAGCAGTGTTGCGGCAGGATTGTCTTTTGCCTCAGAGCTTATCCGCTTAATGGGTGGGACGCTTCTCATTCATGATGCGGAGGAATACATTCAAATCGAACTGAAATCTGCAAAAATAGTAGATGGGAAGGCCCTTTCAGAGGTTGCCGCTGCCCGAGCCAAACATGAATGGCATGGGGAACGCAGCCATGGTGGAGCTTCGGCAGTGATACTTATTGCTACCGCAGATCTCGCAGATATGGAGCATTTGAGTACATTGCTTTCTACAGAAGGCTTTCAGATGATGTTCGCGGGCTCCGATACGGAGGCGCAAAAGCTTCTGGAGCGGCAGCGGCAGCCAGATTTGGTTATTGTGGATGCGCTGCTTCCGCCTGCAACAGGCTATGTGCTGTGCAAACGAATTCGAAATGACTTTACCCAAGCCGAGCTCCCGGTTTTATTTATTAATATGCGCAGCACGCCCGCAGATGTTGAAGCATGTCTGAGAGCGGGTGGAAATGATTTTATTACGCGCCCGCTCGATGCGGGAGAAATTCTCGTACGTGTACATACGCTGCTTGGGATGAAACGGCTGGTCAAGGAAGCAGCGGGCAATGAAATGGCGTTTCTGCGATCGCAGATCAAGCCGCATTTTTTGTATAATGCCTTGGGCACGATTATGTCATTATGCTTTACAGATGGTCCGAGAGCAGGCGAGCTGCTGGGCAGCTTCAGCCGTTATTTGCGCATTCTTTTTCATCTGGATAATTCGGAGGAAACGATTCCGCTCAGCAAAGAAATGGAGCTTGTCCGGGCTTATGTAGAAATTGAACGGGAGCGATTTGGCAGCCGGCTTCAAGTGGAATTTGATGTAGATGACACGCTCCATTCCTGCAAAATTATGCCGCTTCTCATTGAACCGCTGGTGGAAAATGCGATTCGCCATGGGGTGTCCAAAAAAATTAGCGGGGGAACCGTACGCCTGTCGATTCGAAGGCTTGAGGACATGGTGCAGGTTGTAGTCGAGGACGATGGCGTTGGCATGCCACAGCAGCAGGCACAAGCCTTATTGAATAAAAGGGCTGGAGGGCAGGGCATCGGTTTGCAAAATGTACAGCGGCGGCTGAAGCATCTGAGTGGACAAGAGCCTGCCATTACCAGTGAGCCAGGCGCAGGTACAAAGGTAACGATTATGTTTCCATTCCAGTAGTGGAAGGAGAGGAGTATCGCGGTGCTGCAGGCGTATTTGGTAGATGATGAGCTTCATGCGTTAAACATTTTGGAAATTTTTCTTGCTCGCACCGAGAAAGTGACCGTCGCGGGACGATACATCAACGGCTTTGAGGCGCTGGAAGCGCTTCGGCACAAGCGGCCGCATATTTGGTTTCTGGATATAGAAATGCCGGAAATGAGCGGCTTGGAGCTGGCCGCCTACATAAATGAGGCTGATCCCGATGCAGCTATTGTTTTTACAACCGCTTACGATCATTACGCTGTAGCGGCTTTTGAACACGAGGCGATTGATTATTTGCTGAAGCCGATTGAAATGGAGCGTTTGTCCCGAACCATTGAACGACTGACAAGGGACAAGGGCGTGAGGGTGCAATCCGCTGCACTTGATCTGGTAGCTGGCTGCAAGGAAGAACTTATCGTACATATGCTCGGTGTATTTCATGTCCAATCTGCAAACGGCATGCAGCTGACGTGGCGGACGGCCAAGGAGAAAGAACTGTTTGCTTATTTGCTGCTGCATGGTCATATGACGTCGGGCGTTCACCGTGATCGCATCATTGCAAGCCTCTGGGCTGACGAACCGTACGAGAAAGCTAAAATCTATTTGCACACTTGTGTCAGCCTGCTGCGGAAAGGCTTGCGGCAAATCGGCATTGAACAGATGGTCAGCTATAAAAACGAGCAATATCGTCTGGATATGAAAAGGATTAAGGCGGATGTATTTGCTTTTATATCCGCTTCTTTAGAGCTGCAGCCTCCTGCAGAGACATCTATTGTGCAGATGGAGCAGACGTTGCAGATGTATGGGCAAGAGCTGCTTGCCCAAGAGGATTATGATTGGGCTGTAGAATGGCATCAGCGGCTGGAGCATTTTTCAATGGAGTGGCTGCTTAAGCTTTCATCCCAATATCTCGCTCAAAAAAATGGGAAAAAGGCAGCTGAGGCTGCGGAGCGCGCAATTATTCAATCGCCGTATGAAGAAGAAGCTTATCGCTGTGCGATGCACGCCTATTTGTTCATGGGCGAGCACCATCAAGTGCATCGCGTCTATCGCAAACTAAAGGAGCAGCTGGCTGAGCTGAACATTCAACCCTCTGTGCTCTCGCGGCAGTTGTATGAGCAGATCGAGGTGTGACGGTCGTAAGAGGGGCGTAGTTTTTTTAATATATGTTTGGAGGATTACGATGATATGAAAAATAAAACGTTGATTCTTTTCAGTATAGCTGTACTTATTATCCTGATTGCTTTTTTTGGCTTTGGCAATCGCAATGCGCAAGTTGCTGTTCCTGCTGATCCCGTACCAACTATAACTGCAACTGCAAAAGCAAATGCAGCCTCGACAGCAGCAAGCATTCAAATGACGGAGAGTGTGGATCAGGCGGCAAGCGCAATATCTTACAAAAAAGAACTGATTGCCCTAACTAATCAGAGTGGTCAAAGCGCCTATACGGGGTCGCTTACAACGATGCCGGCGGACGGCAAGGTTTTGAGCATTTCCGTAGAAAACAAAGGGGACTCTACGATTTATTTGAATATTAAACGGAATGAAGAAGAGACTGTGACGGCTAAGCCTATCCGCAAAGGCGAGCAAATTACGCATACCTTTGAACAATTAGAGGCTGATGGCATGAGCGGGGATTGGTCCATTTATGCCTATAGTAAAATTGGCGCGGCTATGAATGTGAGTGTAAGGGCAGGACAGCTCTAAGGCTTAGGCCTACAGCTGCTGCAAATCCTTCATCAACCACTCGTCTGATCCATCGCGAGATAAAAACCATACATGGGTAAAGCGGCCTTGCGGCTTATAAATGAGCTCCTTGGCACGCAAAATGTCGGACATGCCGAAGGCGGGGGAAGCATTTCGAATAATTAAGGCGATTGGATAAGCAGTCGCGTAATTGTTTATTTTCATTTCCTTCGTCTGGATGCGTTTATTCAGCTCGGCGATCAGCATTTCGACAACCTCTTGATTGAGATTGCGCGATTGGGAGCGGCCCAGCAGCCTTTTCGCTTCCTCGGAATCATAGAACAGATGGGTAATTTCAACGCCGATCATGTGTTGGTTCCGATGCTGAAGCACGGCATCCGGTCGTTCGCGCTGATAGAGCAGCCGGAGCTTGTCGGCATAATTATGGTTGTAGAGATTGATGAAAATGCGGACAGCGGTGCGTTCGAGATCTCTTTTTTCCTGGTAGCCCTGCAACGGAATTCCCCTATCTGCTACCTCTCCGAGCTGCTAAGCTTCCTTCGGATCGGTTAAATTTGTATGCTTGTTTAGCAAATATCCCCTAAAGCAAATAAGCAATGATGGCCCCAAGCCCTGCAAGCGTACATAAAACGCCGATAAAAAGCTTGAGCTCGCTCCTCCTTGAAAACGGAGTATAGTTCTATAATAACATGATCGATGAGCAGAACTGTAATTGTTTAGTGAAAAAAAGCCTGCTCCTTCCGCGTTCGGATAGGGAGCAGGCTTGATTTTTAGGTTTAGCTTCATGAAGCAGCTAGCTATTACAAATAAACGGCTTTTCCTGTGCGAGCGGACTCATAAATGGCTTCCAAAATTTGCGACACGACATAGGCTTGCTCTGGCGTTACAACCGGATCAGTGTCGTCTTCAATCGCTTTCAGCCACATTCTCATTTCCAAATCGGAGTCGCGGCCGGAATCTGCACCGTCAAAGAAAGCGACGCCTCCGGATTTCAGCTCAATGTCGGTCGTGTAAAGACGGCTGTGATTTTCGCCATTGATTCGCAGTCCGCCTTTCATGTCTGCTCCGCCTTCTGTACCGGACAGCGAGCATTTTGCTTCGTCAATATCCAGTGTGTTCAGCGCCCAGCTGGACTCAAGGGAAATCGTCGCGCCGTTTTCCATGACGATCATGCCGAAAGCGGAATCTTCAACGGTAAACTTGGCAGGGTCCCAAGGGCCCCAAGCGTTGGCTGCATTTTCACGCTGCGACAGCTTGTGGTATGCCGTTCCAAGCACAACCTTCGGCTTGTAGTTGTCCATCATCCACAGCGTCAAATCCAGCGCGTGAGTACCGATATCGATTAGCGGGCCGCCGCCTTGTTTTTCTTCATCAAGGAATACGCCCCATGTTGGTACAGCGCGGCGACGGATCGCATGTGCTTTCGCGTAATACACTTCGCCCAGCTCGCCATTTTCACAAATTTTCTTCAGCTGCTGGCTGTCTGGACGGAAACGGTTATTGTAGCCGATCGTCAATTTTTTGCCAGTACGGCGAGCGGTTTCCATCATAAGCTTCGCATCTGCTGCTGTTTTCGCCATTGGCTTCTCGCACATAACATGCTTGCCAGCTTCCAGCGCAGCGATTGCGATGACGGCATGGGAATCATTTGGCGTACAGACGTGAACGATTTCAATGGTTTCGTCCTTCAACAGCTCAGTGTAGTCGGTGTATACGCGAGCGCCTTCCGCACCATACTTCGCGGCAGCCTCCTGTGCGCGATGCTCTTCAATGTCGCAGAAAGCGACGATTTGCACGCTTTTAATGGTGCTAAGGCTTGGCAAATGCTTGCCACCCGCGATACCGCCGCAGCCGATAATCGCAATACGATGAGTTTTAGACATAATAAAATCCTCCTTGAATTTTGGTTTGAATTTGAAGTACTTCAGCAATTGTTTTAAAAGTCTTCAAAAGGCGACCGGAGTGAAAGGTTTGGATTTGAGAAGCAACAGCGATCGAAAACCAAATCTTTTACGCAGCGGAGCTGCCTTTAAATAGCCTTTTACGCAAACGGGGAAGGCAAAAAGATATCGACTTCCTTTTTCGTCTGAGCAGAACGGATAATGCCATCAATAACGGCTTGATTGCGCACGATTTGGCTGCCCGGGATAGGAGCCGGTCTTCCGTCGCGCACCGCTTCGGCAAAATCCCACACCTTGGCATGGAATAAATCCGTTTGGTGCTGAATAACCGGAATCGGGCTTTCTGTATGATGTCCTTGTACATCATGGAACATCGTGATGGAGCCTACACTGCCATCGAATACGCCGCTCCAAGGGCCGGAGCCGGAAGGCGTAACCTTGAGTCCGGCATTAGTACCGAGAAAGAGGGCAGCGCCGAGCGAGTCCATATGCATCGCCCAAGAGATTTTGAAATTAAGCACAATATCGCCTTCGAAACGAATCATTGCCACGCCGAAATCCTCGACGTCAAACTTATCCGCTTCCTTATGGTACAGCGGGTTCGTGCCAAAATGGTTAGACGTAAACGCCGATACCGTCAGCGGCTTCGGATAGCCGAGCGCATTCATCGCCATGTCGAGCGAATAGCAGCCGATGTCGGCCATCGCGCCAGCTCCGGCAATATCCTTGCGGATAAAGGTTCCGCCTGGCATGCCGCGGCGGCGTCCGCCTCCCGTTTCTACATAATACACTTTGCCCAGCTCGCCGGACGAGATAAGGTCGCGAATGATCGCCATATTCGGGTCATAGCGCGGCTGGAAACCGATGTTGAGCATATTGCCCGTTTTGAGCGCTGTCTCCGCCATCGTCACCGCTTCTTCAAGCGTGACCGACATCGGTTTTTCCAGCATAACATGCTTGCCTGCATTTAGCGCATCAACCGTCGTTTGAAAATGGGCCACATTTGGCGTGCAAATGCTGACGCCATCTAGCTCCGTGTCGAGCAGCTGACGGTAGTCCTCATAGGCCGCCGCATGGGGCAGTTCCCAGTGCTCGATAAATTGCCCGGCGCGGCCGGGAATAATATCCGCGACAGCGGCAACTTCTACGCCAAGCATTTGCTTATACGCTCTGGCATGGGCGCCTGCGATGCCGCCGCTGCCGATAATTCCGATTTTTAGCGTCTTGGACATGGGGAGTATCATCCTTTACTACATGATGGTCATCTGCTGCGCGCGGTATTCAGAAGGGGTCATATCAAAACGTTTGCGAAATACCGCATGCAAATAGTTGGCATTGGCAAAACCCGTTTGCTGGGCGATTTTTTCAATCGACTGCGTGCTTTCGGCAAGCGCATGGCATACCGCCTTGAGGCGCATGTTTTCGAGTGTGGCACTGAAGGACTGGCCGTCCCCGGCCTCCTTGAACACCCGCTGAATATGCCGCGAGCTTAAATTCAGCTTGTCGGCCACGTCCTCAAGCGTGACCTCGCCAGAGTAGTTGGCCTGTATATATTCCATCGCGAGACGATAGCGGTAAGCCTTCATATCCCGGGTGGGTAAGTGGGCCTGCTCCGGCTCCTTCACCGTGTCATAAGCGCGCACTGCCCGCAGCAATATTTGA
Source organism: Paenibacillus sp. JT22N7 (assembly GCF_059383875.1). Taxonomy (NCBI): domain Bacteria; kingdom Bacillati; phylum Bacillota; class Bacilli; order Caryophanales; family Paenibacillaceae; genus Paenibacillus; species Paenibacillus sp. JT22N7. The sequence continues at coordinate 105,231 of NZ_JBXENY010000001.1, forward strand.
ATGACATTTTGTCTAATTGTCGTATAGCTGCCCGTATAATGCCGCGAGCAAGCTTCATAAGCTTCCAGAAACAGAGGCATAGCCTGATGCACATCATCGGCCGGAAACAGCGGCAGCGTGCGAAGCTTGCTGATGCAATCATCGGCCTCGGCAATTTCCCAATCATCCGCCTCCGTAACAGGGGAAGGGCCGGGCTGCAATCTGCGATCGATAATATCGACATGCAGGCACAGCTCATCCATAATGTCATCCGGGCTTGCCTCCTGATAATGCAGCACATCAGGTCCAGTCAAATAAAACATGCCTTCGTTCAGCGCATACGGCATATCGACCAGAATAACGGTCCCCTTGCCCTGCGGTATAAAATGAAACTCGAACTCGGCATGCTTGTGAAAGTTGACGATTTTGCCGGGAAGAAACTGGGTCAGGTGAAAACGCAGCACATGAATATCGTAATAGCCCCAGCGGATGCGAAGATCAAGCCTCTCGAGCGCATCCTGGCGCTCACGCATCACTTCATATGGAAAAGGTTGCAATCGCGCCAAACCTCCCTTCAAGCCGTTTTTGTTGAAAAATAATCCAGTAGTCTATTATTGCGCCAACTCATCGATACGAATCGATTTTCCTTCACGCACGGAGCGGTTCGCCGCTTCAACCAGCTTCGTTAATTCAACAGCAAGCTGTACATTTTCCTCAGCTTTTGTATTGTTCACAATATGATCGGCAAATTGGTTGAAAGCGCCTGGGCGTGAGTCTGGCAGCGTCTGCTCCTGCCACTCCTTCGCAGCGTCTTCTCCGTTCAAGTTCGTGCGCAGCAGCAGGCGGTCATCTGGTGTGCCGTACATCAATGTGCCTTGCGTGCCATGGATTTCAATGGTGAAAGGCGAAAAAGCGTTGACGAAGCCTGCTTCAACGATACCGACAGCGCCGGATGCTGTTTTTAGCAGTACAACAGCGTTGTCTTCTACTTCTTTTCCTGTTACATAGCCGTATTGGGCAGATGCTTCAACAGGCTGCTCACCGAGGAACAAGCGAGTCAAATACATCGGGTGGCAGCCCAGATCGATCAAAGCGCCGCCGCCGCATTGCTCCAAATTGTAAAAATGCTCAGGCAGCCAGTTTTTCGTAGCGCCATCATGCGACAATCTAACACGGACAAGCGTAACCTTGCCCAGCAGCCCTTGCGCCAAAATGTCCTGAATCGCCAGCGTGTAGCCAGCATTCAGCCTTGGCAGGGAAACGGTAAGCTTCACATTGTTTGCGGATACTGCTTCAATGACTTCATTCACTTCTTTAAGCGTAGGAGCGATAACCTTCTCCGTAAAAATATGCTTGCCAGCGCGAGCCGCCGCAATGATAACGTCACGGTGGATGTTGGACGGAGCGTCTACGATTACTGCATCAATGTCGCTTGCGAGCATCTCGTCCAAGTTGCTGTAGAAGGGAACGCCTAGCTTGTCAGCCGCCGCTTGGCCGCGCTCTGGAAGCTCATCCCATACCGCTGTAATTTCTGTACCCGGATGCGCCTGCGCTTCCTTCGTATAATCCCAAGCATGTACATGCCAGTAGCTAATTTTACCAATTTTAATCATCTCATCACTTCTCCCAACCTAGTATACAAAATTGAGACATCACAGTAAATTTATCATAGAGATTTCAAATTTATTAGTCTAATTAAGTGACTTTGTGTGTATAAGATTGCGACGTAAATTTTTTCGTTGATAACCTGCAATAATTATGCCTAAAAATACATCCTAGAAACGGAATGTTTTTATTTTATGTAAGGATCGTTGCTTTAGAAAAATAACATTTGTATGATTAAGGAAGTTATATGAGAGGGGTATATGAGGAAATGAAAGAAGATGTTAGTGTGGTCAAAAGATTAAAAGATTATTTTGGAAAAGGAAAAACTAACCTTTCTAAACTTGGTTTCTTTATTTTGTTTAGCACATCGATATCATATGCGGTCCTCTTATGCATCCGCTTAGCGTTTAAGCCCATATTAAATACCACCCCAACAAATCACGTTATCCAGCTTGTTGTCATTATGTATGGAGCCATTTGGTTAGCCATTGTTTATTTTGAATTTAAGCAGCATGTCAGGCTATTTTTATTCAAAACTATACGTCGGAAACTGCTGCCGGCAGTGTTAATCTCAATCATCTTGGATTATGGATTTAATGATCAGAACAGACTATTTTCCGGGGGAGTTTGGTCTGATCTATATGATGTGAATGTAATAGCCATTTCTTTATATGCAATCATTTTGACGATCAAAAAGCTGCTTGCCAAAAAAGATGAGCCCGAGACTGATGCTGCAGACAAAGCACAGAAGTACCAATTTCATTCTAGTCCTTCATTAGGCATTGGTGGAACTGACAGCTTGGGTCGTGAGAAGTTTGCGAAAGATTTGGCAGCGATCCTCATAGATCGTATGGCTATTCCTACGGATCATGCTTTGACTATTGGGCTATATGGGCCATGGGGGTCAGGAAAATCCTCTATTATTGATTTGATTGAAAAGCAGCATATTAGTAAAGAGAAGATTATTCGTTTCCATCCTTGGTATATGGGGAAGGATCAAAATAATATCATTCCTGAGTTTTTAAAGCTGTTAATATCGCATCTGGAAAATCGTCAATCTAATTCCCAGCAAAAGCTTATTTATGGGTTAAAAAAGTATTTGAAATTTTTGACAACGATCAGCATAAGACCACCGGGGTTTATTGTGAATTTTAAAGATTATATGAGCAATCCTGAACTTTCCAAAGATTTTGAAGATGCTCAAGGCATGAGGGAACATATTATTGATTTGCTGAAAGCGGCTCGAATGCCTATGGTGGTTTTCATAGATGATATAGATCGTCTAGATAATAAGGAGATTCAAATCATCTTTAAATTAGTACGGCTTATAGCTGATTTTCCTAATATCACCTATGTTCTTGCTATGGATGAGAAGCACGTAGCGAAATCGTTATCCCAGCTCTATTCTAAAGACTATGAGGAAAAGGTAGGGCTTGAATATATTTCAAAGTTTATTCATGTGCCGCTTTACCTGCCAAGAGTTGATTCCTACCTGATGATTAAAGCTTTTCAAACGTCAATGATGAAGATAATAAACGATTATACAATTGAAGTTGAAAATGATTACATCGATTTTTTAGGGGGAATTGCTAATCACTTTCAGTTCACGCCAAGGAATATGGAGAGGGTTGCGAATATCGCGATGGTTCATATGCCCATGTTAAAAAAAGAAACGAACCCGAAGGATCTTCTAACCTTATTAGCGATTAAGATTGATAATCCTGAATTATTTGCGTTCATTTATAAAAACTCAAGCGTATTCCTAGGTGAGCAAAAAGATGAAGTCATTCTCAAAGAGCAACGTGAGAAGCTATACATACAATTTCCGTCTTATATTTCCTTATTAAACAAGTTATTTCCCGCTCTCGGGAATTCAAGTGTAAATAAATTTTTGTCGAACAAAAATAAACTAATTTGCTCTTCTGTGCATTTCGATACTTATTTTCAATATGCTGTACCTTCTTTAAAGGTGTCCAACGAGCAGCTTCAGAAATTTTATACTGCGATTTTGGACAGCGATGACGAGGGGGGAACGGTATACGGGGAGCTAGTAACTGATTTGAATCGGGAAGAGTTTTTTCATCAATTGTGGCTGGATATAGCTCCAGAGCAGGTCGAGAAAAACATGAAAATATTAAAATTTGTTCTTGATCAGCATCAAGATCTCACGAAATTTAATAGGCAGATGACAATTTTTATAAATGAAATGTTTAAAGCATTGATAAAAGAAGATAGTGATAATGAAAAAGTTACGTCTATTTTATCAAACTACAAAGATGGTTTGTTGATTGCAGCACAATTAAATAATAATGGTATAAAAAAGGGTGAGTGGGCTCAAAAATATATTTTTGCTCATATGGACCTATCGGTGCTGCTCGAATATTCAGACGATGACGTTAAAAGTGCATTCAATTTGTGGGCGTTCAGTGAGGAAAATGATATTCAAAACATTCGGGCTATGGTAAGTGATTGGGTAAGTAAAAACGGGATATGGAAGATCGTTAGAATGAAAATGACCGATCCCCTTGAAGATTATAGTTTCGCATTTTACAATTATGCATCGTTACTATCCATTTTACCAGTAGAAGTAATAGAGGAAGCTGTGGAAAAAATAGGAGAAATTAGTTCGGAAGTAGAACTGAAATTGTTCTTAAGGACTGGCGATTTCAGAAAAGAACAGCTTGAATTAGCCTACATGCATAGTACATGCTATGCAAATACATTAAAACAGCTTACCCATAGTAAGGGTGAATCTTGGACTTATACATTTGTAAAAGCTGCTGAACTGCTCTGTAAATATGGAAGACCAGAGAACACTTTCAATATAAAAGAAGAGTTAAGTAAACATTATACACAGTAGAGTGATTGAATTTAAAAGAAGGCACACTAAGTAAGTCAAATAAGCATTATTTGTCATGTAAAAGTGTCCTGCAAGAAGGCCATTTATCAAGTAGCTTTCTTGCAGGACACAATCTATTATACAACTGAAATATTACATATTTATCTGTTCAAGAGGCTACAAATGCTTGCGATAATCCCGCGGTGAGAGGCGCGTTACTTTTTTGAACGTTTTGCCGAAGTGGGAGAAGTTGTCGAAGCCGGTGGCGGCGGCAATTTCCGTAATCGACTGGTCGGTTTCGCGCAGCAGGCGCTGGGCTTCTTTGATGCGGGTAATCGTCAAGTAGGTGGAGAAGGAGAAGCCGGTAATTTCCTTAAAGATGCGGCTTAAATAATAGGAGCTGATATAGAACTGCTCGGCAATGGCGCTCAGCCTAATCTCTTCGCTGAAGTGGTGATTAATGTAACGCACGATTTCGGTAATTTTTGCATGCATCGGCGTGGCATGGGAGAGCGGGACGAATTCGTGCTTTTGCAAATAACGGGCCGCATGCAGCAGCAGCTCGGTAACCGCGATTGGCGGATAAAGCTCATAGCCGGGAGGGCATTGCTGAATTTCCTCCAGCAGTCTGCGAATGAGCTGCTCCATCACCAGCTGTTCCTGACGAGGCAGCCGCAGCACATGAATATGCTGCTCGAACGGCGACAGCAGCAGCTCGCGAAGCTCAGGCGTGAAGGTATCTGGGAAATGGTGATCGAAGTGGATGATGACCCGTTCATGAGAGGCTTCGCCTGCGTACAGCGTTTTGTGAACGACTTGGCGGGAAATGAAGATCAAGTCGCCCTGCTCCACCGGATAAGAACGGTCATGGACGAAATAAATCCGTTTGCCGCTGAGCAAATAATAAATTTCATAATAGTCATGAAAATGATCATTGGGCATTGTGAAGGGCTCGGAGCGCTTCATATATTCAATATACAAATCCGCTAAATTCCCATAATCAAAGGAAGCGGGCGTTTTTTCAATCATAGCCTTTAAAGCTCCTTTCGTATAAAACGCAAAATATGCGGCATATTTCGTGAATTAAGCACTATATGAGGAGAATTATAACACTTATATGCGATAAAATGAAAGCGTATTAAACAATCAAGGTGAAACGGCTGTCGCCGTCCTTTAGCGGCGCGGCGCGTTTCAGTCCGAGAAATATAAGCCTATTTATACGTGTGAAACTTATAAATTCTTATATTTCAAAAAAATCAGACAAAGGGTGAGCCGCAATGACACAAAAGAAAAAGTACGTATTGGTAGGAACGGGAGGAAGAGCTGAGTTTTTCTACGCTGCAATTGCAACCGATTTCAGAGATACGTCGGAGCTGCTTGCATTTTGTGATACGAACCAAACGAGACTTGACCATGCCAACCATCGTTTAACCGATAAATATAATTATCATTCCGTTAACACATATAAAGCAGAGCAATTCGAGGAAATGATCGAGATTGAGAAGCCGGATTCCGTTATTGTGACCAGCGTAGACCGCACGCATCATACGTATATTATTCGGGCGCTGGAGCTTGGCTGCGACGTCATTACCGAGAAGCCGATGACCGTAGATGAGAAGAAATGCCAAGATATTATTGATGCTGTTGAGCGCACAGGGAAAAATGTTCGCGTAACGTTCAACTACCGCTATGCGCCGCATCATACGAAAGCCAGAGAGCTGATTGAGAACGGCACAATTGGCAAAGTCAATTCGGTGCATTTTGAATGGCTGCTCAATACGCAGCATGGCGCGGATTATTTCCGTCGCTGGCACCGTGACAAGCGCAACAGCGGCGGCCTGCTTGTCCACAAATCGACGCATCACTTCGACTTGGTGAACTTCTGGATCGGCTCGCAGCCGGATACCGTCTTTGCTTTCGGCGATCTGCTGTTTTATGGTAAGGAAAATGCCGAAGAGCGTGGCGAAACGAAGTTTTACGACCGTGCAACAGGCCACCCCAATGCGAAGGAAGATCCGTTTGCGCTGCATATGGACAGCAATGAAAACCTCAAGGCAATGTATTTGGATGCCGAGCATGAAGACGGCTACCGCCGCGACCAAAGCGTATTCAGCGACGGCATTAACATCGAAGATACGATGGGCGTAATGGTACGCTACAAAAATAATGCGATTCTGACTTATTCGCTTAATGCTTATCTGCCATGGGAAGGCTACCGCATTGCGTTCAACGGCACGAAGGGCCGGATTGAGATGGAAATTGTCGAGCAATCCTATGTTAATTCCGGCGGCGAAAAATCGCAAGAGGGCGCGCTGAAAGGCAAGCGCATTATCGTTTATCCAATGTTTGGCGCTCCTTACAATGTGGAAGTGGAAGAAGGAATTGGCGGCCATGGCGGCGGCGATCCCGTACTGCTCAACGATATTTTTGGCACGCCAGTAGAGGATAAGTTCAATCGCGCGGCGAATCATGTAGACGGTGCCCGTTCGATTTTGACAGGTATTGCTGCTAATAAATCGATTCAGACGGGACTCGCTGTGAAGGTGGACGAACTAGTTAAATTCAGGAGGGACTAACTTGGCTAAGTTTCTGGACGACAATTTTTTGCTAGCAAATGAAACGGCGCGGGATTTGTACCATAACTATGCAAAGGACATGCCGATTATCGATTATCATTGCCATTTGAGCCCGCAGCAAATTTACGACAACATCAGCTTCTCGAATTTGTCGGAAGCTTGGCTGTATGGCGATCATTACAAGTGGCGGGCGATGCGCTCGAACGGAATTGAAGAAAAATATGTCACGGGTGGCGAAGGCGTCAGCGATTATGACCGCTTCCTCGCTTTTGCAAGGACGGTTCCGCAGGCGATTGGCAATCCGCTTTACCATTGGTCGCATCTGGAGCTGCAGCGCTTCTTCGGCGTCGATGAAGTGATTAATGAGCGCAATGCGCCGGCGATTTGGGAAAAAGTAAATGCGAAGCTGGCGGGAGATGGCTTCAAGGCCCGCGATCTCATCGTAAACTCCAAGGTTGAGGTCGTCTGCACGACGGATGATCCTGCGGATTCGCTGGAATATCATTTGAAAATTAAGGAGCTGCCGGACTTTCCGGTAGCGGTACTGCCTTCGTTCCGTCCAGATAAGGCGCTGGAAATTAACCGCGCTGGTTTCTTGGAATGGATCGCGAAGCTGGAGCAGGCCGCGGGCCAAAAGCTGGACAGCTATGAGGCGCTGTTAGCTGCGCTGGAAGCAAGGGTTTCCTTCTTCCACGAGGCCGGCTGCCGCGTTTCGGATCATGCGCTTGATTATGTGCCTTACGGAGAGACGACGAAGGATGAGGCAGCGGCGATTTTTGCTAGCGCTCTTGCCGGAAATCGTGTAAGCCTTGAGGATGAGAAAAAATACAAAACGTATACGCTTGTTTTCCTCGGAAAGCTGTATGCGAAGCATGACTGGGCGATGCAATTTCATATTAATGCCGCGCGCAACAATAATACGGCGATGTTTAATCGCCTTGGACCGGACACCGGCTATGATTCTATCGGTGACAGTCCGCTTGCGTATCCGCTCGTTAAGCTGCTTGATGAGCTGGCGAAGGATGAGGCGCTGCCGCGCACGATTTTGTATTCGCTTAATGCCATGGACAATGAAGTGCTTGGCTCGATTATCGGCAGCTTTCAAGGCGACGGCATCCCGGGCAAAATCCAGCTGGGCTCCGCTTGGTGGTTCAATGATACACGGGACGGCATGGTCGTACAAATGAAGGCGCTCGCGAACTTCGGTCTGCTGAGCCGGTTTGTCGGCATGCTGACCGATTCCCGCAGCTTCCTGTCGTATACCCGGCATGAGTATTTCCGCCGGATTTTGTGCAATTTGCTCGGCGAGTGGGTGGAGAACGGCGAAGTGCCGGATGACCGCGAGCTGCTTGGCGACATTGTCCGCAACATTAGCTACTACAATGCGAAAAACTATTTTAAATTTTAATCGTCAGGTTTAGCCGCATCGGCGTGCTGGAGTCTTCCATAGATTCCAGTACGCCGATTTTTTATTATAGAAGAGCATATTTCTAACAAATCGTTAACATTCATTGCGGCATGTGTGGGAGTTTTAGTCGAATTCATTCGTTTTTGCAGCTTGGCTGCTCAGATAAAGACGCTATACTAGAGGCGTTAACAGGACTTCTATACACAGGAGGAGAACGAATGATCATTAATCCAATACTGAAGGGCTTTAATCCCGATCCGTCTATTATTAGGGTTGAGGATGATTATTATATCGCCACATCGACGTTTGAATGGTTTCCCGGGGTGCAAATTCATCATTCGAAGGATCTCATCAACTGGCGGTTGCTAACGCACCCTTTAACCCGAGTATCGCAGCTGGATCTAAGAGGCAAGCCAAGCTCAGGTGGCATATGGGCACCGAATTTAACCTATGATAACGGCACCTTTTATTTGCTTATTACCGATGTAGTTGCTCGCAAGGGGCCATTTAAGGATCTTCATAATTATTTAGTAACTGCCAGCGATATTTTAGGCCCATGGTCGGAGCCGATCTATTTGAACAGCAGCGGCTTTGATCCCGCTATGCTGCATGATGACGACGGCCGCAAATGGCTGTTTAATATGAAATGGGATTTCCGTCCAGGAAAAAGCCACTTCGCAGGAATCGTGATGCAGGAGTTTTCCCCTGAGCAGGGAAAGCTTGTTGGCGAAGTTCGCCATGTATTCAGCGGCACGGACATCGGCTTGACGGAAGGGCCTAACGTGTACAAGAAGGATGGTTATTATTATATGCTTTGCGCCGAAGGCGGCACGGGTTATAACCATGCGGGAACGCTTGCCAGATCGCGAACAGTTGAAGGGCCGTATGAAGCCGACCCCCATTATCCCCTTCTGACAACCGTTAACGATCCTGAGCATCCGCTATTGAAGGCCGGACATGGCGCGCTTGTTGAGACGCAGCATGGCGACTGGTATATTGCTCATCTATGCGCGAGGCCATTGAAAGGGAGAATGCTCAGTCCACTTGGACGGGAAACCGCGCTGCAGAAGGTGGAATGGACCGATGAGGGCTGGCTGCGGCTTGCCGGCGGCGGACGATTGCCGCAGGTAGAGGTCAAGGCGGCTGGACTTAAGGAGCATCCTTTCGAGCCAGAAGCGGCTGTTGATCACTTCCATGCGCCGCAGCTGAATTTGCATTTCAGCACATTGAGGGTTCCGGCTGATGAGAGCTGGCTGAGCTTGAAGGAGCAGCCCGGATTTCTGCGGCTATACGGGCGGGAATCCCTTTATTCGCTGCATCAGCAAAGCTTGGTTGCCCGCAGGCTCCAGCATTATGACTGCGAGATCGAAACCTGCGTGCGGTTTGAGCCGGAACATTTTAACCAAATGGCTGGCTTGACGCTGTATTATGATGTGGACGATTATTTTTATTTGCGGATAAGCCGCGATGAGAAACTTGGCAAGCATATTGCGCTGGTGACTAGCAAGCAAGGGCATTATGAAGAGCCAGAGGGCGCAACCGTAGTGGCGGAAGGCTGGGAGAGCTGTTATTTGAAGGCGGTTATCCACGATGATGAGGTTCATTTCTATTGCTCGGAAGATGGTGAACAATGGATGGCCGTGGGTGAAAGGCTGGATTTAGGGCAGCTGTCGGATGAATATGAGGGCAAGCTTGGCTTTACGGGGACGCTGGCAGGGATGTGCGTGCAGGATTTAAACGGCACGAGGCTGCATGCAGACTTTGATTATTTCCGTTATGAGCCTTCATAAGACGATGAGAAAGAAGCCGACAGCTATTGGGCAGCTGTCGGCTTCTTCTTGTCGGCTAGGCGTTGGCCGCTACTTTCTGTACAGTTTTTAGTCCTAGCTTGCTCATGGCACGCTCCAGCAGCTCGAACATTTCGTCCGTTTCTGCTTCGGTTACCGTGAGTGCGGGGGTAATCCGTACCGTGGAAGCGTTAAGCGCATTAATAATCAATCCATCCTCCATGCAGCAAGCCGCAAGCTGTGGCGCTATGCCTTCCTGCACAGTGAAGGCGAGCAGCAAGCCTTTGCCGCGAATATCGGTGATCGCATACTCGCGGGACAACTCAACCAGCTTCTCTGTCATTAAATCACCCATCAGCTTCGCATTGGTGGCCAAATCCAGACGAATAATCTCCTCTACGACCGCCTGGCCTGCTGCCATCGCAAGCGGTCCACCCGTATATGTTCCACCTTGATCGCCAGGCTCAAAAAGATCGTGCTGCTTCATCGTTAGCGTTGCGGATAACGGAAAGCCGCCGCCAATTCCTTTCGCCAGCGTCATGACGTCTGGTTTAACGCCATAATGCTCATGGGCAAACATTTTTCCTGTCCGGCCAATACCGGTCTGAACCTCGTCGAAAATCAGCAAAATGCCATAAATATCGCATGCCTTGCGCAGCGCCTGCAGATAAGGCACATCCACCGAATGGACGCCGCCCTCCCCTTGAACGAGCTCCAGCATAATGGCACAGGTGCGGTCGTTAATCTCAGCGAAGCACGCGTCAAAATCATTAATAGGCACATGCTTGAAGCCTGGAACTTTAGGGGCATAAAGGCTTTCCCAATGCGCTTTGCCCGTTGCCGACATCATGGCGAGCGTTCTACCATGAAAGCTGTTCGTCAAAGTAATAATTTCATAAGCGCCGTTTAAATTTAGGGCGCCATGCTTGCGGGCGAGTTTAATCGCGGTTTCGTTCGCTTCGGCGCCGCTGCTGGTGAAATAGGCTTTATCAAAGCCGGACACGCTTGTCAGCAGCTCCGCGAACTCAACCATTGGTTTGTTATAGAATGCGGGGCTTGCATGCACGAGCTGTCCTGCTTGCTTGGCAATGGCCTCCTGCAAAGCTTTAGGCGAATGTCCCAAGCTGGTGACCGCCCAGCCACTGCTGAAATCGAGGTATTTTTTACCTTCCGTATCCCATAAGTACATGCCTTCCCCGCGCTCCATCACGACCTCGGGTCTGCTTGCTGTGAACAGCACTGATTTTTTGGCCGCTGCCAGCAAGGCAGCTGTATCGTTGTTTTTCAAATTAGGCATCGTCTAACCTCCGTATAAGTCTTGTTATGTATAAATATACACTTAAGTAAATAAAAACACAATACGCAGCTGCATATTTGCTGAGCGGTCCGTCACAAGACGGATATCGTGGGGTTGTTCTTCAAATAGTAACCAAATCATTAATATTTATAGTAGCGCAGACACAAGGAATACTCGTCTGAAGGTATTCGCTCCGGCGACTTCATGGTATTATCAGAAAACAGCAAAATATAAACAGAGCGTCAGCAGATTATACAAACGTGGGGGAGTTCAGGCAATGAACAATGTAAAGAGCTTTATCATGAAGCGGAAGCTGCTGCTGAAAATGATCTTTTCGTATGTAGCTGTCGGATTTATTCTCATTGGGGTATTTGCTTATGTCATTATCGATAAGGTTTCGGATAATTTGACGGAGGACGTCAACCAGTCGGTCATTCGGATGACCGAGCAGTCTTATAATACGGCTGATATTTTGCTTACCTCGACCTATAACTATTTTGCCAAAAACTATGACAACCAGGTCGTTTATAACGCGATGTATGGCGGTTCCTTCACTTATATAGAGATGAAGCAAATTAATACGCTGCTGTCCGAGATGAAGGAAGCGAACCCATTAATCGATTCGATTTATATTTACAACCTGAATAATGATAGCGTTTTCTCGTCGGAGAAGCCGATTACGCCAATTGCAGATTTTTATGATAAAAGGTTGACGGCGATGCTGAAGGAGAAGGATTTTTATAAAAAAGGCGTATTTATTCCGCGGAATGAAAAGTATACCGAGTTAGCAAAGTCTTATGAGAAGAACTGGATTACGATTGTTTATTCCCAATTCGCCCGCAATTCGATTATTGATGGCGCGCTTGTCGTAAATTTGGATCAACAGATGCTGCAGCAGCTGGCAACGAAGGGAAGCGGCAGCGGCAGCTCGATTCAGTCGGTCATTATTAATGATAAGGGAACGGTCATTTCCCACAGCAATCCAAGCATGGTGAATAAAAATTTAAATGAGGAGCCTTATATTCGTACCATATTGGATTCTACAGCGGAAAGCGGCCAACTGAGCGATACGATTAATAATCAAAGCGTCTTCGTTTCTTATTTTAAGTCGGATCGTCTAGGCTGGAGCTTTATTGGCATTGCGGAAAATGAAAGCCTGCTGCTGAAGGTCAATCACTTAAAGCAGTTTATCGTCTGGATGACCGCTATTTTTGTCCTAATCGCCGCGGCCACGGCACTTTTTTCCATTCGCATGATTTATATGCCGCTCAATACGATTATGAAGCGGGTAGGCTCATCGCTGCAGGTTGGACTTAAAGATGGCTCCCAGCTTAATGAGTATGAGCTGCTGACGAAATCCTTTTCCTATTTGGAGGGGAAGGTAACGGATCTGCAGCTTGACGTATCGGGCTATTTGCCCGCCAAACGCAAGGAGGTGCTGCGCTCCGTTATTCAAGGAGGCTACACGGGCCTGGCAGGCGATAAAAAACTGACCGAGCTTGGGCTGCATTTGCATGCTGCGGTTTGCTTCCAAATATGCGTCATTCGCCTTGATGAATACGACAAGCGGCTGCAGCAATTTGATTTGGCGGATATTTCCTTATTCAAATACGCGATCTCCAATATAGCGGAGGAAATTATAACGTCGCCGATGCAGCGCGAGGCTATGGACGATAATGACGATACGATCGTGCTGCTTCTGAGCTGGAAGGATGGCGAGCTAGGCGGTACTGCCGAGGTTGAGCAGCGGATGGCAGATATTCAGTCCAAGGTTGCGCAGTATTTGAAGCTGTCGGTTACGATTGCGATTGGGCCAGTTGTGCAAACGCTTAAGGCGATTCCGCTTTCTTGGAATCAGGCCTACCATTCGTCGCGCTATCGTCTGATTTGCGGCTATGGCACTATTATTGCCGAGCAAGGAGAGGCCGCTATCCATGCCGCTGCGGAGCATGATTATCCTTTAGCGCTGGAGAAGCATATTACCGATCAGATGAAGCTGGGGGATAAGGCGAAATTCCAGCAGGCGGTTGAGCAGTTTTTTGCGGAAATCCGCACCTATCAATATGATGAAATTATGCTGTATGTGTATCAATTGACGGTTATGGCGGTGCGGACCAGCAGAGGGATGGTCAGCGAAGCCGAGCTGCTGCAGAGCGGGATGCTGTCGCTTCCGGAAACGATTCAGAAGCAGGAGACGCTGGAGCATATGATAACGGAGTTTGCAGCGGCATGCAGGCGAGTGATGAGCCAGCGCGACCACAGCTCGTCGCAGACGAATGTGAAGGCGGTATCGCTTATTGAGGAGCAGGTGCGCTCAGGCTATGCCGATCCGAATTTGTCGGTAGAGGGCTTGGCGGAAGCCGTGGGATTATCGACAAACTATGCGAGAAAAGTGTTTAAAGATTTTACAGGCAAAACAATTTCGCAGTATATTGCCGATTTCCGCTTCGACAAGGCGAAGGAGCTGCTGCTGTCTACCGATTTATCTGCCGGAAAGGTCGGAGAGCTGGTCGGGATGACGAATACGAATTATTTTTATGCCTCATTCAAGAAGCATACGGGCAAATCGCCCGTTCATTATCGCAAGGCGTACATGCTGGACACGATGCTGAAGGATGTTAAGGAAGATGAAACAACACTGTGAAAGGTTCTATCATGCTGAGAAAAACGGCCGCTCCGCTGTAAGGGGCGGTTTTTTTTAATTCTAAGAAATTATAAGTTTCATCCTTATATCCGCTTAAAATTCTAAGGCAAAGCTCTTCACACGTCCCAGAAGGACGACAAAGTCGTTTTTGCTTGTGCGAAAAAAGCAGCTTTTCAGTGAAAAAGTAACATTTTATAGCGTGTGCGAGCGATGAAATTGCGGATATCGGAACATCTTATTCTAGCTGGGCGCCTGCTGTTTCTGCCATGATGAGGGCACAAGAAAACGCAAGCAGCGTTAAGGAGGTCTACATGTGAGAGAAGCAGCATTACAAAAAACGGGCAGCAAAGCAGCCGGGCAGCAAAAGAAGGACTCCTTTTTTAGTGAACTTCATAAAAACGGCCTGCTTTACTTGCTTACATTGCCGGGACTGCTAGTCGTATTTATCTTCTCGTATTTGCCCATAGGCGGAATCGTCATTGCCTTCCAGGATTTTAATCCAAGGCTGGGACTATTCAAAAGCGAATTTGTCGGCTTGAAAAATTTCAGCTTCTTCTTTGAATCCAGCGACACGATTAAGGTGATGGTGAACACGCTGTTTCTGAACACGCTGTTTATCGGAATTGGCACGCTCGCTTCCGTCGCTATCGCCATTATGCTCTCCGAGCTAGGCGGAAAATGGTTCAAGCGCATTACGCAAACGATTGTAACGCTGCCTTATTTTTTATCCTGGACCGTGATTTCGATGTTTATCGTGGCGCTGCTATCCAGTGAAAATGGCTTCATCAATAAAATATTAGGCGCATTCGGCATCGCAGAAATTTCCTTCTTTAACGAAGCCGCCTATTGGCCAGCTATTCTTGTGCTGATCAAGCTTTGGCAGGGTGCAGGCTTTGGCTCAATTGTCTATATGGCGACGATATCTGGCATTAATCCGGATATTTATGAATCCGCTTCAATTGACGGAGCAGGCCGGTGGAAAAAAATAAGATTTATTACGCTCCCCCTGCTCAAGCCAACGATTATATTAATGCTGCTGCTTGCCATGGGCGGAATTTTCTACGGCGACTTCGGCATGATCTTCGCGATTGTCGGACGAAATCCGATTCTTTACCCGACAACAGACGTCATTGATACGTACGTATACCGGGCGCTTATGGATCTGGGAGATATGAGCATGGCGGCTTCCGTAGGCGTTTTCCAATCGATGGTTGGTTTTATTCTTGTGCTGACCGCGAATCAAATCGCCAGAAAGTTCAGCCCGGATTCCGCTTTATTTTAAAAATACACGTTGCCGCACAGGAGGTGCCTCACATGATCAAAGAAAGCGCAGCGGACCGCATAGTGAAGCTGTCCATTTATGTACTCATATCCCTATTCGCCCTCTATTGCATCGTGCCGTTTCTCATGGTCATCAGCAGCTCGATGACGACGGAGACGTCCTTGCTCCGCGATGGCTACGGCCTGTGGCCGAAGGAATTTTCGCTTAAGGCGTATGAGCTGATTTTTAAAGATGCAACGATTTATAAAGCGTATGGGGTCACGCTGTTTGTAACGATTGTCGGTACAGCGCTTGCGATGCTCGTTACGTGCGCCCTCGCTTATCCGCTGTCCATCAAGACGCTCAAATACCGCAATGGCATTAACTTCTACGTCTACTTTACGATGCTGTTCCATGGCGGGCTTGTCGCCAACTATTTGCTTATTACAAAATATTTAGGCATGGCAAACTCCATATGGGTGCTCATTATTCCAGCGCTCGTAAGTCCCTGGAATATGTTCCTTATGCGCAACTTCTTCAAATCGATAGACGAGTCGCTTGCTGAATCAGCCAAAATCGATGGCGCAAACGATCTTTATATTTTATTCCGTATCATTTTGCCGATCTCGCTGCCTGCGATTGCAACGGTTGGCCTGTTCTATGCGCTGGCGTTCTGGAACAAATGGTTTGAGGCGATGCTCTATATTTCCAAGGAGGACTTGTTCCCGCTGCAATATTTAATTATGCGGATTATGAGCAATGTGGAGTTTGCCAATGCCATATCTTCCAAGGTCAATATTCCCGGCTTTGCGACACCGACTTATACGACGCGGCTTGCGACGACGGTCGTCACGATTGGCCCGATTATTTTCCTCTATCCCTTCCTGCAAAAATATTTTGTCAAAGGCTTGATGGTAGGCGCCGTCAAAGGCTAGCTTGTGACTGGCTGAACTCGCTTTCAAAAGGCGATTTAGTATATACTTTACACACATAAAAGGGAGGAAAAAACATGAAACAGGTGTTTAAATCATTTTTCCTGATGCTGACCATCGTCGCTTTGGTTTCAGCTTGCTCGAACAACAGCGGTGGCACAAACACACCGGCCGCTTCCAGTGCAGCAGAGAGCGGAGGAGCTTCGACAAACACTGCTTTGAAACCGATTACTTTAAAGGTTATGCTGTTCGGCGACAAGCCGACGGATTTAGGCAGCGTGCTGACGGAGTTCGAGAACCGAACGAAGGATACGCTGAATACGAAGCTTGAGTTCGAATTTAACACAGGTGACGACCATAAACAGAAGATGAAGCTGAAAATGTCTACTGGCGAGCAGGTCGATTTGGCCTTCGACGCGCCATGGCAGAACCTGAGCCAGCATGTCAGCCAAGGGCTGTATACGGAGCTGGATAAATATTTTAACAATGACGATTACCCTGGCCTGAAAGCTGCATTCTCGGAGGAGTTTCTCGCCAGCAATAAAATAGATGGCCATATTTATGCCATTCCGCTTACGCAATATTACACCGATATTGAAGCTGTTATGGTTCGTAAAGACTTGCGTGAAAAATATGGCATGGACCCGATTGCAAGCTACGACGATTACAAGGTTTATTTGGACAATGTCAGAAAAAATGAAGGCAGCATGATCCCTCTGGCGCTTAAAGGAGCGCGCGGCTTCTTCAAAATGTTCGAGGTCGAAACGAATTCACAGACGTTCCGCGGAGCCAACTGGGCGGTCAACGGACTCGGCATTACGGGAACAGGCGCCGACTTCAACGTCGCGTTGTCCGAGGATGGCAAAACTGTCGTTGGCGTTACGACAATCGGCGATCCTGCGTCTGAATATGCGAGCTTCCCGGAGCCATTCAACAATCCAGACAATATCTATCAGGCTTATGACAAGTACGTTGCATTCAATCCCTATGTCCAGAAGGATTCACTTAGCGAGAAGGATGCCATCGCGCTGTTCAAGGCGGGAAAAGCCGCTTCGTTTGAAGGCACGATTAACGATATTCCAAGTGTTAGACAAGAGCTGCAGAAAGCGGTTCCTGGCGCAGACGTCGAGCCGTTCGTCTACTTGTCCTGCGCAGCAGACAAAAAAGCAGGCTGTATTCCTACCGATTACAAAGCATGGAACGATCTGGTCATTCCCATTACGGCACAGGACCCAGACCGCACGATGAAATTTATCGACTGGATTTTTTCCAGCCAGGAAAATCATGACCTGTTCGAGCTTGGCATCGAGGGAACACACTGGAAAGCGGAAGGCGAGAAGCAATACAGCCTGACAGAAGGCTCAACGAATTACATTTTCCCTAAATATGAATTGACATGGAATCCGATCCTGTCCCGCGTAGGCTCAGATAATGACGCGCTTACGCTCGACTACTTGAACTATCAAGGCAGCAATGACAGCTATTTCCGTATCCCGCTGTCGGGTTTTACCTTCAATTCCGATTCGGTCAAAACAGAAATTGCCAAAGTGCAGCCGAAGTTCGACCAAGCGGTGCAAATTTTCAGGCACGGGCTTGATCCGAACTGGAAGCAATCCGCCGAGAAATTGAACAAGGAGCTTCGCGCACTCGGACTGGATACCATCCGTGAAGAGCTCAAGAAGCAAATGCAGGCTTATCTCGACAATGGCGGTATCTAATAGAAAGCAGAGCCTGCAGCCGTTGGCTGTATCACCAAGGCTAGCATAACCGTCTATTCATAAATGAAAGAGTCCCCCTCGTGATCGGCTGGTCACGAAGGGGACTTCTTCTTGTTATTAGATGGAGAGCTTCAGCAGAAGGGAGGCATGGGGAGCAAGCTGATAGGAAAGCGAATCCGCGCAGCTTCCTAGATCCTGCTGTTGCCATACATCCCGTACGCTGCGCGTACCGTTAAGCCCAAGCTGGTTTAGCGATACCGATACGACAGCCGCTTCATCGCCTGCATTGAACAGAGCAACAAAGGTGTGGCCGTCGCCTTCAGCGGAGCCTGCGGTCCATACGATGCGGTCTGCGCTATCGCGGTAAACTTGGCGGGCATCGCGGCTGTTTTGGTGCAGCGCGAGCACTTCCTTGTTCGTGAGCAGCGACAGCGTCCATTCGTCATTATCGTTCATTTCCCCGCCGAACATGAGCGGTGAGCGGAAAATAGACCATAGCGACATCATCGTTACCTGCTCGTCGCGGGTAAAGCGCGTCCAGCGGTCAGCGCCGCCGCCGTCAACGGAGCGAATACCAAGATGGCCGAGCGGCAGCATATCGCAATCCGGCCAGTGGCCAGGGCCGACATGGGGAGCCCATTTTTCACAACGCTCGAACATTTCGTACAGCAGATGCCATAAATCCCAATAGTCGTCCGTAATCCGCCACATATTGGCGCCAGCTGTCAGCTCCTCAGCGTGCTCGACTGGAGCCGGGCCAGGGGAGAGACTGAGCACCATCGGACGTCCGCAACCATCAATCGCCTGGCGAATCATGCTGATTTCATCAGCCCGGATGCCATACAGCCTCGAAGCAGCGATATCATCGACTTTTACAAAATCTACGCCCCATGAAGCATACAGCTCAAACAGCGAGTTGTAATACTGCTGGGCGCCATCCTTGTTCGTATTGACGCCATACATGTCGGTATTCCACGGACAAATGCTGCCGTCACCGGCTTGTGAAATCGAGCGGGCAGTTGCGTCGGTGCCGAGAATTTTCGTGTCGGCATGGGCGGCTTGGCGCGGAATGCCCCGCATAATATGAATGCCGAATTTCAGTCCAAGACTGTGTACATATTCGGCAAGCGGTTTAAAGCCTTGTCCCTCCGCAGCGGATGGGAACCGGTTAACGGCGGGCAGCAAGCGGGAATATTCGTCCATTTCCAGCGGCACGAAAGGGCGGTACGAGGAGGAATAGGCTCCGGGCTCATACCACTGAATATCCACCACGACATATTCCCAGCCAAAAGGCTTCAAATGCTCCGCCATATAACGAGCATTGGCCCGTACTTCCTCTTCCTTCACACTTGCGCCATAACAATCCCAGCTATTCCAGCCCATCGGCGGCGTAACAGCCAGTTCGTGATGCTTCAACATCGATATCGTCCCCTTCGTCGCTTATATTGCGGTTCTATTCTTCCATGGTAAGCGAGAGAACGATAGGTTTCCAGCATAAAGTATTGCGTATCCATGTAAAATATTGCGGTTTCAGTCGAACATAAACCGCCACGTGGCCGGCAGCTCCTGCGCTTCGCGAAACTCGCTGGGCGGGAAGCCCGTCCAGCTGCGGAACACCTTGCTGAAATAGCTGCCGCTCGTGTAGCCGACCGCAAGCGCAACCTCATGAACAGACAGGGGCGATTGCCGAAGCAGCTGGGTAGCCTTCTCCATGCGCAGCCGCGTCATATAGGCGAGCAGCGTCATGCCGGTCGCTTCGGCAAAGGTGCGTGTCAGATGGTATTTCGACGATCCGGCGGCAGCCGCAATTTCATCGAGGCTTTCCGGCCTAGTATAATGCTGCTCCATATATGCAGCCGCCCGCTGCACCTTATCGGGCCAGCTGCTGCGCTGCCTGCGCTCGGCAGAACGGCTGCGGCTCAGCTCCATCATAAACTGATACACAAGCGAGGAAGCCTGATGAACATCTTCAATCCGGCCATGCTTGGCCTCGGCATAAATGAGCTGGAGCATGCGAATAACCGGAGAATCCAGCGGAAAAGTCGGGAGCGGGCCAAGCGAATCTAACATAGCTGACCATAGCTCGCCAAGATGCTGCTGCCGGAACAGCACAAAATAAAACTCCCATGGGGTGCCGTTCTCGTCGTCATTTCCGCCGTCACCAATGCTGCCATTTCCATTATCCCGTGCAAAATAGCGATGCTTACCCGGTATTTCCACCATAAAGGCCGTTCCTGCCGGGACGGAGAATCGCTGTTCATCCAGCTCCAGCTGGCCGCAGCCTGAAACGGTATATTGAAATAAATAAAGCGGCCCGTCCGTTCGCTTCATGCCGTCCCATTCATACAGAAGGCTGTCCATTTTCTCATAGCCAGTCGCATAGAGCTGGTAGATAGGCTGTACGGCGGGCTCCTGAAAGCGGTAGCCGAATACGCCATATTTTTCACTGGAGCTTATAATTGCGCACCTTCTTTTTTTAGTTCCATTATAAAGAAAGCAGCCAGAGGATGACAGTCCCGCATTAAAAAATGAAATGGGCTGCATCGTTGCGCCTATGCGCAGATGCAGCCCATTTCATAAATTTGCTATAATAGCAAGCGTAAACGGCTCAAGCCGTCCACTGGCGGCAAAGCTTTCGTTTCGAGGGCGAAATATAAGCCCATTATAAGTGTGAAGCTTATAAATGCTTATATTTGCCCTAATACGTAGTAGAGAGGATAGTGGAAGGATGAATAAGCAGCAAGCAGGAGAAGCCGGAAACAACAAAGAAACAGCGAAGCGTCCGCTTATTATTGGGCATCGGGGAGCAGCGGGCGAAGCCCCGGAAAATACGCTCGCATCCTTTCAATTAGCTGCCGATCAAGGCTGTGATATGGTCGAGCTGGACATTCATCTTTCAGCTGATAATAAGCTGGTCGTCTGCCATGATGCGACGCTGGATCGGACGACGACGCAGACTGGCCTGATCCGCAGCATGAATTATGAGGCGATCAGCAAGGCGGATGCGGGCAGCAAATTTGCCGCAGCGTTTAGCGGGCAAAGGGCACCGCTGCTGGAGGAGGTTTATGCGCTGCTTCCGAAGCCTATTGAAATTAATGTAGAAGCGAAGGACTCCTATAACGGCGCGCTGGATGAAGCGCTGGACGCTTTTTTGCAGGAGCCTGGACGCATGGAGCGCACGATTGTTTCCTCCTTCGATCATAAACTGCTGGCACGGCTGAAAGCGCGGATGCCGGAGCTGCGGATCGGTCTGCTTTATGGGGCGGCATTAATTGCGCCAGCAGCTTATGCCGGGCTGATGGGCTGCGAAGTATTTTCGCTGCATCCGCATTACAGCAGCATTGACGCCGAGGATACGGCGGAAGCCGCAAAGGCCAATATCGCTGTCTATCCTTATACCGTGAATGAAGAGCAAGATTTTCTAGCCTTGCTAGACAAGCAGGTGGACGGCATTATTACGGATTTTCCCGGCCGCTTAAAGCAGCTGCTGGATAGGAGCTAGGGAAGATGGCGATTCCTTTTGTGGTAGAATAAGGATATCTACTAGGAGGAAGAGGTGGCGCATGATGGAGGAGAATAAGGAAAGAGAGCTGGATGAAATTAAGCTGCGGCTGGAGAAGTTAGAGCAGGAGCACGGAAAACGGCAAAGCTTGCCTGGCGGACTGAAGTTCGCTATAGGTTTTGTTGTTGTTATGTTTTTGATGTTGATGTCTATTGGTGTCGTTCAATTTATTTCGGCAAAATAATAAAAGCAGGTTGAAAATGCAGCGGGAGGACCGTGCACTTATGATTTTGGAGGTTGCTATTTTACAGGTCAAGGCAGGGCTCGCAGATTCGTTCGAGGCCAGCTTCAAGGAAGCTTCGCAAATCATTTCCAGCATGAAAGGCTGCGTGCATCATGAGCTGCAGCGCTGCCTGGAGGAGCAAAATAAATACCTGCTGCTCGTGAAATGGGAGACGCTGGAGGATCATACAGAGGGCTTCCGCGGTTCCGCGGAATATCAGGAGTGGAAGCGGCTGCTGCATCATTATTATGAGCCGTTTCCGGTCGTGGAGCATTACACGAGCATCGAGCTGTAGGATGAGCAAGCTATTATTTATATGCAGCCGGAACAAATGGCGCAGCTTGACAGCTGAAACGGTGCTGAATGGTGTAGATGGACATGAGGTGCGTTCTGCCGGAACAGAGCCGCAGGCTAGAGTGCGAGTGACCGAAGGCCACCTCGGCTGGGCTGACGTTATTTTTGTCATGGAGAAAAAGCATTTGCGCCGTATGCAGGAGAAGTTTCCCCATGCGATAAGCGAGAAGCGGGTCATTTGCCTGCACATTCCCGATGAATACGAATATATGAATGCCGATCTTATACAACTGCTGCAAGCTGCCGTTATAGAATATATGCCTGATTAATAATGGCATAAAAGGAAAATTCATAAAAAATGAAAGGAGGAACTTCAGCATGCTGGTCAAAAGCTTGCGCGTGCTGCTCATGGTCGCGCTGCTTACTGCAATTGCTGTGCAGCCGCTTGCGGCAGCTGCGAAGACGGTGACGATTAAGGTCACCTTCGTTAGTGAGGATTTGGTGTCGAACGATTCTGTGGGGAATGAGTGGGAGACGCAGGTTTTGATCAATGGAAAGGCCGTAGCCGCTGGAGACAGCATCAAGCTTACACTAAAGCCAAGCGAGCTCGTGAAGCTGGAGGCAACGGCAATCGAGCAGGACAAAATTCCGGATGTCGGCACAGCCAATAAGTCTTTCAAGGCTTCAACGGTGACGTCGGGCAAGAAGCATACGCTTGATGTAAAGGTCGTGGAAAACAGAGGCCGATACTCCGGCAACGCTGCTAAATGGAAGTTTGTTTTTCAAGTGGAGAAGGCGTAAGCAAGGAAATGCAGAGGTAGAAGGCGGGGCTATGGGGCTCCGCCTTTTTTCTTGGCTGGATAGGTAACTAGAGTTGGCATGCTGCTCCTTGCGTAACTCTTATTCGAGGCAAGTCTCATCTTACCGTTTCGAGGGTGGGAACCGCAGCATGCGATTTTGGCTGAGAGCTCCGTGGCAGAGGTCATTGTTACTGAGGTCACTGTTCTGAGGTCACTGTTCTGAGGTCACTGTTCTGAGGTCACTGTTCTGAGGTCACTGTTCTGAGGTCACTGTTACTGATGGCGCGCAGCTCGAGAATGCTCACTGTTTTTTTGAGGACTGAGGTTCCGCTATTTTGGCTTTTTATTCGATTTCAGGCCGTAAGCGGACAGGAAATCCGTTATGGCCCTCCTTATCCCATCAAAATGGCTTTTGGCAGCACATTAGCTGCTCCTGAGTCCGCAGACAGTGCCTAAACCCGTGATTTTGTGGAAATAGCGGCTGCTGTGTCCACCAAGTCTATCTTTGTGTCTTTGTACTCGAAGCAAGCCCCTGAAACAGGGAGCACGACCCTGCCTTCCATTCACCTCTTATTTCGTAAGTGATTGCAAGCGGTGGCCCAATAATTTCTTGCGAATTTCGACATATTCGTTTAATATTTTCAACATACATAGTGCTTGAAGCATGTTAGATTTGGGTAGCGGACTAGTAAAAAAGGCTGGGTTTGATGCGGGAGGAAGAGGATCGGATGATCGGATTTTTCAGGAAACGTTTAGTGGCACGCATTGTTGCGGTAGTTACGCTAGTCATTGTTATTATCTCTGCCGGCAGCGTATTGCTGCAGCTGGCGAACATGAAGTCAGCTGCACAGGAGGCCATTTCCAGCTATAACATCCAGATTGCTCAGAGCTACGTCAACCAGCTGGATACAGCTGCTTATGCTGAGTTTGCCAAAGAACCGAAGGAAAATGATTTATTTTTGACCATACGTGATGAGCTTGATGATTTTCGCGTGCGCATCGGCGCCATGTATGTGTATTTCGTGAAAATCGATGACAAGGGCACGCCGCTTATTATGGTGGACGGCATGAAGGATGCGGATAAGGCATCGCCGATCAATGAAGTGACCGATATGCCGGGCGATGCGGTTCAGAAACTGCTGCAAGGAAGCACAGCAAGCTCGCCGATTATTGAAAATGAGGAGTACGGCAAATATATTTCCTCGTACGCTCCCTTATTGGACAGCAGCGGCGCATTGATTGGCGTCATTGGCATTGATACGGCTGTATCCGTTGTTAGCGATATTGAATCGGATATTATTAAGTCGAGCATTCCCTTTTATGTCCTGCTGCTGTTCATAACGGTTGCGGCCATTGCGATCGTATTGCGCTTTGTCGTAAAGGGGCTCAGACCGCTGAAAGTATTGAAGGCCAGTGTCGATAAAATGGCGCATGGCGAGCTGGCGCAGGCCAATCAGATTTTGACGGCGTACCATCTCAGAAGCGAGGACGAAATCGGCAGTACGTTTAAAGCGATGATTCACATGTCCGGCAACTTGAATAAAATCATTAGCGATATGGTTGCAGGTGTTGCGGCAACGACGAATATTTTAGTTGATTCGACAGAGCAATTCAGTCGCAATGCGGAGGAGATGCTGGTCATGAGCAAGACGGTTGACCATTCCGTCCAGCATATCCGGCAGGGCGCACATACGCAGAAGCAAGGCGCAAGCGACAGCGCGAATGCGATGGAGGAAATCGCTAAAGGAATCACTAGCGTATCTGAGTCCTCGACCGCCGTTTCGGATGCGGCGACAAGCGCGCTGGCCACAGCGCAATCTGGCAAAGAAAGCATGACCCAGATGAAAAATCAGATGGAGAACATTTCCGCGGTAGCCGGAGATGTCGCTGCAATGGTCGATGTGCTTAGCGGCTACTCGCAGGAAATAGGCGGGGCGCTGCAAGCGGTACGGGATTTTGCTACCCAGACGAAGCTGCTGGCGCTGAATGCTTCGATTGAAGCAGCCCATGCAGGCGAGCATGGCAAAGGCTTCGCTGTTGTAGCCGATGAAGTGCGGAAGCTGGCGGAGGCTTCAAGCTTATCGGTGCAGATGATATCGGATTTGCTGCTTGGCATTCAGCAGGAATCCCAGCACATCGGCACGAAGATGGGCGTTACCGCCAAAGAGATTGGCCAAGGCGTAGCGATTACGGCGGAAGCGGAGCAAGCTTTTACCCATGTGGTGGACGCCTTCCGCACCGTGACGCAGCGCATTCAAGAGGTATCCGCATCGGCGGAGGAGATGACAGCAGGGTCTGAGGAGGCTGCGGCGTCCGTCCATGCGATTGCGCATATTGCATCGGGCGTTTCGGAACGCTCTGATGAGATTTACCGCTTGACCAGCGAGCAGTCGGTCATGTTCCAGAAGGTGGCGCAAACGTCGAGTCTGCTTCGGCAGCAGACGCATGAGATGAGCGAAGCCGTGAAAAAGGTTAACGTATAAGGCAATCGAATAAGAGCGGGGCGCATGCGGCGTCCCGCTTATTTTTTAATATAAGCATTTATAAGTTTCATCCTTATAATGGGCTTATATTTCTCGGACTAAAACGCGCCGCGCCGCAAAAAGGAGGGCGACAGCCGTTTAACCTTGGTTCAGCAATAGAAACAGGTATAATAGACAGGAGGAAAGAGCAGGAAATCATAGAGGAACATAAAAAGAAGAGGAGGAGCTTATGCGCAAGTTGCTCAAAAGAGTAGGGGTATTCATAGCCGCTGTAGCTGCTATCATCGTTTTTCTTTATTTTCAAAATAATGCTTTGACGGTGTCGTCATTTCAGCTTTCGTCAGCGAAGCTGCCGCAGGGGCTGAAGGACTTTACCATTGTGCAGTTATCCGATGTGCATGGCAAAAGATTTGGTGATAAGCAGCAGCGGCTCGTTCGCAAGGTGGAAAATCAGCAGCCGAACATCATCGTCGTTACAGGCGATTTAATTGATAGCAGGCGTGGAGGCGAGGCGGAAAGCCTTGAGCTAATGGCAGAAATCGTGAAGCTGGCCCCTGTGTATTATGTGACGGGCAATCATGAATATGCTTACGCACGTTATCCGGTACTGGAGAAAAAGCTGCTGGAGCTTGGCGTTCATGTCCTGCGGAATGAGGCGGAAAGCATCCCTGTTGGAAGTAGTAATTTAACTGGAAGTGGAGCAGGGAGCGGGGCTGAGACTGGGGCTGTGACCGGAGCTGGAGAAATCCGATTGCTAGGCATCGATGATCCGAAATTTTCATCGTTTGCTGGACATGATGCAGAGGCGGCGGAGCAAAATATTCAAACAGCTATTGAAGACTTTGCCAACATAGCCGGGAAAGAGAGTGCGGGTGCCGCAACGAAAGCGGAGGCGGGAAAGCAAGCAGAAGAAGGGCTTTACACGATACTGCTGTCCCATCGTCCTGAACTGTTTGACGTCTATGTTCGTGAAGGTATCGATCTGACCTTCTCGGGCCATGCCCATGGCGGGCAAGTCAGGCTGCCGTTTATTGGCGGACTTGTCGCTCCGGGGCAGGGTTTACTGCCCGTGTACGATGCGGGCCAATATGTAAACGGCCATACGAATATGCTGGTCAGCAGAGGGCTTGGCAACAGCGTCGTTCCCCAGCGCTTGTTCAATCGCCCGGATATTGTCGTCGTTAAGCTGTCAGCTGCAAGCTAGCGCCCGTCGATGGGGGTTATAGCTCTTCTACTACATGTAATTGAGAAATCCCGCCAATGATTAATGGAACGATTTTGCGGGCTAAGGCGGATGGGGCTTCCTGTCTGCCTTCCTGGCTCCATTAAATGGGCATAAAACGTCGCCCGATTAATCGTCGCTTTTTTTGCAATGTCCATAATGGTCATCGTATGAAAGTCCGTATGATTTAACTGCCACATGAAAGCATCTAATATTAATTGGCGTGTTCGAATGACACGCGGGTCATTGGGGTTGGGCGCGCACTGTTGGGCGATCCGGAATGGGCTGTGAAAATACGCGAAGGCCGATTGAATGAGCTTCAAGCTTTCACACCGGAGGCTCTTGCAACGCTAGTATAACGTATTCGGGCTGACGATAAGGATAGCCGTATGGAATAAAACAAAGAAGCTCTCGCTCCCCGTCAATATAGGAACGAAAGCTTCTTTGTTCTTGGCAGTCCATATTTTAGCCTAGCACCTTGCTCAGAAAAGCTTGCGTACGCTCATGCTGGGGTGTATCGAAAATAGCAGCGGGCGGACCCTGCTCGACAATATACCCGCCATCCATGAAAATAACGCGGTCTGCAACTTCGCGGGCGAAGCCCATTTCATGCGTCACAACTACCATCGTAATCCCTTCATGAGCCAAATCCTTCATCACTTGAAGCACCTCGCCGACCATTTCTGGATCGAGTGCCGAGGTTGGCTCGTCGAACAGCATGACCCGCGGGTTCATCGCCAGCGCACGAGCGATAGCGACACGCTGCTGCTGTCCGCCGGACAAGCGGGCGGGGTATTCATCCTTTTTGGCGGCAAGACCGACTTTATCCAGCAGCGCTAATGCCTGCTTTTCATTCGTCTCCTTGCCCACCTTCTTAATATGCTTAGGCGCCAGCATAATGTTCTCCAGCACCGTCAAATGCGGAAATAGATTGAACTGCTGGAACACCATGCCGACATTTTGCCGCAGCTTGTCAATATTCGTCTTTGGAGCCGTGACGGTCACGTCGCCGATGGTTACAACGCCGGATGTCACTTCCTCTAGCAAATTAAGACAACGCAGGAAGGTGCTTTTGCCTGAACCGGAAGGGCCGATAATGCAGACGACTTCCTTCTCGGTAATAGTGGTGGATATATCCCGAAGCACCTCATTGTCGCCAAACTTTTTCTGCAAACCTTCTACAATAATCATTTCAGGCTCAGCCTCCTTTCAAGCACACGGGACAGGCGTGAAATACCGTAAATAATGATGAAATACAAGACGCCAACCGTTCCCCATATTTCAAAAGCGCGGTAGTTGGTAGAAATGATAATTTCACCGCTTTGGGTCAGCTCCCTAATTCCGATTACGGATAATAGCGACGTATCCTTGATGCTGATCGTACACTGATTGACGAAAGCGGGAATCATGCGGCGGAACGCCTGCGGCAAAATGACGAGGCGCATCGTCTGCACCTGGCTGAGACCGAGGGAGCGGGCGGCTTCCCGCTGCCCTTTATCAATCGACGAAATGCCGGCGCGGAAAATTTCCGCAATATAAGCACCGGCATTGGCGCTGATTGCGATGATCCCGGCTGTCTCCGCAGGAATACGGATGTCGAGAAATGCCGGCAAGGCGAAATAAATGAAAAACACTTGGACGAGCAGCGGCGTACCGCGAATAATATCGATATAAAGCGTTGCAATAAACTTTAAAATTTTACTCGATGATGTATTCATCAATCCCGTAATTAATCCGATTACGAATGCAATCAGCAGCGAGATGACAACAATTTTGACCGTTATCCATAACCCTTGCAACAGCAAGGGCATCGCATCCACAATAACTTGCCACGAGGACATCATGAAATTCACAGCTCCTTCATTTCACAGGATGTCTTCGTCTTTATTTTGCAGACGTTCCTATATATTTGTTAATGATTTCATCGTATTTGCCGCTTTCCTTCAGCTTCTTGATGCCGTCATTGATTTTTTGCAGCAGTTCTTCGTTGTCTTTGCTCACTGCGATGCCATAATGGTCGCCAGTCAGCCTTTCGCCAACGATTTTCAAATTGGCGTTTGGATCAACAGCCAGTTTATAAGAGATAACGGGGTAATCTTCAATGGTAGCATCGGCATTTTTGTTTACAACCTCTTGGAACATCGCCGGACTATCGTCAAAATAATTGAGGGTAATGTTGTATTCCTTCGCTAATTCCTCGGCTTTTTTAGAGCCGGCCGTCCCTTTTTTAATCGCAATGACTTTGCCTTTCAAATCCTCTGGCTTCGTAATCGTATCATTATCCGAACGTACGACCAGCGACAAGCCTGCTTCGAAATACGTATCGGACAGGTTCACAACCTGCTTGCGCTCATCCGTAATACTGATGCCGGCAATGGCAGCGTCGAGCTGTTTGGCAGAAATCGCCGGGATAATGCCTTTAAAGTTCATAGGCTTCAAATCAACCTTAAAGCCTTCCAGCTCCCCAATGGCATGAATGATATCGATGTCGATGCCGACATATTTGCCATCCTGCTGGTATTCGAAAGGAGGGAATGTAGCGTCAGTTCCAATGGTGTACGTCACAACCTCATTCGAAGAACCCGTGCCGTCCGAAGCGGATGGTGTTTTTTCGTTGCTGCTGCCGCATGCGCTAAGGGTAAGAGCAAGCAGGCCGGTAATTAAAAGTGATCCGATTTTCTTCATAAATGAAAACCCCATTTCCATTAATGTTAGACTTATTGACCTTCTGCCACCTATTTTAAAGATCCGACTATAAAAAATAATAAAATCCGACAGAAAATAACGTCGGAGATATTTGTAAGCGTTTTACATTTACGATTTCGCCATAAACTCTGTCAGATAAGGTTACGCAAGTGGGAGCAGCTATTCGCTAAAACAGAAAAAGACCCCAAATTTGCTCGAAGCTTAGTATAGCCAAGCGTTATTGACATATACGGATCATATAGTGTATATATACTATATATACATTAAACAGCTAAGCATGGTGATGGAAATGAACATTATTTTATCCAACGCTTCGAATGATCCGATCTATGTTCAAATTACCCAGCAAATTCGCAATCAGATTTTAAGCGGGAAACTTGGCTCAGGACAATCGCTGCCCTCCATTAGGCAGCTAGCTAAGGATTTGCAGATCAGCGTCATTACGACGAAGCGGGCTTATGAGGAATTGGAGAAGGAAGGGCTTATTGACTCTGTCGTTGGCAAAGGCTCATTCGTAACGGGCATAAACGCCGATTTTGTTAGAGAGCAGCGAATGAAGCTGCTGGAGCAGCAAATGCTGGCGGTCATTAAGGAGGGGAAGGCGCTCTGCTTGAGCCTGAGTGAAATTCAGCAGCATATGCAGCTGCTATATGAGGAAGGAGATTTGGACACATGAGCGACATCATTAAACTGACCGAAATATCCAAGCAGTATAAAATGTTCGGCATCGAGCCCCTGTCCAGCACATTCAAGCAGGGGTACATAACCGGGCTGATTGGCCCGAATGGAGCAGGCAAAACGACATTAATTAAAATGATTATGGGCATTACCCGGCCGGATAAGGGGGAAATCACGATTTTTGGACAGTCTCAAAGCTTGAAGGAGGCGGAAATAAAGCAGCGTATCGGCTTCGTATCCGATGAATGCCATTATTACGAGCATTTATCGATCCAGTCGATGAAAAATATTATTGCCCCGTTTTATAAAAAATGGGACGATCACGCTTTTTCCCGGTTGCTTGAGCGCTTTGAGCTGTCGCCCAAAATGAAAATACGCAGTCTTTCCAAGGGGATGAAAATGAAGCTGGCTCTAGCCTTCGCACTATCCCATCAGGCGGATCTGCTCATTATGGATGAGCCGACAGCGGGGCTTGATCCGGTTTTTAGGCGCGAGCTGCTGGATTTATTGGCCGAAATCATGCTGGATGAGCGGAAGTCGATCTTATTTTCGACCCATATTACGACCGATCTGGACCGGGTTGCGGATTATATAGCGTTTCTACATCGCGGCAGGCTGGTCTTTAACGAGTCGAAGGAGCAAATTCAGGAGCGGTATGTGCTTGTGAAAGGACCATCAAGCTTGCTTGAAGCTCCAGGCGTCAAAGCGGCTTTTATCGGCATTCGGAAATCGCTGGTCGGATTCGAGGGGCTGACAGATAGGGGCCATGAAATAGCTGCCATGGTGGGTGGTGGTGCGCAGCTTAGCCGGCCTGCGCTGGAGGATATTATGTATTTTACCGCTAAGGGGGAAAAAGGCCATGCTGCTGCTGTTACGTAAGGATTTATTTATTTTGCGCTATTACTTTTTGTTTGTGCTGCTCTATTTGTATTTATTCGGCTTCATGCTGTATAACTATGCTTCCTTCATTTTGGTAGCTGCGCTTTCTGCTATTATGCTCATGACCTTTTCCGCTACCTTGGATGCCAAAAATAAAAGCATGATCGTCATTGCCAGCCTGCCTGTCAGCAGTAAATCGATCGTGCAGGCGAAATATGCAGCTGTCCTTTTATTTGCACTCATAGGAATTGTCGCGAGCGTTTCCGTATACGCCATCAATATAACAATAGTAGGAAGGGAAATGGTGTATGCAGCTTCTTTTATTCCAATCATTTTTTTCATTATTGCTGTTTATGCTTCGCTTTATTATCCGATCTATTACTGGTTTGGTTTTAGAGCAAGTCAACTAGTCGGCATGGTAGCGGTTGCCCTGCCTGTGACTTTTCTCTTGGCTTTGGGAGGTGTGTCCAGCAGCGCGAATACGCTAAATTTTCCAGCTGTAGGGAGTGCAGTCCTTCTAGCGGTGAGCTGTTTGCTGCTATTGGTCTCTTATCGGCTTTCCCTATTCTTTTTGGATAAAAAAGGGGTAGCCTGACCGCTTACGCTTGCTTTATTTTTTCCATCGCTTCCATAAAGAACACTTGAAGAAACTTCTTGATGTTGACTTTGCCTTTATCGGGCGCAGCTTCCTCGTCCATCATTTTCATTTTGAGCCGGACATCCTTAAAGTCAAAATATAACGGGGCATAATGCTCGAACTTCGGATTGCTGTAATCCGTCAGCCCGATAGAGGCGATATTCGTTAGCGCCGTCATGACAGCGCGGCGCATTCGCTGCTCTATGGCTTTGCTTTCCTTGTCAATGTCGCTTTGGCTTTGCTTGCTGGTACGCGCCACTGCCTCATATAATCCCTTTAATGAAGGGAAAGCAGCAGGCTGCGGCTGCGCGGCCAAATGTTCGACGGCGGCAATCATATCACGGCTTCCGGCTTCACTAATAATGCCCATGTCCATTAAAATTTGGCGGGCAGCTTCGCGGATGCTGCGCTCCTGCACGGCTGGCTGGCGCTCGATAATATCGAGCTTGGCGAGCGACTGCTTCATTTCCGTTACATAACGCTCATATTTCCAGCTTTCATTCATCTTATGTAAAACAGCTTGCACTTCAACGCGATTGATGGGCTTATGGATGAAAAATTCAATGCCGCTGCGATAGGCTTTTCCAACCATATCCTTGTTATCGATTTGCGAGATCATAATAAATTTGCCGCTGTAGCGGATAGCCCGGAGCTGGTCGATCGTCGTAATGCCGTCCTGATCGGGCATGAGCAGATCGATCAGCACAACATCGGGCTTTAGCTCATCGATAAGCATTACGGCCTCGACTCCCCCTCCAGCTGTACCCAATACTTCGCCTAAGCCAGATTGCTCTATTATATTGTGCAGCATCCGTCTGCTGACGGCATCATCATCTACGATTACGAAGCTAATGGACATGGAGGGCCTCCTTCAAGTTTGGCGTTGTATCCGGATGGTTTAGCGCAGCAAGCGACAACTCGGCGATAAAAGCGGTGCCCGGCCTATCATCCAGCTGCTCTGCACGAATCGAACCCTTAAATGAACAAATAATATCTCGCACATGGGACAATCCAATGCCGGTGGCTGCAATTCCCGTTTGATCAAATTTGGTCGTAAAGCCCGGCTCGAACACAAGCTCGGACTCCTCAGGCGGTATGCCTTTGCCGGAATCGGCAACGATCATGATCAGCTTGCCGCTGTGCTGGCTGATTTCAATGTCAATGGAGCCGCTATATTCAATGGCTTCAACGGCATTTGCCACCAAGTTGTTCAGAATCGTGAGCAGCGCAATATAATGAGGCGTAATCATATCTAGCGCCACCTGCTGCTTGAAAACAATCTGTTTCCCCAGCATTTCGCTATATTCCACATTGCCTTTCCTCACATAATGCACAACCTCTTCAAGGCTCATCTGGGTAAGCGTCTCATTATGGAACAGCTTCAGCAGCCCGGCGAGAATACGTTGTGTATCTTTTTTAACCTCATGAATTTGCTGGGTGACGACGAGCGCCTGCTTGCCAAGCTCGGGCTGCTCCTGCCGCAGCTTGTCGTACAGCTCGAAGCTGCTCGCTGTAATGCCTTCAATATTATCCATCGATTTCCGCAGGTAAAATGCTTCTCCATACAAGCTGGAACCGACATTCAGCATTTGCTCCATACGTTTCTCCTGCTCGGCATGGAGCATCTTGAACTGCTGGATGGCCATGCTGTTGTAAAGCCCGATGACAAAATAGCTGCGTATGACGGCCGTAATGAGCAGCAGAGCCAGTTCATTGAAGTGATAGGGCGCTGTGCCGAGAAAAATATTTCGAAACAAAAGCTCCAGCAAATTGGAGGAAAAATCCACAAGCGTAACGAATGCGCCCAGCGCCAGCGGCTGAATTTCCTTGGACCGTCCGAGCAGCTTGCCGATACACCAGGCAAAGAACGTATAGTACAGGGCGGCGGGAGCATTATTTTGCAGGCTCGCCAAAATGGATGTGGAATGCGTGTAGAGCAGCCACTCCACGGATTGGAAAATGACAGCGGCAATGCCGGCCAGAAAGCCTGTTTTCACAAACGAAAGATGGCGAAATTGCAGCAGGAAAAATAAAAAGATGCTGACGCCAAGGCCAATGCGGTAAAAATCCCCGCTAAATGGAGTAATTCTAAATTCGGCGCCTATAGCTGTTGCAAGCGCGATGCCGACCATTTGTATTTTTTCATTGCGAAATAAAGCATGCATGCAACTCGCTCCGCTCCTATAGGCGATCTTTGATGATATATACCCTAACATAAAAAAGGGCGTTTTTGAATAGTATGGCTGCGCCCCCACAAATAGATATAAACGAAAAATAAGGTAATTTGTATTGTTTAAGTTTGAAAAAGTGTGTTATTATTAAAACGAACATTTTCAAACCTATTCAGGTGCGCCTGACCCCATTTATTTTATTATCCTTGAGGAGGAACAATTACTATGGAAATTCGCCACACCACTAACCCAACGGATGTTAAGCAATATACGACGGAGCGTCTTCGTCAAGAATTTTTGATCGAAAGCCTGTTTGAGCAGGATCGCCTTACTTCGGTTTACACGCACTATGACCGCATGGTTGTTGGCGGCGCGTTCCCTGTGAACGAGAAGCTGGCACTCGAAGCGGGAGATACGCTGAAAACTGAATATTTTCTGGAGCGCCGCGAAATTGGCTTCCTGAACATTGGCGGCGATGCTGTTATTACGGTTGATGGCGAGTCGTACGAGCTTAGCCGTCTTGATGTTTTATATGTAGGTAAAGGCAAGCGCGATGTGCAGCTGGCAAGCAAGGACAAAGCGAATCCAGCGAAGCTGTATTTCTGTTCAGCACTGGCGCATGCGGAATATCCGACTCGCAAAATGACGATGGAAGAAGCGAATCCGACTCACCTGGGTTCCCTGGAAACATCCAACGAGCGCGTATTGTACAAGTATATCCATGGCGATGGCATTCAAAGCTGTCAATTAATGCTGGGCGTAACAAGCCTCAAAACAGGAAGCGTTTGGAACACGATGCCTTCGCACGTGCATGACCGTCGTATGGAAGCTTACCTCTACTTCGATGTGAACCAAGATGCACGCGTATTCCATATGATGGGCGAGCCTTCGGAGACGAGACATCTGGTCGTTGCCAATGAGCAGGCGATTATTTCGCCGCCATGGTCAATCCACTCGGGCGTAGGCACTAGCAACTATACGTTCTGCTGGTCGATGGCAGGCGAGAACTACACGTTCACGGATATGGATGCTGTAAAAATGGAAGAGCTTAAGTAACATGCTTGCCGCTGAACGTCATCGACAAATTATTATTCAGCTGGAGGAGAAGGGCAGCGTCAAAGTATCCGAGCTGAGCGAGCGTTTCAAGGTGACGGAAAAGACGGTACGCGAGGATTTGGAGCGGCTGGAGGAGAAGGGACTGCTCAAGCGCATGCATGGCGGAGCGGTGCTTCCTCCAGATGATGAGAGCTTGCTGCCTTTGCAATATCCGAACAGCAAGCATCAGCAAGAGAAGGCGGCAATCGCCGAGCAGGCGTTAACCCATATTGCTGAAAATGATATTATCGCGCTGGATGCTGGCAGCACGACGCTTGAAATCGCGCGGCGGCTCAAAAACATGCCGCTGACTGTACTGACCAACGACTTGCTTATTATTCGCGAGCTGACGGCGAAGGAACAGATCCGCCTCGTCATTCCGGGCGGATACCGTTTTCAAAATTTGCTCATCGGTACGGACTGGCAGGAGTGGGTCAAGCGGCTGAATGTTCATAAGCTGTTTTTATCGACGACGGGTATTCATCTGGAGTATGGGCTGACGATTTTCACCGAGGAACTGGCCAAGCTCAAGCAGGTTTATATGGAATGCTCGCGCGATATTTATTGCGTAGCTGACCACAGCAAGTTCGACAAGGGTGCGCTGCTTACGTTTGCCGAATTGAAGGATGTCCATACGATCATTACCGATTCGCACATTGATCCGGCTGTCGCTGCCAAATACGAGCAGCAGGGCGTGCGAATTGAAAAGGCCTGATTTTAAAGGATAGATAAGGATGGTGTAAAGATGAGCTTTTTCGATTTAACAGGAAAAACTGCGATTGTGACAGGCGCCGGACGTGGTCTGGGCGCGGCGATTGCTATAGGCTTGGCGAGAGCGGGAGCAGATATTGCGCTGGTTACGAACAGCACGCCTCCTGCAGACGTAGAGAAGGAAATTCAGGCGCTTGGCCGCAAAACGGTATCGATTCAAGCGGACGTATCTGACCGCAGCCTGCTGCCGGGCATTATCGATCAGACGCTTGCAGGACTTGGACGCCTCGACATCTTGGTCAATAACGCGGGCATTATCCGCCGCACGCCTGCAGCTGATCACAGCTTTGAGGATTGGCAAGCGGTGCTTGACGTCAATCTGAACTCGGTCTATGTGCTCAGCCAGCTGGCTGGCCGCCATATGATTGAGCAGGGCTCAGGCAAAATCATCAACATCGCGTCGATGCTGTCCTTCCAAGGAGGCATCAATGTGCCAGGCTACACTGCGAGCAAGCATGCGGTTGCTGGTTTGACCAAGGCGCTTGGCAACGAGTGGGCTTCAAAAAATGTGCAGGTGAACGCGATTGCTCCGGGCTACATGAGCACGGACAACACCGAGGCGCTTCGCGAGGACCCGGTACGCAGCAAGCAAATTCTCGACCGTATCCCAGCCGCTCGCTGGGGCGAATCCGAAGACATGATGGGGCCGGCGATTTTCCTCGCCTCCGCTGCATCAAACTATATGAACGGCCACGTCCTCTGCGTAGATGGCGGTTGGATGAACCGCTAGCCTTTGTACTGTGGATCAAGGTGAAACGGCTCTCGCCGTCCTCTGGCGGCGCGCGGCGTTTCAGTTCGAGAAATATAGAGAAAGTATGGCAAAATCATATACTTTCCTATATTTTAAAAAAGTAACCGCCATAGCGACTCTCTTATGGAGCTGCTGTTGGCGGTTGCTTATTTTTTAATAGGCCTCTGTTTGTTCAATTAGCATTAACTTGTTCATTACAAACGTGAGTCACCGCTAAAATTGGCTATAAAGGGATTGTTGGGATCGTACACGTTAAACTCATAGCCCGCCTCTTGGAGGAACTCCAATCCATAGAATCCACGGTCCAATCCCACATTCGAAAACCGGATGCGGATATGTCCCCGCGAAACTCTTCATCGATCTGTGGCTCACTCCCATATGGGGCTCGAATCAGATTCGGGGCGAAACCTACAATGTCTTCCACTAACTGCTGTTCTCTTTGAAATTCCTCAATAAAATGAGTTGAACTACCACTCTTATATAATATGTTGAAGTCATGCGACATACTATGTAGTCCAGGATAGCTGCCTTCGATGACAATTCGCTGAACTTCGTTCTTGTGCCCATCCAACTGTGTTCCAATCATGAAGAAAGTTGCTCTCGCCTGATAATCTTTTAGAATATCCAGAATCTCATTTGTATATTTGCTTGGCCCATCATCAAACGTGAGGTATACCACTTTATGAGAAACAGGAACTTCATCCGGCGTTCGAGATGAATTTATACTGAGACCTTGCATGGAGTCTTGTTTCTGAGAAATCGGGTATAAATCGCCCCTAATCTCGTCGGTAGCCCGGATGAATAATAGATAGATGACTCCAAAAATCATGCTTGCGAGTATGATTAAAACGATACTAATTCTTCGGTATCGAAGTTTTCTAATTCGCGATAGTTACGACTGTATTTATTCGTCGAAAAGATTCGTTATTAACGAATACACTTCGTTCATTTATAGAAGAATTACAGCTTGTCTAAAATACCTAAATCAGACTAATGATTAACCAATTATTTGAGCGTATCGGAGATATGCTTACCGGGATGCACGCCAACGAAAGACAGAGCTACGGAAAGCCTAATCAAGTTGGAGGGCATTCATGCAGGAAGCCGCACCTTAAGCATCAACAAAGGTTCGTTTTGCAACGTTACAGCCATGTTCAAAATCAGTGCTAACAGGGAGTGACTTTTGTGATATGATAGTAGTAATGTTCAAATGAAGTTTGATATTCCTTTCTCCCCTGAGAATGTATGTTTTCTGCTCTCAGGCTGATTTTTGCTGTTGAAATCGCTTTTTTTTCAAGTTGTTTGAGAGTAAAACTTATTGGGGATGATCGGATATCCAAAACTGACGATATAGCAACGAGGCGATAGGATTGTAACCTATTCCCTATTCTTGTGAATGAATTGTAAAGGCTTTATAATAGTAAATATCTTAACACTTTAATAATAAGGCTAGCTTTGATCAGGAAATACGTGAATCAGAAAAGGTGTTTGATTAGCCCGCATAGCAGTCTAAGCAGGCAGGAAAGCCTACATTTTTTCTTCAAATATTAGTGTAAGGACGGTAGAAATGAGCAACAGACAAACCAAAACAGACGTTATCTTAATTGGTGCCGGTATTATGAGTGCGACTTTGGGGTCACTGCTGAAGGAATTAGTACCGGACTGGGAAATCACAGT
Organism: Paenibacillus sp. JT22N7; assembly: GCF_059383875.1. NCBI lineage: Bacteria > Bacillati > Bacillota > Bacilli > Caryophanales > Paenibacillaceae > Paenibacillus > Paenibacillus sp. JT22N7. The sequence goes on from NZ_JBXENY010000001.1 coordinate 143,226, forward strand.
AATTGAGCGGCTTGCAAGCGCAGGAGAAGAAAGCTCTAATGAATGGAATAATGCAGGAACAGGGCATTCTTCCTTGTGCGAGCTTAACTACACCGTTGAGAAAGCAGACGGCTCCGTAGACATTAGCAAAGCTATAAAAGTAAATGAAGAGTATCAGGTTTCCAAGCAGTTTTGGTCTTATCTTGTGGACAGCAATTTAATCCGCAATCCGCGGGATTTTATTACGCCTTTACCTCATATGAGCTTAGTACAAGGGGATAAAGATGTATCGTTTTTGAAAAAGCGTTTTGAAGCGTTGTCTAACAATCCTCTGTTTGAAGGAATGGAGTATTCCGAAGATCCGGGTAAGCTGCTGGAATGGATTCCGCTTATTATGAAGGACCGGACCTTGAATGGGCCTATAGCGGCTACAAGAATCGAATCCGGTACGGATGTTAACTTTGGCGCTTTAACGCGCATGTTGTTTACCCACTTGAAGAGTAAAAATGTCGATATCAAATACAAGCATAATGTGGATGATATTAAACGTGCTGGCGACGGCTCGTGGGAATTGAAAGTACGCAATGTAGATAATGGCTCTGTTGAGCGCCGGAATGCGAAATTCGTCTTTATCGGCGGCGGGGGCGGAAGCCTGCATTTACTGCAAAAATCCGGTATTCCTGAAGGAAGAGGCATTGGAGGATTCCCGGTAAGCGGCATATTTATGGTGTGTAAAAAACCGGAAATTGTCGCGCAGCATCATGCAAAAGTTTACGGTCAAGCTCCAGTTGGCGCGCCACCGATGTCGGTTCCCCATCTGGACACTAGATTTATCGACAAGAAGGAATCGTTGTTTTTTGGACCTTTTGCCGGTTTCTCGCCAAAGTTTTTGAAAAACGGCTCGATGATGGACTTGCTAGCTTCTGTAAAAACGGATAATTTGGTCACGATGATGGCAGCAGGCGTGAAAAATATGTCATTGACCCAATATTTGATCAAGGAAGTTATGCAATCGAAAGAACAGCGCATGGAAGCTTTACGCCAATTTGTCCCGAACGCCAAAAGCGAAGATTGGGAGCTAGTAATAGCTGGCCAGCGTGTGCAAGTCATTAAAGATACAGCTGCCGGCAAAGGAACGCTGCAGTTTGGTACGGAAGTCATTAATGCCGCTGATGGCTCGATAGCTGCCTTGCTCGGCGCATCTCCGGGTGCTTCAACCGCTGTTTCCGTTATGCTTGAGCTGATGGGGAAATGCTTCCCGCAGCATATGAAAGCATGGGAACCGAAAATTAAAGAAATGATTCCTTCATATGGCGTGCAGCTGTTGAACAATCCAGAGCTTATAAGCGAAATTCATACTTCAACTGCACGGACGCTTGATCTGGGCAGTGAACGGGACCCAGTCAAGCAGGCTTCTTTCTAAAACCCGCGAGACTAAAGTCCGTTTCGCATCACAAGCAATAGAATAAAGTAGATTATAAATGAATGGCGTCCGGAATTCCGGGCGCTTTTTATTTTCGTTGCTGGACTCCTTAAGCGGTCATGGACAGGACTATTTTTTAAAAAGATCAACACTTTGGCCCTCATTTGTTCGTTATTAAAGATTAACATACAGAACGGTTTTAATCCGTTGCTAAACGTACAAAAGCGCTTTCATTTGCCGATTGAGAACGCTCTAAATCCTCCTTATACTATAGTTGTCAGATAGAAAGGATGATCAGAATGGGTAGATTGACAGGTAAAGTAGCCATTATTACAGGGGCGGCCAGCGGCATGGGGCTTGCTGGAGCACAATTATTTGCCAAAGAAGGTGCAAAGGTTGTCGTAACGGATGTAGCCGAGGACGTGCTGCAGGCTAAAGTGAGCGAAATTGTGGAAAATGGCGGAGATGCAATCGCATTGAAGCTGGACGTATCCAGTCCAGAATCGTGGAACGCGGTTGTAGAAGCAACGATTACCAAATACGGAAAAATCGATATTCTCGTTAACAATGCAGGCATTCATATCGCCAAGGGCGTTTTGGAAGCTGAACTGGCGGATTGGGATAAAGTGATGTCCATTAACACTTCAGGCGTATGGCTTGGCATGAAAGCAGTCATTCCGCATATGCAAAAAAATGGACGAGGGTCGATTGTGAATACGTCGTCCATTGCAGCGATTATCGGCGGAATTGCTGATGCGCAGGGTGCGGCATACAGTGCATCCAAAGGTGCGGTACGCTCACTGACTAAACATACGGCACAATGGTTTGCCAAAGATAACATTCGTGTCAATTCCGTTCATCCGGGAGCGGTATTTACGGGGATGGTCGAGAAAGCTGGCATTAAATCGCAGGTTGAAATGGGCGAGCATTACAAGAACCTGGCGCCTTTGCATCCACATGCCGGCGAATCGCTGGATATTGCCTATGCGTACTTGTATTTGGCTTCGGACGAATCCAAGTTCGTAACGGGTATAGAACTGCCTGTCGATGGCGGTTGGATCAGCAACTAACAAGGTATAGAATGATGAGAGCTTCTGGCGATAGCCGGGCTCTTTTTTTTATTTTGCCGGATGTTTAGGCATCTGTTTATTGCCCCAATGCAGGCGGCCAGAGTCTAGGCTTGGCCGAGATTCGAACGGTAAACTTCATGAGAGCGGTTTAATCGCGTAAATTCTAATAACTGCTCTGCCATATAAGAGGAGCTGTATTTAAAATGGCTCTGCACCCATTCGGCAATGAGGCCAAAGACAGCATTAGCCTGATAACAGGCAAGCAGCTCTTTATCAATTTTCGGGTTTGGAGACATTTCAGTAACATCATCCAAATACAACCTTTTGAGCGTTTCGTAAACGGTGTTGCGGAAGTTCGCCAAAATGCTCGTTGTTACCAATAATGTATAAACAGTAGCATTGGCAAGCACGTGATCAAAAATTTTGATGGCTGAAGCACTTAAGCTCTGTATGTCGAAATTTTGATAATGCAAATATGGAGAACGGTAGGACTGGATAAGATCAGTCATCACATCGGCCAAAATATCATCAAGCAGCTCTTCTTTGATCGCATAATGTTTATAAAACGTGCCACGATTCAAATCGGCAGCCTTCACGATATCGGTAATGGAAATATCCTCGAACGATTTACGGAGCATGTTTTCGAGCAGCGCCTGCTTTAGAGCTGCCTTCGACTTGTGGATTCTTCGATCTATGGATGGCGATGAATGGTGCATATATATCCTCCCTCTGTAAAAGCATGTATTCTCAGTCATCCGATTGATTATCATTATACAAGAAAACAATCGATGCCAAAAGACAGAAGGGCTAACCAAGTCAAGCGTGGACGTTTAGCTTTTTTTTGAAGGAAGGTGGTGTTACACTAAATAGGGGAGGCGAATGAAAAATGAACATAACAATCGACCAACAAGACAGTTCCAAGGTTGCCGTTATAGAAAGCTCTGACGTGATCATCCGCGATGTTCAGGATGCGCTGGATTTAATGGCTTCTGTTAATTACAATCACGAATGCCATAAAATCATCCTTCAAAAAGCAAACATAACGGAGGATTTCTTCGAGCTCAAAACTAAGCTGGCTGGAGAGATTTTGCAGAAATATGTGAACTACAAGGTGAAGCTGGCCATCGTTGGAGATTTTGATACTTATGACAGCAAAAGCTTGAAGGATTTTATTTATGAATGCAATAACGGCAAGCAGGTACTATTTTTACGAGACAAACAAGAGGCTGTTAACGCTTTGCACAATATAACTTAACCATACAATCCGAGAAGCCCAGCAGTGCTTATCATTTGACAGATAAAAAATGCGCATGGTAAAATAACCCCAATCTATAGGAACGGGAGGGTTACGTGTGTTAAACTAATTTTTCGATTTTTGGCTCTGCACAACGAATGGAATAGACGTGTTACGGCTATGTTCTGTGCGAAGTAATCGAAGAATGGTTTACCTCATGGTAACCTTATTTAGTTATATGCGAGTAGTGACTGACGATTCGTCTGCCGCTGCTCCTATTCTCGATTACTGAAAGCACAGGCAGCTGGCCTGTGTTTTTTTATATTTTTAGTAATGGAGGAATGAGACGATGAGTGAACAGCTGTTAAGTATAAACGGTGTTAAAATATGTACGGAAAGCTTTGGAGATCCCGCTGATCCAGCTCTATTACTCATTATGGGAGCCCAAGCATCAATGGTATGGTGGGAAGATGAATTTTGTCAGCGTCTTGCAGCGGCTGGACGTTTTGTTATTCGTTATGATAACCGTGACGTTGGGCGTTCTACCGTTTATGAGCTTGGTCAGCCAGCGTATACGTTTGAAGATATGACGGATGATGCGGTTGGTATTCTTGATGCTTACAGCATAAAGCAAGCACATATTGTCGGGATGTCGATGGGAGGCATGCTAACGCAAATTCTCGCTCTGCGCCATCGCGAACGAGTGCTAACCGTCTCGCTTATTGCAACGTCCAATTTTGCAGAGGGTCTTCCTCCAATGGAAGAGAAGGTCGCGCAGTTTTTCGCTAATTCCGAAGAGATCGACTGGTCTAATGATGAAGCGGTGATTGCTTTTGCAGTCAGCAAGTGGAAAGTTTTAGCGGGCTCCAAGCATCCACTTGATGAGGATCGCATTTATGAATTGGCTAAACTAGAGGTAGAAAGAAGCAGCAATATGGCGAGTATAAACAATCATGGCGTGTTGACAGGTGATTTTTCCTATCTGTCCAGAACGGCTGAAATCGATGTCCCTGCGCTCATTATACATGGCACTGAGGACCCGATTATTCCATATGAACATGGAGTTTCACTTGCTGCTGTGATATCTGACTCAATCCTGTTAACTTTGGAGGGCTCGGGGCATGAAATTCATTATGGCGAATGGGATAAGGTAATTGAGGCTATAATTAACCACACATCGTGACCTTAATGACCGAGAGGAGCAGTGGTCGACGTTTCGTCAGCCGCTGCTCCTCTTTTTGGTGAGACGACGAGCATGAGCCAACTCGATGAACATCTTTTCCTGAGGCTATACGATAACCACTATTTTGGCTGTCATGAAGTGTTTCGATTCTAGAGGGGCTGTGCTACAATAGATTAACAAAGTATACCGCTTAACTTGTTCTAATTGCGTTGAAATGGTAACGCTTACAAAAATTATTGTCATTGTAGGGGGTTTAACATGCTTAAGCTAAACAACTGGTACTTCCGGTTGCTTGTATCATATTTTCCAATTTTGGTGCTTACGGTGTCAATGATTATTTTTTTATCGTTCATTGCACTTAATGAGATATCACGGTCCGAGACTGCCAAGGCAGACAACATCACCACCGGCTATGTGGTGGAAAGCGTCGAACGCGCTATACGTGGAGCGGAGTTTAACGCGATGAACGAAGCCGTCAAAAATAAAAGCTACACTGCGTTTTTAAACGGCTCCTCCGAAACGAGCGACAGATACGGCGTCGTTCATAGTTTGCGTTCACTTGTAGAAGAAAACGACTTTATCGAATCGGCCTATCTTTATAGGGAATCCGACGATATGGTGCTTACAGCGAGCGGGCAGACCGAACTGCCGGATTTTGGCGATCGTGATTTTATTCAGCAAGCGAAAAAAAATCTTGATTACCAAGGATGGTCGGCAAGCCGGGAGTATCGGGAATATGACCGGCTAAAGCCCGTCAGGGTCATTACGATGCATAAGCGGACGCCGTTCCCGTTCGGAAAGGAAGGCATATTGGTCATTAATGTCGATTTGTATGCAGTTGAACAAATGATCGGCAGCATGACAAGCCATCAGGTTTCATTCATGCGAATTACCGATGGAGCTAATAAGCCTATTTATCCCGTCAACAATGGCTCAGATGAATCAGGAGGCGGCAGCATTCTGACGACAGTCACTTCGGACTCTCTTGGCTGGACTTTCGAGAGTGGGATTCAGGACGGTCATTTGCTCGGCTGGGTATCGGTCGTATCCTATGCATGGGTCGTTATGGCTATTTTGACATTCGTAGCGGCTATTATCTATATCATTTGGGTAACGCGCCGAAACTACAAGCCGATCCGGTTAATGATGAATCGCATTCAGGCGCTGCAGCTGCGGAGCGGCGACGGGGGAGCGGTTCTGACAGATGATCTGACGATGATTGACCGTGCGCTTGAAAATTTAATCGTGCAGTCGTTGGATCACGAAAAGAAGCAGCGTGAAAGTGTGATGCTTCAGCGCAGGCAGCTTTTTAATGAGCTTATTAGCGGGGAACAAAATGGGCAAACTAATGAGCGGATGCGCAAGCTGGATTTGCTGCCGAGCGCCGGACGGTATGCCGTAATGGTTGTGAAGCTCAACCGTTATGATGATTTTCAGTCCGAAAATACGCTTAACGAGCAAAATGTTCTGAAATTTGCGCTCGGCAATGTTATGCAAGAGCTGGCTCACAACGAAGGCTTGCAGGGCTGGGGAGAATGGCTGGCGCCGGATCTCATCGCCTTTGTGTTTGCGGTTTCGGATGACGAATCCCGAATGCTGGATCAGCTTCGAACTTCTGCAATCGTTGCACAGCAGTGGGTAGGCGAGCATTTGCGTTTCATGCTGTCGATTGGAATTGGTTCAATCGTTGACGAATGGAGCCGTATCGGACAATCTTACCGCGATGCCCTCTCCGGTATGGAATATCAGCTCTGCATCGGACGCGAGGCGGTTACGTTCAGCGGCGATATTCCGCAGGGCAAACAGTACGGTACGTTTCATTACATTCAAATGTGTACCGATTGTGTGCAGGAATTTAGGCAGACGAATGAGAGCTGGCGCAATACGTTTGAGCAATTATTCAAGCGGCTCAATACGGATACGCTCAAGGATGAAGATATTCATTCGCTCATGCAAATATTTATGCAAATGCTCAGCCGTGAGCTGAAGGATTTGTCGGAATCACTGAATGAATTTCTGGAAGGCGATCGCTCATCTGTATTGCTTGCCAAGCTAAAGACTGCCTCGACTTTGGCAGAAATGAAGGAGCAGCTGCTAGAGTATTTGGCTGATCTATTCGATGCATATGTGGCGATGAGCGAGACGAAAAGCTACAAGACGATGATAACGGATATGAGAGCCTACATTCAGGAAAACTTTGCCGATCCAGACCTTTCGCTCAATCATTTGAGTGACCGCTTTCAAATATCGGGCAAGTATGCAAGCTATCTGTTTAAGCTGGAGTACGATATGAAGTTCGTCGATTTTCTTGTGCAGCTTCGAATACAGCAGGCTGAGCGTCTGCTGGCGAATACTGATGAGACCGTTCAAGGAATTGCTCTTCAGGTTGGCTACGCCAATTCGATCACCTTCGGACGGGTATTCAAACGGATAACCGGTGTAACGCCAGGCGAATTCCGAAAGCTCAAAATGCGGCCTTCTGTTTTGAACTAAGGTGTGCGAAGCAATAGGGTTTTAGTTCTTTCACATGTATGTTCATGCGAATTGAAAAGTTGTTTGTTGAAGCGGCAGTCCGAACAAGGAAAGATGTTCGGACTGCTGCTCTATTTGTTTAGCCGGAATATAGTTTACCTGCGGAAATGGCTTTATGACGGGCTTTTTCGGCGTTGATGGAAAACGGTTTATGTCGGGAAAATGATCTATTCTAATCGCCAAAAGCCTTGCTGGGCAAGGGTTCGGCTTAACGGTTTGCCGCGCCGAAACTGGTTTATTGCAAGCGCACTACAAGCCGTGTCATACTGAGGCCACTTCCTAATCACGGTTTGCAAGCGACGATTGAAAGCGCGTTCAAACATGCTTCATTCTTCGGTTCATAATCGAGTACAGGAAACAAATTAACGAAAAAGAAAGAGGGGTTGAATCAAATGATGAAAGTTGTGAAGGGGAAAAAGAAAACCAGCGTTTTGCTAGCACTTACGCTTGCAGGTACTATGCTTCTTGGTGCATGCGGCAGCAACAATGAAACTGGAAACAAAACGACAGGTGGCGAAGCAGCCTCCGGTAAGCCAGTAACACTTAAGGTGGAAGTATTCGATCGTGGCAATTCTCCTTCTGGTTCGACTATTACAAAAAACTATTTGACGACATATGTTCAGGATAACTTCGGGAAGCCAAATAACGTTGACGTGCAATTTGTACCGATTCCACGGTCAGAGGAAGTACAGAAGCTTAACGTTCTAATGGCGAGCGGAAGCGATGTTCCGGATATCGTATTCACTTATGATTCGGGTACGTTTTATCGTTATGCGCAGCAAGGCGGTTTGACTGACCTTGGCGAGCTGCTTGATCAATACGGCCCGAACCTCAAAAAATTTCTAGGCGACGATACGTTAGCTTATGGTAATTATCAAGGTCAGCAATTCGCACTGCCAGCGAAACGTGCGCATTTAGGGAAATATTCATCTTTCGTCCGTCAAGACTGGCTCGATAAGCTAGGCCTGCCTGTGCCGCAAACGACAGATGAGCTTTACACGACTTTGAAAGCGTTTAAAGAAAAAGATCCGGGTCAAACTGGCGGCAAAGTTATTCCGCTCGGAATGGCGCTAGCATCTGCTCAATATGAGCCGCTTCTGTGGTCCTTCATCCAGCCTGTTACTGAAGAACAGCGCTACACGCTGACACAGCAGCTCGGATCCAATGACTTCCCGATCTTGCTTCCTGGCTTTAAAGACGCTTTGCAATTCATGAACAAGCTCTACAATGAAGGGCTAATGAGCAAAGACTTCAGCCTTGATGAAGACAAGAAAAAGCTGAACGAAGACGCAGCTAAAGGCTTGGTCGGTTTCTTCAGTGAAGACGATATGAACCCGTTCTATCCAGATGGTTTGTACTCGACCCTGCAAACGAACATTCCTGACGCTAAGCTTTCCTCTGTTGATGTTTACTCGAACTCCGAGGGCAAGCATCCGAAGCCGGAATATGCGCCAGTTGGTCTGTACCTTATGATCCCGAAAAGCAGCAAAAATGCAGTAGAGGCAATTAAGTACCTGGATTGGATGGCTTCGGGAGACAACCTGCTTAACATTCAAAATGGTGTAGCTGGCGAAAACTATGATCTTCAAGACGGTATCCCGGTAGCTAAAGCCGATGCTCCTGATGATATCAAAAATCGCGTATACAACTGGGGTGACATGGCCATTATCTCCAACGGCAAACAGTTGGGTGATACGGAGAAAAACGTAGAGGCTTATGTACTAGGCATGCCTGAGCAATTCCAAGAAGAGACTCGCAAAGCACTGACGATTTCCAGATCTGATACGATCAAGCCGGTCTTATTCGACCATCCGATCGAAGCCCAAGCCAAATATGGTTCGGCGCTGCGTGACAAGTTCAATGAAATTGTCGTTAAAGCAACGATGGTGAAGCCGGATCAATTCGAAAGCACATTCGAATCGATCATGAAGGATTATATGGCAAACGGCGGTCAAGCGATTTTGGATGAACGCACAAAAGCTTATGAGGCCATGAAATAAAAATAACGCCTGCATTAAGCAGCTCGGAGACGATCGATATTTCTTAAGTCCCGTCTCCGGGCTTAATCGTAAGCAGATAGGAGTGGATAATATTGAACATGCGCGTGTATTTACGCAGATACTGGCAATTATATATGCTGCTTATTTTACCGGTTACCTATTTCTTGGTTTTCAAATACGGACCGATGTACGGCATTATTATTGCGTTTAAGGATTTTAACTTTTTCCAAGGGATTAATGGTTCTGAATGGATCGGGCTTGATGCTTTCAAGGAAGTATTCGCCATGTCGGACTTTTACAAGACACTGCGCAATACGCTCATGCTTAATTTTTTGGATCTGCTTTTTTCTTTCCCGGCTCCTTTGTTTATCGCCATTATGCTATATGAGCTCAAATCAGCTTGGTTCAAAAAGATTTCGCAAACGATTTTATACATTCCGCATTTCATTTCGTGGGTTATTATCGGCGGGATCGTCTACCAAGTGTTTGGTACGCAATCCGGTATGGTTAACAATTTCGTAACTTCGTTAGGCTTTGAAGCGATTCCTTTTCTTACGGACAAAAGCGATTGGTTAATTACGTATTTAATCGTCGGAGTTTGGCAAAGTGCCGGCTGGGGGACGATCATTTATTTGGCGGCTCTTACAGGCATCAATAGGGAATTGTTCGAGGCGGCTGACGTTGACGGAGCAGGCAGACTGAGAAAAATTTGGAGCATTACGCTGCCATCCTTAAAACCAACGATTGTTACGCTTCTCATTATTAACGTGGGCAATATGATCGCCATCGGATTTGAACGTCCTTATATTATCGGAAATACCGCTGTACGTGATTATTCGGACGTGCTCAGCACCTTCGTATACCGTATCGGCATTGAATCTGGACAATATACGCTTGCTACGGTCGTCGGCTTGTTCCAGGCAGTTGTCGGACTTGTGTTCGTCTTAGGCGCCAACTACTTATCCAAAAAACTGGCGGACCAAAGCATTATTTAAAATATAAACTTTTATTTTCTATGAAAATTGGAAAGGAGCGATAAGACATGAGAGATCAACAGGCCAGCCGATCATTTGATATTGTCAATACGATCGCCATTTTATTATTCGTGCTGCTATGTTTGGCTCCGTTTCTTCATATAATCGCTATCTCGCTCAGCTCAACACGTTCCATCATGTCTGGTGAGGTCAGCCTTATTCCTGTCGAAATCAACTGGGATGCCTACAAGAAGGTATTTTCAGATGCGTCGATGATCCGGTCACTCGGTTTTACCGTTATGCTGACGGTTTTATTTACAATCATGTGCATGATAATGACGATTGCGGCGGCTTACCCGCTTGCTAAAACGAAATTAAAAGGCCGCAAACTGGTGATGTTCATTATTATCATTACGATGTTTTTCAGCGGCGGACTTATTCCAGAGTATATGCTCGTACGCAATTTGGGCTTGCTTGACTCGATATGGGCGCTTATGCTGCCAGGTCTCGTTAGTCCGTTTTATTTGATTATTTTGATCACGTTTTTTCAAAATATTCCCGATTCGCTGGAGGAGTCAGCAGAGATTGACGGAAGCTCGTACCTCCGCACTTTGGTTAGCATTATCGTGCCGCTGTCGCTGCCCGTTATTGCTACGCTGAGCTTGTTTTATGCAGTAGGCCGCTGGAACGGTTTTACGGATACGCTCATGTATATTACGAGTCCAGAGATGTATCCGCTGCAATTGAAGCTTTATCAGCTGGTTCAAAACAACATGGTCAGCGAGCTGCTGGTAATGGAAGGCGCAAATGGACAGGCAAAGCTGCAGCCGGAAAGCTTGAAGGCGGCGAGCGTTATTTTCGCAACTGTGCCAATTATGATTGTCTATCCGTGGCTTCAACGGTATTTCGTTAGTGGCGTTATGCTCGGTGCGGTCAAAGGTTAACCGAATCTATCTTTCAGGAGGAGCTTATGGGAAACGACAAAGGCCAATATTCGTTCTCGACATGCTGGAATATTAAACGTCACAACGTCGGCAGCAGCATGATCGATGAAATTCGGGAGCTCGGCTTTCGCTACGTTGAGCTGAACTATAACGTCACGCAGGAGTTGCTGTCGACGATTGAGCCCATGATTGAACGGGGAGAAATTGGAGTGTCGAGCGTCCACAATACGTTTCCGCATGTTGCGGACCCCGACTATGGTACCGATTCTGTGCTGCTCGGCTTTGAAGACGAGGAAAAGCGGCAGCGTGCAATCGAGCTGCTGATCCGTTCGGCGGAATATGCGAATCGCTATGGAGCGAAGGCGGTTGTCGTGCATCCGGGCGAGGTGCCGTTCGACTATAACATCGATAACGAGCTCAAAAAAATTTACCACGACCAAGGCCCGGAATCCTCTGCTTACTTAAAGCTGTGGAACGAGATGCTGGAGCGCAGGGAATCGTTGTCGGAACATTACCTGCAGCGCATAGGCGATAGTCTGGATGATATTTGCGACCAGATCGCGGCTAAGGGCTGGGACGTATCGATTGGCATCGAAACGCGTTCGCGCTGCTATCAGATGCCGACGCTGCGCGAGGCGAAATCGGTTTTTGACCGGCTGAAGGGTGCACCGGTCGGCTTGTGGTATGATTTTGGCCACGGCATGATGATGGAGCGTATGGGCTTGTACGATAATGCGCGGGATATGGAAGCCATTAAGGACCATGTAGTCGGCATTCACATTCATGAGACGGTTGGATTGTCGGATCACTGGTGTCCGTATGTACACAGCGGCGACATGAGCTATTTCGATCGTTTCCTGCCTATTATCGCAGCAGCTCCTGTGAAGGTGTATGAGCTAAAAGCGGCATGTACACCGGAGGAAATCGAACAGAGCCATGAGCTGCTGCTTGCCAAGCTGTCCGAGCGCGAGGTGTAGGATGATGGACATTAAGCATCTGGCGTCCTATGCCCCACGGCTTTTTTTTGATCAAAAAGAGCCGTTTTATCCGGTGCGGGTCGGTGTTTCCGTCCTGCGCGAAGGAGAGCAATCGCCGTCGTTTCGGCGTAAATTTGAACGGCTGGATGCTATTGTCGATTATGTGATCGAATTCGCGATTTATTGGGATTATGACATTCAGCATCTGTACGAGCTGGAGCATGTATGGATTTATGTAGGCAAGGACGGCGCCGTAGTGGATGCGGAAGCGAGCTTTCACGGCAAATACATGAAGGCGCTGCTGCCTGACCGCTCCAATCTGGAGGGGAAAACAGCAAGCCTGTACTCGCAGCCTGGAAAGCACGCTTTCTCGCCTCTGCCGATTATTTTCGAGCTGCTGCCGAACGTGCGCACTGCTACAGACCGCGATGCCGGGCTGGATGGTCTTACATTGCCGGAGTGGTACAAGGCGCTGGGGCAGTATGATGAAGAGACGAATGTGCTAGTTCGAGCCTATCAGCAGGCGTATCATCGGTTCACGCCATCGTTTGAGTTCGTTCCTTACGAGCTTGCGGAGCGTGAGCCGTTGTTCGTTCCGTGGGAAACGCTGTACGAAGAAATACCTGAGCGAATTGAGGCGGAGCTGGCTATGATTAGGCATACGCTTAGCGGATCAACGGAGAATGAGGAAGGAAGATGAACATGCATGAGAAGCTGGTTGCCGTCAACGATGGCTGGGTCAAGCAAGGAATCGATAATCAAATAATGGACAGCGGCAGCCGCTTCTACGGCGGTGTAGCCGATCCGGACAACGGGGTTGCTTGGCCGACCCACATGGGAACGCCAACGTTTATGGCGATATGGGCATGCTCACTTGTTGATGAAAGCTCCAACTTTTATCATGACGAAAAGCTGCTGCGGCGTTTGGAGCTGGCGGCGGCCTTCACGGTCCGCGAACAGCATGAGGACGGGACGATATCGCCGGGTTGGACCAATATGCATTCACCTCCCGATACCGCGTTCGCGGTCGTTGGACTTGCTCAATTGCATGAACTGCTGGTGCAGCATGAATGGGCGGAGCTTGAGCGTGTTCGAGCGGACATTAGAAAGTTTCTAGAACGGTCTGTACCTGCGCTGCTGACCGGTGGCTGCCATACGCCGAACCATCGTTGGGTGCTGACAGCGGCGCTTGCCTTCTTGCACAGGCTGACGGGCAATGCCGAGCTTGTAGCTCGTGCCGACCAATGGCTGGCTGAAGGCATGGATTGCACGGAGGATGGGGAATGGACGGAACGCAGCAACGGCATTTATAACGGCGTCAGCGACATTATGCTGTTCCATGCGGCCGAGCTGCTTGGCCGGCCTGAGCTCTTGGAGCCGGTTCGCCGCAATCTGCGAATGATGGCCTATCTGATCCATCCTGACGGAGAAGTCGTCACGGATTATTCTGGACGCCAGGACTTTGGTCAAGCATTCGATATGTCCGGCTATACACTCGCTTCCTGCCTTATGGCACAGCGCGATCAGAATGCTTTATTCGCTGCCTTGGCTGAGCTGGGAATCGCAGCGCTTAACCATCCGGGACCAATCCCAAACAATGTTTTGCTCGGATTTTTGCTTCATCCGGAGCTGAGAGAGCTACGTGTGAAAAGCGGCAGTCTGCCAGATCATTACCGGGTTGTCATCAACGGGCAATTTAATCGGCAGCATTATTTAAGTCAGATGGAGTCGGCTGGACATGGCGGGCGGATTTATCACAGCCGTCTGCATCCTGATTTCGGCGCTCCGGTTGCCCGGCAGCGGGATGGGGAAACGAGCGTTACGGTCATGACGGAGACGAATTCGTTTTTCGCGCTTCGACATGGGGCGGCACGGCTGCTTGGTGTGCAGGTCAGCAGCTCGTTTGATCCGGGGTTCATCAAGATGAACCATTTGGAGCAGCTCGAATCCGGCTATGTTCTGACGGGTACGGAATCAAAAGGCTACTACGGGCCGATCTCAACTGATCGTTTGCCTGAAATAGCAAGCCATTCCGTCAGCCCATGGTATTTGCTGCCGCATCAGCTGCGTGAGGTAACACATTTGCAGCAGCATGATGTGCGAATTGAGTTGACGGAAACGTATGATGGCTGGCAGCTGCGTGTTCAATGCGACAAGCCGGATGTGCTGCTAACCCAAATTTCCTTCGTATTCGGGAAGGAAGGGCAATTCGCTGGCGGCGAATTGGCTCCTGCCGAGACAGGTACGCAATTTTGGAAAGCAGGCACTGTAAAATTTACAGCTGGCGGCGACTGGATTGAGATGGAGGGCGGTGCGCACGAGCATTGGGCCAAATCGATCCGCGGGGCTGCATTCCCGGCAGATTGCCAGACGCTGGTCGTCAACGTGCTGACACCTTATGATCGGACGTTTCATATCCGTTTGTCTCCAAGCGATGGGAATGGGGCAAACGGGCAGTAACCGTATATATGGAGTTGCAGCTAACTGATTGACTATCGCGCTTCAGGAAGATGCTCCCCCAGAAGGGGTGATTACAATATTGTTTGTACTTAAATTGGGGGCGGCTTTGCTGCTTGGGCTGCTGATCGGTGTAGACCGCCAGCTTCGGCACAAGCCGCTTGGCATCAAGACGAGCATGGTGATCGCGGTCGCAAGCTGCTTAATTACGATGGTGTCGATCGAAGCGTCGACTGAGCTTGCCCATCCAGGCATGACTAACATGGACCCGATGCGGCTGGCGGCACAAATTGTGAGCGGCATCGGTTTTATCGGCGCAGGCGTCATCCTGAGAAGAAATAACGATGTCATCTCCGGCCTGACGACAGCTGCAATGGTCTGGTCGGCGTCGGCGCTTGGGATTGCGGCAGGAGCAGGCTTCTATAAAGAAGCGTTCACTGCCGTAGGCTTCATCATCATGGCAGTCAATCTGGTGCCGTTCGTGGTTCGGGCATTAGGACCGAGAAAGCTGCGCGAGCGCGACCTATCGGTCTGCATGACGTTTGACCGTTCGGCTGAGCTGGACGGCTTGATGACGAAAATTCGATCGGAGCACCAGATCAAGCATACGAAAATCAAAGATATTGGCGACGGCCGCAAAGAAATTCAGCTCGTGCTGTCATCGCGGGAATTGCACCCGACAACCTCTGTCTACGAGGATCTTCGGCGCTATAAAAATGTCGTCTCCGTCGAGGTCGAAAACATTAGCTCATAGGAGCATTTTTTCATGTTTGGTAAAGCGCTTAACTTAAAATTGAAAAAGGCAGCCGATTGTCATGAGCAAGGAGAATGACAATCGGCTGCCTTCTATTTCACCCGCGAAACGGTAGCTTTGCCGCCAGAGGACGGTGCCAGCCGTTTACACTTGGTCTAGGCGGACTCAGCAGCAGCTATTTGCCCATTTTCAGGCGATTTTGGCGGGCAAGCGGACAGGAAAGCCGTTAATGCGGTTTTTCTCGCTATAAATGATCATAAAGGGGGTGATTAGCGGCTGCTGAGTCCGCGAACCTGCTCATTCCCCTTTATCTGCAACAAATAGCTGCTGCTGTGTCCGCCAAATTTCTATTTGCTTTTCTGTTGTTACTACAGCCTTCATCAGTACCCGTCCGCGCTACACTCGATTCGTTTGAGCTCCTTTATTGAAAGTCAAAAAATACTTCCTCATCTTTAATAATGATCCACGCGTTTTTATCCAAATCAGCGACGTTTTGCAGCGTATATTTTATATAGAAAATATCGTCTTTCCAATATTCTTTGACATAGACGGCTCTTAAGGCCGCGTCCCCTTTAATCCGCTCTGGCAAGGAGATGTCCACACCAAAATAGTCTTCCTCCTCCTTGCCACGATAGGGGTTATTCTGCAAATATTTTAACCGAATGGAATCTGATGCATTGCGTAAGTAGGCATTTGATTGCAGTTTCTTAAAGGCGTCGAATGAGGCATGATTGCGTACATGATTTCGTGAGTTTCTCCGAATGAATCTTAAAATCATAATAGCTTTGCAACGTTTTAATAATAACATCCTCTTCATCGTTTAAAGCAGAAGGATCAGCGAGCTGTTTTTTTCCTGCATAGGAGGCTTGAAAATTTTCGATTTTATTAATATTATCTTTTGCTATAAAAATAGTTCGATTAGTACCTGTATGGTATCCGATATAATAATCAGCTGAAATATCCATTTTAATGAGTGTCAGCGTTTCATTATCCAATGAGACTCTGGACATTTCAATTGTACTCTTCTGAGCTTCGTATTTTGAAATATTAATATATTGCGCATGGATGCCGCTTAGGTATATGGAGAAAATCAATATGATAGCTGTAACGAAAATGATGCTTATCTTTGTTGCCGGTGCATTCATTTTGAAATAGGAAGCGGTTTGATACGAAAAATAAAAAATAAGAAAAAAAGCGCCATAGAAGAATATATTCTGCACGGCCAGCGGTAGATTTGAATCTTTATCCAAGGTTAAAATTTGAAAAACTATCATAGTAATAATAAAACTAAGAAATAAAAGGCCATGAATTAATAATAATAAGGGATGCATACGATTTCGTAAAACGAAATACCGAAAACGTCTAATCCTCACATTTGACCGATTAGGTGCCCTACGAGGCTTTCTCCGATCCTTGCGGGATGCAAGTACAGCTATTGTTACAACAGGAATTGATAAAAAGAAGGAAATATAAATGCCGTTTATCCAATACAGGCTTTGAGAAACAGGATAAAATGTTAAAATATCTTTGAAAATGAACATATCACCGAAATAAGGTTGAAAAGAGCCTTGTACATACACAAGTCCGGCGGTATAGACGACGAAAGGCATAAACCATAGCTCCTGCAGCAGCTTTAACATGTTCTTCAACTTATCAGGCATTCCAGCAATCTCCCTTACAGCATCTTAGTAAAATAATCCTATCCTTTTTTATCGGAATTCGCATGCCAAAAATGTATAATACTAGTTTTTCAGCGCAAAAAAATACTCTGAGGGCTGAAGGCATTCAGCTAGCTCAGAGCATATATAATTCGATAGCCTGTATAATAAAACAGCTCGCGGAAGAAAAAGGGCAGTTTCGTGCGCATGCTGCTATATGCGGAGGTCGTAGTTGGCGAAGAGTATGCCGTCATTCCCAGCTCGCTGGCCATCATGAGTGCGCGCTTCATATGAAGCGGATCGCTGACAATGATGAAGGTTCCTAGCTCATATGGCTTCGCAACGACTAGCGAATATTCGAAATTTTCCTCTGTAATAAGAGATTGGACTTCGATCAAAATATGCTCAGGCTTCACGCCTTTTTCAATCGCATAGCTCCGTGATACTTCTGACTCTGCAAGCTCATTCGCAGACCCGCGTCCTCCGGTAAAAATAATATACTCGGCAAAGCCTTGCTCGTACAGCTTTATAGCATGATTCAGGCGTTCCCGCAGCACAGGGGATGGCTGATCGCCCCAGACCGCCGTGCCCAGCACAAGGATCGCATCAGCAGGCTTCGCTTCATCCTTCATACTAAATGACCAAATTTCATAGGAAAACCAGCACAGTACCGCTGCGGCAAATGCTAAGACGCAAAGCAACAGCGTTTTGATTTTTTTCGAAACAAGCCTCTTTTTCATGAACTGCCCTTTCCTTATAAAATGATTTTTCCTCGCCGCATGTTATCCGATCATAATTTTCCCTTCCGGATAGCGATACAGCTCCTTCTTCTCCTGAGCAGGAACGAGTGTGAACGCCAGCGTCAGCGGGCCGAGCCGTCCAGCGAACATCATAATAATAATCAGCACCTTGCCGATCACCGTCAAATGCGGCGTTAAGCCAAGCGACAATCCGGTTGTACCGAAAGCGGACGTTACTTCAAATAGCAGAACGAGGAAATCGACATCCTCGGTAGTAGATAAAATCATCGTAAATAAAATAATCGCCGCCAGCGAGGCAATCGTAATCGTCAGCGCTTTGTACACCCGGTCCTTTGCGAGCCTTCTGCGGAAAAAGACGACATCCTCGCGGCCGCGAATCATTGCAAACACCGCACCGATGAGAATCGCAAACGTCGTCACCTTAATGCCGCCGCCCGCAGAGCCCGGAGATGCGCCGATGAACATGAGCAAAATAATGAGAAACTGCGTCGCATGGCGCAGAGAAGCAATATCCAGCGTATTTGCGCCGCCCGAGCGCGGCGATATGCTTTGGAACAACGAGCTGTACAGCTTGCCGCTTATGCTAAGCGGCTCTAGTGTTTTGGTATTTGTAAACTCGAAAATAAAAATAACGGCAGCACCTGCGACAAACAAAATGCCTGTCGCATACAGCACAACCTTGGAGTGAAAAGACAGCTTGCGCGTTTTTGGGTAATCCCACATTTCCGCCAGTACGATAAAGCCGATCCCGCCGAGAAAAATGAGAGCAATAACGATCACATTAATAATGGGATCGTTGACGTGATTGACAAAGCTGCTGAACGGACCGTTCATCGGTCCCATAACATCAAATCCGGCGTTGGTGAACATCGACACGCTATGGAACATGCCGAAATACAGCGCCTTGCCGAAAGGCATTTCCGTTGACCAGCGCAGTGCCAGAACAAGGGCGCCTATTCCTTCGATGGCAAAAGCATAAATGAGCACGCGCCGTATGAAGCGGACGATCCCTTCCAGCGAAGATTGATTCATGGATTCCTGCAGCAGCAGCCGCTCGCGCAGCGATATCCGTTTGCGCAGGGCAAGGGCGAACAGCGTAGACATCGTCATAAAGCCGAGTCCGCCAACCTGCATAAGCACGAGAATGACGAGCTCGCCAAAGGTTGAATAGTGGATGCCGGTATCGACGACGACAAGTCCCGTTACGCAAACAGCGGATGTGGCAGTGAATAATGCGTCAATGAGCGGCGTTGCCTGATGGGTAGACGAAGCCAGAGGCAGAGAAAGCAATAGGGTACCCGCCGCAATAATCGCGAGAAAGCCAAGCGTAAGAATTTGCGGCGGAGTCATTTTTAGAAAAATGGTTCGTAGTTTGAGCACGCAGGTAATCTCCTTTATATGTAACGAAACAATGGTGTAGTTGAAAGTTGAGCTGTTGCTGCCGAAGCTGGCACAGCCGTTTACGCTTGAAATATAAGGATGCATAAATATTGTTATTATTATAACGCTTATATTTCTACGCGAAACGAGCAGTTGTCGCCAATACCCGACAACGCCGTTTGCTCTTGAAATATAAGATCAATAAGTTTGATTCTTATTGCAACGCTTATATTTCTACGCGAAACGAGCTTGTGCTGCCGAAGGCAGGCACAGCCGTTTACGCTTGAAATATAAGGATGCATAAATATTGTTATTATTATAACGCTTATATTTCTACGCGAAACGAGCTTGTGCTGCCGAAGGCAGGCACAGCCGTTTACGCTTGCCACCTCATTATCTGGTATAATAGGGCAATATGCAACAGGAGGGCGCTGGGGCCCGCGATTAGGAGGACAACGATGAAATCAAGATATATAGCAGGTATTTCGCTTGCCGTTATGGGGGCAGGCTTTATTACTACGAGATGGTGGCTGCCAGACAACACGTGGACGCATCTACTGGAAAGCGGCTTTGAAGCGGGTCTGGTCGGCGGAATTGCCGACTGGTTTGCGGTGACGGCGCTGTTCCGCCATCCGATGGGCATTCCCATTCCGCATACGTCCTTGCTGCTCAAAAACCGGGCGAAAATCGTGAACTCGCTCATCAGCGCTATGGAAAATGAACTGCTGAATAAAGAAAGCATTACCCGCAAGCTGTCTGGCTTTCAACTGTTCGCAGGGGCAGCATCGGCGGCGACTCGGCTGATTGGCAAGCGCAAGTTCAGGCTGGCAGCGGTTGATTTTGCCCAGTCGGCAGTGGAGCGCTTGCCTTTGGAGCGGGTTAGCGGTGTGCTGCATGGATTTTTGGCGGATTATGTGAAAAAGCAGGATTTTACGCCAATCGTGCGCAAGCTGGCGGATCGTTTCGTCCATGAGCGTTGGGATGAACGGGCGCTGGATTACGGCCTGGAGCATGTAGGCCATTGGATTCGCAAGCGTGAAACCGAGGAAATGCTCGGCAAGCTCGCCTTCAAAAAGCTGGAGGAGCTTAAGGTAGGCGGCTTCATGGGGTTTGCACTGCAAGCTTTCGTCGGCTTTATGAACGAGGAGAAGCTCGGCGGTTTGATCCAGAACATGCTGCTCTCTACGATGCAGGAGCTTTCCCATCCTGGAAGCCCGCATCGGCAGAAGCTGCTGCTTGAGGTGAGAGCCCAGGCGGAGAAGCTTGCCGATAACGAAGAGCTGATGCTCAAGCTGAAGCAGCTCATTGAACAGGGGGTGGACAGCGTTGAAACGGAGCGCTTCATCCATTTGCGTCTGGAGGAGCTGAGACAGCTCGTGCTGGACAAGCTGGAGGAGCAGCATCGCAGCGGAGGGCGCGCCATTGTGCAGGGATACCGTTTTGCAACGGATTATTTGAATGGCAAGCAGGAAATGCTCGCCAATTGGGAAGATGGCATTCGCGGCTATCTCGTTCGACTTATTGAAAATAATCACTATCGCATCGGTGCGCTCGTTCGGGATAATCTCGACCGGATGGATGACAAGGCGCTCGTCTCCATGCTGGAGGAAAAGGTCGGCAACGATTTGCAGTGGATTCGCGTCAACGGCGCATTATGCGGTTTTGTCGTGGGCGTTATTTTGTCCTTCTTCTAACAGGAAGGTAGCCATTTACATTTATAGGGGACAGCCTGAATTTTTTGTGATAAGATCAAACTACAAAATGACCAATGAATACAAGGATTTTGAAAAATGATTGACATGGAACGAGGTGCCTTTGCGCACGTCAAAGGGTAACAGGGAATCGGGTGCAAATCCCGAGCGGTCCCGCCACTGTAATCGGGGAGTTTTCCTTCACCAGCAGGAGTCACTTGGCCTAAGCTTTAGGGCAGCCAGGGAAGACGAAGGAAAATAATGATCCGCTAGCCAGGAGACCTACCTCGTTCCAGCACCACAGTGCCTTCGCGGAAAGGATAGGTGTACGAACGAAAGCGATTGCTACCAGTCTGTTTGCTGGCGCAACCGTCTATTTCTGCGTACACATGGCCGTTTTCCCAGCGAAGGGAAAGCGGTCATTTTTTGTTGTCTTTAGGCATGAACTCATTGGGGAGGGTATTGAAACGAATGGTCAAGTTAAAAAGAAAGACAGCAGTTAGCACCGCTTTGCTGGTTATTGGCTTCACGCTTTTTTTACTGGTGAATGAGCCGCAATCCGCTTATGCGATGCACATTATGGAAGGGTTTTTGCCTGTGGGGTGGGCGATTTTTTGGTGGGTGGCCTTTATTCCTTTTTTCATCCTGGGTGTACGCGCCATTCGGAAAATTACAAAGGAAGCACCAGAGCTTAAGCTGATGCTGGGCTTGGCGGCAGCTTTCACCTTCGTGCTGTCCGCGCTTAAGATTCCTTCCGTTACAGGCAGCAGCTCGCACCCGACGGGAACGGGGCTTGGAACGGTTATGTTCGGGCCGCTGCCCATGAGCGTATTAGGTTCTATGGTATTGCTGTTTCAAGCGGTGCTGCTTGCACATGGCGGGCTGACGACGCTTGGGGCGAATGCTTTTTCAATGGCGGTTGCAGGTCCCGCTGCTGGCTATGCCGTCTATCGGCTGCTGATGCGTTCAGGCAGCAAGCAAGGCGTGGCGATTTTTTCTGCTGCCGCTGTTGCCGATCTGGCCACTTATATCGTTACTTCGATTCAACTGGCTGTTGCTTTTCCGGCGGTTGAGGGCGGCATTCTCGCATCCTTTATGAAATTTGGCGGTATTTTTGGGATTACCCAGGTTCCGCTTGCTATTAGCGAAGGCTTGCTGACGGTATTGATCTGGAACTGGCTGCAATCTTTTAATACGGACGAGCTGTCTATTTTGAAGCGGAGAATGAAAGGGGATCGCGTGTAATGAGCCGCAGTGCCAAAAATATTTGGATATTAGCCATTGTTGTTTTGCTTGCCGTTGCGCCTTTAATATTCATTAACGCCGAGTTTGGCGGCGCAGATGGCGCGGCGGAGGAAATGATCCAGACGATTGCGCCCCATTATGAGCCTTGGGCGTCTCCGCTGACTGAGGTGCCGGGAGAAACGGAAAGCATGCTGTTCGCGCTGCAAGCTGCGATTGGCGCTGGCGTAATCGGCTATGTGATTGGCCTTTTTAAAGGGAAGTCGGGGAAATCAAAGCAGCAATGATGAAATGGATTGATACGATTTCTTATTCCAATAAGCTGCGGGATTTACCCGCCATTTGGAAATGCGGGCTTGCAGCCCTTCTGCTGCTGCTTGCCTATATCGCTCATCCGCTCGTACAGCTTGTCATTTTCGGATGGCTTGCACTGTGGACGGTCGGCTATGCGAAAGTGCCCGCTAAGCTTTATGCGGCGCTGCTTTTCTCCTCTTGCCTGCTGTTCATTCTCAGCTTGCCCGCGCTGCTCATTGAATTCAGCAATAGCAGCAGCGAAGCGGGAAGCTTAGCGGCAGCGAAAGCAGGCTGGATGCTCGTTTCATGGGAGCCGCTTAGCCTGTATGTGCCAGAGGCATCGTTAGGGCTGGCCGGACATATTTTTACGCGTATTCTTGCTTGCCTGGCATGTATGTTTTTTATCACCTTGACGACCCCCTTCCCGGATCTGCTGCAAGTGCTGAAGCGGTTGAAAATGCCGCAAATTGTACTGGAGCTCATGATTATTATGTATCGCTTCATCTTTCTGCTGCTGGATACGGCGGGGGCTATGCTGGTCGCGCAGCGTGCACGCGGCGGTCAACACGGTTTTAAAGGCAAATTGCAGGGTACGGCGGCGATTGCTGTGCGGCTCTTCGTCAAAACGATGCATCGATACAAGGGGCTCTCGAATGGGCTTATGGCAAGAGGATTTACGAATGAAATCCGTCTTGCGCCTAGTGTAAAGCGGACGGTTCGCCTCCGATATTGGGCGGAAGCGGGGCTCGGCTTAACGATTTTGCTGGCAGCAGAGCTATGGCTTCGGTATGGAGGTGAATAAGCTGGCGGATAACGATCGGGCATCAACCATTATGGAAATGAACCAAGTGAGCTATGCTTATCCCGGAACGGACAAGACCGCTTTAAACGGGCTAGAGCTGCGTATTCCGGCGAACAAGAAGATAGCGCTGTGCGGGCATAATGGCTCGGGCAAGTCGACGCTCTTCTTGCAGCTTATTGGCATTAATCGTCCGGAATCCGGTTTTGTCAGCTGGCGCGGCGAGCCGCTTTCTTACAAGCCCAGAGAGCTTGCCAGCTTGAGACGGCGCGTCGGCCTTGTTTTTCAGGACCCGGAGCATCAGCTCATTTTGAATACCGCTTATGAGGATATTTCCTATGGGCTGCGCAATGCGGGGCTTCAAGAAGTGGAAATTGACAGACGTACGGCGCGCATCGTTCAGCAGCTGAACTTGCAGGAACTGGCGCATAAGCCGCTGCATCATCTCAGCCTTGGGCAAAAGAAGCGAGTCGCTCTTGCCGGCGTACTGGCCCTGGAGCCGGAGTTAGTGCTGCTTGATGAGCCGGCTGCTTATCTCGATCCGATATCGGAGCAGCGGCTGATGGCTGAGCTGGACCGCATTCATGCCAGCGGCATAACGCCGGTTATGGCGACGCATGACATGAATATGGCCTATGCTTGGGCGGATTGGATTTTCATCATGAATGAGGGCCGCTGTATATTGGAGGGTACGCCGGAGACGGTATTTCGCGAAGGCGAGCGTCTCAGAAGCCTTGGACTCACGCTGCCAATGGTGCTGGAAGCTTGGGAGGCACTGCCGCCTGAGCTGCGAGGAGAACAGCAGGCGCCGCGTACGCTCGCGCAATTTAAAGCGGCTGTAAAATCTTTTGTTGTATAAAAACGCAAAAATTCGTATATTTATACATGTTGCTTGAAATATAGGAAAGGATATGATTTTTCCATCCTATCTCTATATTTCTCCGTTTCACCTTGTATAAATAAAGATCGACCAACTAAATAGCGAGGAATAGGGTGCTCTTGCGTAACGTCTTGAGCTTAAAAGGGAAGTCCGGTGCAATACCGGCGCGGTCCCGCCACTGTAACAGCGGAGTTTTGCGCAATAAAGCCACTGGCATGATGCCGGGAAGGCGAGCGCAGCGATGATGATGCTGGAGCCAGGAGACCTGCCTTATTCTATACACTGCAGTACCTACGGGAGATAGGGAGGTGTTAAAGATGGCAGCCATCGTTTGTTGAAACGAGGGGCGTCTTTACCCACATTTCTGTACAGGGTAGGACGTCCCTTTTTGCAGTTTCTGGCTGGCAGCAAATTGGATGTATAGGGAAAGGCCGCCGCGAAGAAATTCGCTCGCACTGCCATAAGTATATATCTGAGTTTGTTGATGAAATAACAAAGGATTATAACATCCATCCACAAGGATGAATAATGAAAAACAGGAGGCAATAACAATGAGTCAAGTAAAAAGCAGCAGTTTGGGATATCCGCGTATCGGTGAAAACAGAGAATGGAAAAAAGCTCTGGAGGCATTCTGGAGCGGCAAGCTTGCGGAAGCGGCTTTCTTGAAGCAGCTGGAGACGATTCGTCTAAACCATCTCCAATTGCAAAAACAGGCCGGCATTGATCTCATTCCGGTAAATGATTTTTCGTATTATGACCATATCCTTGATACAGCTGCGATGTTTGGCGTCGTGCCTGAGCGCTTTGGCTATACAGGCAGCCCCGTATCGGTAATGACCTATTATGCAATGGCGCGAGGCAACAAAACCGCTTCGGCATCCGAGATGACGAAATGGTTCAATACGAACTATCACTACATCGTTCCTGAGCTGAAAGGCATTACGCCGGCGCTGACCGAGAACCGTCCGTTGATCGCTTACCGCGAAGCAAAGGAAAAGCTGGGCATCGAAGGCAAACCAGTCATTGTTGGACCTTATACATTCCTCAAGCTGTCTAAAGGCTATGCCGCTTCTGAGCTTGCTACAGTTGCTGCTCAGTATGTTCCGCTGTATGCACAGGTGCTGCGCGAGTTGGAGCAAGAAGGCGTACAATGGGTGCAAATGGATGAGCCTTCGCTTGTAACAGACGTTTCCGAAGCAGATTTGGCGCTTGTGCAAAGCATTTATGCCCAGCTTCATGAAGCGGCACCTAAGCTCAATTTGCTGCTGCAAACGTATTTTGAATCGGTTCAGCATTATGCTGCAATTGCGGCTTTGCCTGTACAGGGCTTAGGTCTGGACTTCACAGCTGGCGCTGAAAAGAACCTGCAGCAGCTGGAGTCAATCGGCTTCCCGCAGGACAAAGTGCTGGGTGCAGGCGTTATTGACGGCCGCAACATTTGGCGGGCGGATCTTCAGGAGCGCAAAGCGCTGCTTGCCCGTATTGCTAAAGTCGTGCCAAACGACCGACTGATTGTAAGCTCCTCTTGCAGCCTGCTGCATGTACCTGTGTCAGCGGCTCTTGAAACGGCACTGCCGGCAGAGCTTGCAGGCGCACTGGCGTATGCCAATGAGAAGCTGGAGGAAATTGCCGTTCTGGCAACTGCGCTGAATGAAGGAGAAGCAGCGGTAAAAGAGGCGTTTGATCGCAATGCAGCAGCTTTGGCTGCACTTGCCGCATCGCCGTCCCGTGGCCGTGCGAGCGTCCATGCCGCTGTAGCGAGCATTGATGCGCAGCCATCGGAGCGCAAAGCGGTATTTGCAGAGCGCCAAGTGAGCCAGAAGGAACGCTGGCAGCTGCCATTCCTGCCGACAACGACAATCGGCAGCTTCCCACAAACGGCGGAAGTTCGCCAAGCGAGACGGCAATGGCGTCGTGGTGATTTGGGCGAGGAGCAATACCGCGTATTCATTAAGGAGCAAATTCAGCATTGGATCAAGCTGCAGGAAGAGATCGGCCTTGATGTTCTCGTTCATGGAGAGTTTGAGCGTACGGATATGGTTGAGTTTTTCGGAGAGAAGCTGGAAGGCTTTGCTTTCACGAAAAATGGCTGGGTGCAATCCTATGGCTCGCGCTGCGTAAAACCGCCAGTCATTTACGGCGATGTGCAGTTCAGCAAGCCGATGACTGTCGAAGAAACCGTTTATGCGCAGTCGCTGACTTCTAAACCGGTGAAAGGCATGCTGACGGGCCCGATTACGATTTTGAACTGGTCGTTCGTTCGCAGCGACTTGACTCGTGAGCAGGTTGCTTACCAAATCGCGCTTGCCTTGGCAGAAGAAGTGAAGGCGCTGGAGGAAGCGGGCATTGAAATGATTCAGGTGGATGAGCCTGCCCTTCGTGAAGGCTTGCCGCTAAAACGTGAAGATTGGGAGCACTATTTGAACTGGGCTGTGCTTGCCTTCCGCTTGTCCACTTCTGACGTTAAGGATACGACGCAAATTCACACGCATATGTGCTATTGCGAGTTCCATGACATCATTGATTCCATTCGCGCGCTGGATGCCGACGTTATTTCCATCGAAACGTCCCGCAGCCATGGCGAGCTGATTCACAGCTTCGAGGAGCACACGTATGAGCTGGGTATTGGCCTTGGCGTATACGATATTCACAGCCCTCGCGTGCCGGAGGTAGAGGAAATGACATCGATGATCAAACGCGCTCTGAACGTGCTTGAGCCAGAATTGTTCTGGATTAACCCGGACTGCGGACTTAAAACACGTGGTGTAGATGAGACTGTGGCATCGCTGCGCAACATGATCCAAGCGACTGAGCAAGTACGGGAGCAGTTGGCTAAGTAATTGTAATAAGCATGGTTATTAAAAAAGCTCCGCTTGCGCTGATTGGCGCAAGCGGAGCTTTTGCTTTACTTGGAAGCGGGGAGGGTCAAAGCCGGGGAGCGGCGTGCCACAACAGGCAGGCAAAAGCATGCCATTAGGAGGGGATGTTTTGCCTGCCTGCTTCAGCCGCCCGCTTAAATGGTCTCTGCCGCAGGATTCATCAGGCAATAGCCAATGCCCCATACCGTCTGAATCAAGGAGGCAGATTCGGGGTGGACGCGGTTCAGCTTCTCTCTGATCCGCTTCACATGCGTATCGATCGTCCGGTAATCGCCGAGCGATTGATAGCCCCAAATTCGCCGCATTAAATCCTCGCGGGAAATGGGCTGATTGATGTTGGCTGCCATAAAGCGCAGCAGCTCATATTCGCGGAACGTCAGCTTCACCTTGCTGTTTCCGGCAATGACTTGCCGCGAATCATAATCGAAGACGAGTCCTGGCAGCGTGAGATCGGGCGTCTGCTTGCGCTGCAAGGCGCGATAAGCAAACTCCGAGGTGCGGCGGATGATCGCCTTAATGCGGTACATCAACTCGCGCGGGCTGAATGGCTTAACGACATAATCGTCGGAGCCGGCTTGGAAGCCGTCGAGCCGGTCATCCTCTTCGCCACAGGCGGAAAGCATAATGACGGGCGTCGATTTTTTCTTCTTAAGCTCGCGGCAAAATTCAAGCCCGTCCATTCCCGGCAAATTACGATCGAGTAAAATCATCGAATAATTGTATTGCATCGCCTTGAACAAGCCGTTGATGCCGTCCGAAGCTTCTTCGACGATCCAGCCTTCTTTTTTCAAAAATAACTTGAGCAGCTTGCGGATATGCTCCTCATCATCAACAATCAAAATGCTATATGGTTGCTGAAATGCCATGGCTCAACACCTCATCTTTATCTTTTAATTCATTACTGATAACAATTATCATTATCATTACATGCGATCCCCATTGTTGTCAATAATAAAACCACTGTTTCTTGTCACAATACCCGAAGGATAGTCGCGAAAAAGACACAATTGCCTATGAGAGCGGATACAGCGGAGCTGCTGTTCCCAACTGCTGTCAGGCTGTCCTCTTTCGAGCAGGCGGGGAGCAGAGTATAATGGTGGAATGCAGGTTACGGATGAAGGAGAGAGACAGGTGGCCCCGTTATTGACATTGAATAACGTATCAAAATATAGAAAAAATCCCGAATGGCTTTTTGAAGGGATTACAGCGCAGGTGCAGGCTGGGGAGCGTATTGCGCTGCTAGGCACATCCGGTCAGGGCAAAAGCACGCTGCTGCGCATCGTATCGCTGCTAGGTGAGCTGGATGCGGGAGAGCTTATGCTCCAAGGACGGACAAGCATCGAGTGGAGACCCGAGGAGTGGCGGCGCAGCGTGTGTTACGTGGCACAGACGCCGATTATGCTGCCGGGATCGGTCGAGCACAACTTGCGCGCGGTCAGCGAGCTGCAAGGGAAGCCCTTCGAGGAAGAGCTGGCAAGGCGCTGCATGGAGGGCGTTGGCCTTGGGCATATCGAATGGAGCAAGGAGGCGGAAAGCTTATCCGGCGGCGAGAAGCAGCGTACGGCGCTCGCGCGGGCCTTATTGCTCCGTTCGCCGCTGCTGCTGCTTGATGAGACGACGTCATCGCTTGATCCGAAAAGCAAGCGGCAGGTGGAGCTGTTTCTAAGCGAATGGTGCTCAGAGGAAGGCACGGCGTTCATCTGGATTACCCATGATCTGGAGCAGGCGCGGCAAGTAAGCGAGCGTATCTGGTTAATGGCGGAGGGCAGGCTGCTGGAGCAAAGCGCTACGGAAGCTTTTTTCACCAATCCCGGGTCGGAGCAGGCGCGCAGCTTTTTAGACAGTCAGCATGCGCCAGAGCAGAGGGATGACCAGCATGAATAATATTGCGCTCGCCTGCACGCTAGTATTCGTCGCCATAACGACATTTATCTCGATGAAGCAGAAGCTTGGCTTAGAGAAGGAAATCATTACTGGCACGATCCGCTCCGCTGTACAGCTGCTGTTTATCGGTTTTTTGCTTCATTTTATTTTTGAAGCGAATCATCCGATTTTTATTGTGCTCATTATTATTTCAATGATTACGGTGGCGTCGTGGAATGCCGGCTCCCGCGCATTGCCGGTTAAGGGCATTCGGCTGCGCATTGCGCTGGCATTGGCAGGCACGGAGATGGTAACGCTCGCACTCCTGCTCTCGCTCCGCATTATTGAGGCTGAGCCACGGTTTATTATTCCGGTCAGCGGGATGATTATCGGCAGCTCCATGATTGTATGCGGCCTCTATTTGAACCATATGAAACGCGAGCTTGAAGCGTCGCGGGGCGAGATTGAGACGCTGCTGGCGCTTGGAGCGACGACGAAGCAGGCGATTCGCCAAGCGGTGCGCCGGGCCGTGCGCTCCAGTCTCATTCCGACGCTGGACGGTATGAAGACGGTCGGCCTCGTGCAGCTGCCAGGCATGATGACAGGGATGATCGTCGCCGGGGCAGACCCGATTGAGGCGGTGCGTTATCAAATTTTAATCGTCTTTGCGATGTCGGCTTCATCGTCGCTGACGTCTATTGTGCTCAGCATGTTGACGATGCGGCTGTGGTTCGCTAAAGATAACGGCAGGCTGCTGTAGCAGCTTGGAAGGCGTTCAATTAGAGGAGGGACGATGAAGTGGAAAGACGAGGCATTTTTCAGGGGCAATTGATGCAGGCCGAGCAGTATCCGCGAGTGGTAGCCTATTATTTTAAGGAGTGGAATGGCTTCGAAATGGCTTATCATCAGCATAGCGCAGTGGAAATTATGTATGTGATATCGGGCGATTGTACGGTAGAGCTGCTCAATAAATCCATTCCGATGGAAAAAGGGCATTTCATCGTCATCGACTCGATGGTCGCCCACCGTCTTCACGTCGCTCAGGGCACGGCATGCCGGATGCTCAATGTTGAATTTATTTTTAGCCATACCGGTGTGGGGCTACCTTCCCTTAAGCGGCTGGCGGAGACTGACCGTGCGCTCGCGGAGCTGTTCGCAGTGAAGCATGATTATTTGCTGCTTTACGATCCGAGCAATGTGTATCAAATGCTGAAGGCACTCGTGCTGGAGCTGGACGGCAAGCGGCGCGCGGAGCAGCTTCTCACAGCGCTTCAGCTGACGCAGCTGCTCGTGCAGATCGGCAGGCTGGCACAGGAAACCTCAAGCCAGTCGCATGATGCGGCGGAGTTTTATGTGGGAGAGAGCATCGCCTATATTCAGCAAAATTATGACCGCGACATTCAGGTCAAGGATATTGCGGCGGCTGTAAGGCTGCATCCGGGGTATTTTCACCGCATATTTAAAGCGGGAACGGGCTGCTCGGTTATGGATTATGTGATGCGTTTTCGGATGGAGAAGGGGAGGATGCTGCTGGAGCAGACCGATATTCCGGTCAGCGATATTTGCCATTATGTCGGCGTCAACAGCAGCCAATATTTCAGTACCCTTTTCAAAAAATATACGAATGAGACGCCGCTCGCTTATCGCCGCGCTGTGCGCAAGGAAGTGGAGCGCTGAGATGGCGTACTTATCTAGTCGATCATTCATCTTATATAGTTAGGATTTTATACAAGAAAGCAAAATAGAAGTTACAATTGTGCAAACGCCTCCACGTTGCTGGTGCTACAATTAGCGTATTGTTCACTACTATATTGCAAGCCATTGGAGGCGTTAATCAATGTCATTTAAAGTTGCGTTTATTGGAGCAGGAAGTATTGGTTTTACTAGGGGATTGCTGCGTGATTTGCTGACCGTTCCAGAGTTCAACAACATCAAAGTTGCGTTTCAGGATATTAATCCGCAAAATCTCGATATGGTTACCCAGCTTTGCCAACGGGATATTCATGAAAATGGCCTTGCGATTGAAATCGAGCCTACGACCGATCGCCGGGAAGCATTGAAGGATGCACGTTACATTTTTGTAACGATTCGTGTCGGTGGCCTGGAAGCTTTTCAGACCGATGTCGACATCCCGCTCAAATACGGCATTGACCAATGCGTGGGCGATACCATTTGTGCAGGCGGCATCATGTATGGACAGCGGGGCATTGCCGAAATGATGAATATTTGCAAAGATATTCGCGAGGTGGCGGAGCCGAACTGCTTGCTGATGAACTATGCTAACCCAATGGCGATGCTTACATGGGCATGCAATAAATATGGCGGCGTACGGACGATTGGCCTGTGCCATGGCGTTCAAGGCGGACATGCGCAAATTGCCGAAGTATTGGGCCTGCCGCGTGAAGAAGTAGACATTATTTGTGCAGGAATCAACCATCAGACGTGGTATGTGCAAATTAAACATAATGGCGAGGATATGACAGGCAAGCTGCTGGAGGCATTTGAACAGCATCCGGAATTCAGCAAAACAGAGAAGGTCCGTATCGATATGCTGCGCCGCTTCGGCTATTACAGCACAGAATCAAACGGCCATTTGAGCGAATATGTGCCTTGGTACCGCAAACGTCCGGAGGAAATTCGCGACTGGATCGACCTTGGAACGTGGATTAACGGAGAAACGGGCGGCTACTTGCGCGTATGTACGGAAGGGCGCAACTGGTTTGAGACGGACTTCCCGAACTGGATGAAGGAAGAACCGAAAGCGTACACCAAGGAGCATCGCGGCCAGGAGCATGGCTCGTATATTATCGAGGGGCTGGAGACGGGACGGGTGTACCGAGGCCACTTCAACGTCGTCAACAATGGCGTTATTTCCAATTTGCCGGATGATGCCATTATCGAAGCGCCGGGCTACGCGGATCGCAACGGCATCAGCATGCCGCATGTTGGCGATTTGCCGCTCGGCTGCGCGGCTGTTTGCAATGTCAGCATTTCCGTTCAGCGTCTGGCCGTAGAAGCGGCCATTCAGGGCGATGACAAGCTGCTGCGCCAAGCGATGATGATGGACCCGCTGGTCGGAGCGGTGTGCAATCCAAATGAGATTTGGCAAATGGTCGATGAAATGCTTGTTGCCCAGGAGCCATGGCTTCCGCAATATGGAGAGGCGATTGCTGCCGCAAAAAAACGTCTGGAAAATGGCCTTGCCATTCCGGTACGCAGCTATGAAGGTGCCGCTCGTCTGAAAACAAAATCGGTCGAAGAAATGCAGAGCAACCGCGAGGAAGCGAGCCGCAATGCGGGCGAGTCGGATAAGGCGATCGATCGCCCAGCCGCCGCAGCCACTGAATAGTAAAATATTCCAATATTTTAGCTTGTGTACAGGGAGGAGTGGATTTGTTATGATAAACAATAAATTGTTTGGTTTACAAAATACGAGTTGACTACAGCTGTTTGGACTTGGAGTGATTGGCCGTGGGGAAGCAAAAAAAGATTACGATGCAGGAAATAGCGGATCGGGTAGGCGTATCCAAATATGCGGTATCCAAAGCTTTATCGGGAAAATCGGGCATTAGCGCCGTTACGCGCAGCAAAATATTTGAAATGGCCTCGCAGCTCGGCTACATGAATCAGAAAAGCGCCAAAAAAACGGTAAGCAGCAAGCAGACGGACGAGGAAGAGCATCAAATCGTCGGCATTCTCATTCCGAATATTCGCAGCCAAAATCAGGAATCGGGCTATTGGGGCAAAGTGCTTGACGGCATTTCCAAATGCTTGGAGGCGAAGGGGCTTGGCTCCGTCCTCATTTCCGATGATTCGCCGCGAAATTTCAACCTCGTCATGAAGCCTGAAGGCTTAATGGGCATTATTGGTGTTGGTTTGATCGCCACGCCGATGCTGGTTGAGCTGCGCAACAAGGCGATTCCGTTTATTTTAGTTGACCATGAGGATGAGCTGCTGGAATGCGACAGCATCTTTATGAACAACTATGATATTATTCGCAAGCTGGTCAAGTTTTTGCTCGGCAAAGGCCACACCCGGATTCAATTTATCGGGGAGCTTGGCTATTCCCGCAGCTTTATTGACCGCTGGAGCGGCTTCCGCTCGGTTATGGACGAGAGCCGGCTTGACTATGTGCCAAGCGAGGGCTTGCTTAAAGTAAAACCGACGTTGGATGCGCATAATCTGAATTTGCTGCAAGCCAGTCTCAAAGAGCTGGAGGCGAGCCATTTTCCAACTGCATTCGTATGTGCGAATGACCAAATTGCCCTGCTCGCAATGAACGCATTGCAGCAGCTTGGCAAGCAGGTTCCCGAGCAATGCTCCTTAACGGGCTTTGACAACAATCTTGAAATATTAGGCGAAACGCCAATCATTACGACGGTAAATGCAGAGAAAGAGGCGCTTGGCATTAAGGCCGTTGAACTTCTGCAATGGCGGCTGGAAAATGGGCATATGCCCTATGCGAAAATTTTGCTGCAAAGCGATTTAATTATACGGGAGAGTGTAGGCGATCCTGTAAATAAGTAGAAATGTATTTGTTAGGTTTTTAGTTATAGCTCAGCAAAGCGAAAATAGCTTCAGTAAGACGGTTGGCGGGGAACGATTCTCGCATAACCGTCTTTTTTGTGCAATAGACTGAGTTTTTCTATTTGTTATTGTTGTAAACGCTTTAAGTAAACTTTTATTATTTATTGTAAACATAACAATAACAAAAATTTAGGTTGACAATGTTTACGCTTTCATACTACTATTGGTTTACGATATACAGGGTTCAACAAAGTTCGACCATTTATCCCGCGCTGAAAAGAGGTCTTGCCATGCTTAATAAAAAACAAAGCCGCTGGAAAATTACGGGGCACGATATTGCTGGCTACGTATTTATCTCCCCTTGGCTGATCGGCTTTCTGCTGCTGACGCTGTGGCCGATTTTACAATCGTTCTACTTGTCTTTCACCGATTATTCGCTGCTGGATTCACCAACGTGGACCGGAACGGATAATTACGAGAGCATCTTTACGAAAGATCGGCTGTTTGTAAAATCGCTAACGGTCACCTTTACCTTCGTTTTGCTTGCCGTTCCGATTAAACTGTTTTTCTCGCTAATGGTTGCGCTTTTACTTAACAAGAAGGTAAGAGGCCTCAACTGGTACCGGACGGCGATTTATTTTCCATCGCTAATCGGCGGCAGCATCGCGGTATCTGCATTGTGGAGAAACATGTTCGGCCTAGATGGCTACGTCAATCATGTGCTTAGCTGGTTCGGCATTGAAGGAATTGGCTGGATATCTAATCCAGATACGGCACTAGGTACATTGATCTTGCTGAACGCTTGGCAATTTGGATCAACGATGGTTATTTTTCTAGCCGGCCTTAAGCAAATTCCGAAAGACCTTTATGAATCGGCTTCCGTCGATGGAGCGAGCAAGCTTCGCCAGTTTTTCAAAATTACGATTCCGATGCTCTCGCCTGTTATGTTCTTCAACCTCGTGCTGGGCATTATCAATGCCTTCCAAATGTTTACCTCGGCATTCGTCATAACACAGGGCGGCCCGGCGAACGGGACCTATATGTACGTGCTGTTCCTATACGAGAAGGCATTCAAGCAGTATGAGATGGGTTATGCATCAGCACTTGCCTGGATATTGCTCGTCATTATCGCGGCCTTTACGGCAATTAACTTCCTAGTATCGAAATATTGGGTATTTTACGAATCGGATGGGGGGAAATCCAAATGAGATCAGAAAAGCTAGCTGCATTTCGCAGCCATTTGATTTTGCTCCCGTTCTCGCTGCTTATGCTTTATCCGGTGATTTGGTGGGTCGGGGCATCTTTCAAAAGCACGGCTGAGCTTGGGGAGCCGTCGCTATGGCCAACCGTTTTCATGTGGGAAAACTATACGAATGGCTGGAATTTCTCGCCACAGTTCACCTTTGCCACTTTCTTCGCCAACACCTTAATGATGGAAGTGTGGAATGTCATAGGCGGCGTTGCTACAGCTGCGCTCGTTGGCTACGGTTTTGGACGTTTGAACTTCAAGCTTCGCAACTTCTGGTTTTCGATATTGCTGCTCACGATGATGCTGCCGGCTCAGGTAACCGTCGTGCCGCAATATATATTGTTCAACAAGCTAGGGTTCACTGACAGTTACGTTCCGCTTGTCCTCCCGCATTTCTTCGGCGGCGGCGCCTTCTTCGTCTTCCTGGTCGTCCAGTTCGTGCGGGGCATTCCGCGTGAGCTTGATGAAGCGGCGCAAATTGATGGCGCATCGGTATACGGCATTTTCTTTCGCATCATCGCTCCGCTTATTAAGCCGGCGCTCGTCACCGTAGGGATTTTCACCTTCCTGTGGAGCTGGGATGACTTCTTCTCGCAGCTGCTTTACCTCAGCTCAGTCGAGAAATTTACGGTTGGCCTCGCGCTGCGGATGTTCATTGACCAATTCGAGGTCCAGTGGGGGCAATTGCTTGCGATGTCTCTATTGTCTGTCGTCCCGTCAGCGATTTTGTTCTTCGTCGCCCAAAAGCATTTCGTAGAGGGTATCGCGACTACGGGCATCAAAGGGTAAAGCGTCAAAAGGGTTTTAACTAGCGGCATCACTATATTTATATAAAAGAGGGAGTGTTCTACGTATGAAAACACAAAGAAAATGGTTGAAATGGCTTCCCGTTACTCTGATTTCGGTTCCCCTCGTTCTTTCCGGCTGTGGCTCTAACAGCGGCGGCAGCTCAGCTACAGCAAGCACTGCACCAGCGGCTTCGTCTGCTGGAAATGCGGATGCTGCGGCAAAGCTGAAGGTGATGTGGTGGGGCTCGCAGGCAAGGCATGATGCCACGCTTAAGGATTTGGAGCTGTATACGTCCAAGAACCCGAACGTGACGTTTGCGCCTGAGTATACAGCTTGGGACGGTTATTGGGAAAAGCTGCCGACGCTCGCGGCATCGAACACGCTGCCAGACGTGCTGCAAATGGATGCGGCTTACATTCAAGGCTATGCGAAACGCGGCCTGCTAGCTGATCTGTCCGATATCGATTTGACAGGTGTCGTTGATCCGCAGGTATTGGAAAATATTAAAATTGGCGGCAAGGTGTACGGCATTCCTCTCAGCTATAACGGACAAGGCATCGTCTACAATAAAGAGGCGCTGGAAGCGGCGGGTGTCAAGCTTCCGACGAACAATTGGTCATGGGACGACTTCTTCGCCTATGCGAAAGAAGCGCATGAGAAGCTGCCGAAGGGCCAATACGGCATTGACGACATGACGAACATTTGGGAATTTTATCAATATTACCAAACCTCCCAAGGCAAAGGGCCGATCTTCAAAGATGGTACAACGTTTAATCTCGATAAAGATACTTGGATGAAGTTCCAGCAAATTTATGCGGACTTCCGCAAAGATGGCATCGTGCCTGCGGCGGACCAGCAGCTTTCCTTTAAGGAAAATGATCCGCAGCTCGATTCGATGGCTTCAGGCAAAGTTATGCTGAGAACCGCATCTGTCGGCTCGGCAAGTGTCATTGAATCATTGCTCCCTGGCAAGCTTGGGGTGAACAGCATTCCGATCGGCGAAGCTGGAGGCGGCTGGGCGCAATCGACGATTTTCTTGTCTGTGAGCGAAGGCTCGGCTAGCAAGGAGCAGGCGAAAGCGTTCATTAAGTGGTTCGTGGCCGACAAAGAATCCGGCAAGACACTCGGCTTGACACGCGGTATTCCAATCAACGAAGAGGTGTTCAAAGAGCTCGAGCCGACGCTTGCGTCCGGAGACTTGTTTGCTAAAGAGCTGCTTGAAGCGGCAAAACCGAAAGCATTGCCTTTCTATCCAGCTCCTGCAGGTGCGGAGGACTTCGTAAAAACCTACAAATCCGAAATGGAAGCGGTTATGTTTGGCCAAGCAACATTGGAAGAGGCTTATCAAACGCTGCTCGATAAAGGGAAAGATGCAGAAGCGAAGCTGAACAAGTAAGTATAGCTTCACGAAAATATTAAAAAGTGCGGCGAAAAAGTCATAGCGCGGAGAAGGCCCGGCTGAAAAATCGCAAGCGATTGGAGGCGGGTCTTCTTCGCGCTTAACGTATTCTTTTTCAACACACATATAGAGATAAATTGGAGGAGGAGAGCCATATGAAAATAACGGAGTGGCGATTGCAGCATTTTGAAGTAGGGGAGAAGCCTCCTCTTCAGGTGGCGGCACCTGGACTTGACGACCGTTTTTGGATGACGGCGAAGGTTCCCGGAGATGTGCATTCCACACTGATTGATCGGCGGATTATTGAGCATCCCTATTTTGGGCATAACGACATCAAATGCCGCTGGATCGAGCAGAAGGAGTGGTGGTATCGTGCGCAGTTCGACTATGAGGTCCATGAGGGCCAAGGGGAGCGGCATGAGCTGATTTTTGAAGGCTTGGATACCTTTGCAACGATATTCGTCAATGGACTGGAAATAGGGACAGCGGAAAATATGCACCGCATTTATGCTTTTGATGTGACGAAGGTTGTGCGCCCGGGCAAAAACGCCATTGCCGTCCGTTTTGACCCGCTGCATCTGCATCATCAGGATAAGGAGCAGTTCCAGTGGTCCTCCTATACGAAGGAACGTCCATGGCTGCGCAAAGCGGCGATGAACTTCGGCTGGGACTGGGGGCCAAGAATGGTCACTGTCGGTATTTGGGGCAGCGTTCGTCTGGAGCGCAGGCGCGCAGCTAAGCTGGGCAGCGTATTCGTTCAAACGTTATCGGCTGGCAAGGAAGAAGCGGTTCTGAAGGTAGCAGTCGATACGGTTGCCTATCACAAGCAGGCGCAGCTGACTGCTGAAATCAGGCTGTTTACGAGAGAGGGAGAGATTGCGGCATCCGCAGCGCTTTCCGTAAAAGGAGGAAGCGAGACAGCGGCAGAGCTGGCAGTAAAGCAGCCGCAGCTGTGGTGGTCGCATGATCTTGGCGAGCCGTATTTGTATGAACTTGAGGTGCAGCTGCATGCGGACGGTGAGCAGGTTGACAGCTATCGCAAGCCCTGCGGCATTCGGACGATTGAGCTGCAGTTGGAGGATGAAGCTGGAAAGCCTGCTTTTGCCTTCCTGCTGAACGGCGTCAAGCTGTTCGCCAAAGGCTCCAACTGGATTCCGGCAGACAGCTTTATTGGAGCGGTGAAGGACAAGCGCTACACCGATCTAATCGAGCTGGCTGTCAATTCCAATATGAATATGCTGCGCATTTGGGCTGGCGGCATCTATGAGAAGGATATTTTTTACGAAGAATGCGACCGTCTTGGTGTGCTCGTCTGGCAGGATTTTGCCTTTGCGAACGCGCTATTTCCAGATTTCAACCGTAATTTCATGGAAAATGTGAAGCAGGAAGCAATCGATAATGTAAAGCGTCTGCGCAATCATCCGTCGCTTGCTTTATGGTGCGGCAACAACGAAATTGACTGGCTGTATGACATGAAGTCGGCTGGCGGGGATATTACTTGTCCCTTCTATGGCGAGAGCATTTACCATGAGCTGCTGCCGGAAGTGCTGGAGCAGTATGACAGCAGCAGGCCGTATTGGCCGTCGTCGCCTTATGGCGGCAATGATGCCAACGATCCTGATGTCGGTGACCGCCACAATTGGCAAGTATGGCATGGTTCGGTGTACCCGCGAAAATTCGGCGAGGCGCCGCTGCTTGATTACAGCATTGAAGGCGTCACGTTCAAAAATTATAAAAAAGATTTCACCCTGTTCAGCAGCGAGTTTGGCATGCACGCATCTGCTAACCGCTATACGCTGGAGCGCTATATCCCGGAAGGCGAATTTTATTGGGGCAGCGTAGAGATGGCTCATCGCAACAAGGATACGAACCATCAGAAGGGCATTTTGCTCATGGAAGGCTATACGGGCATTCCGCAAAATATTGAAGAATATATGAACTTCTCCATGCTCACGCAGGCGGAAGGCTTAAAATATGGCATTGAGCATTACAGGCGCAATAAGCACCGCACGAGCGGATCGCTTGTCTGGCAGCATAATGACAGCTGGCCGGGTACGAGCTGGTCGCTGATTGACTATGAGCTGCTGCCGAAGGCTTCTTTTTATTATGCGAAAAAGTTCTATCATCCGCTCCTTCTGTCGCTCGATTATGAGCCAGGACAGCCGCTTCGCGTATGGGCGGTCAATGACCGGCTGGAAGCGTATGAGGGCAAGGTGCTGTTCCAGTGTTATGCGCTTGATGGCAGCTTGAGGTATGAGCAGAGCTTTGACGTCAGCCTGCCGCCGAACAAGGCGGTTCAAATTGGCGAGCTGACGGAGCTTGAAGTGCTAAACGGTGCTATGCCGGAGCGGGTTATCGTGAAGCTGTCTGCCCCGCAGTGGGACGCGCCGGACAATTATTATTATTTGCGCGACCATCTGGAGCTGAGCTTGCCGCAGAGCACCCTTGCTGCAACGTTTAATAAGCAGGAGCAGACGGTTACAGTAGCCGCTTCGGGCGGAGCAGCGCGACTTGTGAAACTCGATGTGAAGCAGGGCAACGTTCGCTTCAGCGATAATTATTTTGACCTGCTGCCGGGTGAAGCGGTCACGGTCGCCATGCAGCAGGCAGACGGACAGCCGCTGCAATACGAGACTCTGGAAGTGTCAGCTCTCAACGCTGACAAGGCTGAATTACATTTTATTTAAACTTATATAACGATAGTGGAGGACACGATGAACGAAGCGAACAGCGTTTTATCCGATTGGAGCTTTAGAGCTTGTGGCGAGAAGGAGTGGCTGCCCGCGATTGTGCCGGGAAACGTGCACATGGATCTTCTGCGGCAGGAGAAAGTAGCCCCCCCTTTTTACGGTACGAATGAGCATGGGCTGCAGTGGATCGATAAGCAGGATTGGGAGTACGAGACCACGTTCGGGGTAACGCCGGAAATGCTGGCACAATCGCATCTGGAGTTGGTATTCACTGGACTTGATACGTATGCTGATGTGTACGTCAACGGCAAGCATATGCTGTCGGCAGATAATATGTTCCGCATCTGGAAAATGAATGTGAAGCCGGTTTTGCAGCCGGAAGGCAATGTGATTACAGTCAAGTTTCGTTCGCCTGTTAACGAGGATTTGCCGAAGCTTGAGAAGCTGGGCTATCCGCTTCCGGCGGCGAATGACCAGTCAGAGCTTGGTGGACTTGGCGACAAGAAAATCAGTGTTTTTGCCCGCAAAGCTCCGTATCATTATGGCTGGGACTGGGGCCCGCGATTTGTGACGAGCGGCATATGGAAGGAAGTGAGGCTCGTTGCCTGGTCAGAGGTGCGACTGACAGATCTGTATATCGAGCAGCAGGAAATCACCGCAGCCCATGCGAGCCTAAGGATTGCAGCAGAAGTGGAATGCGAGCAAGCTTGGCAAGGGGTGCTGCGGGTAAATGCCGACGGCAGGGTCTGGGAGCAGCAGGTTCAGCTGGCGGCGGGCTTGCAGACGGTGGAGCTGGCGGCATCTATTGCGCAGCCGCGGCTTTGGTGGTGCCGAGGCCTCGGCAAGCCGGAGCTGTATCATTTTGAAGCGCAGCTTATGCAAACAAAGGATGGGGTCGAGCAGCCCGTAAGCAGCCGCAGTGTAACGACGGGTTTGCGGGCAGTGAGGCTGGTAACCGATCAGGACGAGCAGGGACATGCCTTTTATATCGAGCTGAATGGGGTTCCGGTGTTCGCGAAAGGAGCCAATCATATTCCGAATGACAGCTTCCTGCCTGACGTGACCTATGAGCGTTACCGTCATGAAATTGCGAGTGCTGCGTTATCCAATATGAATATGCTCCGGGTGTGGGGCGGCGGCATTTATGAGGCGGATGCCTTCTATGAGCTGTGCGATGAGTACGGATTGCTCGTTTGGCAGGACTTCATGTTCGCTTGCAGCATGTATCCCGGAGATGAGGCTTTTCTGGAAAATGTGCGTCTGGAGGCGGAGGAAAACGTTCGGCGTCTGCGCAATCACCCATGTATCGCCATATGGTGCGGCAACAATGAAATCGATACGGCCTGGTCGCATTATGATGAAAATATGGGCTGGGGCTGGAAGCGCGACTATACGCCTGAGCAGCGCGAGCAGCTGTGGGCTGATTATGAGGCGATTTTCCACCGGATATTGCCGCAGGCGGTCGCGGGGCTTGGCAATGGTATTGCGTATTGGCCTTCTTCACCGATGCGGGGGCTGACGGGAGACGGTGAGCAGCATGCTTTCAACTTGTCGAAGAGCGGCGATATTCACTATTGGGGCGTCTGGCATAACGTAGAGCCTTTTGAAAAATACAACGTCCACGTCGGCCGATTCATGAGCGAATACGGCTTCCAATCGTTTCCTGAGCTGCAAACGGTGCAGCAGTATGCGGAAGAAGCGGACATGGCCATTGAATCGGAGGTAATGCTGGCGCATCAGAAAAACGCGCGCGGCAACCAGTTGATCAAGGAATATATGGATATGTATTTGCGCCAGCCGAAGGATTTCCCGGCATTTCTTTATTTGAGCCAGGTTTTGCAGGCGGAAGCGATGAAGACAGCGATTGAAGCCCATCGGCGGAAAAAGCCATTTTGCATGGGGTCCCTGTATTGGCAAATGAACGATTGCTGGCCTGTCGCCTCATGGGCGGGAATGGACTATTACGGGCGCTGGAAGGCGCTGCAATATTATGCGGCACGCAGCTTCCGCGACATCATGCTGTCGTTTGACTGCGCGAGCAGCGGCCGCGTCGATTGTTATGTATTGTCAGATCAAAATGAACCTTTCATCGGCGAGCTTGCGCTTGAGCTGCGTTCATTCACGGGCGAGGTGCTGAAGCAGTTTGCCGTTCCGGTATCGCTTCAGCCAAACAACGGCCATATCGCCTGCTCCTTAGAGCTGGAAGCGCTGCTTTCCGAAGGCATTCAGCCAGGTGAAGTCGTTCTTGTGGCGAAGCTAAAGCAGGGTGGACTGCTCGTGGAGGAAAAGGAGCATTATTTCAGGCCGATGAATGAGCTTGAGCTTGCGGCTCCGGCCATAAAGATCAGCGAGGTTCAAGGCAGCGGCGGCACCGCTTATGTGCTGGAGACGGATACGCTGGCCAAGCAGGTTCGACTTTCTGCGTCGATCGAAGGTGTTTTCAGCGACAACTATTTCGATCTGCTGCCGAACGAACCGCGTACGATTACGTTTTACGCGCGAAATCCGCAAGGAGATCAGGCTTTCAGCGCTGCGTCGCCGGGCGAGCTGAATGTCCATTCGATGACCGATTTTATTTAAAATATAGGAAAGTATATGATTTTCCCATCCTTTCTCTATATTTCTCGGACTGAAACGCGCCGCGCCGCCAGAGGACGGCGAAAGCCGTTTCACTTTGAAAGGACAAGCAGCCGATAGAAAAAAAGGAACCTTTCCTGCCAGCTGAAACATGGCGGGGAAGGTTCCTTTGCATTATGGTGACCCAAAATAGGCTAAAAAATTGAAAGGTAGAATAAGGAGCGGCTAAGTAAAATAGGTTCCTCAGAAGCGTTGTCGTCCGGTTCAATGTCTGCGGTCCAGCTTTTGAGATGATGAATCGCATGATCGAATAGGTTGTACACACTGTGATGATCGGCTTGCTCGCTCCGAAGCGATCGTCCTGTAATAGACAAGGTGCCGATAAAGCTGCTCAGCGCGCTGCACCACAGGCCCCAATCGTTAGGGCGCTCCATCTCGTCGACAAATGTTTCGCCAAAGCCAATGCCTTTGTCCGTCGTTACCCGCAAGCAGGCACGGTTTCCGGCGGCGTCTACATTGAGTGCTGGAATGACAAACAGCTCAATGCGTTTGACCGTAAGCTTCATTGCGTGCTTCGCCTTAGGCGGAGCGTCCGGCGCATGAAGGACAATCATATTCATCTCTCCTCACGTTCGCTTACGGAGTTAGCTGTCGGATTCGGGCCAGTGAGCTGCCCTACCAGTGCGCGATGCACCGGATTCACCCCTTGCGATTCAAGCTTTCGCTTCAACCACGTTGTTGGTTCCCCCGCTTTTTCAATTGAAAAATTAAGCGATTTAATATTAGAGTGCTAGAATTCGGCTAGGGATATATATTAAACCGTTATTCCTCAATTGTAAACCTTTTAGTAGTAAATAAAATAAATAGTACTGCTGCCTTATAGGCAAACGGGCGCTGCCGTCATTTGGTGGCAGCGCCCGTTTGCCATAGAAATAGCTGCGGATTTATCAGAAAACACCTATTTGTAGACTGACCGCTCATGTATACGTTGTTGTGAGCTAGTGCATTGGGAAAATCCAGCCAACCCATAGAGCAAGAAGAGTGAGGGTAAACAGCAGCACAGGCGGAATGATGACAAGCGTTACTTTGACATAATCCATCCAACTGATTTTTACTTTGGATTTCTGCACAAGATTCATCCAAATGAGTGAGGCTAGCGTGCCTATCGGTAAAATGAGTGAGCCAATATCGCTCCCAATGACGCTGGCGAGGTAGGCGATTTTGAGGGTAAGCGGGTCGAGGTTCATTTCAGTAAGCGTGATCGTGCCGATCATGAGTGCGGGATGATTGTTGACGAGTGTAGACATGGCGGAGACGAGCCCTCCGATTAAAATGCTTGCATTCATCAGGCTGCCAGTAACGAGCGGCTCGAACACCTGAACGAGTCCTTGCGTCAGGCCAATGTTGTGCAGGCCATAAATAATGATATACATGGCGAAGGCGAATATGAGTATATGCCAGGGGATTTTACGCAAAATGTCGTTCGGTGGCATTTTCAGGTAAATCCAGCGCCAACAAAGGAGCAGCAAGGAGCCGAAAACAGCGACCCACTCAACGGGGATGTGCAAATAGGATGCAGCAAATAAGCTGAGCCGAACGGAGAAGACGAAAAGCAGAATCGATTTCATAAAGCGGCTGCTGTATTTGGGCTGTGCAGGCTTGCTTCCGGCAGGAGTGAGTAAAGGATGGTAGCCAGAGTGAATAGGGACGATTGAAATCGTATGGGGTACTTCCCGGGGAAGCTGATGGTAAAAGTAGAGGAACAGCAGCAAGGTGAGCAGCAGCAGACCTAGTGTAGCGGGGATAAACATCATGACGGTATGCATGTACAAATCCATGCCGACGATTTTCAGCGCAATCAGATTTACAATATTGCTGACTCCGATGGGAGCGCTGGAGGCGGTAGCGATTAATGCTCCTGAGAGTAGGTATGGAATTTTTTGGTGGTTTTTCAGTCCCATGTGATGCAGCATAATGAGCAAAATCGGGGTTGTGATAAGAATGCTGCCGTCATTGTTGAAAAATAGCGTCATCAGAAAACACATCAGGTTTACATACCAGAACAACCTGAGTCCTGAGCCTCGTGCTCGAATAGCAAGCCCTTCGGCTGCCCAGATGAAAAAGCCGAAGCTTTCTAGCACGATAGCCATGACGATCGTTGCCATAATAGTGATGGCAGCTCCGCTTACAGTGGCGCTAATATGCGCTAGGTCCGACAACGAGACGACTCCGCTCAATAGGACGAGAATGGCGCCAAACGTAGCAGGAATGGCTTCATTCAGCCCTCTGGGTCGCCACAAAATGAGCAAAATAGTGAAAAGGAAAGCAAACAGGGACACGATAATGGAAGGTAGCGAGATCAAATGTTAATCACCTCGAATTCTTGATTAAATTCATAGTGAAGCAGCAAAGGGTTATTCATTTGCGGCAGCGGCAGTATGCTGAGCGGTTTCTATGCTAATGCTGTCATAGCGATTATCTGTTGCCGTAGAGGATAGTGTTAGAATAGT
This sequence comes from Paenibacillus sp. JT22N7, assembly GCF_059383875.1. Classification (NCBI taxonomy): domain Bacteria; kingdom Bacillati; phylum Bacillota; class Bacilli; order Caryophanales; family Paenibacillaceae; genus Paenibacillus; species Paenibacillus sp. JT22N7. The sequence goes on from NZ_JBXENY010000001.1 coordinate 187,941, forward strand.
AGGCTGTTTAATCGGTGGAGGAGGCTTAAGAATGAAATAGAGGGACAGGCCTGATGAGCAAATAATGAAGACAGTAAGCAATCGGGTTTCCTCCTTTCTAGTGATAACGCATATGAGGACAATTATCATGGGGAGATACGAATAATATATTTATATGTGGCCTACTGATAGAGGGTACTAGACGTTAATAGTAGATTGCTATAATTCCGCGAAGCGTCCCCCACTCCGAAAACACAAAACAACCCCGGCCCGATGGAGGGCCGAGGCTGCTTCGTTAACCTTTTACTTGGATATGGACATAGGCGCTACCCAATTGGATGACCATTGCTGCAATTCGCGAATGACCGGCTCCAGTGCGTGTCCCTTTTCAGTGAGCGAATATTCAATGCGAACTGGAATGTCTGGAAAGACGGCGCGGCTTACAATGCCCTCAACTTCAAGATCCTTAAGCCGCTCAGACAGCAGTCTGCCGCTAATGGGAAGGGCGCCTTGAATGCAGCTGAAGCGCTGCGGCCCGGACAGCAACTGATAAATGATCAAGCCGGTCCATCGTTTGCTTATAATGTCCATCCCTTTGTGCAGGCGCGGACAAAGCCCGGATTTCTCCATGTAGATCACCTCATTATAACTTGCTATTAAGTATAGCTTTAATAGTATTTATATACAAGCAAACTTTTTGAACGCTCATAACTTGACGTAATGGAATTTCGAATATATAATTAGTTACTAATGGTAAGCGAAAATTTGTTCCCCTATGATTGTTAATAAGGCAAGGTGCATGTATAGCAGATGAAGCTTAGCCTTTCAACCTATTATATCAAAAACAGATGAAGAAGGTGCACACTAATGATTAAACCATCCATTCGTTCTATTATAAATGACAAAATAAAAACAATTGAAGGCGATTCATACGATATCCACGTTGTCGGACCGATTCAGCTCCCGGTTGAGCTTGATGGCGAGACGAAGATTTTCCAGTGGTACAGCTGGCTGAAGCGTGAGAAAAATAGCGCGCAGGACGAAGCAGATCTATACAGCGAGCTGGCAAATGGGCATTATGCGGAGCTTCAGCAATCCAGCGTGCTCGTCTATGGCGATTTTGCCGAAGGCGAAGATGCGCTGATTCGCATGCACAGCATTTGCCATACGGGCGATATTTTTGGCAGCCAACGCTGTGATTGCGGCTTTCAGCTTAAGCAGTCGATGCGAATGATTACCGAGCATGGAACGGGTGCCTTATTTTATTTGGCCAATCATGAAGGCCGTGGCATTGGCTTGTTCAGCAAGGCAATGGCTTACCTGCTTCAAGAAGAAGGACTGGATACGGTTGATGCGAACTTGGAGCTGGGCTTTGCCGAGGACGCTCGCGATTACAGCGAATCCATTGCAGTCTTGAAGCTGCTTCGCTCGCAGCCCGTATCGATTATTACGAACAACCCGCGCAAAGTGGAGGCGCTTCGTGATGCTGGCATGCACATTGCCCGCCGTGTTCCGCTTTGGGGCCAAACCTCGGTCTACAATGAGAAGTATTTGACAACAAAGGTTGTGAAGTCAGGGCATTATTCGGCCGAAGCCCAGCATGAGGATAATCAGGTCAAAGCGCTGTAAGATCAGGAGATATTTTGAAGATAAGTTAAGGATACGGATGTGTTTTAAAAAAAGTTTGCGCGGAGGCCTGCTTCCGCGCTTTTTTGCCGTAACTTCCGCTCTGTTCATGCGTCTATTGGATATTGACGATAATGTGGCATATACTATTAGGGTGAGAGGGCCAGGTGAACATGACGATTGAGGTGAATAACGACGTGCGTAGTCGTAACTATAGATGGAATATTTTGGTTCTTATTTTTGCGTTATTCATTGCAGGCTGCAGCGGCAACAATAAAAATACAGAGGAACGACGGGATTCCCATGCTGGGGCTCAGGTTTCGCCAGTTGTTCAAGGTGTCCCCCAAGAGAAAGACAATTTGCTGGAGCAATACCGCCAGACGGTGCAAAATGCGAAGGAGCCGTTCGAAATAGTCTCATTCCTGAACGAAAATATGTCGAAAGCGGGACAGGAGCGGGCGGATACGATGATACGCGAGCTGAATGCGTATTATAACAATGATCTAGAACGAACGCAGGACGCTTTTTTTGAAAATAATGTGCAGGAGGTGCTGCTCCAGCAGCAATGGCCGATTACGGCTTCCAACGCCGCCGAAATTCAGGATGCCGCTGTGAAGCAGCTTGTTATTACGAAGCTGATGGGCGGCTACAAGCTGATTATGGTAGAGGGCACCATTTATCCGATCATTGATTTTGAATTGCAAAAGGTTTACAAAAATTACGTATCACAGCAGATGAACGATTATATTTTTTTGCGGGCGGTAGAATCCAATGAGGTATCAGCGAAGGATGCCGGACTGATCATAACGTGGGACAAGCTGGCTAATCGCGCCGTTTTGTCGGAAAACTATATTAAGACGTACCCAAACTCAGCAGAGCGCCCGGAAATCGAGCAGCTTTATTTAAACAGCTACTTATCGATGTATATTTATGGCCTCAATAATACGCCCATATTCGATATGGAAACGTATCGGCTGCTCAGCGAGGTCAAGGCGAGCTATCAAAAGCTGGTGAAGGAGCACCCGGAAACGGTAACAGCTCAAATTGTGTCTCAGTTTTTGGATGTGCTGGCGACGACGGATGAGCAAGTTTACAACCGGATCAATGGACAGCAGATGGATATCCGGGCGGTCAAGCAATTTCATGAACGTTTTCAGGCGAAAGCAGAAGAGTTGCTTGGTGCTTAAAAAGGCTGATTTATGACGTCAGAAACGGGCAAATTTCTTTTGCGTTTCATAGGCATTTCAAGTATGATGGATGTTAAAGATTAGCGACGTACAGTCAGAAGGAGCCTTTACATGAATTCAAAAACAAGTCATTGTAAAATCGTCGATTGCACTATTCGCGATGGCGGATTAGTAAACAACTGGGATTTCAGCGTAGAGTTTGTCCAGCACTTGTACAAAAGCCTGAACGATGCTGGCGTTGATTATATGGAAATTGGCTATAAAAACTCGCCAAAGCTGCTCAAAGGCGCAGAAAGTGCCGGTCCTTGGCGTTTTCTGGATGACGAGTTTCTGAGAACCGTTATTCCTAACAAAGGAACTACGAAGCTGTCTGCACTCGTTGACGTAGGCCGTGTAGACGAGAACGATATTTTGCCACGCAGCGAAAGCTTGCTTGATCTTATCCGTGTCGCTTGTTATGCGAAAGATGTGGACAAGGGTCTTGAGCTGGTTAAACTATTCAGTGACCGTGGCTATGAGACGACGCTGAACATTATGGCCTTGTCGAATGTAATGGAAAACCAACTGCTGGAAGCGTTCGAATTGATCAATGACAGCGTTGTTGATGTTGTGTACATCGTCGATTCCTACGGCAGCCTGAAGCCGAATGATGTAAGCTACTTGACGGAAAAGTTCCGCAAGTATCTTCCAAACAAACGTCTGGGCGCGCATATGCACAACAATTTGCAGCTAGCATTCGCTAATACGCTTATTGCTGCTGAGGGCGGCGTCGAGCTGCTTGATTCGTCCGTATATGGCATGGGCCGCGCAGCAGGCAACTGCAACACAGAACTGCTCGTATCCCAACTGCAAAACCCAAGATACAAAACACGCCCAGTACTCGATATGATTGAGAAATACATGATTCCGCTTCGTGAGAAGGAAGAGTGGGGCTACATTATTCCTTATATGATTACTGGTATTTTGGACGAGCATCCGCGTTCGGCAATGGCGCTTCGCGATTCCGAGGACAAGGATAAAGCGGTTGATTTCTATGACCGTATGACAACGCCAGAATTATCGCATAGCAAATAATAGCTGCCTTACAGCAGCTATACAATTGAAAAGCCCTGGAAAGTCCGTCCATGTTGGAAGGCGGCTGTCCAGGGCTTTTTGTATTGGATTGACGGGCTTTAGGCCTGCTGTACAAGCTGCTTGGTCATCGTGACATGAGGCATGCCTTCCTCCAAAAAAATCTCCGAAACCGTGCGATAGCCCAGTTTGCTGTAGAAGCCTTCTGCATGGGTTTGGGCATTTAGCTTGGCGGCGGTAAGTCCTTGGGCTGCGGCTGCTTGCTCCATCGCTTCGACGATGATTTTACCAATGCCAAGCTTGCGGTAGTCTGCCAAAATGCAAATGCGCTCCAGCTTGGCTGCACCGCCCACTACTCGTATTCTTCCTGCTCCTACTGGCACTTGATCGCTGAGGGCAAGCAGGTGCTGGGCCGTATCTTCAAATTCATCATATTCATTGGCAGCAGGGACGCCCTGCTCGTCAACAAATACGCTGCGCCGTACTTCAAATACGGCATTCCGGTCTTCCTGATTTTGAACCAGACGTGTAGTAATAGACATGTCAGTTAATTCCTCCTTTTTTCAATATTTCCACGATTATTGTTCGTTATTTATAAGACGCAATTCGCCTTCGCCGCGAATCGCTGCCGCATAATGCTTCTCATTGGGGTGGAAATAAGCGGTACCTTCGAATTTGCGATTGTCCAATGAGGTGACGCGCAGCTCAATTCGGATGTCCTCGCTTTGATTGAACCATTTCAATACATCGGCATCTGCAATGCCGTTCGCATCGACGTACCACAAAGCCGAGCCAAAGTCTGTCACTAAAAATAAGTCGGCATTTGTAAAAGTAAGCTGACGAGTCCCCTGCTGATAGGTCATTTCAATATTGGTTAACGCTATCGTTTCCATCCGTTTATCCTCCTAAGAAAAACGCCGCATATGGTCTGGACAAGCCAGCGCTGCAGCCTGTTAATCATTTTAATGTTGAATATGCTTTTATGCAACAATCATTGCCCCGCAATCGTCTAATGGAAAAAGATAGAAGGGGGATTTAAGATGCAAAATACAAATAAACTCATCTTAATTCGCACAATGGTCATCATTATCGCTTTCATGCTGGCAGCAGCTTGCTCTGGCAGCATGAATAACGGCTCTGATCGGAGTAATTCCACGAAACCGGGGGATACAGCAACAGGAGATAACACAACGGAAGATACTGTAACTAAAAATGCTGAAGACAGCGGAGGGGACCAAGCACCAAGCAAAGGAGAAACAACGGAGCCTGCTCCTGAAAGTGAACGCAGAGAAAGTGGAGACAGGCGTTATACTTCGCAACAGGCGGAAGTGAAGGCAGGACAGCTTACAGCTGGTGAATGGGATGATTTGGCCGCATGGCAGCGCTTCGGCAATTTACTCAATAGCAAAGAGGGCGATGACAATGCCCGCTATTGGTCGTTTCACGCTTTTAACCGTCTTGAGGTCGTTGTGACATCAGGCGGGCGTGCAGTATCCGATGCTGTTGTGAAGCTAAGTGACAATCAGCGCGAGCAAGAATGGGAAGCGCGTACAAATACGGATGGAAAAGCTTATTTATTTGCCGGACTTTTTAACAAAGAACAAAACGATAAGCAAAGCCATTATAAAGTCGAGGTGCAGGCAGGCCAGTACCAAAAGAGCATAGACCAGATTAGCCTGCCGGAGCAAGGCACGCTCAAGGTTGATTTTGGAGGCGAAGCTGAGCTCGCCAATTCAGTCGATATTATGTTTGTTGTGGATACGACAGGCTCAATGGAGGATGAGCTGCGCTATTTGGAGGCCGAGCTGAAGGATGTAATCGGCAGGGTAGGCGAGCAGCATGGCCAGCAATTGGATATAAGGCTCAGTGCCAACTTTTATAAGGATAAATTTGATGATTATACGGTGAAGTCGTTTCCGTTTACGAAGGATGTCGATCAGGTGGTCCGGAAATTGGCAGCGGAAAAGGCTGATGGCGGCGGCGATTATCCCGAAGCGGTGGATGCGGCGCTGCGCGATGCCATTCATGGACATGACTGGAGCGACCAGGCGAGGGCAAGGCTGTTGTTCCTCGTATTGGATGCTCCGCCGCATTATAACACTAAAGTAGTTAATGAAATTCAGGAGCTGATCCAAACGGCAGCGGCCGAGGGCATCCGTATAATTCCCGTCGCCTCCAGCGGTGTAGATGTACAAACGGAATATTTGCTGCGCTTTATGGCGGTGGCGACGGGAGGGACGTACTTGTTTCTGACAGATGACAGCGGAATAGGCGGCGGCCACTTGGAGCCTGCTGCCGGGGAATACGAGGTGAAGCCGCTAAACGATCTGCTAGTTGAAATGATTAATCGGTACGTTCAGCCGTAATATCATGCTCATAGTTATAAGCAATTAGAGTAATGGCTGCTCCGGTTTGGTCGGACAGCCGCTGCTCTAATTGTTTTATTTCTGCAAGGGCATCCTCATTATGATTCAAATCAGCGATTGTGTAGCTGCTGTTAAACACCATGTAGGCATTTCCTCCTCCTGTACGTAGTTGATTGTACATATATGATGCCGTTCCTTCTCCTTCATGATGCACGCTCCAAGGGTAGGTTATACAATGTTTCAGCTGTGCCTTGTGAATTGTCCTTTGCTGTCTTGTAAGGTAAACTGTTACAAGAGGATAACTGAAGGAAGGGAATTGCAGCATGATTTTAAAATTAATCTCCCGGAGCAAACAGCTTGTACCGCATTCACCTGTCAGAATATTATCTTTGTATGCGGTGCTGGCTTTGCTTCTGTTTAGCGCTGTGCTGTTAGTTGGCCTCATGCCAGCCGATGCACATGCAGCTCGAATCTTAGAGCCTAAGCAGATTTCTGGTGCTTTCCCAACACTGGCAGCAAGCTTTAATCCGCATGAGCAGGTTGGACATGACCAGATGGAAAATATGGATCACGGCCACGACAGTGGACTCAGTGTCAGCACAGCCTTATTTTATACAGCAAGAATTGTGTATTACACCGCGCTGCTGATGGCGGCCGGAATGATGCTGTGGTTCAGTGGCATTCGCTCAGGAAGCGATGAACAGCGCAAACGAATGCAGCAATGGAGCCTGCCAATGATGCGGGCGCTGCTGCTGGCTTCCCTATTGTATGTATTCGCCAATGCGAGAAGCTTGATGGAAGGCTACGGAGGCGGAGGGCCGGAATGGTTGAGGCTGTTCACCGAAACGAATACCGGCCAAGCCTGGCTTGCGCTGCTTATCTTGTCGCTTCTTGGCTTTGCTGTTATCAAAGCAAGCGATACGTTCAAGCTCATCTGGGCGCTGCTGCTGCTTGCTATTGAGAGCTGGAGCGGCCATGTGGCGGCGCTGCAGTCGAATATGAATTTGGGCATCGTGCTTGATTTTATCCATCTCGCTTGTGCGGCTGTATGGAGCGGGGGCTTGATGATTTTGCTGGGCTTATGGTTTGTTGATCGGAAGGAAGCAGGGCGGTTTGCAGAACGCTTCACGACAGCAGCTTGGATATCCATGGCGCTGCTTATCATTACGGGTGCGGCGATTACGCTGTTGCTGCTGCCAAGCCTGTCCTATTTATTTTATACAAGCTGGGGCATATGGCTAATTGTGAAAATCGCGCTGGTCGCGCTCGTCATCGTCACAGGCGCTTTGCTTCGGGCCCGTGTTCGGCGGGGGGAGCTGCCACACGGCTTGATGCTGAAAGTGGATGCAGGCTTAATGCTGGCGATCACGCTCATTGTCGGCGTGTTCACCTATATGAGCCCACTACCAGACAATACGCCAGTCCGATTTCATAAGATGGGGGAAACGCGACATTTTACCGTTAATATAACGCCTAATGAGCCAGGAACGAATCAATTCGAGGTGAAAATATGGCTGCCGGAGCAGCTGGGAGAGCCTTCTGAAGTAAAGCTGGTGCTGCATTCGCGTGACAGACAGCAGCTTGCGCCACTTGAGGTGCCGCTGGCGATTTTTGAGGATAAGTCGTATGAATCGTTTCCTGGTTTTGTGAGAACGTCGTACCATGCAGAGCAAATGGACATCCCATTCCCCGGGAAATGGACGGCCGAGCTGCATGTGGTCGATAAGAGTGGGGAAAAGGTGGAAGAAAGCATCGATTTTGAAAACTATTAATGCAAGCTGGGAGCGGTAGCGAGTGTCATATCGATGGTTGAAATGGTTGATCTTGTGGATTCCAACACTTATAATTGGGCTTTGGGAATATGTCCGGCATGCGTTCCTGCTGCCATACATTTCAATGGATTTGGGCAATGTGCTTGCTCCTGTGCTCGTGTTTCTAGTTACACTGACGCTGCTGCGCGGTTTGTTCAAGCGTTTAGAGCTAATGCAGGATGCGCTGCAGCGCGAACGGCTGTCGAAATCTTCATTTGAGCAGCGCGAGAAGCTGGCGCGTGAGCTGCATGATGGCATTTCGCAGTCGTTGTTTCTGCTTTCCGTGAAGCTGGATAGCTTGGAGCACGCCCATACACCGGAGGGTGTTCGTCAGACGACTGAACAAATTCGTGGAACAGTCCGGCACGTGTATGAGGATGTTCGCCAGTCCATTGCCAACTTGAAATCGTCAACAGCTGCAAGTCCTGCTGAAGGGCCTTGGCGAGCAGCCATTCATTCCCTTGCCGAGGAGCTGCGGGAAGCTGGGGGCTATACTGCTGAAGTTAATTGGCAATTGTCTGAGCATGCGCTGTCGGACAAAGAGAAGGTCGAGCTGATGGCAATTGTGCGCGAGGCGCTGATGAATATTCGCAAGCATACACATGAGGCGCATGTGAGCATCGCCTGTTATCCGCTTGAAGGCGGAGCACTGGGCAGCTTTCATTGTATCGTAGCGGATACAGGGCGAGGGGCAGACGCCGAGCAGTTGGAGGCGAAAGGCCGCTATGGCATTCGCATGATGCGTGAACGAGCAAAGCAGATGGGCTGGACGCTTCGTGTAAAGAGCGAGCGGGACCAAGGAACTTGTGTGGAAATAGCAACGGAGCCTTTAAGCGACAGTTAGCATGAAGACAACGATTAAAAGGAAGCACAAATGATAATGTGGGGAGAGTGAGCAGGTTGAGCAGAAAACAGGTATTTACAGGTTCTCCATGGGAGCCGCTTGTCGGCTACTGCCGCGCCATTCGTGTTGGCAACCGGATTGAGGTCGCAGGAACGACGGCGATGAAAGATGGCGAAGTAGTAGGCAAAGGAGATCCATACGAGCAAGCTCGGTTTGTGCTGCAAACGATCGAGAAAGCTTTGGCTGAACTAGGGGCGAGCATGTCCGATGTTGTGCGGACAAGAATGTTCGTTACCGACATTTCAAAATGGGAAGAAATCGGCAAGGCGCATGGCGAGTTTTTCCGCACGATTCAACCAGCATCCACGATGGTAGAAGTCAAAGCACTCATTGATCCGCTATTATTGGTCGAAATAGAGGCCGAAGCCATTATTCAACAATAGGCGAGTCTAAAAACAGCTCCTTGCTCATCGTAAAGATGGACGGAGCTGTTTTTCGTTGCTTTTGTTTAGGCTTTGTTAAACCTTAATAATGTAGTAAATGTATAATGTAGATATCCCTCATGAACAAAGGAGAACTGAAAATGAGAAAACTCGTTCTATTTCTGCACACATCGCTTGACGGTTTTGTAGAAGGGCCGAATGGTGAAATGGACATTGGCTGGGTTTCCTACGATGCTGATTTGGAGAAACACGCGAAAGAAATTCTGAATACTGCCGACACTGTCATTTGGGGGCGTGGGACTTATCAGATGATGCACAGTTACTGGCCATCTGTGCCTTCGAACCCATCAGCTTCGCAGCATGAACGGAATCATGCCGAGTGGATCGAAAAGACAGCCAAAATCGTTTTTTCCACGACGCTGGAGAAAGTCGAATGGAATAATTCCAGACTCGTGAAAGAAGATGTCGAGGAAGAGATCAATAACCTCAAACAGCAGCCAGGCAAGGATATGGTCATCCTCGGTAGCCCTAGGTTCGCACACCACCTTATGCAGCTTGATTTAATTGATGAATATAAAATTACGGTTTCTCCCGTCCTGATCGGTAAGGGATTGCCGTTATTCCAAGGTCTCAAGGAGAAGATCAATCTTAAGCTAATCGAAAACAAGACCTTTGATTCTGGAGCCATAGGTCTCGTTTACCAGACGGTAAGATGACCTTGTCACTTAAGGTGATTACGCTAAACGGGAGACGTTAGCTCAATTAACCGCCTTTTCGCAAAGGCGGTTTTCTTATGGTCATAAATCAACATTAGAATTTAACATAGCCTTTGTTTAAAAATAATATATTTTCAGAGGTGTTGTTTAAATATCAGTGCAAATAAGTTAAAGCGGTTTCAAAGCCTATATATCTGTTGTAACATGTAGGGGATCAAAATGTGAAGGGCGGGGTTTAAATGCAAGTGAAGCAAGCACCGAAAGGCGTCTGGCCCGTTATGCTTACACCGTTTACCAAGGATAATGAGGTTGATTATCCGGCTCTGGAACAGCTGATTAATTGGTACATAGACAATGGTGTGCATGGGTTGTTTGCGGTTTGCTTGTCCAGTGAAATGCTTCATCTCTCTTTGGAGGAAAGGGTAGCGGTAGCGCGCTTCGTGCAGGAAAAGACGGCGGAAAGAGTGCCTGTCGTGGCTTCAGGCCACATTTCGGAGTCCTTTCAGCAGCAGCTTGAGGAGATTAGGCAAATTTCAGCAACGGGCGTGGATGCCTTCGTACTCGTAACGAACCGTCTGGCTGCCGAGGATGAAGATGAAGAAGCTTGGAAAAAACGTGCGCAAACGATTTTGGAGACGTTCCCTGATGTGACCTTTGGGCTTTATGAATGTCCAATTCCTTATCACCGCCTATTGTCGCCAGAGCTTGTCAAATGGTGTGCAGATACGGGCAGATTTACTTTTATGAAGGAATGCAGCAACAATCTAGAGCAAATTAAAGCGAAAATCAAGGCAGCGGAAGGCACTCCGCTTAACATATTTGTAGCGAACAATCCTCATGTACTTGAAGTAATGCAATTGGGTGGCGGCGGATACAGCGGCATGCTCGCCAGTTTCCAGCCTGATTTGTATGCTTGGCTGACGGACAACTGGGACAAGCAGCCGGATAAAGCTGAATGGCTGCAAAACTATCTCGGAGCATCCTGTCTCTATGAAGGTCGTCATTATCATATCGGCACCCGCTATTATTTGCAGCTTGAAGGGCTGGAAATTACGCTGAAAAGCCGCTCGAAAAAAGCATCGGATTTCAAAGTGACACATGAGCGCGAAATCGAGCAGTTCAGGAAATTCAATCAATTTGTCAAGCAGACTTTATTAGAATAGCGGCTGCTTGAAGCAGGCGGCGCCATCTTTCAAAGATGGCGCTTTTTTGCTAGCTAAGTAACTTTTTTAGATGCTCCACGTCTAAATAATTTACAGAGATAAGACAACCGCTACTTTTTGATGACGGAGGTTATGATGATGTTGAAAAAATTCGCGTTGGGCTTAATGGCAGCGGCACTGCTGGCTCTTCCAGCCCTTTCGGCGCCTGTTTTTGCGGCTGATCGGCCTATAGAGCTTACGAATGGAAAATTGAAGGACAACCGGATGCTTATTCCGCTGCGCGATGTTGCACAAAATATGGGGGCTGCTGTAGAGTGGAGCCAGAAGCTTCAAACGATTGAAATCCAAAAAGACGGTATTGAAATGCTTCTTACGATTAACTCAAAAAAGGTGCTTGTCAATCAAGCTGAAACGGAGCTCGACGTACCGGCGCAATTAATCAACAACACGACCTATGTTCCTCTGCGGTTCGTCAGCCAAATGCTGGGTGCAAGTGTAGACTGGAATTCATATGGCCAAGTCGCAACGATTACATTCGAAGGGAAGCAGCTTGTTGTATATGTGGAGCCGGTTAAGCTTTTGGCCGCTGAAAAAGCATCGGCAGCCCGCCTGAAGCAGCTGTCTGATAAATTAAACGAAGCAGCCGATGTATCATCCGTGAAGCAGATTCGCACTTATTTCAAGCCTTATTTTACCGACCGACTCATTAATGTCATCATTCAAAATAAAGGCCTGGAGTATAATTATACGTTTAAAGATCCAGTAACGTCTGGCAGCTATAGAACCAAAACAACAGGAAGCTTTCTTCAATCGCTGGACATTGGCCATGATGCTTGGGAAACGGAATTCATTATGCGAGGCACTAAAATAATCAAGGTGAATGGCATATGGAAGGCGGATAGCGTCAGCTTTACCAAAGGCAAAAATCCGATTTCGGGAGCTTAACTCGGGCAAATTGCGTGCCAGTTATTGCATCGCGCCATTCATTTGCTTATAATGTAAAAGATATTGTATCCATATGAGTTGAAATGCTGAGACGGAGAAAAGTAAGCAGTGCCTTCACACAGGGAGAAGTCGCCATAGATTGAGAGCGTCTTTCGTGAAAACAGGCTGTCTGAAGTTCACTCCTGAGCAGACTTCTGAACCCGGCGTGGCGCCAGCAGGTGCTGCATGCCCGCAAGTAGGAATGTTTCGGTTCCCGCCGTTAACGGGATTGAGGAGCAAGCTAGTGCTATCCCTGTCCGTACAGAGAGGGAATAAGCAGATTGTTCGAATTAGGGTGGTACCACGGTTCTTTCGTCCCTTGCGGGAAGAAGGGGCCTTTTTTGTTTGTTCAAAAGAATGAGGAGGCGAGCATCAGATGAAGGAACGTTTGGAGGCTTTGCGCGGCGAAGCGCTGCAGGAGCTGCAGCAGGTAGACAATCCGCAAGTGCTTAACGACCTGCGGGTAAAATATTTAGGGAAAAAAGGCGCACTAACCGAAATTTTGCGCGGCATGGGCGGACTTAGCGCCGAGGAGCGTCCGATTATCGGCCAAGTCGGCAATGACGTGCGTACGGCGATTGAAGCCGTTATTGAAGAGAAGCAGGCGGTATTCCAGCAAGCGGAGACGGAAGCGCGCTTGCGCGGCGAGACGATCGATGTGACGCTGCCGGGTAAAGCATTGCCAACTGGAGCCGTACATCCGCTAAACAAGGTAGCCCAGGAAATTGAAAATATTTTCATCGGGCTCGGCTATACGATTGCGGAAGGCCCAGAAGTAGAGACGGATTATTACAACTTCGAGGCATTGAACCTGCCGAAAAACCATCCGGCGCGCGATATGCAGGATTCGTTTTACATTACCGACGATATTTTGATGCGTACGCAAACATCCCCGGTTCAAGTGAGAACGATGCAAGCGATGAAAGGCAAGCCGATCAAAGTTATTTGTCCAGGCAAAGTATACCGCCGCGATGATGACGATGCGACGCATTCCTTCCAGTTCAATCAAATTGAAGGTCTTGTCATTGCGCCTAACATTCGCATGAGCGATCTGAAAGGCACGCTGCTGCAATTTGCCCAGCAAATGTTCGGCTCGCAAACGCAAATCCGTCTTCGTCCAAGCTTCTTCCCATTCACGGAGCCAAGCGCGGAGGTTGACGTAAGCTGTGCGCAATGCGGCGGACATGGCTGCCGGATGTGCAAGCAGACGGGCTGGCTGGAAATTCTCGGCTGCGGCATGGTGCACCCGCGCGTACTGGAGATGGGCGGCTACGATCCGAACGAAGTGAGCGGATTCGCCTTCGGCATGGGTGTAGAGCGAATTGCGCTGCTGAAATACGGCATTGACGATATTCGTCATTTCTATACGAACGATCTTCGGTTTTTACAACAATTCGCGAAAATGTAGCAGGAAAGGAAGGGGAGCAAAGCGATGAAAATTTCGTATCAATGGTTGAATGAATATGTTGATTTATCTGGCTTTACGGGCGCAGAACTTGCCGAAAAAATGACGCGCGGAGGCATTGAGATCGACGAGGTGGAATCCCGCAACAAGGGAGTGACAGGCGTCGTTGTCGGCTATGTCAAATCGCGCGAGAAGCATCCGGATGCGGATAAGCTGAACGTGTGCAAAGTAGATGTAGGCACAGGCGAAGAACTGCAAATCGTCTGCGGAGCCAAAAATGTCGATGCGGGACAGCTCGTTCCAGTCGCTACCGTTGGAGCAAAGCTGCCGGGCGATTTGCATATTAAGCGCGCAAAGCTGCGCGGCGTAGAATCGCAGGGCATGATCTGCTCGGCGAAAGAGCTTGGCATTAATGACAAGCTGCTGCCGAAGGAGCAGCAGGAAGGCATTCTCGTATTGCCGCCGCATACGGTAATCGGAACGCCAATCGCTGACGTGCTTGGGCTGAACGATGAGGTGCTGGAGCTGGATTTGACGCCGAACCGTTCGGATTGCCTCAGCGTAATCGGCACGGCGTATGAAATTGGCGCATTGACTGGACGCGAGGTGCGTATTCCTGAGCCGGAAATTGCTCATGCTTCCGAGCGTACAGACAGCCATGTACAAGTGACGATCAGCGCTCCTGAGCAGTGCTTCCACTACAGTGCGCGTTACATTAAAGGCGTGAAAATTGGCGAGTCTCCGCTGTGGCTGCAAAATCGCCTTATTGCCGCAGGTATTCGTCCAATCAACAACGTCGTTGACGTAACGAACTTTGTTCTGCTGGAGTATGGCCAGCCGCTTCACGCCTTTGACGCAGATCAAGTGAAAAGCGGACGAATCGACGTGCGTTTGGCGCATGAAGGCGAAACGATGCTTACGCTAGATGACCAAGAGCGCCGCCTTGGGCCGCAAATGCTCGTCATTACAGACGGCGAGAAGCCAATCGCGCTTGCGGGCGTTATGGGTGGAGCCAATTCGGAGGTAACGGGCGATACGGTTAATATTTTGCTGGAATCGGCCAGATTTGATGGTGGAACGGTTCGCAAAACATCGCGCCAATTCGGCCTTCGCTCAGAATCCAGCATTCGCTTCGAGAAGGAAGTGGACCCGGGCCGCGTTATTCCGGCGTTGAACCGCGCAGCTGCCTTGATTACGGAGCTTGCAGGCGGACTCGCTACGGAGGGCATCGTGGAAGTGACGACAGCTCCGGCGAAGCAGCAGGTCGTTGAAGTAGCTTTGGCTAAAATCAACCGCTACCTAGGCACCTCGCTTTCCAGCCTTGAAGTGCAAACGATTCTGAATCGTCTAAGCTTCGGCTATAGCGTTAGTGAAGATGACGTATTCCAAGTGGAAGTGCCATCGCGCCGAGGCGACATTTCGTATGATGTAGATTTGATTGAGGAGGTTGCCCGCCTTTACGGATATGACAACATTCCGACTACACCGATTTTCGGAGATGTAACGCCAGGGGCGCTGACGAAGCCGCAAGCGATTCGCCGCGAGCTGCGCAAGCGTCTGACGGATGCTGGCCTGCATGAAGTCATCAGCTATTCGTTCACAGGACCTGAACGGACACAGCTGTTCCCTGCCTTGTCGGGTGAAGCGACGAAGGCTGTGAAGCTGTCGATGCCGATGAGCGAGGAGCGCAGCGTGCTGCGGACGACGCTGATCGCGCAATTGCTGGAAACAGCAGCCTATAACCGCAATCGCAAAAATGAATCGGCTGTCATTTTTGAAATCGGCAGCGTATTCCACACAGAAGAAGAGAAGCTGACGCGTCTTCCTCAGGAGAAGCATCGCTTTGCGGCATTGCTGACTGGAAACCGTGTAGAGCCGCAGTGGAACCGCAAAGCTTCTGCTGTTGATTTTTATGATGCAAAGGGAGTTCTGGAAACTGTATTTGCTGTACTCGGCATTGCCGATAAGGTGAGTTATGCCGCGGCGCAGCCGGAGCATTTTCACCCGGGAAGAACGGCAGCTGTTCAACTGGAAACTGAGCATGGCACAGAAGTGATCGGCTACGTTGGTCAGCTTCACCCAACGCTGCAGCTCGAGAGCGACCTGGCAGATACGTATGTGCTGGAAATCGAGCTTGCACCGCTTTATCAGCTGGCTGGCGACGAAATCGTCTACAAGGCGCTGCCGCGTTATCCTGCGATGCAGCGTGATATTGCTGTCGTGCTGGATATGGAAGTGCCTGCAGGCGAACTGACTGCCCTCGCATGGCAAACGGCTGGCGAGCTGCTTGAGTCCGTACGCGTGTTCGACGTGTTCACAGGCGAGAAGCTGGGAGCAGGCAAAAAGAGCGTAGCGCTCTCTCTTGTATACCGTCATGCAGAACGCACGCTGACCGATGAAGAAGTGACCGAGCTGCATGGCAAGGTCGTTGCTGGATTAGAACAATCTTTTAAAGCAGAATTAAGAAAATAGGCAGGAAACCTTCCACGCCGTATCGAAATAGTTCCTTGTGGACTATCGATACGGCTTTTTGCTTTGTTTTTTAAGCTGGAGCAGGCTTTTGGGCGTTTTTTCCAGAGTGGAAGACCGTGTCGTTTTGTCATCAAAACTTGTTCTTTTTGTTAGTCGAAACATGGATAGAGATCTGCTTGGGAGTCAGTGCTGCATTTTGGGTTGAACTATAAAGATGGGTCAAGCTTTATGTCTGAGACAGAAGCAGTCGTTTACAGTTATTTTTGAAATATAGAGAAGGTATATGATGTGTCCATCCTTTCTCTATATTTCTCGGAATGAAACGCGCCGCGCCGCCAAAGGATAGCGACAGCCGTTTCACCTTGAAATATAGGAAAGGATATGATGTGTCCATCCCTTCTCTATATTTCTCGGAATGAAACGCGCCGCGCCGCCAAAGGATAGCGACAGCCGTTTCACCTTAAAATATAGGAAAGGATATGATGTGTCCATCCCTTCTCTATATTTCTCGGAATGAAACGCGCCGCGCCGCCAAAGGATAGCGACAGCCGTTTCACCTTGATATAATGCAACTATAATATAAGACTCTATGTGATATGTTCTTCTATATATAAGGATTGGGGAAACAATCCTGCTGATTGATAAGGGAGCGAGAAACACCTATAGGAGGATAATGTTTTATGGATACTGAGCAAACTGTAGTAACCGTTGATATATATGGGCATCAATATCGTTTGAAGGGCCATTCCAACTCAGAATATATGCGGCGTATTGCCGGAATGATAGATGATAGCATGAACAAAATTGCCAAAGGTTATCCACAGCTGGACCTGCCAAGAATTGCAGTGCTCGCAGCTGTGCAGATGACCGAGGAAGTGTTCCGCCTGCGCCGCGATAATGAGTCGCTGCATGACGCTGAGGCGAAGCGGCTAGTGCTTGCCGAGCAGCTTGGAGAGCTCCAAGGGATGATGGCAAGCTTGCGCGAGGAGTATCAGGCTTTGCAGGTAAAGGCGGAAATCGATCTGCAGGAGCTGCAGGAGGTTTTTGAATCCGAGCTGGAGCAGGCGAAGAAGAAAGCTGCCGAGGAACTGATGCATGCGCTCGCAGTAGCGGAAAATCAGCTGAAGGATATGCTGGCAGAAGCGGATGAGCGGCTTGCAGCGCAGCAGCAGGAAGCATCGGAAGCGCTTGCGCGTCAGCGCGAGGAAGCATCGGAGACGCTTGCTGCCCAGAAGCTTACGCTAGAAGGCGCGCTTGCGCGTGAGCAGGCCAGTGCAGCGGAAAAGCTTGCGGAAGCCGAGGCAGCTGCCGAGGAGCAAGTGGCGCGCGAGCGCGTTGAGGCGGCTGCGAAGCTGGCGGAAGCAGCCGAAAAGCTGATCGAAGCGGAAATCGTTGCGGAAGAGCTGTTGGAGCGTGAGCGTGCAGAAGCAAAAGCGAAGCTTGACGTATTAGAGGCGAAGCTGGCGGAGACGAAGAGTGCGGCGGATGAGGCGCTTGAGCGAGAGCGTGCGGAAGCGGAAGCGAAGCTTGGCGTATTAGAAGCAAAGCTGGCGGATGTGAAAAGTGCGGCGGATGAGGCGCTTGCGCGGGAACGAGCGGAAGCAGAAGCGAAGCTGGCAGAGGCGAAGAGTGCGGCGGATGAGGCGCTTAAACTGGAGCGTGCGGAAGCAGAAGCAAAGCTGGCGGAGGCGAAGAGTGCAGCGGATGAGGCGCTTGCGCGGGAGCGTGCGGAAGCAGAAGCAAAGCTGGCGGAGGCGAAGAGTGCAGCGGATGAGGCACTTGAGCGTGAGCGTGCGGAAGCAGCCGAAAAGCTGATCGAGGCGGAAATTATCGCCGAGGAGCAGTTGGAGCGCGAGCGTGCCGAAGCGGCAGAGCGGCTCGCGGAAGTGGTTGAAAAGCTGACCGAAGCGGAAGCGTCTGCACAGGAGCAGCTTGTTCGTGAGCGTGAAGCAGCGGCAGCGAGCCTCGCGGAAGCGCAGAGTGGAGCAGATGCGAAGCTTGCGCGCGAGAGAGCTGAAGCGGCGGCGAAGCTGACCGAAGCGGAAGCGAAAATTTCCGAGACTGCAGCGAAAATAGCGGAAGTAGAGGAAAAGCTGATCGAGGCGGAATTGATCGCCGAGGAGCAGCTTGCGCAGGAGCGCGAGGCAGCCGCCGTGAAGCAGGCGGAATTGCGGAGCGGAGCGGCAGCAGCGCTTGCAGAGGCGCGCGCGGAAGCGGCAGCAGGCTTAGCGGCGGCCGAAGCGGCTGCGAAGGCGGAGCTGGAACGCGAGCAGGCAGAGGCGGAAGCCAAGCTGCTGGAAGCAAAAGCGGAGCTGGAGCAGGAACGCGCGGCAGCGACGGAGCTGTTGACGGAGGCGGAAGCGTCTGCGCAGGGGCAGTTGGAGCGTGAACGTGCCGAAGCAGCCGCTAAACTGGCAGAAGCCGAAGCAAAAGCAACCGAAGCAAGAAGCATCGCGGCAAGAGAGGTTGCGCGGGAGCGCGAAGCCGCTGCTGCGAAGCTCGCAGAGGCGCAGAGCGCAGCGGAAGAGATGCTGAAGCGCGAGCGTGAGGAAGCGGCAGCCAAGCTGGCAGCAGCAGAAGCGGCAGTACATGCTGCCGAGGAGCGTGTGGTGAGCGAACGGTTAGAAGCCGAAGCGAAGCTGCTGGAAGCGAAAGCAGCAGCGGAAGAGGCGCTGGAGCAAGAGCGCGCAGCAGCGACTGAGCTGTTGACAGAGGCAGAAGCATCTGCACAAGAGCAGCTGGAGCGCGAACGTGCGGAAGCGGCGGCTAAGCTTGCTGAAGTCGAGAAAGCTTTACAGGAGCGAATGGAGCGTGAGCAGGCTGATGCAGCATTGAAGCTTGTAGAAGCGAAAAGCGCCGCAGAAGAGGGACTTGCACGCGAGCAAGCGGAAGCAGCTGCGAAGCTCGCCGAAGCCGAGGCGGCCGCGCAAGCTCTCGTCGAACGTGAACGTGCGGAAGCGGCAGCGAAGCTAGCGGAGCTGAAAGCTTCAGCTCAAGTAGAACTGCAACGCGAGCAGGCAACTGCGGCAGAGCTGCTTGAAGAAGCGGAAGCGGCATTGTCAGCGGAGCGTGCAGCTAAAGCCCAAGCGATTGAGCTTGCTGCACATCAGCTAGCTGAGCGTGTGAAGCAGCTTGAGCAGGGCTGGCAGGCGAAGCTTGAACAGCGTGAAGAGGAATGGAAGCTGGAGCTGTCTAATACGGCTGAACAGCAGCAGCAGCAGCTTGACGAGCATGAGCAGCGCTTGCTTGCAGAAGCATCGGCTAATGTCGAGAAGCTGGTTTCCGCACATATGAAAGAGTTAACGGAGCAGGAGCAAGCCTTGAAGGCTGACCTCGCTTTGCGATATAAAAATTGGGAAGAAGAGCGGGCTAAGCTGCAAACAGCTGTTGCCGAGCTTCAAGAAGCAGCTGTCAAGGAAAAAGCTGCGCTTGAACAGCGTATTTCCGTGGCAGATGACCACTTATTGCAAGCTATGGAGCAGGAAGAAGCGTTGCGCTCCTCCCTTGCAGTACTAGAGCAGGAGCGCCAGGAGCGTGACGCCGAGCTTGGCGAAATTCGCCAGCAGCTGGACGAGCTGCATGTCATTAATGAGCAGCATGCCGAAACGCGTGCGCAGCTAGGCAATAGATTGAAGGAAGCCGAAGCGCAAATCGCTGAGCAGGCTAAGTATTTGGCGAATGAAGCGGCTAAAGCGGATGAGGCTGAACTGCGTGTTATGGAGCTGCAGGAAGAGCTTAGCAAGCTTCAGCAGCTGCAGCAAGATCATCAAGCTCACTATGAGCAGGCTAGAAACGAGCAGGAGCAGCAGTATCAGGAGCGGCTTACAGCATTTGAACAACAGCTTGCGGCCCAAGTCCAGCTTCATGAAGAATGGAAAAAGAATGCGGAAGAAAAACAGCTGGAGCAAGAAATTCAGTTCGAAGAAGAGCGTGAAGCGCTGGAGCTGCAGCTTCGTGAGCAGAAGCAAGCACTGGAGGCCAAGCAGCGTGAGGGCGAAGCAGCTCGAGGAGAGCTTACGCTTAAGCTTCGTGAGCTGGAGCAAGCACTCGAAGCGAAGCAGCGGGAAAGCGAAGCTGTTCATGCGGAGCTGGCACAGGAGCATCAGCGGCAGCTTGCTATGCTGGAGCAGCAGCGGGATGATGCAGCGAACCAGCTCAAGCAGGATTTTGCCGATCAGCTGGAGCTGTTGAAGCTTGAACAAATGGAGCAGTCGGAGCAGCTGGAACGTGATTGCTCGGAGCTAAGATCGCAGCTTCATGAGAAGCAGGCTGAATATGCTAGGTTAATTGAGCAGCAGAAGCAGCAGTTCGACGAGCAATACCGTGAACGCGAGCTGAAAGTGGAACAGCAGCATAAGGATGAGCAGGCTTCATGGCAAAGCAAGCTGCAGGAGCTTCAGGAGAAAGTAGAGCGGGCAGAGTTCCACGAGCTGGAGCTGGATGAAAAGCTGGGACAGCTGGCTCGGCACGAGCAGGAGCTTACGGAGCAGCTTGAATTGATTGCGGCACGTGAGCGTATCGCGGCTCAGCAGCTCGACATTTTACTACACAAACAGCAGGAACTGGATGAGCAAATGGAGCAAGAACGCAAGCGTTCTGAGCAATTGACAGATGAATTAAACCGGATGATTGCGGAAGAGTCCGAGCGACAAGCTGGCGAGGAGCATCTGAAGGGGCAGCTGGAGGCCGCTTTGGCGCAAGCCGCTGCGGCAGCCCAGCTGAGTGAGCAAGTTGATCAACGCAGGCAGCAGCTTGAGCTGGAGTGGTCTGAAGCCGTCCAATCGACAGAGCAGCTGCGGGCAGAGCACGAGAAGCTTACGATCGAGCATGGCAAGCTGGCGCACGAATACTCCTTGCTGCAAAACGAATACAATGAATGGATTGAACTAATCGAGCAAAGCTAGCTTTACTCAAAAAATCCGTTTATCTCGCCCGGTCCCCCGGAACTGCGATGATAAACGGATTTTTTCGCATATTGCTGCGCTGAGGAGGCGCAAAAAAATCCCTTGAATAAAGCAGCGAGCCAATTGCCCGTGTTTCATTCAAGGGATTTTGATATATATCGGCTCGCCCGATTAGCCATAGCTGACCGTACTGCCTGTTGGACCGCCGCGGGGCAGGCTTGCGAGACGCAGCAAATCTGGTGTGACGACTGCCGGGTCCTTGCCCGTGGCATGCATTTCGGTGCGAAGCGTGCCAGGGTTGTACAAATTAATGAGAATGCCATATTCATGTTCTTCATCAGCAAGTGTCCGGGTTAGCGATTCAAGCCCGGCTTTGGCCGCGCTGTAAGCGCCATAACCTCCGGCACCGTTCCAGGAAAGGCCCGATGTTATATTAATAATGCGACCATAGCGTTCTGCACGCATATATGGAATGACAGCTCTTGATAAATAAAAGGGTCCTGTCAAATTAGTAGCAACCTGCGTATGCCAGTTTTCAGAAGTCAACTCAATAACATGTCCAGACTCCAGCACGGCAGCATTATTGAGCAAAATGTCAATTTTGCCCCACTTGCCGACAGCTAGTATAACCGCTTGCTTAATTTGCTGTTCATCGGTGACATCTGTAGGTATAACAAGCGCTTCCCGTCCGGTAGCCTCTTTAATCGCCTCAAAGGTTTCTTGGAGCTTGTTCAATCGCCGGCCCAGCAACACGACCTCTGCGCCTTCTTTTGCAAACGATAGAGAAGCGGCCCTTCCGAGCCCACTGCCTGCGCCGCTTACAATTGCCACACGCCCATTTAAAAGGCTCATCGTATCTCTCCCTTCGGCTTTTGCGAGAAAAACTTCGTAAGCGCTAACTTTTAGCTATAATGACCATCTTATCAAAGGGAAGCGGGAAGGGAAAGTGCGGCAGTTATCAATTTTTCTTACAGGGTAGCAAAAGAAAAATGATATTTCAGTCCATTATCGTAAAAGCCGTGAATACATCGCGATGAATTAGAAGTGCATCGAATATGATAAAGTAAAGTTAGTCCCTCAGTTAGTCCCTAAATTATAGAGCGCAAGGAGCCTTACTATGTTTCTTAAAAAACAAACGATTAGCAAAAACGGAAAAACTTACGAGTACTTTCGGATCGTTTCAACCTACCGCGACGAATTCGGACGGAGGAAGCATCGAACGGAGAAATATCTGGGAGTGCTGAGCAGCGAGGAAGTATTGAGAGTCAAGGCTGAGCTGCGGAATCGAACAGCCCTTTCCGTACAAGGGCAGCTGAGCGTCGGGAGCGTTAGCGTCGCTTCCTCGGCAACGTTTGTTTTTCAAGAAATCGTTGCCTTTACTTATGCGCCTCAATCACCTATGGAATGGAATGTTGCCAGCACGGACATGCTGCTGCTCGTTCGCGAGGGGCGCGGTGAGATACATATGGGCGGCAAAAAAATTTTTCTCAAGGCTGGAACGGCTTTCTATTGGCCAGCGGGTAGTGGCATGCATGTCAACAATCCTTATGAGGAGACGCTGCTGCTGGACCGGATAACCTTTATCGCGATTGCCCCAATTGATGATGCAGGCAGCTTAGAGAGCGAAAGTGTATACGGCCGCGCAGCTGTTGCGCATTGGATTGGCGGGGAGATGCCGCTCCTTGCCCCAGAGCGTGCTTTACAGCTAGGAGCAGAACTGCATGAAGCGACCTCCCTGAAAAGCTTGCATAACCCGCTTAGAAGCCAGCTTATATTTTATCAATTGCTGAGCTTAGTGTTTAATGAACAATCGGTTCTGAAAGATGAAGAAGATGGGAGTCGTTGGATAGATAACGCCATTCAATATATTCGTAATCATTATGAGGAGAAGCTAACGCGAGATCGGCTTGCGGCAATGATTGGCATTAGCCCTGAATATTTTTCGCGTGTGTTCAAGCAGGAAACAGGCCAAAGCTTTTTGGATTATTTGTGCCGGATGAGAATTCGAAAATCCCAACAGCTGCTGCAGCTTTCTCCTCTGAGGAGTATAGGCGAGATTGCAAAGTTGGTCGGTTTTCAAAGCGAATATTATTTTAGCCGCAAGTTTAAACAAATGACTGGGCTGGCGCCTTCATCCTACCGATCCAAGCCTAAAATATATGCAGCATTGTCGTCCTACGTGACCTCATGCATGTTGACGCTAGGTGTCATTCCTGCAATCGGCCTAATTGAACCATGGATGAAGGAAGCCCATGCCAAGGGTATGGATTTGACTGCTCTTGAGGTGGTGGGACACATGGGCAAAGAAACATTGCGCAAGCTGGCTCAGGCTGGGCCCGACCTCATTTTGGCCGGGGAGCAGACCGCATATTCAGAACGGCTAAGGGAAATTAGCTCTGTGTGCGAAATACCTGATTTGGACGACAATTGGCGCGGGCCGTTCTTCCTGCTGGCAGAGGCGGTCGGGAAGCGGAGCGAGGGAGAAGCTTGGGTAGCCCGATTCGAGCAGAAAATAGTTGAAGGGAGAAGAAAAATGACTTCTTTCATCGGACGCGACGAGACTGTAGCGATAATGAAGATCGTGTCAGACAAGCTCTACATTTATGGCCGTTCCACGAGCATGGGAGGCATTCTTCTATACGGGGAGCTAGGATTGAAGCCTCCTGCAAGCGTTAGCCGCGAGCTGATAGACAGGAATATTCCAAACAAAGCACTCACTTCAGAGGAGCTGCTGGCATTTTCCGCAGATCATATCATTTTATTCGACTACGGCTCGCAAGGGCTTCCGAATAAGCGGGCCTGGATGAATAATGGGGCGTGGGGTAAACTTGAAGCCGTCCGGAACGGCCGCATCTATACGCCGAATCGCGAGATGTTTTATGGTTATGACACGCTGTCTCTGGAATATCAGCTCGAGGAGATTGTAAGGTTATTTTCCGCACATTCGGACTAATTTTTCGTCATGTTTGTATATGGACGTTAGCTGCCGAGAATTGTTATCATTTGATCGAATGATAATCAATTTCAATTAGGAGGCTGTTTCAATGTTGGTTTTGGCAAAAAAAATTTTCCCATCTATCGGTACGCTCATCTGCGTCATGTTCATACTTAGCGCGTGTGGCGGTAATTCCATTTCGAATACCCCAAGTACATCTAATACGACGGCCTCATCAACTGCCGCCTCAGAATTGCCAAGAGACAACAGCACACAAACGGATGAAGCTGCGACAAAAACCGTCAAGACTATCAAGGGAGATGTTGAGGTCCCTCTTCATCCGAAGCGAGTTATTGCCGGTTACTATCATGGTACACTGCTTGCTCTTGGCATTCAGCCTATTGGAGGCAGCAAAGAGTGGTGGATGGGCAGTCCCTTCCTGAAGGAGCAGGAAGCCGCAATAATGGACATCGGCTCCCCAGCTTCACCAGAGAAAGTGCTTGAAATGGAGCCTGATCTCATCGTTATTAATGATACACTCGCCGATCATTACGATAAATTTTCTCAGATTGCGCCAACGCTATTTATCGAGTACGGCTCTACAAAAAATGTTCGTGAAGAAGTGAAGCAAATGGGAGAGCTGCTGAACAAAAGCAAAGAAGCGGATGCATGGCTGGAAAAATATGAGCACAACGCCGAAAAAGCAAGAAATCAGCTGAAGG
The DNA here is from genome assembly GCF_059383875.1 of Paenibacillus sp. JT22N7. NCBI lineage: Bacteria > Bacillati > Bacillota > Bacilli > Caryophanales > Paenibacillaceae > Paenibacillus > Paenibacillus sp. JT22N7. The sequence continues at coordinate 212,569 of NZ_JBXENY010000001.1, forward strand.
ACGTTGTTAAGCCAGGATCGACAGCTGTTCTGCTTGAGGTAGATGGAAAGACGCTAGCGGTTTTGGGCGATAATTATGGCCGCGGTGGAGAAGTGATTTACAATGCTCTGAAGTTCAAGGCGCCAGATTGGGTGCAGGAGAACGTCATGGACAATGGAGCACAGTACGTGGAAATATCGGAAGAAAAGCTGGCTGAGCTCGCGAATACAGATTATATTTTCTTATCGACCTACACAGAAACAACGGAGGAGCAGTTCAAGGAATTGACAGATGGACAAATTTGGAAAAGTCTTCCTGCCGTGAAAAATGGAAATCTGATTCCTGTTGATTATAAGACGTATTTTTATTTCGATCCGATTTCTATTATTGGCCAGATCGATGCTTTAAAACAGACGCTTCTCGATCATAAAACCGACAATAATTAAGTATAAATTACTAGTTTCTTACTTGACGCTGCTAGACCGAATGGTTAGAAACGTTATCGTTTAAAAAAACAGCCGCATTTTATTATAATTCATCATAAACAACAAAAACCGCCAGCACTCTCATTATGATGAGCGCATGGCGGCTGGATGCAACAAGCACCAATCCAAGCAAATTTATTCAACAATAAGCTTTGCTTGCATTTTAGTATGGCCTGTACCACAAGGCACGTTGCATACGATGGTATATTCGCCAGCTTTCAGCGAGATGGTTTTGGATTTATTATTTGGAATCGTAATATCGGTTTTGGTAACTTGGATGCCATGGACGCCATCCGTTGATTCAAGCTTAAGGTTAACGGCCTCGCCCTGCTTGATCTTATATTCGGTTTGCTCAAATTCCCAGCTCTTTGCTTTGACAATGACTTCCGCTGCACTGGCATCTGTATCTATAACGCCGCCCGCTTCGCTTGCTCCTCCGCTTGTCCCGCATGCGGCAATGATTGCAACGAAGCACATCACGGCAGCAAGATAAATCCACTTTTTCATCTTGTTCGGCTCCCTTTCTGCTTACACGCTTTATGACACGGAATTATTTTCCGCATCGCTTTTATTGTAACCCAATTTCCCCAAACTGACAGCATCAGAAGGTGACAAATTGTTGAATGGCTTGATGAAAAAGCCCTTGGCCATCGCTTTAGAGAGCGACGGGCAAGGGCTGACAAGCATACGGCTTCCGCTAACGACGCATCACGATTAAGGCTTTAATGGTCGCTGCTGCGGCGGTCGTGATCGGAGCGTCCGGCTTCATATGGCGTGCTGACGGGAATGAACAAGTCGATAATCCCGATCACGAGCGCAGCCAGAATGGCACCGAGCCAAGTAACCGAAACGCCGCTGACGATAAATTGGGCAATCCAGATGACGACGACGCTGGCGATGAAGCCGACGATGCCCCGTCCAAATGGCGTAACCTTTTTGCCGAAAATCGCTTCGATAATCCAGCCCAGCACGGCAATGACGATAGCCAGCATTAAAGCGCTCCAAAAACCGCCCACGCTGAACTGCGGCACAATCAAGCCCACAAGCATTAACACAAGAGCTGCTACGATGAACCGAACAACATGGCCTAAAAAGCTCATGTATTCAACCTCCTCAATTGATTTGAAATCCTTCACTACGGCCTGTGAAAAATCAACGGATTTTGCATGTCGACCAGGCTGGATATTGTGATTCCTTCGTATTGTAGCCAGTTTTCGCCGGAACATGTATGGAAGGTAACGTCATGTCGTGCATCAAAGCGCCGATTCGGCTATAATATAAGGGCGAGAGGAGTGTTACGCTTGGATAGTAAAATATTAACAACACTTGAATTTCACAAAATTATACATAAATTGACACAGCACGCAGCGACTTCGCTTGGCAAGGCCGAAGCGGAGAAGCTTGCTCCAAGCTCCGATTTGGAAACGGTTAAGCTGATGCTTCAAGCGACGGACGAGGCTTATAAGGCCGACCGTCTTAAGGGCAATCCGCCATTTGGCGGCATTACCAACATCAGCAGCTCGCTTCACAGATCGCGTATCGGTGGAACGTTGAACCCGGTGGAGCTTATGGAAATTGCGTCGACGTCCAGAGGGGCTAGGCGGGTTAAGCGTCATTTGGAAAATCTGCATGATGATGATCCAATTCCTTTGCTGCATGAAACGTCTGACCAGCTCAGCGAGCACAAGGAGCTTGAGGATTCGATTTTTGATTGCATTGATGATCAAGGAGAGGTTATGGACAGCGCGAGCGTCCAGCTCGCTTCTATACGCAGGGAGCTTCGTGGAGGCGAATCGCGCATCCGCGAGAAGCTGGAGCAAATGATCCGTTCTTCCTCGGTGCAGAAAATGCTCCAGGACGCTATTATTACGCTGCGCAGCGACCGTTATGTCATTCCGGTGAAGCAGGAGTACCGCTCGCATTTTGGCGGCATAGTGCATGACCAGTCTGGCTCGGGGGCTACGCTGTTTATTGAGCCGGAAGCAACGGTTGTCATGAACAACAAGCTGCGTGAGCTGAGAGCGGCAGAGCTGCGTGAAATTGAGAAAATTTTGCAAATGCTGACCGCGAAAGCGGCCGAACATGTTGAGGATTTATTGTATAACCAGGAGCTGCTTGGCAAGCTGGATTTTGCTTTTGCCAAGGCGCGTCTTGGGCATGAGATGAAGGCGACGCTGCCACGCATGAATGATCGAGGCTTTCTGAAAATCAAAAGAGGGCGCCACCCGCTCATTGCGGCGGACAAAATCGTTCCGATTGATGTCGAGCTTGGAAATACGTACACAGCCATTATCGTAACGGGACCGAATACAGGCGGTAAAACCGTCTCGCTCAAAACAGTAGGCTTGCTCAGCCTGATGAGCATGTCCGGCTTGTTTGTTCCGGTAGAGGACGGCAGCCAGCTTTGCGTATTTGACGCTATTTATGCCGATATCGGTGACGAGCAAAGCATTGAGCAGAGCCTTAGTACGTTTTCCAGCCATTTAGTCAATATTATTCGCATTTTGAAATCTATGACGGCAAAAAGCCTCGTCCTGCTCGATGAGCTTGGCGCAGGCACCGACCCGGCTGAAGGCTCGGCTCTAGCCATTGCGATGCTGGAGCATATTCATAGCATGGGCAGCCGTATTATTGCAACGACCCACTACAGCGAGCTCAAAGCTTACGCATACAACCGCAAAGGTGTCATCAACGCTAGCATGGAATTTGATATTGCTACGCTAAGCCCAACGTACCGTTTGCTTGTAGGTGTTCCAGGCCGAAGCAACGCTTTTGCGATTGCAGAGCGGCTTGGCCTAAGCAAAACGATCATCGATCATGCGCGCGGTGAAGTGAGCGAAGAGGATCAGCGTGTTGAAAATATGATCGCGTCGCTCGAAGCTGACCGTTTGAATGCGGAAAGCGATCGCCAGACGGCGCAGTCGCTAAGACAGGATATGGAGAAGCAGCGTGGACGGCATGAGGCGGAGCTGCGCAAGTTCGAGGAGCAGCGCGACAAAATGCTTGAGAAGGCCCAGGAGGAAGCGCGCGAGGCAGTGGCAAAAGCACGCCTAGAGGCCGAGAAAATTATTTCGGAGCTGCGCAAGCTGGCGTTGGAGGAAGGCGCTTCTGTCAAGGAGCATAAGCTCATTGAAGCCCGCCGAAAGCTGGATGAAGCGGTGCCTGAGCTGCACAAGAAGCAAAATCGTCCTTCTAATGCCGGGCAACAGAAGGCAGTTCGCAAAATAGAAGCCGGAGACGAGGTTATGGTCTACAGCTTGAATCAGAAAGGGCTTATCATCGAGGTGCATGGGGCGGATGCGACCGTTCAGCTCGGCATTATGAAGATGAAGGTAGCCATTGCCGATATGGAGCTGATCAAGCCAGCTGCTCCGCTTAAGCAGCAGCCGAAGCAGGCAGCCAGCGTGAAACGCTCCAGAGATGAAAATGTGAAGATGGAGCTTGACCTCAGAGGCTCGAACTTAGAGGAGGCACTCATGGAGGTCGATCAATTTCTCGATGAATCCTTCCTCTCCGGCATCGGTCAGGTTTATATTATTCACGGACACGGAACAGGCGTGCTGCGATCAGGCATACAGCAATATTTGCGCAAGCACAGCCATGTGAAAAAATACCGCTTGGGCAACTATGGTGAAGGCGGAGCCGGCGTTACGGTTGCTGAGCTGAACTAAATTAGCTGGCTGCGGCCTGCAAGGCGCAGCCGCTGCATCATTTTCGCAAATCGGTTAAAGGAGGGTAACGCATGAGCAATGAGGTCGATGTGCTGCTTGGCAATTCCTATTTGGCAATGCTGCTTTATATATCCATTGTGGTTCTCTCGCTTCTCGTTTTTTTATGGGTGTTCGAACTCGTTACCCGTTACAACTGCTGGAAAGAAATTAAAAACGGCAACGTTGCTGTCGCAATGGCGACGGGCGGTAAAATTTTCGGGATATGCAATATTTTTAGATTTTCAATTGAAGCGAATGACTCCATTTACCAAAGCATGATTTGGGGCGCATTTGGTTTCCTTATTTTGCTAGGCGCTTATTTCCTATTTGAGTTTTTAACGCCGGTATTTCGTATCGATGATGAAATCGAGCGGGACAACCGGGCTGTTGGCTTGATTGCTATGATTATTTCCGTTTCACTTTCGTATGTCATTGGCGGTGCCATTGTGAGCTAGAATGCAGGAGGATCGACATGAAATATTTATGGGGAACATTGCTGGCGCTCGCCGTTGTGTTTTTTAGCATCGGGGTTTATTACGTAATCAACAATTAAATGGGGGGCAATCAAGGATGGAAGAGCAAGTGGTATGTCCATGGTGTTTGACGGAAATTGTATGGGATGAAGAAATCGGTCCCGAAAAGCATTGTCCGCATTGTGAAAATGAGTTGGATGGCTATCGTACGCTGCAATTCGGCGTCGATAATGACCGCGATGAGGATGATGAAGAAGAGCCGGAGTGGGAGCAAGAAGACGGCAGCGGTCAGCAAGCGGGCAGCGATTGGGATGAGGCAGATGACGGCTTCCGCAGAACGCATCGCGACTGGATTGGGGCGCAAGGCAAAGTGCAGCAAATCATTAATGAGCAGGAGGAGGCGCCAGAATGTCCTTCCTGCCGTGAATATATGCTGGAAGCAGGCAAAATGGCTATAGCGGCAGGCTCCTTCGAGCCAACGCTGCATCCGGCACTGGGACAGCCTCTGCTGCAGCCGCCATTTGAACTCAAGCTATATGTGTGCCCATCATGCTTCCATACCGCTACTCAGCTAAGCGGCAATGACCGAGAAGGAATGCTGAAAGCACTCGCTTCCGAAGATTAATATCAAGCAGCCGGACAACGCGGTTTTGACCTGATTCGTCGAGGTCACTGCGCTTGCTCCGGCTTTTTTTTCGAAATATAAGCAGGTATAAGTTTCCCCCTTATAAACGGCTTATATTTCACCCGCGAAACGGTAGCTTTGCCGCCAGAGGACAGCGACAGCCGTTTACGCTTGTACCTCCAGCCTATAAATGCCAGCAAAATGAGCGGCATGTACCTGACGCATGTAGGGAACCTTATATAGCACCTAAACAAAAGCAGGGGCAGCATGCCGGGCGAGTAAGCAAGCTAGCTAGCCTATTCAGCCGGCAGCCGGGGAAGGGGTACGAAAATGAAACAGAACAAAGGTGAATTCAGTACTGGGGCAAAAACACGCATGAAAACGTCGATGCAATTGGGACCATTCGGCCGCCCAGCCATGCTGGGAAGAGCGCCTACAGGCGGCGTATTGGATCGCCAGGCTATATTGCTTCTGGCTGTTCAAGCGTTATTCGGCATCGCGCTTGCGCTCTCAGGAACATTCGTGCCCATCTACTTATGGAAAGCCAGTTCCTCCTATATGCTGGTCGGCTGGTTTACGATGAGCCAGTATTTAACATGCGGCATTACCTTTTGGCTGGCGGGAAAATGGGTTAAAGAATATAATAAAATGAACAGTCTCCGCACAGGCATCGTGCTGTCGGGGGCTTTTTATTTCACGGTGCTCATGCTGGGCAAGCTGGCGGCGAGCTATATTATTCCGCTGGGCCTATTGAATGGGTTAGCGCTGGGCTTATTTTGGGTCGCATTTGATGTCATTTATTTTGAAATTACCGAGCCGGACAATCGCGACCGCTTCAACGGCTGGTCTGGGCTGCTTGGCTCTGGTGCGGGGATTTTGGCGCCGTGGGTATCGGGCTTGCTCATTACCTCGATGAGCGGCGAGCGCGGCTATCAGATTATTTTTACGGCATCGCTTGTCATACTGGCCATTTCGGTTGTGCTGAGCTTCTGGTTGAAGAAACGCAAGCAGGACGGCAGGCGATACAGCTGGACGCATGGCTTTCAGCAGCTTGCCATTCCCGGCAATCCATGGCGTAGAATGCTACCAGCTGTCGTAGCTCAAGGCGTACGGGAAGGTGTGTTTCTTTTTTTAGTCGGCTTGACCGTCTATATCGCCACGCAAAATGAGGCCAAGCTGGGCAGCTTTACGCTCATAACCTCTTTCGTTGCCCTAATCAGCTTCTGGCTGGTCGGCAAGCGGCTGTCCCCGCGCAATCGCAAGCGGGCGATGCTAGTTGGGACTGTCATGAATGGCCTTGTCATATTGCCACTATTTTACGAGGTGAATTTTACGAATTTATTGTTATTCGGTATTGGGACGTCCATATTTATGCCGCTCTACATTATACCGATGACTTCAAGAGTATTTGATTTAATTGGGGAATCGCAGTCCGGCGGTGGAGAACGCGAGGAATATATCGTCTTGCGCGAAGCGGGTCTGACGCTTGGACGGGTGCTTGGGCTTAGCGGCTATTTGGTCGTGCTGACGCAAAATCATTCTCCGCTTGCGGTCGTCTGGCTGCTGTTCGTAGTCGGCTCGGTACCTGTTATTGGCTGGTGGATGATGCGTCCATTGTTGGAACAAGAGACATCATGATTCATGGGAAACAGGGGGTTTAACAGTTATGCCAAAAATCGTATCAAGCATTATTGATTTAGTAGGTGAAACGCCTGTTGTGAAGCTGAACCGTTTGGCGGAGGAAGGCTGCGGAGATGTTTTCGTAAAGCTGGAATATTTTAATCCGAGCGGCAGCGTTAAGGATCGGGCGGCAGCTTCCCTTATTCAAGCTGGAGAGCTTAGCGGCCATATTAAGCCGGGCTCCACGATTATAGAGCCAACTAGCGGAAACACGGGCATTGGACTGGCCATGGGGGCGGCGGCTAAAGGCTATAAGCTCATTTTGATTATGCCGGACAATATGTCCCAGGAGCGCATTAAGCTGCTTCGTGCCTATGGCGCGGAAGTGGTATTGACGCCTGCAGCCGAGCGAATGCCTGGTGCGATTGCCAAGGCGGAGGAGCTGGCGCAGAGTATTCCAGGCAGCTTTATTCCGAATCAGTTTGAAAATAAAGCAAACCCCGATGCCCATCGGGGTACGACAGCAATAGAGATATTGCAGCAGATGGAAGGGCGGCTCGATGCTTTTGTTGCCTGCTCAGGAACAGGCGGCACCATTACAGGAACCGGTGAGACGCTGAAAGCCGCGCTTCCGAATTTACATATTGCCGTCGTTGAGCCTATGGGTTCGCCCGTATTGTCCGGGGGAGTGCCTGGGCCGCATAAGCTGGTGGGCACAAGTCCCGGCTTTGTGCCGGCTATACTGAATGTTTCCGTCTATGATGAAATCATTCAGGCGACGGATGACGATGCAATCGCTATGATGAAGGCGCTGGCCCGTCAGGAAGGCTTGCTGCTCGGCCCTTCTTCAGGAGCTGCCGTTTGGGCGGCTTTTCAGGTGGCTCGCCGCCTTGGAGCCGGCAGCAGAGTGCTCTGTATTGCTCCCGATACAGGCGAGCGTTACTTAAGCATGGAGCTATTTTAAAAGCGGCTTTAATGAATTTTAACTTTAAGGGCGGCAACATCAACATCAGCTGTCTTCTTCGTGAGCTTCCAGCTTTTTAAAGCCTTTCTAATAAGAGCGCGTCTCTCCTTCACATAATTCAATATGAAGTTGGGCTCGCTCAAATACGTATCAAAGCTGCTTTTTCGCGTGTAATCCTCTTGAATGGCTGGCGTCAGCTTGCTGTACATCGCGCGCACCGTCCGCTCCACCTGTTCCTCCGTAAATGCTGTTTGCAGCAGCCGGAGCAGGATGGAGCGGTATTTGCGTTTATAGGCCGGAATGGCCAGCAGTTTGTCCGTCAGCGTATTATAGCCTTCCACCCGCACCAGATCACTTCCACATGGCTTGCCGTAGCAATTTCTTCCCCATGTTCCTTCATAATCCCAAGGCATCATCCGGTATTTTCCCGTTTTCCCATGTACATAAAGCGCGTAGTTCTGATCGAAGCCATCATAGTTTCCCGTAAGCACAGCTCCCGCGAGCCAGAGCAAATATTGATCGACATCTAGGCGCCTTGACGTCCAAGTGCTCCATTGCAGGCGGGATGTGTGCTTGCGGTTAATGCCGCTGACGAAGCGGATTAGGCGCAGCTCGGAGGCCGCAAGTCCGGATACGAGTTCATAGCCGTCAAAAAGAGACTCCTTCCGTCGCTCCGTAATGGGATCAATCAGGCTGAAGTTTGCGCTGTCATTGACCGCATATATAATGGCGCGGCAGCCAATGCCTCTTCTGCGAAAAAATCTGGGATCAACGGATTCAATCTCTAAATAGACGCCTTGAGGGGCGCCATTAATGACGAGCCAAATGTGCCGGGTACGCGGCGATGGCACGCCAATCTGATTGAAAAACTGGAAGGACAGCGCATTGCGAATCATCGAAGGATCATCAAACTCGGCGTTCCAATGCAGCGTCAAGCCGGTTGTCGTTCTGACTTCATAGGATTTTTTAAAATAGTTCCTCGTATGACCGCCGCGATAGCCAAAAGTGGCTTCTCTAGATATTCCATTCATCTCTAGCTGAACGGGCTGGAACGTATGGCTCCAGGAATCCTCCTGCAGTTCCTGCAAATGATCAGGTTCAATCGTAATTTCACGAATCGGCAGCGTTTGGGTTGACATAGGGCTTCCACCTCCTGCGGGCAGATCAGCCTATCGTCCTCAGATAGGCTTTTGCTGATTTACCTTATTCTGCCGCGGGGTGTTTTGCTACTGCTGGAGCAGCGACTCTATGAAACTTTTCTAGTTATATGCTTATGCCTTAAATAAATAGTTATTAATCTAGTACCTCTTATATGAGGGATACATATAAATGTATTATAAATCGTCTCCCATGACAGATGAACGGCATCAAGCACTGGAGGGATGCTCGCTACTCAGGCCAAGGTGGAAACAGCAAGCAGGGACAGGGTCAATAACTTTTAAGATTGTATGTAAATCTAGCACAGCTCATTAAACATTTGGAGGGATTTTACTATGAATTATTGCAGCAACTTTGTAGGTGGAGAACAGGATCGCAACTCGGGCAACATGAACCAACACCATAAAAGCAATCAACACAAATGCAACAAACACAAAAGCAACAAACACAAAAGCTCCAAAGAAAATGGTACTAAATCATTTCTTGACGGCCTCGTTGGACAATATGTGAAAATCAACCGTGGTGGTCCAGAATCCCTCCAAGGTACGCTCGTTGCCGTGAAAAATGACTATCTAGTGCTTTGGACAAAGGAAGGCATTGTTTATGTGAGCACGAGCCATGTGAAGAGCATTACGGATTTCCCTAGCGACAAAAGCAAAGGCCGCACTCCCCAATATATTCATGCTTCCAGCTTCATCGGCGTAATCCGTGCGCTCAACCAAAAATTTGTGCAAATCAACTGGGGCGGCCCGGAGAAAATCGAAGGCTTTATCGCCGAAGTTGGCAGCACATCCTTGCTGCTGGTCGTAAACCGTGAAGTTGTTCAAATTCAATTGTTCCACATTAAAACAATTAAGCTGCTTGGACAAAACACATCCCGTGGCGACCGTTCGGGAGGAAATAATAACCGCACAGGCGGATCGAACAACGGAGGAAATAAAAACCGCACAGGTGGATCGAACAGCGGAGGAAACAAGAACCGCACAGGTGGAACGAACAACGGAGGAAATAAAAACCGTACAGGTGGATCGAACAGCGGAGGAAACAAAAACCGCAAAAACAACAATAAAAGCGGAAACAAAAACGGAAACCGCTCAGGCAAAAGAAATTAGCGTTTAGTGGGAACATCACCATGCATTAGGCGCTAGTGGAATGCCGGGTCAGGCACTTGATGCCGAAGCCCGGTATTCATTTGAAAAAGTCGGCAGAAAGGAGAGAGACACTATGAAAAATCGCCATCCGCTGCTTGACCAGCAAGTAGAGCTGGACATATCGGGAAAGGTCGCGGCTATTCGCGGCAAGCTGATTGAATTCGGGCAAGATATTTTAGTGCTGCATACGGGTTTGCAATTTATTTATGTTCCGCTCATTCATTTGCAGCAGCTGCGTCTGTCCAATCACAAGTATGACCCATTCGAGGTGCCGGAGCTGCCCTTTGAAGCCTACAATGAAACGGTATCCTACCGCAAAATTTTGATGAATGCCAAAGGGATGTTTTCCGAGCTGTACATTACCGGGAATCAATCGATCCATGGCTACGTTACGACAGTTATGAATGATTATTTCGTGTTTTATTCCCCGATTTACCACACGGTTATGGTGTCTTTGCACCATCTGAAATATTTAATTCCCTACAACCCCGATGTCACGCCATACAAGCTGACTCCCGAGCAGTTTCCATTAAGGCCATCCCCCGTCACTTTGTCGCGAACGTTCGATCAGCAGCTGCGCAAGCTGATGGGTGAATTCGTCGTGCTCGATTTGGGAGAAAACTCAAATAAAACGGGCGTTCTTAAAGCGATTGATCAAAGCATGCTTGAGCTGTCCACCGCGAGCGGCGCTTCGGTATTTTTACATTTTGACCATGTGAAAACCGTTCATTTGCCTTAAAGGTTCGTTCTGTCTTCCGTAAGCTATATGATGAAGGTGAAAGTGCCTATTGACCTTGCGAAGAGGGGATAGGCCCTTTTGCGTGATTAAACGACGTTGTGGACAAGCACGAAGATAAGCCTAGTGGACGGCGTTGTAAATTAAGGTGGTCTACCCATACATAATTAGTGGGAGACTGATCCATAATACGTAAGGGTTGACATTCGGTCAGCCGAGCGGAGCTATGAACTTCGCTCGCGAACATGTATTCAATCATAGAAAAGTTAAGGAGGAGGAAATTCGATGTTACAGCCAATGACCGCGAAAGAACTCGAGTATATAGCCGATTCGATGTCCAACGAGGATTTGCTGATTAAGCAATGCTCAGCCGTATCTGTAGGTGCAAGCACCCAGCAGCTTCGTCAGGCATGCTCGCAAATGCTCAATACGCATCAGCAGCATTATCAGACATTGATGCACATGCTTCAGCAGCATCAAAGCATGGCGCCGACCCAGCCTCAGCAATAAGCATATTTGGCAAGCAGACATAAGGAGGAAAAAGAGATGCAACAGCAATATGCGCAATCGTTTTTGCCAGAAGAGGATCTGGCCTACACGGTACTTAGCGACTTGAAACGGGTAACCCGCGAATACGCGACGGCGGCCACAGAGGCTGCCTGTCCATCCATCCGCCAAATGTTTACGAACCTGCTGAACAGCACGCTGAAAATGCAGGGCGAGCTATATCAAGTGATGCAGTCGCAAAATATGTACAACACCGCATCGCCTGTGCTCAGACAGGAGATCGACAAGCAGTTGAAGGAGTACCAGCAAACCCAGCAAAAAACATCGCAGTTTTTGCAGCAGCGTATGGGCAGCCAGTCGCATGCGATGCAAGCAGGATACGGCCATATGGTGCAACAGCAGCAACAGCACAACCAGCAAAATTCCCATCAGCCCTACTACATGTAAAGACCCTTCGGGGTCTTTTGTTTTTTTCTTTGCAGGAAGCCCGGATTCGTTGTAATATGAAGGGTAATAACTTCAGGTTTGCTGGAAGGAGTATATGATGAACGAATTGCAACTCAAAGTATTGGAGCTGCTCAAGGAAGACGCCAGACGTGACGCGGAATTAATCGCCACTTTGCTAGGTGCTCCCGCTGAGGAAGTAAAGCAGGCAATAGCCGAGCTTGAACATAATCATATTATTGTCAAATACGCGACTATTGTGAACTGGAGCAAGGTAGATGACGAGAAGGTAACGGCGCTGATTGAGGTGCAAATTACACCTGAGCGGGGACGTGGCTTCGAAGGCATAGCCGAGCGCATTTACTTATATCCGGAAGTGAAATCCGTATATTTGATGTCCGGAGCCTATGATCTGCTCGTTGAGATCGAAGGGAAAAACTTGAAGGAGGTTGCCTCCTTCGTATCGAATAAGCTGTCCCCAATCGATGCTGTATTGTCGACAAAGACGAACTTTATTTTGAAAAAATATAAACAGGATGGAATTATCTTCGAGGAGCATGAGGGTGACGATCGTTTGATGATTTCGCCGTAAGAGGTGAATGTGATGATTAAAGAAGAGGAAGAGCTGGTACGGACGAAGGTGAAGCGTCAAGCGATGACGGACTATTTGACCCCTTCTGTCCAAAATATTAAACCATCGGGTATTCGTCGTTTTTTTGATTTGGTCAATACCCGCAAAGATGTCATTACGCTTGGTGTTGGCGAGCCGGATTTTATTACGCCATGGCATGTTCGTGAAGCGGCTGTTTATTCGCTGGAAAGAGGCAAGACGCAGTATACGTCAAATGCGGGCCTGCCTGCTCTGCGCGAAGCGATCGGCCAATATTTGAATGATCAGTTCCAGACACCGTACGATCCAGCAAATGAAATTCTCGTCACCGTTGGCGGCAGTGAAGCGATTGATTTGGCGCTCCGGGCGTTAATTGTGCCAGGCGATGAAATTTTAATCCCGGAACCTTGCTATATTTCCTATTCTCCTATAACTGCGCTTGGCGGCGGTGTTCCTGTAGGTATTGAGACTTTTGCTGAAGACAAGTTCAAGCTTAAGGCTGAATCGCTGCAGGCTGCTATTACTCCGCGTTCCAAGGTGTTAATTTTATGTTATCCGAGCAATCCGACGGGCGGCATTATGACTTATGAGGATTGGCTTCCGATTGCCAAAGTGGTCGAGGATAACGATCTCATTGTCATCTCGGATGAGATTTATGCCGAGCTTACTTACGGAACGAAGCATTGCAGCTTCTCGGCGATGCCGGGTATGCGGGACCGCACCATTCTCGTCAGCGGCTTCTCGAAGGCGTTCGCGATGACGGGCTGGCGGCTTGGCTACGCTTGCGGACATCCTGATCTCATCGCCGCAATGCTGAAAATTCACCAATATACGGTCATGTGTGCTCCAGCCATGGCGCAATATGCTGGTGTAGAAGCGTTGACGCGAGGATTGGAAGAGAAAGACCGGATGGTTGATGCTTATAACCAGCGTCGCCGCCTTGTTGTGAAGGGCTTCCGCGATATCGGGCTGGAATGCCATGAGCCGGAGGGCGCGTTTTATGCGTTCCCCTCGGTTAAGGCGATGGGGCTTTCATCCGAGAAATTTGCCGAACGCCTGCTTGAGGAAGGCGGCGTAGCCGCTGTTCCGGGCGATGTGTTTGGCCTCGGCGGCGAAGGGTATTTGCGCTGCTCCTATGCAACCTCGGTTTCAAATTTGGCCGAAGCGCTGGATCGCATTGGCGGCTTTGTGCACAAGCTGAAGCAGGGCTAAGCGTGAAATTCGAAGAGCTGTGTTCTGCAGCATTTTTACACGGCTATTTTTGAGCAATGGCGGTATTCCAGTTTGAGCTGGAATGCCGCTTTTTTGTGCTGGACACGGGCAGATTCTCAGGGAATGCTTCGGCAGGAATGGCCGTTTATGGTATAGTGTATAGTAGCTTTTTAAAAGCAGACGGAAGTGTAATGAGAGGGGCAATGCTGAGCCATGAGATTATATACGCGTACGGGAGATAGTGGAGAAACGGCATTAATTGGAGGGCGTGTCCGCAAGGATGATATTCGAGTGGAAGCCTATGGCACGATTGATGAGCTGAACTGCTTCGTTGGGCAGGCGGCTGCGGAGGCTGCACAGCATGAGCAGCTTGCGGAGATGGCAGCGCTGCTGGTCGATATTCAGCAGGAGCTGTTCGACTGCGGATCTGACCTTGCTTATGCAAGGCCGGGAGCGCCGCTTAAAGTGACGCCGGAACCGGCAGAACGGCTGGAGCAGATTATTGATGTATACATTACGGAGGCGCCGGAAATTACTCGGTTTATTTTGCCAGGGGGAAGTCCGCTTTCTTCGCTGCTGCACGTATGCCGCACCGTATGCCGCCGGGCTGAGCGCCGCGTCGTGACGCTGGCTGCTGATCATCCGGCTAACCCCGAGGTGACGAAATATTTGAACCGCCTCTCGGATTTCTTTTTTGCAGCTGCACGGGTGGCGAACGCCAAGCTCGGCGTGCCGGATACAGAATATGTTAGAAGCAAGGAAGTATTCCGGAAACGGAAAAAATAATGGATGCGGGCGATTTGATGAATACCGATGGAATAATGGATATAGATGCTAATTATTATAAGCCGCTGATAGTCGTCGTGCGGGCGGAGGATGCGGGGATGTCCGTGCGCGCCCTGGTGGAGCGAAGGCTTGGCGTATCGCGCAGCCTTCTGTCGCGGGTTAAGCTGACTGAGCATGGAATTACGGTCAATGAGCAGCGTGTTTACACGACCGCGACGGTTGTTGAAGGGGATATCATCCGCATTCGGATGGAGAAAGAGACGTCGGAAGATATTTTGCCGGAGCCGATCCCGCTCCAAATTGTGTTTGAGGATGAGCATTTGCTCATTCTCAATAAGCCGCCGGGTATTGTCGTACATCCAACACATGGGCATTACACGGGAACGCTTGCCAATGGCGTGGTGAACCATTGGCGGGAACGGGGCGAGAAGGTGCGTTTCCGTCCGGTAAATCGCTTGGATGAGGATACCTCTGGACTTGTTGTCGTTGCGAAGAGTCCGTATATCCACCAGCAATTATCCGACCAGCTCCAAGCAGATGCCATTACGAAGCGTTATGCGGCTTTCGTATATGGTGTTCCGCCCGAGCGGGCAGGTACGATTAATGAGCCGATTGACCGTGATCCAGATTCGCCGCATGTCCGTATTGTGACGCCGGATGGCTATCTCTCGGTCACTCATTATGAGATTGCGGCGGAGTACGGAGATGGCGCTGCTTCGCTCGTACGGCTGCGGCTGGAGACGGGACGCACGCATCAAATTCGCGTGCATATGAAATATATCGGCTGCCCGTTGATCGGCGATGCGATGTATGGGCTGCCGCCAGAAGCAGGCGAGCTTTGCGCAGCGTGGGAGCAGGCAGCCGGCAGGCAAGCTCTGCATGCGGAGATGCTGGGCCTGACGCACCCGATGACGGGGCAATGGATGGAGTGGCGCGCTGAACTGCCAGAGCAGCTCAAGCTGTTGAAGCAATTGCTGGAGCAAAAGCAAGAAAGCGAGCCAGAAGCAACTTAATAAATAAATAAAGAAAGAAACAAATAGATAAACAAATAAATAAACAAATAAGTGAAACAGGATGCGGCTAAGTTACTCTATTATATGATTGGTTTAAGCAATGGAGGAGAACGTGAATGAGTGCAAATACATGGCAAGCGGGGACGATTACCGTCTATCAATATCCCAAATGCGGAACATGCCGCAATGCGGTGAAATCGCTGCAGGCGAAAGGCCATAAGCTGGAGCTTAAGCATATTGTGGAGGAGACGCCGACAGCGGAGCAGCTTAAAGAGCTGGTCAAGCTCAGCGGATTGGAGCTGAAGAAGTTTTTTAATACCTCCGGCGACGTATATCGCGAGCTTGGACTCAAGGACAAGCTTGCTTCCTTGAACGAAGACGAGCAGCTTGCCTTGCTGGCTTCGAACGGCATGCTGATCAAACGTCCGATTGCGACGGATGGCACGAAAGCGACAGTTGGTTTTAAAGAAGAGCAATATGTTCAGGAATGGAATGGGTGAGCGTAGGATGACAACAGGAAAGTGGCGTTCCAATCGGCTGGACGAGCTGGGCTCTTCTATTTTTGCCGAGGTCATTCAGTGGAAGAAGCAGGCTAGAGCTTCAGGCATGGATGTCATTGATTTAGATATCGGCAGTCCGGACAAGCCGCCTTCAGATGCTGTTATGCAGGCACTTGGCGACGCTGCGCTTCGCCCGAATCAGTATGGCTATATGGGCACGCGGGGAAGCGACGCTTTTCGCAGCACAGCAGCAGAATGGATGGCGTTTCGCTTTGGCGTGCAAGTAGATGCCGAGTCGGAAATGCTTTCTTTAATGGGCTCGCAGGATGGGCTGGCTCATTTGGCGATGGCGGTCTGCAACTCGGGCGATGAGGTGCTGCTGCCGAACCCGGGCTATCCGATATATGCAGGGTCGCTTGCGATTGCCGGCGTAAAGCCGATTTTTTATCCGCTCACGGCAGCGGGTGGATTTTTGCCGGATGTGGAGGCTATTACGGAAGAGGAATGGCGCCGTGCTAGGTTTATTTTGCTCAATTATCCAGGGAATCCGGTATCTGCTGTAGCCGATATGGCGCTGTTTGACAAGGTGCTGGACAAAGCTCGCAAATACGATGTGCTCGTAATAAACGATGCCGCCTATTCTGAAATGGCGTTTGACGGCTTTGAGCCGCCTAGCATTCTTGCTGCCGATGGGGCGATGGAGCGCGCGATTGAAATTCACTCTTTATCAAAGAGCTTTAATATGGCAGGCTGCCGCATCGGCTTTGTGACAGGCAACCGGGAAGCGGTTGGCGCACTGCGCGAGCTGAAGGATAATATTGATTATGGCATCTTTGCTGCTGTGCAGGAAGCAGGCGTTGCGGCGCTTAAAGAAGCGATGTCCAAGGCGGCTCCTCCTAAAGTAGGACAGCTGTATGAGCGCCGCCGCGATGTTTTCATCGAAGCGCTTCGTGCAGGAGGCTGGCAGGTGGAGAAGCCTAAAGCGACGATGTTTATTTGGGCAGCGCTGCCGGCTATGGAGTGGACGCATCCGGATGGGCCTTGGACCTCGCGTCTGATTGCCCGTGAACTGCTGGAACAGACGGGTGTGGCGGTCATTCCAGGCGAAGCATTTGGCAGCGAGGGCGAAGGATATGTGCGTCTGGCGCTTGTGGTGGATGAGGCGCGGCTGCTTGAGGCAGCGGAGCGCATTGGCCGTTTCATTCGCGGTGAAGCGCGTGTGCATCAACGTTCAACAACGTAGAAGAGAAAGCCTAGAAAGTAGGCATATTAAAGTTGATATTAGACGAAAAGGATGAGCATATATAATGAACGAAAATAAAGTTCTAATTGTTGACGGAATGGCTCTTCTTTTCAGAGCTTATTTTGCTCAATCGTATAGCGCTAGGCGTTTGGAAGATGGAACTCCCACAAATGCCATCTTTGGTTTTTTTCAGTATTTCTTTGATGCGGTAAATCAATTTCAGCCGACGCATGTCGTATGCTGTTGGGATATGGGAAGTAAAACTTTTCGATCTGACTTGTATTCAAATTATAAAGCAAACAGGCCAAGCGCACCTGAAGATTTAATTCCACAGTTCTCTTTGGTAAAGGATGTAGTTGCTGCTCTTCAAATTCCAAACATTGGACTTGAGGGCTACGAAGCAGATGATTGCATCGGGACGGTATCGAAACGTTTTAGTGATCTTGGACATGTTTATGTTCTTACAGGTGATCAAGACATGCTCCAGCTGGTGGATGAGCGCATTCATGTAATAATCATGAAGAAGGGCAGATCCAACTATGCGGTTTATGATTTAGATTTCCTGAAGGTTGATAAAGGCATTCATCCTTTTCAGGTCATCGAAATGAAGGGTCTTACAGGGGATACAAGTGATAATTACCCCGGGGTGAAGGGAATAGGGGAAAAAACCGCACTTAAATTACTGAGCGAATATGAGTCAATCGACGGCATACTAAGTAATTTAAACCTTTTACCGAAAAGTATTAAAGCGAAAATTGAGTCTGATTTAGAGATGCTACATCTTTCAAGAACTCTTGCCACAATTAACATTGAGGTTCCAATTGAATGCTCCTTCGATGAGTGTGTGTGGGAGGTCAATTTGGAATCAGCAACAATGTTATTTGAAAAATATAGGCTAACCTCTTTATTAAAAATGATTGGTTAAAGACTAATTAGCGAAGGCTATCGAGGACAACTCGATAGCCGTTTTATTTTTTATAAACCTCATTAACCATTCTCTAATTTCCTGAACTCAAAACAAATAATGATACCCATCGCTTCGGATAAAGCGTGAGTTACTTTACATTCTAAGGCCCATGCAAACGAGCATGGGCTTGTTTGATTTGTACACCCCTCTATGCATGACTACACTTGTGAACAGCGCCAATTTCATAGAGGAATAGAGCTAATATTAAAAAATGGTAAAGGTTGAAAAAAGGTGAATGCACACATTTTAATAAATGTTAATCCGTAAAATATAGATAATATCTTGGAATCGATCGAAATTGTATAGTCGTTACATGGATTGCGAAGTTTGTTGATTATTGCTAGTGCTATCGGCAATAGGGTTGATCTGAAGCTTCAAACGGAACATAAGAGAGATGACAGCTGTGGAGGCAACAAACAAAATGCCCGAGCACATGTACATGAAGGCTAATGGCAGGAACGTGCTAAGCCATCCGGAAACCATGGTCATGAGTACCATGGAGCCCATGAAGATCGGGCCAAAAGCCCCGTTAACTCTACCGACATAAGCTTCATCCGTCGTTTTCATGACAATGGAGTTAATTCCTACTTGTATGAAGGGGAGGACAAAACCGCGAATGAACTGCATCGCCAGAGATAAGGAGAGATAAGTTGAAAATCCGATGCCGATCACGGAAAAGGCGCTAAAGAGATTGCCGATGGCTAAAATTTTCTGAGAGGGTACAAGCTTCGAGATTCCTACAACGAGCAAACCTCCAGCAACGGTTGCTACAACATTGGTACTGGCAAACCACTGATAATATTCTTTATCCAATTGCAGCTGATCAACGACGATGAAAATGCCGAGCGGCTGAATGATACCGACCGCAAGGCCCCCTAAGCCGAAGGCGATGCCAAGCAAACGAAGTACCGGATTTTGAAGAACATATGTAAAGCCGCCGCGCAATTCAAACCAGAAGGACTCCCTCTTGTCCCCGGTTTTGCCCAGCTTGTCTGGTGGCAGCAAGGTTAAAGTGACGGCCGACAAAACAAATGCGATGGCTACTAATGCGAGCGAAACGTTGATGCCGTATGCGCTATAAACGAAAGTGCCAAATACCGGACCTATGACAACAAAGACGCTAGTCAACGTTTGGTACATCGCCATGCCTGTCTGAATATGCTCCTCCGGTACATGCTGCTTAAATAATTTCATCCCGGAGGGCTGTGAGAATTGCGATAGAACCGCGGATAGCAGCGTCGTGAAGAATATCGCTTTCCATGAGCCTAACAATAAGGCCGCCAAGATGGCCAGCAGTGATAGGGCACTGAGCAAATCGCAGTAAATCATCGTTTTTTTGGGTTTCCAACGATCCGCAAAGGTTCCGCCGATGACAGAGAAGATGAGAATCGGAGCAAATTCGGCGACATAGAGCATCGACACGGCAACGGTATCGTTGTTCGTCATTTCCATAACGAACAGTAGAATGGCAAAGTTCCGCATCCAGACGCCTATTTGCAGAAACAGACTGGATATTAGAATGACGCGTATAAACTTGTTACCGAAAAAATCGGACGCAGATAAAAACCGTTTTACTCTTTGCACCATGATTGATCGCTCCTAATAATCTTGATCTTTCCATCTTTGATTAAAAATACCACGAACCGCCCGCGCCTACAACAGAACCTTAAAATGTGGATACATTATGCGATTTCAGCTATTAACGATTAATAGAAAGGAGGTGAATACAATTTGGAAGACCTGAGTCGATTGGAGTGGATTATTTTGCAAATGCTCGTGACCTCAAACAGCCGTACAACGGATATGCTTGAGATTATAACGATGGGGCGGCTGCAGCCCATTGTTGCGAGTCAATCTCATGTGTCCGGAGGGAAAATATTGCGCGAGTCGTTCCTGATTACGGAGAGGGAGCAGCGTTATGTGTCGCAGAATATCGTTTTAATTGATCCGGCCTACGTTCCCCCTGTGCTGCTGGAGCGAATTATCAGTGAGAGGGAAGGAATCGGCCATGTGCTGAGAGCAAGCCATACTCGGGATATTAGAACCATGATTCAGAACGGCTGGAGGCTCACAGCCGAGGCCGTGGATTTATTTGATAAACCATATCGCCTTCAATTTCAAGAGCATCGCCGGGTTCCATTCAAAGAATATAAGATGACTTTTCCTCCCTTTCAGGATAGTGGGGTGCATCTCATCGAATATTTTAATCCGGATATAATCCGAATGAACACCAAATCGACCCAGCCATTTATGGATGAGGAAGGGGACCACGATAGGATGAACAGACAACAAATGTTCGATGAAGTCATGAATATGATCACTAGACAGATGAATATACAGATGAATCCAGACGAGGTTGATGAGACGATGCCGCTTGGGGATGAGGGGCTCGCGCTTGATTCTATTCAAATTATTGAGCTTGCTGCAAGAATAGAGGCGCAGCTCGGGTTGACTATAGCCGATAGCGAGCTCATTGAAATTAGCGGGTACACAGTCGGGCAACTGATCGGCACTTTGCATGAGCGAGCCAATGCGGTATGAACGAGAGCCCGTTAATAAGTAAGGAGGGCATCAAAAGGCTGCTGCTAGAAAATCAGCTGTTTGTCTCAAGGCCGGATGAGCTAAACGATGATTCGCTTATTATGATGGATTCATTGTGCCTCATATGGTTTCTCGACATGCTGGAGCATCGCAATCATATCCATTTGCAGCTAGAAGACGGGGACTACGAGCGCTTCGACTCCATCGATGCCATTTACCGGCTTATTCAGGAGAAGGGAGTAATGATCAAGAGGCATACGAACACGATGTGAGAAAGGAGTACGCGATGTTCAATCGGGTAGTGATAACAGGGATCGGATTAATGATTCCAAGCGGCTTCGGAGAAGAGGCTGTTAAGAGAAGCGTGCTTACGGGAGAACATCGTTTCAGGCCGGTTACACGCTTCGACAGCACGCCTTTCCGGACTGCTTTCGCAGCGGAGTCCGATTTCAAGGGAACCTTGCTCGGACTGGGGGTACGCTTGGCCGAGGAGGCCGTTGCTTCCTCCGGCCTACAAGATTTATCGGATTCTTCCATCGTACTCGGCCTGCAAGGCGATTACAATGCGCTTCAACAGTACTGGAGGTTGAAGTCCTCGGGGCAACATTCAGCTATACCGCTATCGGAATTTCTGCCATCCTACCATTTGAAGGTATTGGCTGACCTTTATCGGCTTAAGGGCAACGGCAAAAAAATAAGTTTAAACAATGCCTGTATTGCTTCCAGCAACGCGATTGGCGTCGCTTACGAGCTTATCCGGAGGGGGCAATCGGATACTGCGCTTTGCGGCGGATATTCCCTGGTGACCGAGGAGATGTTTGCGAAGTTCAATTCGGGCCGCACCTTTGCTGCTGACGGACGAGTAAGGGCATTTTCGGCCAATCGATCAGGCATGCTGCTGGGAGACGGAGGCGCTATGCTCCTGCTCGAAAGCCTGGAGCATGCCGAGAAGCGCGGCGCTATGATTCTGGCCGAAATGCTTGGCTGGGGGCTGTCCTGCGACGCCTTCCATGTGTGCCAGCCTCATCCGGATGGAGCCGGTATGGCGCTCGCCATTGAGCGGGCATTGGCCGCTGCTTCTATTCAGAAGGAAGAAATAGATTATATTCATGCCCATGGGACAGGCACTCCTCTTAATGACCGTGCAGAAACGGCGGCGATTAAGCGGGCGTTTGGCACGAGGGCTTATGATACACCGATCTCATCGACGAAGACGATGACGGGACATATTCTGGAAGGTACGGGAGCGGTTGAGACGGCTCTCTCCATCATGGCTATGAAGCACAATACGATTCCGCCCACGATGGGTTATGAAGAGAAGGATCCCCATTGCGACTTGGACTATGTACCGAATTACCCAAGGCAGAAGCAGCTGAACAAGGTTATCAATTTAAATGCCTCTTTCGGAGGCAACAATACGGCTATTGTTCTGCAAAAATCGGTTGAGAGGGGGTAATTTATGCTGAAGGTGACAGCGACTGCATGCATCGGTCCATGGGGGCATTCCATCGAAGGTCTGGCCGATTATGCGGATATGCTTAAAGCGGCGGAAGAACAGGCCCGGTCGATTGCGATAGAACCCGTCCCCGGTTTTATCGAATCCGCCTTCAATCCTATGGTGTATCAAATTTTGAAAAACCATGTGGAGTCGGGGAAGATTCGCTCTCATCAGAAGCTGGCTATCTTGCTTGGCAGTGCATTTGGCGATACGGCCACTGCAGATCGGGCAAGCCAGAATTTGCTTCAAGGCAAAGTCCATAATCCTTTATTGTTTTATCAATCCGTTCCTAATTCCATTCTTGGCTACGCTTCTAAACAATTTGGCTTTACCGGTATGATATCAGCGGTCTCCCACTTCGGGAACGGACTTGTTTCCTTGCTCGATCTAGCAGAAATCTATATGGATCAACCTGATGTTGAGCAGGTACTCGTCATTGGTGTTGAACTGCAAAGCAGCCGTTCCGACGAACTGCTTGCGGAGCTTGTTGATTCAGAGGCGGCCATGCGATCATGCGATCATGCGATCTCGCTCTTACTGGAATGCGCCAAGGGAGATGATTTCTCAGATTCTGGCGAGGAGCTTCTTATTTATATTGAAGCAGTCGAAGGCTTGACTGAGCCCTTGAGCACCGAGCCACCTGTACGACCGTTTGCAGGCAATCAAGGGCTAGCGGATCTGGTCATTGCAGTCGATCGGTTAAAAAATAGGGAAGTAGCCGCCCCGGTTATTATCTACGATTATGAATTCGGAGGAGGCTGCCATGCTATTAAACTCAATCGATAAGCAAGCATTTTATCAGGCGTTGATTTCAAACTCAGCAGAGCCCTCTAAATTGGCAATGAAATTCTCTTCTTCCGTAACGTACGGGCAGCTTTTCGAGGAAATCGAAAGTGGGCGGCAGCAGCTAGCGGAAGCAGGCGTCAAGGAAGGGGATCTCGTTGCGCTGCAAATCAAAAGCTCCCTGACTTTTGTTTATTTGTTGTTTGCCCTATGGAAACAAGGGGCTCAGGCGATGCTGCTGGACAGCCGATTGAAACGGACGGAAACCGAGGCGTTGCTGCAGGAATATAGTCCACACTATTATATTTGCTCAACCGATCAGAGTCATCCGCTAGCAAGCTTTGCCGAAAAAGTTTCCTTCGAAATCGTGAAGCTCCAGCAAAGCAAAGGCTGCGAGCCTGAATGCGTGCTTCATTTGTTCACATCGGGCTCTACGGGCAAGCCGAAAGCAATCGGTAGAACGGCAGAAGCGATCCTTGGCGATCTGCACAAATTGACAGCTGTACCTTTATTATCACGCGATGATCGTGTTCTGGCCTTGTCTCCGCTTACGCATACATTCGGTTTGCTTAATGGACTACTGCTCACCTTATTCACGGGAGCTTGCTTATATTTTCCACGAAATCACCAGAGCCTATCTATCCTTCAGACACTCCGGGAGGAAAGGATTACGGTGATGTATGGCGTTCCGTTCCACTATCAATTATTAGGACAAGCGCCTGGGCCTGGGCCGCTCCCTGAGCTTAAGCATGCCATTTCTGCAGGGGAGGCTCTTTCTCTAGAGGTTTATCAAGCTTTTTACGAGAGATATGGCGTCACGATCGGTCAGCAGTACGGGACAAGCGAGACCGGAGTTCTGACCATGGACTGGGACGGCAAATATCCGGAGAGCGTCGGTCGTCCGCTACCGGGAGTAAGCTTGCGAATTGAGAACGATGAGGTGCTGGCAGAATTGCTGGAATCGCCTTATCTGCCTCGCACCGTGAACGAAAGATGGAGCAAGGGATGGTTCAACACATCGGATACCGGTTCCATTAACGAGGAGCAGATTTTATATTTAGCCGGGCGTTCAGACAGTATCAAGATTATCGGCGGACTTAAAGTGAATCTCCAGGAGATCGAGCTTAAGCTGAGGAACCACCCCAAAATCCGTGATGTGCTTGTCTGTTTATCAGAGGACAACAAGATTATTGAAGCTCATGTCGAGCGGCAAGAATCATTGCTGGAGTCCAGCTTGCTGGAATGGTGCCGAGAACACATGGCCGACTATAAAGTACCTAGAAGGTTTTATTGGACAAGCAAGCTTCCAAGAACATCGACGGGCAAGTTGATTCGGATGAATCCCCATTTACTGAATCGTGAGGAGGAACGGTTGCAGAAGCAGCTGTACCAGGAACCTCAAAAGGTGTCCCTGCTGCTGGAGCTCGGATCCGTATACGAAAAACAAGGCCGGCTGCTGGAAGCCAATGATCTCTATAGGAGAGCGAAACGTTGTTCAGTCTCTAGTGAATATATGTTAAAGATTGAGAAAGAGCTTGCGCGCATTCACAACCTTATGGAGCACGCTGCATTCACGAAGAAAGACTACGCGGCTTCATTAAATAAAGTGGTAAGTGTTTATTGCTACGGGAGAAGCGGCACGCATTTGATGAAAAGTCTGCTGGACGGCCATCCGAATATTATATTAACCATGTTGAACGGTATGGAAATTTTCAAGCTGTGGCAATCAACGATCAAACCGCGTGAAGGGCGCATGGACAACCAGGAAATCGTTGATGCCATATTCAAAACGTTCCCTGGCGAGTTCAACGAAGGCTGCATATTCGAAGAACCGAAGCAGAACGGGATGTGCGCCTTAGGTGAAGATAGAGATCAGATTTTCGCGATTGACCGAGCCCAATTTAAGACGGCATTTCTGGAAATTACGGAGACGGCTGATCTGATGGACATGACTTTTTTCTATCAAGCCGTACAGCTTGCGGCATCCTACGCGTTGGGAAGAACCTATGACTTCAACTCAGAGCTTCCAGTCATTATTGAAGGGGGCATTCACTTCGGAACGAGCGTTGCGGAGACTGAGCAGTTCATTGAGCTTTTTCCCTACGCTAAATTATTTCATATGATTCGAAATCCTGTTATTGCGTTTGCTTCCGCATTGAACTACCAATTGCATGCAGGCAAAGCGAGTGTCTATAACTTATGCTTTCAACTGCAAGCTCTATTCCATGGTGTCCCTGTAACGGCACGCTGGACAGACCGGACGTATTTGGTGAAATTAGAGGATTTGCATGTAAAGCCGGAGGCTACTCTTAAGCTGATATGCAAGCATCTGGGCATCGATTGGGATGAAAGTTTGCTTCACAGCACGTTTGGCGGCATGAAATGGTGGAATTCATTAACTTCCGAGGTTGTATCCGGATTTAATACACGTACCATCTCGAAATCTTATGATGAGTTATTGTCTTCTTTCGACAAATTCAGGCTCGAGAGCATGCTTCGAATTAAATACCGGGCATGGGGATATCCCGGACACGACTATTACAACTACGATAACCTGATGGAGCTCTTGGCATTCCCGTTTAAGTTTGAGAAGCAATATGGAGAGTTCGTAGAGAACCCTGCCATTATTCGTACGATGGTCCATCGTCTATGCATGAAATTACTCGCAGAAGAGCATGAGCTTGGCGACACCGACAGATTGGAATATCAAGTCCAATTATTGTCTGAGCGTCAAGCGGACAGTGCAGTGCGATAAGGGAGCTGGGTGAGAGTGGGTTGATCCTATTCGGTACAAAATCAGAAACGTTGGAGAGGCTTGAGAGACTAGTCAAGTGTGCAATCGTTCTACCCCAGCTTCAATTTACCGCATATGAGTGGCGTTATCGCCAATCGGAAATTTTAGACAGCCTTAAGCAGCTTTCATGGTCGGGGGCGCCACTCATTGTACGAAGCAGCGCGGCTTGGGAGGATGGGATTGCCGCTTCCTATGCAGGGCGTTATGATTCCGTTCTTGACGTGAATGGAGAGAGCGAAGCCATACAGGCAGTTAACAGGGTGCTTGCATCCTATCAAGACGAGGATCCGGTCCATCATGTATTCATACAACCGATGCTTCCATATGTTGCGATCAGCGGCGTCGCCTTTGGCGTCAATCCTAATAATGGCGGCAATTATATCGTCATCAACTACGATGATGTCAGCGGCGCAACCGATGCTGTCACCTCAGGCACAACCAATCATCTCAAAACCTATCATTATTTCAAGGGCTCGCCACTGCCTGCAGTGAGGCCACTGAATCAAATTGTTGACTTAATGGATGAACTGGAGCACATATTCGAGACACCTAGGCTGGATATTGAGTTTGCAGTGGACAAGGCGGGCAAGCTTTATCTTTTTCAGGTTCGACCCTTGTTATTAACCTGCGATTTAGCAAGCCTTGACCATCAATCTGCGATACTAAAACGGATCTATGACAAAGTAGGACAAGGTCAAGCGAGGCAGCCTTACCTTTATGGACACAAAACGGTCTATGGTGTCATGCCAGACTGGAATCCAGCTGAAATAATCGGCATTCGGCCCCGGCCGCTCGCGCTATCGCTGTATAAAGAATTAGTGACGGACAGCATATGGGCCTATCAGAGGAGTCGATACGGATACAAGAATGTCAGGAGCTTTCCTCTGCTCATCGATCTGGGAGGGTTTCCATATATCGATGTAAGAGTCAGCTTCAACTCCTTTTTGCCAAAGGAGCTGGATGCCGAATTAAGCGAGAAGCTGCTGAATTATTATATGCAAAGCTTAATCGATAACCCCCAGAATCATGACAAGGTCGAGTTTGAGATCATATTTTCTTGTTTCACCTTCGATCTGGATACCAGATTGGAGATACTCTATGAGCATGGATTCACAAAGCCGGAATTGAAGCAGCTTAGTCTTTGTCTGAAGGATCTCACGAATCATATCGTATGTACGGAAAATGGTTTGTTACAAAATGATCTGAGTAAAATCAATGAGCTGGAAGCAAGGCGTTCGGAATTGCTGGACAGCTCAATCGACAAGGTGTCGAAAATTTATTGGCTGCTGGAGGATTGCAAGCGTTATGGTACGCTGCCATTCGCCGGGCTGGCAAGAGGAGGATTCGTAGCGGTACAAATGCTTCGATCCCTCGTCTCCATTGGTATTCTATCGGAAAGCGACTACCATCATTATATGAGCAGTCTGGAGACGGTCAGTACACAAATCAGTATGGATTACGCTCAGCTAGACATGGAGGAATTTCTAGCGAAATATGGACATTTACGACCTGGAACCTATGAAATCTGTTCGCTTCGGTATGATGAAGCACCGGATCAGTATTTTGAATTTTCTTCGTCGCGCGAGCTTAACCGTGTGATAGAGAAGCCTTCCTTCTTTCTTTCGCTTGCTCAATATAAACGGATTCAAGCTTTGCTGACAGAGCACGGTCTATTAGACGGCAATGTGCTTGGACTATTCGACTTTTTTAAGACCGCGATTGAGGGAAGGGAATATTCCAAGTTTGTATTTACAAAAAGCTTGAGCGAGGCGATTCGGCTATTCGGCCAATTGGCGGAGGAATACGGTATTTCGAAGGAGGAGGCTTCCTTTGCCAATATTGAGGTGATCAAACGGGCTTACGAGTCAGATTGCGATATACAGGGCTTGCTGCTGGATAGTGTTAAGGCTGGCAGACAAAGATATGAGGCGACCTTGCAGCTGGAGCTGCCGCCATTGATCACCGAGCCCTCTAATGTATGGTTTTTCAGTCAACCGGAGCTTGAGCCGAATTTTATTACCATGAATCAGGTAACCAGCAAGATTGCATTCTCGCATGAAGATCATGAAAGCTTGCGGGGAAGCATTTTATTCCTTCCGAGTGCCGATCCCGGTTATGACTGGATTTTTTCCAAAGGAATCGCTGGCCTTGTAACGATGTACGGAGGCGTCAATTCACATATGGCTATTCGTGCTGGCGAGCTGTCGATTCCCGCGGTAATTGGAGTAGGAGAAAATTTGTATAACCACTACGGCAATGCCAAGGTGCTTGCCATCGATTGCGCGGGAAAAAACATGAGGATCATCCAATGATTATGATTGGCATTACGATGCGTGTCGAAGAGGTAGCAAGCCATGGTGAGCGAAGAGACGCTATTGACCAAAGCTGGATCAACCTTTTAGCCACCTGCGGCTATACGCCGATTTTGCTGCCGAATCATTTGCCAACCGTTCAGGAAATGCTGCGTAGTCTGCCGATCAGAGGCATGATTATGACGGGAGGAAACGATCTTCTAAAGTATGGCGGAAGGTCACCGGAGAGGGATGAGGTAGAGCGATTTCTCATTCAATATGCATGTGACAGCGGCAAACCGCTGCTGGGCGTATGTAGAGGCATGCAAATGCTTCAGGATTTCTGGGGCATCGAACTTGCGAGAATCGAAGGCCATGTTGCGGTGCATCATGCTGTGCACACGAACGAAGGCAGCTGGAGCAAGAACAGCTATCACCGCTACGGAGCCCGGAAGTCTGTGGAGAAGCTCGTTGTAACCGCAAGGGCTGCCGACGGGACCATTGAGGCGGTAATGCACAAGCAAGCCAGCATCAAAGGGATTATGTGGCATCCAGAACGGGAAATGCCGTTCGAGCCAAGCGATATGAGCATGATAAAACAATTATTTGGAGGAGAGAATGAGAATGAGTATGATGATGCACGGTGATTTTACTTTGCTGGCCAAACAATATATCAACCGACCAGGTTATTCTGAAGATATTCTCCATGCGCTGATGTCGCATACGGGAGCAGCTAACGAGGGCTTTGTGGCAGCAGATGTAGGTGCGGGAACGGGGAAGCTAACCGAAATACTGGCTAAGCTAGGGATGAGGGGTGTAGCTGTCGAGCCTAACGATGCGATGCGGGAAGAAGGTATTCGTCTGGATGCTTGCAATAAGCAGTTTGCTTGGCAAAAAGGTTTTGCGGAGGAAACGGGCCTAGCGAATGATTCGGTAAACTGGGTGTTTATGGCCTCTTCCTTTCATTGGACTGATCAAAAGCAAGCGTTAAGCGAGTTTCATCGTATCTTGAAAGAAGGCGGACATTTTACAGCTTTATGGAATCCGCGGGATGTTGAGCGAAATGAACTGCAACAGCAGATTGAAAGCATAATAAAACACTATGTCCCTGATTTAAAGCGTGTTTCATCAGGCTCGCAGAGCCACATGAGCGGCGTCGAGGAGGTGCTGTTATCTACGGGGCAGTTCGATCGCTTAATATTTATGGAGGCTCCACATACCGTTGTTATGACAAAAGAACGTTATTTGAACGCTTGGCGTTCGGTAAATGATATTCAGGTGCAAGCGGGGCAGATTCTGTTCGAGAAAATTATGGATGAGATCAGCCTATGCTTAAGCCATATGGATGAAATTGAGGTGCCTTACAAGACAAGAGCTTGGACAGTCCAAGCGATATAGAAAGCGGGATGCATGAGATGAAAGCTATTCTATTGGCGGCAGGACGTGGAAGCAGATTAGGCTCCCATACCCTGCATGAGCCGAAATGCCGCACCATGCTGCTAGGCAAACGATTAATTGATCGACAGCTTGAAGCGTTCCACGAGGCTTCCATCCGCGATATCGCGATCGTCCGCGGATATATGGCGGGTAGGATACAAGTGGCTGGAGCAACATACTTCGAGAATAGGGATTGGGAACGAACGAATATGCTTGCCAGTCTGTGCTGTGCTTCCGATTGGCTGGAGCGCGAGCCTTGCATCGTTAGCTATACCGATATCGTCTATACGTCTGAGGTTATTGAGCTTATGCTGGGCGCAGATGAAGATGACGATATTGTCATTCCTTACAATATCAACTGGCTTCCCTTATGGGAAGCCCGATTCCCTAATCCGTTAAGCGATGCCGAAACGTTCAGACTGGGGAGCGACAGCCGAGTGATTGAAATCGGGGGCAGGCCAACAACTCTTCAGGAGGTGGAGGGGCAATTCATGGGGCTGCTCCGTATTTCGCCAAAGGGGTGGCGGATCATTCAGCAATTTCTCTCCATACAGGATCAAAGCCTAGTGGAGCGCATGGATTTGACAGCTTTGCTAGCCGGATTAATCGAACAGGGGATTGCCATTAAGGCAATTCCTTATCGCGGACTATGGTTAGAGGTTGATCACGAATCAGACCTGCTGCTCTATGAGAACGAGTATGGAGACAGGCTATAAACCGGAAGGAGGGAATTACGGTGTTCCAACTGGATTTTGTACCCTATAACAAGAACCGAATTGATTGTTACTGGAATAATGTAATCGCCATTTTAATGACGAGGGATTCGGCTTTTGAATGCTTGGTCCCTCTTATTACATCGCAATACGAAATAGAGATTCCGAGGCGTGAATTAATAACTGACGCAGCTTACAAGGAAAAACAAGAGAATGGGGAACTTGTCCCGTATATGACCAGGAATTTGCCAGACGAACTATACGATGAATATTTTCAGAAAGTAGAATTGCCTCTCTATAGAGATACCGATGTAGTCGAGCTCATCAAAGGTTATTTGAATGAGGGCATGTATTGTATACTGCGATTGAATCGTTTCCATTTTCCCTTCTGCCTGGAATGCCGTAAAACGAATTTGATTCATCCCGTATTGATCTATGGGTATAGCGACGAGCTATCCACTTTCTATATGGTGGAAGACTGCATTCCACCAGGAAATATCATTAAGCATGAATTAAGCTACCAGGATTTTCAGCTTTCCTACGATTCGATTCCCGCAGATCAGTTGTTTGGATTGAGGCTGCGCGTTATTAAGGAGCAGCTGGATCCGCAGTTTCCTTACAGAATCATCCAGTCGAACATCGAAAAACAGCTTTACGGCGAAACTATCGTAACGGAGGAAAAGACGATAAAGAGAGGTCTAGGTGTATTGGAATACCTTCGCGATCAGTTTAGTGAGATTACTCTCTCTGCCAATGCCCTGAACTCCAGTGTGACTCACCGACTGACATACTCGTTATTTTATCAGGAACGCAATCTAATGCTGATTGACTATTTGCAAAAGCAAGGCATATTCGATCGTAATGACTATGATGAATTGCATAAGGGTTTCACTGATCTGTACAACAATTGGACGTTAATCCGAACCAAGGTCGTTCAATATTATGTCAAGCCGGATCGGCCAGATGCGCAAGCCTATGCATTGACTATGCGGCCTTATTTGGATGCTTGCATGAAAGAAAGCGAGCTTCTCATGCAGCTGTTAGATTGCTTGAATAGAGCCGAGGAGGGAACAAGTTGAACGAATCGGGCCGCGTATATTGGATTACGGGACTTGCGGGCTCAGGGAAAACCACAATAGGTAAACAAGTATATGCTAGGTTGAAGGCACAAAGCGATGCGGTTGTTTTTCTTGACGGCGATATGCTAAGGGAGGCTTTCGGCCATGATCTTGGCTACTCTATCGCTGACCGACACGTAAGTGCCATGCGTAATGCAAGGATGTGCAGGATGCTGGCTTTGCAAGGGTTGGATGTGGTATGCGCGACGATCTCTATGTTCCATTCCTGTCGGGCCTGGAACAAGGCGAATATTTCGCATTATTATGAAATCTACTTGCGCGTATCCAAAGATACGCTAATTGCTCGTAACCAGAAGGAGCTGTATACTGGGGCTTTGAATGGACAGGTACGGGAGGTTGTTGGTATGGATATGGATTTTGAAGAACCATCGCAGCCTGATTTAATTGTCTACAATGAGGAATCTGCTTCTTTAGAAGCAATTGTTAATCAAATCTTGAAGCTGCCTGAATAATCGGGATTTGGCGGAGAGACGGAGGAACAAGGTCATGTTGAAGATTCAATTCTATTCCTTAATATCTCAACAGTCGATTACGATAAACAGGAAGTCGCAACGTCCATTGCAGCTAATCCAAGGGGATCAAATCATGCTGCTGCTGGCGCTTAATCCAATGGAGCTAATGCAGGAGCAGCGATCCATTTCTTTAGGTAGAGAGGAGATTTTGCTTGCTACCGGGCCACTGTGCATCGCGCCACAGCATGATCTTACGATTAGCTATAAAGGGATTGTCTACAATATAGAAGGCGATCCCTCAGACGAGAAAGCGGAGTGGACGATTTCAATTACCAAACCGGCTGATCGGGAAATGGCACAGCAGCTATTGAAAAAGCCTGTTCAGACTGAACAGGATATCCATGCATTAGAGCGGTATCTTCGATTATTTATCCAGTCGAATCCGATAAGAAAAGGATGCGGAATGGAATCAGCCCGCAGGTCATATGAACAGGTCGACAAACGTATAAGTTTCGTTTACCGCTATATGCTGCTGCATTATGAGAAGCCGCTTACGCTTCACGACCTTTCGAAATTAGTAGGCTGCCATCCCGTCTATTTGAGCAGCGTGTATACGAGAGTGTATCAGGTATCCCCGATGCAGCATTTGCAGCAGATTCGTATGAGAAAGGCTAGCGTGTTTGTTCGAAGCACGACTATGAAAATGAAAGAAATCGCTCATTCGATAGGTTATGTATCCAGTTCCCAATTTGGCTCCATTTACAAACGTTATTATGGCGTTTCGCCGAATCGGGATCGCGTAGCGGCCATGATGAAGACGAATTGGATAGAACCCCATTATTGAGCCTTGCCATACGTCCCAAGTCGATGGGACGTTTTTTGTTGGAACTATACTTTACAAAGTATAAACTATAGGTGCTCATCTTTTCTTTATTTTCCATATTATATATAATTGAGAAGGAGATTGGGCGATAGGTTAGACTGTCCGCAGAATGGGAGTGTTTTCTGTGAAGAAGATGAATTGGTATTACCGTATGATACTATCCTATACCTCTATTTTCTCTGTCGTCATTTCCTCCCTCCTATTTATTTTTTTTATGGTGCTGCATCACGATTCGGATAATAAATATATCGAGACTAATCAAGCCATTCTGGAACGGATGGTATATAACACGGACGCCAGCTTAAAGCTGATCGAACGAAATATGGCCAGCGAGCTTTTATCGGATAAATGGCTGCAGAAATTTTACTCAGAACGTCCAAAGACAGCCTTTGACGATTTTGAGATTCAGAAAAAATTAACGGAAATGAAAGCTTCCTTTCCATTACCTAATTCGATATATATCTATAATGAAGCTGAACAACGAATCATTTCCGATTCAGGTACATACTCCCTCCAATCATTTGGAGATATCTCCTTCATTCAGGCTAATTATGCGCAATCCACGACTGAGAAATGGACAGTCCCGCGATTAGTAGATGAATGGGGCTTCGACGAGAACTCGCAGAAGGTTGTTTCGCTCATGAAGCATTATTATCATGGGAATAAGAAGCAGGGCGCTATCGTTGTTAACGTGAAGGTTAACTCTATCTTGGATCATTTAAACAGCATAAGTGAAAGCGATTACAGTTCGTTTGGATTAATGGATAAAAGAAATTTTGATCTTGCAAATTCGAAGGAGGGGATAACTGACTCCACGAATATTGTTTATTCTGAATATACAGGCTGGGCATACTATTCGAGTAGTGCAGCTGATAAAAGTTATGCAGCGTTATCTGTTTTTTCCGGCAGATGGATGTTAATCGTGGTCATTATTATCGTATTGGCCCTTGCTGGTTTTACTCTAGTAACACATATTTACTATAAACCGATTCAAGCCATCCTCAATAAGATGGGGCAATGCTTCATGAGAAAAAGTGAAGAGGTCGGCGTGAATCATGTGAAAAACGAATTCACGTTCATTGAAATGGCATTGGATCAGCTGCTTAAGAAGTCCTCAGACTATGAAAGCTTGTATAAGGAAGATAGTCTGCTTCGCCAGCAACGTCTATTCTACGATTTGCTGGCAGGGCATCAGACCTTGACCGACAAGCAGTTCGAGACCCAAATGACTGTTCTTAACATGCCGTATCTATTCGATCGCCTCGGTGTCATCATCGTTGAAATGGATTATTATACACGTTTCACGGAAAAGTATAAACCAAGTGATCAGCAGTTGCTCAAATTTATTATAGAAAACGCTTTTCACGATTTAGGACAGCAGTATAAGCTTTTTGTTTGGCATGCTTGGATGGAGCCGAATCGTATTGCGTTTGTTGTTCATCAATGCAAGTCAGAAACATCGGTTTTGAAATCTACAGCAGAGCTTGCGAGTGAATTTCAAG
Source organism: Paenibacillus sp. JT22N7 (assembly GCF_059383875.1). Lineage (NCBI taxonomy): Bacteria > Bacillati > Bacillota > Bacilli > Caryophanales > Paenibacillaceae > Paenibacillus > Paenibacillus sp. JT22N7. Next base: position 246,785 of record NZ_JBXENY010000001.1, read on the forward strand.
CCTGGATTGGGCACAATCTGGAGTTGACGGTAACGATAGGAATTGGTGCAGACTCAGATAGCATTGAGACAATCGCGGAATCGTATCGCAATGCTAAGGAGAATGTTTGTTTAAAGCCGGTTATAGGAACGAATACGGTGATTGATAATCGTGTAAGCTCAGGAAAAGTTAGTATTGACAAGTACGCCTATTTGCAAGCAATAGAGAGTATTGTACATTCGTTCCGAAAGAATGAATGCGATTGGAATGAAAAACTGATACAGCTGTTCAAGCAGCTAAGAGAGATGAGATTTGACAAACAGGAGATGTCTGCGTTCGTTCAAAGCTTTGTAATGCAAATGGAGAAAGAAATCAACGTATTGTATCCGGGAATTCAACAAATATGGAAGAATGAATTTCTGTATAAGTTCACAGAGCTTTGTAATCATCCGGAGACGTTGAACGAGCTTGAGGAAGAGCTTATGAGCACCATGTCGGCATTCGAAGCGATTGCAGCTCAAGATCGTCAAGCTAGAAGACATCATAGTATCGCTTTCCAAGCCAAAAGCTATATCGATACGCATTTTGCTGATCCTGTTCTTTCTCTTTCGGGGGTCAGCGCCTATCTTAAACTTCAGCCCAGTTCATTAAGCCAGCTTTTTAAGGAAGAGCTAGGCGAGAAATTTATTGATTACGTTCTGAGAGTCAGGCTTGAATATGCGAAACGTTTATTATCCGAGACGGATGAGCCGATTCAATCCATTGCGGAGCAGATTGGTTATCAGAACGTCATTTCATTTTACAGAGCATTCAAAAAGATTCAAGAAATTCCTCCAGGAGAATATCGAAACATACATCGAGTCCATTCGAAATGATGAAGGAAGCGATCTATTCTTCAAAAGAATTTGGAGGTCAGACGAAGCTATTTGCCTAAGGAATAGACAAAGTTGGACTAAATGGTTCACTTGTTCCCTAGTTCTGCCGATATAGGTATAAGAGCCTAATTTTGGAGTTGAATAGGGAGGACTAGAAACAGCAATGAAATCATTAAACCAGTCATCATGGAAAAAAAACATGCAGCGCACTGCCTTGGTCGGCGGAGCGGCAATTCTGCTGCTAAGCTCGGCGGGCGGCGAGACGGCCTATACCTTGGGCGGTGCGGCATATGCTGCTGAAGCACAATCGACAGTGAAAAATGTGACAATCACATACCCGGCATCCGCCGTAACGGTTGCGCTGAATGAAAGGCTTCCGCTGCTCGCGAAGCTGAAGCTGTCAGAGCCGGTGGCGCTGCGGTATGAATCAGGCAATGGCGCGGTAGCGCGCGTGAACAGCGATGGCGTTATTATCCCTGTTGCTGCAGGGAAAACTAAAATCCGCGTTCATGTGACTTCCGCTTCCTATAAGGGCAAGCTTGAGCTTCCGGTAACGATCCGCGGAGCATCAACTTCTTACAAGGCTGTAGCGGCTTCGAAGCGCGTATCCGCAGGGGGACGTTCCTTCAACGTTCAAACCGTAGCGATTCCTAAAGGAATGCCCGTAACAGCAGGCTTGTCTAGCAGAACGGTCGGGTTGACGCAGGGCTTATCTGGAATTGCTTCATTGTACAATGCAGCGGCCGCAATCAATGGCACGTATTTTGAATCCTATGGCGGCATTCCTGAGCCTTATGGCAACATTATTAGCGATGGCGTTGTCGAGCATATTGGCAATACGGGAACGAGCATTGGTTTTCAATGGGACGGGTCGGCGCTAATGGACACGCTGCAGGTGAAGATAAGCGGCAAAGTAAGCAGCGCCGGGAAATCCTCGCAAAGCTGGTACGTGTATTTCGTTAATCGGACGCCTACTCCAGGCAGAACGGCAGCCATCATGTATACGCCGAAGCGCGGAAGCAAAATCGGCATGACCACAGGCTCTGCCGTAACGGTGAGCAAAGGTGTCGTCACGAAGGTCAGCAAAAATACGAATGTCGAAATTCCGAAGGACGGATATGTCCTCTTCTTTACAGGTGAGGAGGAGCATTTGGCGAGCCGTTTCCAAAAAGGCAGTTACGTTGACTACACCGTCAGCTATAACGATGTTTCGGGCAAGGCGATTGACTGGAGCGAGGTGCATACCGCAATTGGTGCGGGCCCCCGTCTAGTGAAGGATGGCAAGCTGGCCGTTGATCCGGCGAATGAAGGTTTCGTGAGCCCGAAAATTTTGACCGATTCTGGCGCGCGAAGCGGAATTGCGATTATGAATGACGGTTCGATTTTGCTAGTTACAGTTCCGGCTGCGACGATAAAGCAATGGGGACAAATTATGGTCAGCTTAGGGGCTAAGCAGGCGATGAACTTGGACGGCGGCGCATCTTCCGGCTTGTATGCGAACGGCAAGCAAATTACGCCAGCCGGACGCGAGCTCAGCAATGCGCTTGTATTCAGCTCCTTGCCGAAATGGTAACGGCTGCTTCCAAGCTCCTTAATGGACAGCTTGACAGCAACAACTATGACAGCATAGTGTGAAAAAGACTGTGGCCTGCATTGAAGCGGCAATAGCCAAAAAAGCGTTCAGCGAGACGTCGTCTCGCTGAACGCTTTTTTTCCGTTGCTAGTTGCTTTCCGGCTGTAGGTAGAACTTGTTGAACAGGCTTGAGCACATTAGCCGTCTCTAGCTTTGTTCCTCTTCTTCTGTCTCGGAGGAGAGCACAAATTCATCATCCGCTCCGGGATATTCACGTTTCAAATCGGCATGCAGCGAGCGGTTTTCATAGCTGAAACGGTTGTTAGGGCGCTGGTCTTGGCGCCAAGGCGAGCTTTTGCCCAGCGGAAGGCCTGGCCGCTCCGCTGCGTAAGGCCCTTCAGGGAATTCCTCCGGCACGAGGTCATTTCGCTGTGATTCTACGGTAGAGACATCGGTGGAGCGTTTGCGGTCTTCTTCGGTAAAACCGTCCATGTGGATCATCCTTTCCTAGTCCATCTTGCAATTACAACACCCGCGCTTTCATTGTTCCCTGTTCACAGGGCATCATGCAAAACATAAGGTTGCCGCCGTATATAAAGGCTTGTCAGATTGAAAATCATATGATAATATACTGCTAATCGAATATTTGAACGTGAGGAAGCACCTCTTTATAGCTCTGGTTGAGCTATGGGGAGGTGCTTTTTTTTATGTCCTTTTATTCGAAAATGAAGCAGACTGGGAGAGATGAGAAGATGCAAATTTTCTTTTTGAACACATTTGAAAAATCCTCGATGGAGGAGGGCGTACAAACTGCGCAATTGTCAATTTGTGAACATGAGGGCATATGGTCGGTGCTATGGGCCGATGGCGAGCATACGGCAACTGCACCTGATGTCTGGTTTGAAGGCATCTCCTGGGAGGACATGCTGCTCGCCTTCCGCCATGGGGTGGCAGTACGAATGGGAGAGGGCTATACGCCCGTCATCGAATCTATGCTGGAAGGCCGGCGCAATACGGGAATGGGAAGCTTGCAGGCTATGGTGCAGTGTTATGGCGAGCTGAATGCGGATCAAGCCTTGTTTGAGCAATTAAGAGATTGGCGCAGAGCTAAAGCAGGAGGAGAGAAGAGGTCAGCTTACCTTGTTGCAACGAACCGGATGTTATGGATGTTCAGCACGTTTGTACCGCATACGGCCGAGGAGCTGCTGCAAATTCCCGGCTGGGGAGAGAGCAAGCAAAATCGATATGGGGCTGAAATTTTAGCGATTACAGAGAACCATGCGCGTGAAACCAGCTTTCCGCTCGACTGGGTAGAGCAGCAGCTGGACAAGGCAGATTTTACGAGGTGGCTGTACAAGCAGAAGGAAGTGAAATTCAAAAACGAGATGGACAAGCAGCTGCAGAAAAAGCGGATTATCAGCTGTTTGAACAGCGAGGAGACACTGGAGCAGCTAGGCGCAGGCCTCGAGCTGTCGCGCAGGGAAATAATGGACAGAATCGAGCAGCTTGAGGCTGAAGGCTATGATGTTGAGCCGCTTATTGCACGCGAGCTGCTGCATATGCCAGAGTCCGAGCAGCAGCTTGTCTGGGAAACGTTCGAGCAGTCGGGCGACCGTTACTTGAAGCCCGTGCTTCAGCAAGTTTACGGGGCTGAGGGCATGAAGCATGAACAGGTGGACATGCTGTATGAACGGCTGCGGCTGCTCAGAATTCGTTACCGCAAAGCTCATGCAAACCAGGCGCAAGCAATATAAATTCAGTTCGTTAAAGGATGGCGGGAGAGAGCTTCACCGGATTGGATGAATCAACGGGTGGCGTGTTATTCGTTATTTGTCCGAAGGAGTCGCGAGCCCGCCATCTGGCCAAATGGGCTGCGCATAACGCATATGCCTATTGCGATCCAGAATATGGTGCAAAGCAAAGCCGATTACATAGCTCTTTTACCTCGTTCATCTAGTACTTTATGTCCGAAAATAATAGGGGTCCATGCGTTTTGCACGAAAAAACCTCCAAATTGGATTGTAAAGCAATTGAAAATGAACATAAACTCATAGGTCTTAAGGTTCAAAAATGATAAAAATAGTATACTTGTCCTATTTATGAAAGTATAATGAGGTATACAATAAATCGCGATCTTTGTCGAAAAGGAGCGTATTCCCGTTATGAAGGCTGAGTATATTAATCCGTTTCTTGAAGCGGCAAAAAGTGTAATTGAGCAGGTCATCCAGATAAAGCCATCGGCAGGGCAATTAGGCTTGAAAGATGTTAAATTCGTTGAAAATTACATTTGGATACAAATCGGCCTGAACGGACAAATGAACGCTGTTATCGTTTTTGGACTAAGCGAATCGGTAGCGATGAAGATGATATCGGCTATGATGGGCGGCTTCTCGATTTCTGAAATTGATGAAATGGGCAGAAGCGCCATTTCTGAGCTTGGCAACATGATTAGCGGGAATGCGAGCACGATGTTATCGAATCAAGGCGTCCATGTAGATATTACACCGCCGAAGGTTATTCAGTCTGCTGCAGCTGCTGGTTTTAAAGCACAGCAAGCATTAACCGTTCCGCTCCTTATGGAGGGAATTGGTGAATTGGATATTCAGGTGCTGGTAGCATCGTAATCGTAACGGCGAAAAACTCCTTCGGGAGTTTTTTTACATGTATAAGGTTTGATATAAGAGCTGAATTTATATTTTCATCTTTTTGCAGGCAAAGCTTTCTACGGCTGGGATAAAGTATTTAATGATTTGCCCATTTCCTGATGCAGCTCATAAAGCTCGAGTACGCTTACGGGCTTTTTGGATGCTTGCTCAATATTTTGCCCTTCGGCCGTCCATAGGTAGGGGAAGATGGAGAAGGCCTGATCGCCTTGTATCGTTTGGGAATCCACAATCCAGCTGTCCCAGCGCATGGTCTTGTAAAATAATTGGAGATCGCCATTCAACGCCCAGCCTATGAACTCGGAATAAGTACATTCGGTATCTTCCCATTCAAGCGTATCAGGCGCCATATAAAAAACAGTTTTAAAATTGGAATGAATGGCGAAGAAGCCGCCAACTAGATCATAGGCTACGACTAAAATATTTTGAATGGGACTGTTCCATGTTGCTAAAGAGCCTGAAAGCCGCTCATTTCCTGCCCCTAATATTTTTAACCAGCCATAATCGACAAGTATTCCTCCGCATTCCAAGGCAATCGCGCCCAAATAGGAGCGATTCGTAACTTGCAGGTGCTCCAGCGTTTTTCTGCCATCATCGATCGAGCAGCTTACTATAGTAATGGGATTGACGGCTTCGGATACAAGGCTTTGAATTTCTCCCCATGCGTCCTCCGGCACCATTAATTCCTTGTAGGATTTCATTTTGTTTAACCTCCCTTTCCCTATTATTGTACTGAGGTAGAGGCCTATTGTCCAAAATCAAAAAATGGCGTGAGCCTATGCAATGTTTTGCAAAGGTTTCTTTGCTTAAAATGCCCTGATCAAGTAGAATTAGCTTTAGGTGATGACGGATGTTAAATGGCAAAGTTGTGCTTATTTCCGGCGCTTCCAGCGGGATTGGAGCGCTTGCTGCAAAGCAGCTTGCGCGGCGCGGCGCCATTGTGGTGCTGACCGGACGAAATGTGGAGAAGCTGAAAGCGCAAGTGGCAGAAATCGGCAGTAATAGCTCCTATTTTCAGATGGATGTAACGAGCATGGAAGATGTGCAGCAGGTCATTCAATCTGTCCTGCAAAAGCATGGGCGTCTCGATATTTTGATTAATAATGCTGGTTATGGACAGTTCGAATATTTTGAGACGATGCCGGTCGAGGCATTTGACCAGATGATGGATACGAATTATATGGGTATCGTTCGCTGCACGAAGGCAGTGCTGCCATATATGCTTTCCCAAGGCAGCGGTCATATCGTAAATATTGCCTCACTCGCAGGCAAGATCGGCTCAGCCAAGTCAACGGCCTACACGGCAACGAAGCATGCGGTGCTCGGCTTTACCAATTCGCTGCGGATGGAGCTGCGGGGCAAAGGGATTGTCGTATCGGCGGTTAATCCCGGACCGATTGACACGCCGTTTTTCTCGCTGGCAGATCCGTCAGGCAATTATGTGAAAAATGTCAGCTTCTTTATGATGAAGCCCGACTATGTAGTCAAAGCCATCGTGCGGCTTATTGAGCGCAGGAAGGCGGAAATTAATTTGCCGAAATCGGCGGCGTTTGGCATTAAGCTGTATCAGCTTTTTCCACGTCTAATTGACCGAGTATTCGGCGGTATGCTGGATCGAAAATAGTGTTTTGAACAAGAGAGGACTCGAACATGAGTAAGCAAAATTGGTTGGATTTAGGTTTAAATGAACAGCTGGCGGAAGCGCTAGTTGAAGAAGGTATCCAGGAGCCTACTGCGGTGCAAGCAGAGGCCATTCCCGTACTGCTCGGAGGGCAGGACGTTTCTGCGCGTTCGCAGACAGGAACAGGCAAGACGCTGGCGTATTTGCTGCCTTTGCTCCAGAAGCTGAATGCCTCGTCGAAAGAAATTCAAGGCGTCGTTATTGCTCCTACGCAGGAGCTGGCTATGCAGATCGTGCGAGTAGCTGAATTTTATGCGAAGCCGCTGGGCCTCCGTGTACAGCAGCTAATTGGCGGCGCAGCGCTCAAGCGTCAAGTAGAGAAGCTCAAGCTGCATCCGCAAATTGTCATCGGTACGCCAGGACGTATTCATGAGCTGCTTAAGCTGCGCAAAATCAAGCTGCATGCGGTCAATCAGGTCGTAATTGATGAAGTGGACCAAGTTTTCCAGCTGAGCTCGACGCGTGAAGTGGAGACGATACTTTTTGCAATGGGACAAAATCGTCAGATCGCTTTTTTCTCGGCGACTTATCCCGAGCAGATGGCCCGCTTTGAAGGCCGCTGGATGAATGAGCCGTACCGCATTCAGGTTGCGCCTGAGCATCGCGTATCCGAGACGATTACGAATTATTATTTCGTATGCGACAAACGGGACAAGCCGGATATCGCCCGTCGCATCATTCGGATGCTCAAGCCCAAATCGGCATTGCTGTTTCTGAATGAGACGGATACGATTTCAAACTGGGAAGCGAAGCTCAGCTATGAGGGGTTTACGGTAGAGGCGCTTTACGGCGATGCTGACAAGCAGCGTCGTGCTGCTACGCTTGCGCGCTTCCGCGAAGGCGCATGCCAGCTATTGCTTGCGACCGACGTTGCAGCGAGGGGACTCGATATCGAAGGCTTGCCGCTCGTTATCAACCTGGAGCCTGCGCTTGATGCCGATCATTATGTGCACCGGGCGGGCCGGACGGGCCGTATGGGCCGCACAGGAACGGTTATTTCCATTGTTACGCCGCAGGAGCATTTTATTATGGACAAGTTCCGCAAGCAGCTCGGCATCGATCTTCCAGAGAAGGCGATGTTAAGAGGCAAGCTGGTTACACCTGAGGAAGCGCGGAACGATAAAGCCTCATTCAAACGCTCGGATTATACGGGAGCACCGAAGAGCCGTCAGGCATCGGGCAGCGACTTCGCGCAAGGAGAGGCAGCGAGAGGCGAGAGGCCGCGTGGCGAGTTCAGACAAGGAGCCGGCGGGAAAGCACCGCAAGGCGAGAGACGCCTAGGCGATGTTCAGCCAGGCAGCCGCAGAACGGATGCAGCAGGCTCTGCAGCGCAGGCAAGAACAGCGGGAAGCGACGCTGCCGCAGCTAACGAGCCGCAGAAAGCGGCTGTTCAGGCAAAACCGAAGGCGAAGGTGCTGTCCAAGCAGGAGCGCCAGAAGAAGAGCAAGGATAAAGGTGCGCCAAAATGGCTGAAAGCGAAGCGCGAGTCGGGCGATACGAAGGACTAAGCCTTTAAGCAAAATAAGTTTATAATGCAAGCCCCATTTCCAGCAAAATGGAAGGAAGAGGCAAGCGAGCGCCCAACCATTATTTATGGGCGCTCCGCAAGCCTTTTTAACTTCAGCCATTAGCGGAAATTGGGCTTTTTTTAATTATACGCAAAGATCCGAAACGATTCTGAAACGATACGGATGGGAAATTTTGAATTTTGCCTTGAAATTCGGTATGCTGAATAAGCGATATTAATTTTATAGTTATGAAGGTGAATGGATAATGATAGAGCCCGTATTGGAAGTTGCCGATTTGACAGGAGGATATAGTCCGCGCCGTCCTGTCCTGCATAATGTGTCGTTCCAGCTGCATCCGGGCGAAATGGTCGGCTTAATTGGCCTCAATGGCGCAGGCAAAAGCACGACGATTAAACATATTCTCGGCTTGATGAAGCCGCAGCAGGGTGAGGTTAAGGTTGGCGGCGTCAAGCTGGAGGATGATCCGGACCGCTACCGCTCTGCCTTTGCGTATGTGCCGGAAACGCCGGTGCTGTTCGACGAGCTTACGGTTGAGGAGCATTTGCGCCTGACAGGAATGGCCTACGGCGTTTCTGTTCAGGAATTTGATAAGAAGCGAATGGATTTATTGAACGAGTTCCAAATGAATGCGAAAAAAGGAGCTTTTGCCGCCCATCTGTCCAAAGGGATGAAGCAGAAGGTCATGATTATGAATGCGCTGCTGTCCGAGCCGCCATTATATATTATTGACGAGCCGTTTCTTGGGCTGGACCCGCTCGGCATTCGCTCCTTGCTGGAACGGCTTGTAGAAGTGAAGCAGAATGGCTCGGCTATTTTGATGAGCTCGCATATTTTGGCTACGGTCGAAGCTTATTGCGACAAGTTTATTGTGATGCATCATGGGCGCATCGTTGCCAGCGGAACGCTTGCCGATGTATGCGAAGCGGCGGGCATGGCGATGCGCGGCGGAACGCTGGAGGATGCGTTCTATAAGCTCGTTGCAGGAGACAAGCTATGACGGCGAAATCGCAAGCAGCTAATCCCGAGCAGCGTCAGCTGAAGGAACAGGCGATGCAGCAGTTGTGGAAAAAACGTGCGCGAAGCTTCCGCCAGGAGACGCTGCCGTATTTTCGCTATATGGGACAAAGCGGCTTCCCGCTGTTTCTCTCGTTGTTTGTCATTACCGGAGTGCTTAGCTATTTCAAGCTGATTCGGGACGTGCCTGCTGATTTTCCGACCACGCTGGTTGGCATAGTCGCACTAGTGCCCGTACTTTGCTGGAGCCCCTTCCGCACCTTTCTGCAAGCGGCAGATGTCGTCTTCCATATGCCGCAGGAATCAGCGATGCGCCGTTATTGGGGGCTTTCCTTTAAGCGAAGCATAATCGCTATGGTCGCTTTATGCGCCTTCCTGCTGCTTGCTTATTGGCCTATATACAGGCAGGGCACCGCTCCAGCGGATATGTGGCTGCTGGTATTGGCTGCGGCTGTGCTTCGTTTTGCCAATACAGCTGCTGCATGGCGCGAGCGTCAGCTGGCCTGGAGCGGCATGAGAGTGCTGTTTCGAGTAGCTCGCTGGGGAGCGACAGCGCTTGCTTGGGCGGGGATGCTCACCCGTGCGCCGCTGTATGCAGGAGGCTTTATTATTTTGCTCATCCTGCTATTTGCCCTGCTGTACAAGCTTCCGAGCCGATTCGTTATCCCTTGGGAACGGCTAGTCGAAGAAGAGTCGGCGACGAGAAGAAGGTATTACGTCTTTTTCGGTTTGTTTATTGATGTGCCTACGATGCCATCGCGAACAGCCGGCCGAAAATATCTTTCCTGGATCATGAACTTTATTCCGTATCGCCGCCGCTTTACTTACGATTATTTATATGCGGCTTCCATGCTGCGAATGGAAATGGGAGGCATTTTGCTAAGGCTGCTCGTTCTGTTCGCACTAATTGCCTATTGGATGGCGGAAGCGGTTTGGCTGTCCGGCTGGGGGGCTGCCTGTGCCTATGCGGTATTTATGCTCATTGTCGGGGCCCAGCTTGGCGGACTTCGCCATACGCATCGTTATACGGTATGGCGGCATGTTTATCCGCTTCCTGATGCCCAAAGGCTGGAAAGCCTCATCCGGCTTGACCGCTGGACGATGCTCATCATTGCCGTGCTTATGTGGCTTCCGTCATGCATTATGCTGCTGCGTGCCAACTGCCTGCTGGCTGCTGCAGCAGCGCCGATTGCAGCACTCGTCTATGTGCTTGCGATTCGCCCGCTGAGGCTGCGCCGCGCTTTTGCCGCTGATGCGGAAGAAGATTAGGGCGCTGCAACTGCCAGATGGACCTATGGCATCTGGCTGCCCATTATAGATGACAGCCCCGCTATAGAGGTGACAAAGCAAGCAAAAAACGTCCAAATCCACTGATAAAGGTGGGCTTGGACGTTTTTTACTGGTCATTTTCTGTTCGCTTAAGAGGTCAAGACGGCTGCACAAGGACAATCAGCAAAGGCAGCACGATAAAGGAGGCGAGCGTCGTCCACAAAATACAGCGGGAAACGAGCTTTGGCGATGCCTCGAATTGCTCCGCCATAATGACGGCGTTGACTGCCGTCGGCATAGAGGCGAGTATAAGCAGGACGGCGAACAGCATGCCCTTTACTTGCAGCAGCCAGAGCAGCAGCGCTGCTATGATTGGAGAAAGCAGCAGACGGATCGCGATAGCCGTCCAGAGCGGCTTGCTCATGACCGAATCTGCTGACTTTTTGCTGCTGCGCGCCCCGGCCATCTGTGCCCCTAGCAAAATCAGCACTACAGGCGCATAGGCGCTCGACAGCATTGATAGGCCTTCTGCCACAGCCGCAGGCATAATCATATCGGTGAACCGGATAATGACGGCGAGCACAACGGCGTATAAAGCGGGAAGCTTGCAAACCGATTGGACCGCTTTTTTCACCGAGAAATGGGAGCGGGCAGCGAAATAAACACCGACGGTATTGACAAGAATCATTTGCGAGATGACGTAGACGGATGCCTTGGCTAGTCCCAGCTGACCGAAGGCGAGCAGCACCAGCGGCAGTCCATAGTTGACACAGTTCGTAAATACAGACACAAGCGTGAGGCCGGCTTGATCTGCTGGAGAAAGCCGCAGCAGCCTAGAGGCGAGAACAGCCACGAGCCAGAGAGCGACCAGATTGATGATGCTGAATGCGCTCGTCTGAATAATATCTGCCATTGACAGCTTGGCGCTGATCAGCGTCTCCAAAATAAGAGCCGGGCTGAGCAAATAAAGGGCAATGGTCGATAAGGGCTTCGTCTCCAGTCCCCGCCAGCGCTTCAAGGCAGCTCCTCCAAGCACAGGCAGCGAAATCGGCAGAAACACGCCATATACGATAAGCAAAAATGAATGCAGCATACGAATCAGTCCTTTGCCAAAATCAATATGCCTTATTTTTGCATAAAGCTTCTATTAGCGTCCAAGACCCTTTTCCTATATACTCATAAGCTTTGGCTATATGCGACTTTCCTCCTCGCCTACGTCAGTTTGAGATGCATATGGCGCAAATACCGCCAGCGAATCATGAGGAAATAGGTTAGCTGGAGGAGGAAAAAGCTAATATAGATCAGGAGTGCTGCATTCAGCATCGAAATATCGAGCAGCAGCGCAATATTTATAAAAGCGACGATGCCATGCACAAGGGCAATCGCAAAGGGCAGGAAAAACATAAGGAGCAGCTGCCTTGTAACGAGCCGGTTCAGCTCCTTGCCGCTGAGGCCGATTTTGCTAATCATCTGGTATTGCTTCTCATCCCGCTCCAAATCGGCATACAGCCTAAAGTAGATAAAGCTGACGGCATAGGTGAAAAAGACGCCGCCCACAAGCACGCTAATAATGAGCAAAAGCCCGTTAAGCTGCTTGAATTCATACCATTCAATCACGAGTGACCGTATATAATAATGGCCCTGCGTGTCCTGCGGTATTTCCTTCATAACGCTCTGCGCTGCGCTGATGGTGTCGATCCAATTGGGAATGACATAATAATACGTGACCTGGTTCGTGTCGTCCTTCATGCGGATCATCGCTTGGAAATAGTCATCCGATACGACGTAAACATCATTGTAATTGTTTAATACGAAAGAAGGCAGCCTTTTTACCACAGTAAGCTTCCGCTGCTTTTCGTCCGGCGCAACGTTGCCTAAATCCACAACGGGCTCAAATGCCGTGACGTTCTGAGCACGGGAGACTTTGCCAGAGGCGATAAAGGCTTCACTGGGCGCATGAAGCGTCTCGGCGGAGAAGCCGAGTGCAGTGGCAAGCTGATTGTATTCGGACAGGCTCATGACCGACTGCCAATCTTCCGTGTATTTAATATGCGAAGCGCCTTTCGTATAAGCAAAGCCGCCCTCTGATAGTCTATGCTCCAATAGCGCCAGGTGCTGCTTCGTTTGCCTTTCATTCTGAGCTAGAGATTCACTATCGCCACCGAAGGATTCATAAATAAAGGCGTAGGGATTGTCTTTTTCCGACAGCTTCGGATCACCGATCGCCAGGCAGGTGCCCATGCCGCACAAGGCGACCGCCGTTACCGTTGCGACCATAAAAAACATATTGGCATTGTCTCTCATTCGGTAAGCGAGATCGGAGAGCGTCAGCAAATTGATTTTACGCAGCAATAAGCTTTCCCGTCCGCGCAGCGCACGAATCACATACACGCTGAGCTGTGTAAACAGAAAATAAGTCCCCAATATGACACAGCCAATGGCGGCTGCGAGCAGTGCCAGCGAGAAGGCGCGACCCAGTACAAAATAAAAGACCATTCCGTAGCCTGCAAGCAAAAGAATGGCAGCAAGCAGCGATAGCCCCGCGGAAGCTTTTGGCTCCTTCTTCGGCTTCTCATCCGAACGAATCAGCTCAAGCAGCTGAGATTTCCGCCCAAGGCGCGACGCGAGTATGGACAGGAGCAGAAATACGATGAAAAAAGCGCCCGTCGTTATGATCACGCTTTGGATGGGCACGAGGAATTCGAGTCCTTTTTGCAGCACCAGCAGCCGTTCGGTTATGAGCAAAAAAAGCTTGGTGAACAAAATGCCAAAGCCGATTCCAAAAACAGTGGAGATGAGGCCAATGATCATATTTTCCACAAAAATCAACCTGCGGTACTGCTTGTCGGACATGCCCAGCAGCATCAAAATGCCGAATTCACGTTTACGCGCCTTCAGGAAGGCACCAGCCGAATACATCAAAAACAGAAATGAAAAAATAACGATTAAATATTGCGAAATTTTCAGCCCCATCGTCCCAAGCATAGAGGCAGTTGGACTGCTGGCGGCGATTTCCCCCTGCAAATCCGGATGATAGAGCAGCACCGAATAGATGAAAAAAATCATGACCGCGAACGAGCTGCTCATAAAATGTGCAGCATACGTCCGTTTGCGGCGCAGTACATTATTAAACGCGAACTGTCGGAAATTCATTTTCAGTCCCCCCAAGCAGAGCAAGCATATTAATAATTTTCTGATAAAAAGCCGCGCGGTTGTCTCCGCAATTAACTTCACTGTAAAACTGGCCATCTTTTATAAAAATAACCCGGTGACAGTAGCTCGCCGCCATTGCGTCATGTGTAACGAGCATCATGGTGGCATTGTCCTCGCGGTTGAGCTTGCTCATCAACTCCATCACATCACGCGCCGATTTGGAATCGAGGTTGCCGGTCGGCTCGTCGGCCAGCAGCAGCTTTGGGCTGTGGATAAGTGCTCGGGCAATGGCCGTACGCTGCGCCTGCCCGCCGGATATTTCATAGGTCCGCTTGTCCGCCAGCGCGGCAATGCCGAGCTTTTCCATGATGGAGGCGGCCCGCAGCTTCATTTCCACGATGTTCGTGCCGTCGAGCGTGAGCGGCAGCATAATATTTTCGCTGACCGTTAGCGTATCAAGCAAATTAAACGATTGAAAGACGAAGCCAAGCTCCCGCCGGCGGAAAAAAGCTAGCTTTTCCCGTGACAGCTCGTACGGGTCTTGGCCCGCAATGCGCAGCTCGCCGGAAGTGGGCTTGTCGATGGTCGATACCATGTTCAGCAGCGTCGTTTTGCCGCTGCCCGATGGCCCCATAATGCCGACGAACTCGCCTTGCTGGATCGTTAAATCAATGTTGGTCAACGCTTTATAGGTTACTTTTCCTGGATAAATTTTGTTCAGATTTCGTGCAAATAGCAATTCCAATTCGATCTCCCCTTGCTTGTTTGTCAATAAACCCAGTATACCCCTCATGCGCGCCGGCTCCTATGAGCTTAGCTTTCATTTACCTTACAGCTTTGTAAGATAACGCTGCTTGCTTTTGTATCTCTAGGGGAAGCGAGATCAATTCATCTTTCTAGTTCGTATACTGAACGCATGGAAGGGAAATATGGCCTTTCCTCATCAACGAAAGGAGCTGTTGGATTTGAGTGCATATCTCGTGATTGATATTGATATTTCCAACCCGGCAAATTTCAAGGAATACGAAAATCAGATTTTTGCTGTCATTGCACATTTCGGGGGCCGCCCAATCGTTCAAGATAGCAACGTAACGACGATGGAAGGAGATTGGCAGCCGAAAAGACTCGTCATTTTGGAGTTTCCTAACAAACCGAGCATCGAAGCCTTTTACAACTCAAAAATGTACGAACCGTTGAAAAAAATCAGATGGGCAAACTCTACCGGGAAAGCAATCGTCGTGGAAGGCTTGTAATTACGAAAAACAAGCAGATTGCCATCATAAGGGCAGTCTGCTTGTACGTTTAATGCTCAACGGACTGAACAGCGGCAAAGGGGAAAATAATCCGCATTGTCGTGCCGCTGCCTTCCCCTGTTTTTGATTCAACCTCGATCTCATGATTCATTTTATCAAGCACGGTACGGACGATATAGAGGCCCATGCCCGTCGATTCCTTGAACGCCCGTCCATTTTCCCCAGTGAAAAAGGCGTTGAAAATGCGGCTCAAATCAGAGGCAGGAATGCCGACGCCGCAATCGATCACCTCAAGGATGACCGAGCGCTCGCTGCGGTAACCATTAATCGTTATTTTTGCACCGCTGCCCGCTGAATAATTGACCGCATTGGCAATCAACTGCTGCATAATAAAACGCAGCCATTTGCCGTCGGTCTCTACGACTAAATTTTCCTCGATTTGCATATCCGGGTATACGAAGCTGCGAATAAACAGCCGCCTGTTTTCCAAAATCACCTCGTTGGCAAGTTCCCGCAATTGCATTTTCTCCACCTGAAAATCCTGCTCGAACGTTTCCAGCCGGGCGACGTACAGCACCATATCCAGCCCTTTGCGGATGCGATCTGTTTCTTCCCGCATGCTGTTATTGCGCGCGTCCGCTTCTTCCGACAGCATGAGCTCGAGTACGGAGAGCGGTGTTTTCATCTGATGCACCCACTGATTCATAAAGGTCAGATGATTTTGCTGCTTGCGCTCGCCTTCAATGATCTTTTTCTGGTAATGGCGATATTGAAGCTGCAGCAGCTCGGCAAGCGACGCAGGGAGGGGGGCGGCCCCCAGCTGCTGGATCGACTCCTCAAGGCCTGCTTGCCTGCTGCTGAGCAGCGTATAAAATCGACGATGAGACAAATAACGGTAAGCTAAAAAAGCAATAAATACGCAAAGTCCAAGCAGCAGTGCATACGAGGCGATGGTCAAGTTTCTATAGCCGTCCAGCCAGAACACGGTGGTCACTACGACGAGCTGTATGAGCATAAATAACACAAGTGCAAGCTGATCCCGTAAAAAAAGCTTCATCGGCGCTCACGCTGCTGCTCGCCATTTGCCCAGCTGTCATTCAGGCGGTAGCCCGTGCCGCGCACCGTTTCGAGTGCTCCTTCAATGCCAAGCTCTGCCAGCTTCTTGCGCACACGCGACATATTGACGCTAAGCGCATTGTCATCGACATACGTATAATCATCCCACAGCTTTTCCAAAATCGTTTCCCGGCTCACGAGCCTTTGGCAGCGCTGGAGCAGCGTCTCCACGAGCACGGTTTCTTTTTTAGTCAAAGCTACAAATTGTCCTTGCAGATGCAGCTCCATTCGCTCGGGATATAATATCAGTCCGGCATGCTCAACTATTCGCTCACCAGCAGCTTGGGCATAGTCGCCGTATACGCGCCTTAGCTGGCTGCGGATTTTCGCCATTACGACTTCATAATGGAAGGGCTTGGTCAAATAATCATCGCCGCCATTTTCGATGGCGCGTACCGTATCCATTTCGCCGCTGCGGGCGGAAATGAAAATAATCGGGCAGGTCGAAACGGTCCGAATTTGCCGGCACCAATAAAAGCCGTCAAAGCTCGGCAGATTAATATCCATCAGTACAATATGCGGCTTTACTTGTTCAAACTGCTCCATGACGCGGGCAAAATCCGTCGTCACAACTGCCGCGTTGCCATATTTCTCAATATGCGCCCGCAGCAGCTCAGCGATCTTCGCATCATCCTCGACTATCATGATCGTATATATCGTTATTCAGCTCCTCTTACAAAGCGTAGTTTCCATTTCTGCTGCCCTCATTTTATCATATAACAAAATAAACCCCTTGGCCGTAACCGTATTATACACGGCTACTTTCCAAGGGGAAAGGAATAAAATGCTGAAATAATTAAGCCAGCAGCTCGGTCACTGCTTTATAAATCGTATCGTAAAGCGACTCCAGGTCGGCTTCCTCGATGCAGGAGAAAGCGACGCGAAGATCGGTCTCGCCAAGGGCAATCGTACCGATGCCATATTCTTCAAGCAGGCGCACACGAACAGCCTCGGCCGATACGCCGCTGAGCTTGAGGCACATGAAATAGCCGGAGTTGAACGGATAATACGCTAGGGTATCCCCATAACGGCCGCTATCGAGCAGCGCTTTGACACGATTGGCGCGGCCCTTCATAATGTCGTATTTCTCCGCTTTCTGAGCGTCAAAATCAGGCGATTGCAGAGCTTTCAGCACAAACGTCTGCGAAGGGTGCGGGCCGCTGGAAATCGTCGCCCGAATAATGCCAAGCGTCTTCTGCTCAAGCGCATTCAGCACTTTGTCGGAAGAAGCAGCATACGTAATGAAACCGACGCGGAAGCCCCAGACATAATCCTCTTTCGTCGCGCCGTCGATTTTGACAGCTAGGACGCGAGGGTGCAGGTCGGCAAATTTGCCGAACAGCGACTCGTGAACCGAATCCTCGAAAAATAAGCCGAAGTAAGCATCGTCGGTAACGACGACGACATTAATGCCTGCATCCGCCGCTTCCTTGACAGCGGCTACAATTTCTTCGCTTTCTTGCAGGCCTGGCGTGTAGCCTGTCGGGTTGTTCGGGAAGTTAAGCAGGACGATAGCTTTGCCTTTGTCCTTCTGAGCGAGCAGCGCTTCGCGCAGGCCGTCACTGTTAAACGTATTGCTATCGTTAAGTAAAGGGTATTCCACGATTTCTGCGCCCCGGCGGATGCCAAAGGTCAGCTCGTAGTTTTCCCAGTTTTTATTTGGAATAATAACGGTATCGCCCGCTTCTGCGAACAGGTCGGCGACAATGCTCAGCCCATGCGTTAAAGCGTTCGTTACGATAGGATTGCTGAGACGTTTGCCTTCAAGTGAAGGGTTTTCTTTAAGCATTTTCTCAAGCCAAGCTGTGCGCAGCTCGGGTTTGCCCGCAGGGGGGGCATATTCATATAGATCCTTAGGATTATAAGCAGTGAGTGTATCCTGAATGACCTTAAGATGCATCGGCTGTCCGCCTTCGATCGCTATGCCGATTGTGGCATTAAACGTCTTGGCCTTCGCCTTCGCTTCTGCGGATTGGCTAAGTATGCCTTCCTTCGGGAAATAAATGGCTTTTCCTAAAGCTGACAACATGGCATGGACGTTCGGGCTTTCTGCTGCCAAAGTCTCATTCAACTGCTGAGCAAGTGGGTTCATGAACTTCATTCCATCCTTCCGAAAAATCAATTCATTTTCTGATCATACTTATCGGGAGCTATTATATCATTTTTTAACGTGTCGGAACCATTTCAATTTCAAATTTTTTTGGAAAATGTGACGACTGCCAGCTGGGGTTGCGCGAAAGTTTCGCGCTGGTGTATGATGACGGCATAAGCTTACGTTTCAGGAGGGTTTTATGCTGCATTTAACACCCGATGCCTATTTACTGCTGCCGCCTTTCGCGAAGATCGTTTGCGAGCCGAATTGGAAATGGCAGCGCCGTGAAAAGCCGATGGCTAATTTTGATTTATTTTATGTGTGGAGCGGTGAAGGGGAAGTCGAAGTGGGCGGCATTCATTACCCAGTGGGTAAAGGAAGCTGTTTCCTGTTCCGTCCAGGCGACTATACGAGCGCAACCCATAATCCGCAGAAGCCTCTAGTCCTTACTTATATACACTTTGATACGGCGGAAGAGCCGGAGCTGGTGCCGGAACGGTACCGCCAGCTGATTGATACGGTAGATTTTGAATACATGCTGTCGCGTTACGTGCGGCTGTTTTTGGTCAAAACCTACGCGGCGGAAATTGAAGCGCGCCTAGTGCTGAAGCAGCTGATGATTCATCTGCTGCGGGAGGACCGTGCGACAAAACAATCGCCAGTGGAGAAAAAAGTGAGCAATCAGCTGACCGAGGCCATTCATGAGGTCGCCAACTATGTCCGGCAAAATCCCGGCATTGCCCACCGGGTCGAGGATCTCGCGATGCGCGCCCAGCTGTCGCCGCGCTATTTTTCGATGAAGTTCAAGGAACTGATCGGCATGTCGGTCCAGACGTTTATGATCAGCACCCGGATCGACCGCGCCCAGCACCTGCTGATGCACGTGGGCATGAATGTGACGGAGGTGGCGGACGCGCTCGGCTACCGTGATATTTTTTTCTTCAGCCGCCAATTCAAGCAATACACCGGACGGAGTCCGTCGGAAATTCGTTAAGTTCATAAAAAAAAGCCGGTGCGGCCTTTATTCCCGACAACAAAGGGGGGAGAGGCGCTCGGCTTTTTTTGATAAATGAGAATGTATAAATGTCACAGATGCAAATGGATTGAGTATAGTTAGTCGCCCGGATGAGCGTTTTCGTTATGGTGCGGGCAGTATCGGCGCATAAGGTCGACCGTCTCTGCATCGAGCTCCCGTCCGCGTGCAAGCAGGCCGTTTGTAATGGCTTCACGATTGTTCTCATCGGCATTTTGGCCGAATTTGAACTTCGCGTTGATTTGCTGCGGCTCAATTTTTACGACGGCAACTCCTTTGAGCCTGCCCCTGTAAGCAGGATCATCCCCGGCAATCGGCAAATGCCCGCCTTCGGGCTGGAGCTTGGCCATCAGCGCTTGCAGCGCCTCGCCCTTCTCCATCAAATCCTCGACGACCGACGCGGTGCCCTCAATAATGACCGATTTGAAAAAGGCGGAGGCCGGACAGGCCATCAGCGGATCGGTAAAATGGGAAGGAATAATCGCATATTCCTTAGCCACACAGAAGGTGACTCGCGGATCTGCCCCGAGCAGCTTCATTTTATCTCCTGCACGGCTGCCGTGAAAATAAATGTTTCCGTTCAAATAAATGTAATTCAGCGGAGTAATGGAAGGGGCGCCATCCGCTCTAGCTGTTCCTAGAAAGCCGTAGCTCATTTCCTCCAAAAAGGCGGTAATCTCTTGTTCATCTTCGCTTCCAATTGCAAATTCTTTTCTGCGCATAGCGGACTGCTCCTTTCGTAACAATAGCGATAACTTGAGTAAGTGATGTGCCAAGCGTTCAGCTCGTTAATTGCAAGTGTAATCGGAATATTGACATATAAAAAGATCCACTTTACAGTAATTTTATTGAACCACTTTTGCTTGAGCGGGGGAATAGACGGAATTAGTAGGCAACAGGATGGTCATAGGAGGTTGAATGATGGATGATCGCTGCCGTGCGGCTTATGAGCGGTATTATGAGGAGATGGGGCGCAAGGCGGATGCGCTGTTTCTGGCACTGCGTGAAGCTATTGTCGCGGGGGTGCTGGAGGATGGGGAGCAGCTCGCCTCCAGCAGAAGGCTGGCCGAAAGCTATGGCATGTCGCGCGGTTCGGTGAATGCAGCGTACGATATGCTGTATGCAGAAGGTTTTGTTCGGCCGGGAAGGGGGAGCGGCACCTATGTTTCCTATAGCCAGCCGCCAGCTTCCAAAGCTGGGGTTGAGCTGGAAGGCAAGGCGAGTACACTTGCATTATCCGCTTGGGCGCAGCGGCTGCCGCAGATTAAAGGGTATACGAAGCGGCCTGTACACGAGGAGAATTGCATTGCGTTTGATGTAGGCTACGCGGATGCTGAGCTGTTTCCACAGGATGAATGGAAGACGGCCATGTTCGCGGAGGTTAGAGGAGTGCTGGAGCGCCAGTATGAGGATTACGGAGTGATAGAAGGACATTTGCCGCTGCGCGAAGCGATTGCCAGCGAGCTGCGCCGCGAGCGAAGCATGATCACGAGCGTAGAGCATTTATTTATTACGAGCGGCTCTATGTATGGCATTGCCCTGCTCGCCCAGCTATTGATCAACCCTGGTGATCAAGTCGTGGTGGAAAACCCGTGCTATCCCGGCATTAGACGGGCAATTGCTGCTGCGGGCGGCGTCATTATAGATGCGGATGTCGACGATTATGGCATTATTCCGCAGGACTGGGATGCAAAGCTGCTGTTCGTGACCCCGACGCGCCAGTATCCAACCGGAGCACAGCTTGCGCCTGAACGCAAGCTAGAGCTGCTGCAATGGGCTTCCCGGCAAGGTGCTGTCATCATTGAGGACGATTACGACAGCGAATTCCGCTGGGGCGGACGCCCGGCGGAGCCGCTCAAGACGCTCGACCACGAGGGGCGGGTCGTGTATGTCGGCACATTCTCCAAGACGATGTACGCCGACCTGAGGCTTGGCTATGTTATTACGCCGGATGCGCTGCGGGAACCGCTGCGGCAGGCGAAGTTTTTGCTTGAGCCAAGCCCAAGCTCAATCGCGGAGCAGCGGGCGCTCGCCGTATTTATGGCGAGTGGGCAGTATGTTCGGCATTTGCGGCGGATGAGGCGCAGCTGCGGACGGCGCCTCAAGCTCTTTAAGGAACAAGCCGCGGAGCAGCTCGCGGGCTTGTTCCGGTTTACGCCGTCGGATGCAGGCTTGCATCAGTACGGCGTGTGGCTTGGGGCAGCCGCGGATTATGAGCGGCTGATTGAGCGCTGCCAGCGGGAAGGCGTCAGCTGGAACCGCGGCGAGCGGCTGTGGCGGCAGCCGGAGGAGCAGCGCGCTCCGGCAGCGCTGTTCGGCTTCGCGCATTTGGCCGAAGCCGATATTAAGGAGGGCATGCGGCGAATTGCGGCATGCTGGGAGGAGGTTCAGCAGCAGCGCGGCTGAAGCGATGGCAACAGCAACTTTGCTGCAACTACTGCAACTGCTGCAACTGCTGCTGAAGCAGACAAAAGCTCGCTGCCTGGCGGAAATTTCTCCGCACGGGCAGCGAGCTTTTTTAATTGGACGTTTATGTTGTAATTACGCTCGAATGGCGAGCGAGTGGGTTAACGCGGCAGCAAGCTGCCAAGCGCCTCGCCCATTTTCACCTTCTGGCCGAGCTTTAAGTTAGGCAGCGGGGTGAAGGTTTTATTTTCAGTCAGCAGCACGACTGTAGATCCGAACTCAAAATAAGCAAGATCGCCACCCTTTACCGTATGCGGCGGCAGCGGGTCAACGTAGCGGATGCTGCTGACGTTCATGGCGCCGACTTTCACGACAGCCGTTTCACCGCCGCCATGTTTAATATACGTAATGAGCCGTTCATTGCGGCTGAGCACCCGGCGCATTTTGGTTAAGCCGAACTCGTTGACCGGATACACCTTGCCGGGAATATGCTCGCTCTCCACGATTGTGCCGTCCACAGGAGCATGAATCCGGTGGTAATCGGTCGGGCTCAAATACAGGACAAAATAATGGCCGTTAAGGTAGTTTTCCGCTCTTGGCGAACGGTTCAGCAGCTCTTCAATCGTGTAGTCCTGCCCTTTTACATTGACAATTGTTCCGTTTTCTATTGGGCCAATGCCTGTAATAAGAGCGTCAACCGGACTTACAAGGCTGTCCGCACTCATGTCTATTTGTCGCATGCCTGGTTTTAATCGACGGGTAAAAAATTCATTTAGCGTAGCGTATTCATTTAGCGGTTTCTCGGCTTCTGCCACCTTAATTCCATACATGGAAGCAAAGCGCGGAATAAAACGGCGGCTCGCTCTGGATTGCGCAAAACGCCCAGTCAACCTCGAAATCGACTTGCGTGAGCTTAATTCCGTCATGGCACGAAGTAATCCATCTAGCATGCTCGTACCGTCACGTCCTTTCTTGCTTCGAATAGTGGTGCTTGTCCCAAACAGTGTGCCACAACCCGCATCACAAAGCAATAGGTTCGATTCGCGACCTTTACAGGTTGGGAAACAGGAGGGGGCGATTCATAGCATAAGGAACCGCAGCATGCGAGTTTTGCTGAGAAACTGCTATTGTTGAAACCGCTGTTGCTGAGCCCACACGGTTCGTGATGTTCCCTCCATTTTTGGAGGACACAGCTTCCGCTATTCTGGCATTTTCTACAATTTCAGGCCGTACGCGGACAGGAGGTCCGTTATCGCTCTAATCTTCCCTTCAAAATGGCCATTTGCAGCGCATTAACGGATTTTGAGTCCGCAGCCTGTACTAAACCCGTGATTCTGTTGAAATAGCTGCTGCTGTGTCCGCCAAACCTATCTTGGAAATGGAGGAAAATCTCTGATAAGAAGAGCATGAATCTGGCTCGCTTACGTAGCGAGGGAAAGACTAATACAAGGGAATTACAATAAGAATGATATCTTGTTTCTAAACCATGAATTATTTGAATCCAACTATATGAAAAAAAATATGGTGTTACGTATGAACGGGGACATGCAGAAGCTCAAAAACATTATAATGGGTTAGAAAGCATAATATAAAAATAAGGGTGGTATTTTAATGGGGAACCTGAAGAACTAGGCGATGGAGTTTTCCCAGATACAACACATATGCTTCTTGAGGTAACAGGCTAAGAGTTGCCTGATGATAGTTTAATCTATCTCTGGATAACGTTTTTTCGTTACCTTGAAAAGGTTGATTATGGTCAGATAGCACAGCATGATTGACCTGTTTTTAGCTTTGTTTTTTTAAAACAATACTCTTAAGAATCACTACGATTATTATTTTTCTGTCACCCTTCATAGGGAGAGTGACAGAAAAACGTACCCGACTCCGTTATCATAGTTAGGGCGAACTATTTTCTCTCCCCCTCCCTTCATTCCCCCACTACTCATGCAGCCTACGCAGCTTCAACAACAGCAATAAAACAATAAACAACGCGAGCACAATCGTGACAGCGAGCGTGCTGAATACGATGGCATCATGCTCCTGCTGCTTGACGATAATGGCGATGAACGCCCAGATGAAGACAGCGACGAAAGCGGCATCGCGGTAGCTCCAGCCGATGATTAAGGCGAGCATAGCAGCGACCGCCAGCAAAATAATCGTCCATCCCGTCTCGGACAGCCCAAAGCCCTGCCAGCCTGACTTGTACAACGCGGAGGTAATGTTGACGATGGTCGCGACGCTAATCCAGCCGAGATACAAACTAAAGGGCAGCTCTACGAAAAAGCGTTCGCCAGTCGTTGCCGTCTGCCAGCCGGGCGTCCTGGCGCGCGTGTAGATGGCGATCAGCGTGATCAACAGCGCGAGCATAATAAATACGCTGGCGTACACCTTCTCGTATTGCCAAGCAAAAATCCAAGCCGCATTAAACAGGCAGCTAACAAAAAACAGGATGCCGATCTGGGAAGGCAGCCTGCTTGCTCTGCCTGACGGCAGAAAGGAATAAATGACAAATCCGGCAAGCAGCAAATAAATCAGGCTCCATATGGAGAAGGCATAGCCAGCGGGCATGAACTGAATCGGATATTGCGCCGCAAGCTGGGCAGTCGTTTTGCCTCCAAGCGGCAGGGTGACGGCGAGTGCATTGACGACAATGACGATTAGCAGTCCAAAAGCGTTCAGCCAGCGATAGGCAGCATTCATCTTATTTTTCTCCTCTCCTCGTGCATCTATATTGTCTTATTCACCATGCCTTGCTTTTATTTCACGCCTTCCCGTTTATTTCTTGCACAAAAAGCCCAAGCTTCATGTAAGAAAACCCAAACTGAGAAGGGGTATTTGCTTAAATGACCATCACCATCTTGATCACACTTATACTTGCGGCCTGCTGTCTGGCAGCTGGATGGATCGGCTGCCGCAGCCGGAAGGCGCTGCTTGTTATGGATGCGCTGGCAGCCATTTTGCTTTTTGCAACGTTTGTTTCCATCGCTTCAGCTATAGCGAGAACGATGCTTCGCGACACGGTGTTTATGACGGAAATTCATGCGGTGCTGCTTAATCCTGTATTTATTATAGGAGGGGCTTATTTAGCTATCTATACACCTGCACGAATGGCCATAAATGTGCTCCGGCCGTCCAGATAGTGGCAATTTGCGGAAATGGCGCGTATGCTATCGCAAACTTATTGCCATTTTAATGCGCTAGGAGGCAGTTGAACGAAATGACGCTTGCCAGAGTGGCGTTTGTTACGCCAGGGTCATTTCCGATCCCATCCACAAAAAGCAGCTCGGTCGAACGGGTAGTCGAAAAATTCGTTCCACTTCTGAAAAATCGGATTCATCCCCGCATTTATGGGCGGACGACAAAAGGCCTTAAACGCAACGGGCTAGTCCGTGGCGTCGCCTGCGTCAGATTCCCAGCGGTAAACAAAGCCAGCTATATCGCCGCTGTTGGCCGTTCCTTAGTTGCTTACAAGCCGCATGTTATTCAGGTGGAGAACCGTCCGCACAACGTGCTTGCCCTGAAGCAGAAGCTGCCGTCCGCCCGAATTTGGCTGAGCTTGCATTCCTCTACTTTTCTAAGTCCCGGTCATATAACGCCATCCAGTCTGCACCGAAGCCTGCAAGCGGCTGATCGCATTATTGTAAACAGCGAGTTTTTGCGGCGCGTTGTTGCGACGAGGGCGCCTGAAGCGGCAGCGAAAATACGGGTCGTCTATCCCGGCGTGGAAACGGGGCTTTTTCCATCGCGATTTACCGAAGAAGGGCGAGAGAAGCGGAAGCGGGAGCGGCAGGCGAAAAAGCTGGAGGGCCGCGAGGTCGTTATTTTTCTCGGCAGGCTCATACCGCTCAAGGGCGCTCACCATCTTCTGCATATTATGCCTGAGCTGGTAAAAAAACATCCGAATATGCTGGCTGTTATCGTCGGCAGCCCCTTCTACGGCTCGCATCGCTCCACCGCTTATTCCCGCAAGCTCCAGCAGCTCGGCCGTGCTTATCCGAATCATGTGCGCTTCGTTCCTTATGTGCCGTATACCGAAGTGCCAGGCTGGTTTTTGGCCGCAGATATGGCGATCGTCCCTTCGGGACAGCGTGAAGCATTCGGTCTCGTGAACGTCGAAGCAATGGCAACGGGTCTTCCGGTAGTGGCTACACGGGCGGGCGGCATGAAGGAGATTGTACGGGATGGCGTCACCGGTTATTTGATTTCACAGCAAAATCTGGAGAAGGAGCTGAGAGCCAAGCTGCTTGCTCTACTCGCTAGCTCCGAGCTTAGGGCGAGCATGGGAAAGAAGAGCCGCGAGCGGGTGGAGCAAAGCTTCACTTGGCAGCATACGGGACGCAGCTGGATGAATGTGCTGAATGAACGGAAATTGCCCGACTTGGATTGACAACCAGTATATGGGAGCGGTATAGTCTAACAAGGAAATCCACTAGGGGCGCCTTCATGGCTGAGATAAAGCGAATGAGCTTTGGTCCCTTTGAACCTGATCTGGGTTATGCCAGCGTAGGAAAGTGGGAAAGTGAGTTCATCGCGAGCAGCTTCGTTTTGCTTTTTTTAGCATAGGGAAGCTCTATTATTCGCGTATGTTTGCACATTCTGCCGCTTCTTCGCCGGAGCGGTTTTTTTGTTGCCCTCTGGTTGAACAAGCATGCAAGCAAGCGGAGCGCCTCTTGGCGTATTTGTTTGTGAGGCGTTTATCTCGCCTAATAGAATGGGAGCAAAGGAACAGGCGCCGGGCGCTGCATTTTCCAACTGAATTTACGTCTAAAGGCCTCCTGGTGGATCTTCATAATGCCATGGGAGGTTTTTTAGCATATGACGATCTTTATGAATCCGCTGCCGGGCAGCAGCAAGGTGTACGAGTCGGGATCAAGCTTGGATATTTGGGTGCCAATGCGCGAAATTGAGCTCGAAGCGAGCACAGGCAGAAACGGAGAAAAAATACCGAATGCGCCGATTCGCGTGTATGACGCGAGTGGGCCATATACCGATACCGCTTATGAGGCGGATGTTCACAAAGGGCTGCCGCATGTAAGGGGAGAGTGGATTGAAGGTCGAGGAGATGTAGAGTGGTACGACGGACGCAGCGTAAAGCCGGAGGATAACGGTTTTAGGACGGCCGAGAAGGCGAATGAGCGCGGAGCGGAGCTTTTTCCAATAACGACGCGGCCGCTGCGGGCGAGAAAAGGACATAATGTCACCCAGCTTCATTATGCGCGCCAGGGAATCATCACGCATGAAATGGAATTTATTGCGATAAGAGAAGGGATGGACCCTGAATTTGTCCGCTCGGAGATTGCCCTTGGGCGTGCGATCATACCAGCTAATATTAATCATCCCGAGATCGAGCCGATGATAATTGGGCGGAAATTTCATGTGAAAATCAATGCGAATATTGGCAATTCAGCAGTAGCTTCTTCTATTGAGGAAGAGGTAGAGAAGATGACATGGGCGACGCGCTGGGGTGCGGATACGATTATGGATTTGTCTACAGGCAAAAATATTCATACGACGCGCGAATGGATTATTCGCAATTCCCCGGTTCCGGTCGGCACCGTGCCGATTTATCAGGCGCTGGAGAAGGTAAATGGCAAAGCGGAGGATCTATGCTGGGAGGTGTTCCGCGATACGCTCATTGAGCAGGCGGAGCAGGGGGTTGATTATTTTACGATCCATGCAGGCGTATTGCTTCGCTATATTCCGCTAACAGCCAAGCGGGTGACGGGCATCGTGTCGCGTGGCGGGTCGATTATGGCGGCATGGTGCCTGGCCCACCATCAAGAGAACTTTTTATATACGCATTTTGAGGACATTTGCGAAATTATGAAGGCTTACGATGTTTCGTTCTCGCTAGGCGATGGCTTGCGTCCGGGCTCGATAGCCGACGCCAACGATGCAGCGCAGTTTGCCGAGCTGGATACGCTGGGCGAGCTGACGAAAATCGCCTGGAAGCATGATGTGCAAGTGATGATCGAAGGACCGGGACATGTGCCTATGCACTTGATTAAAGAAAATATGGACCGCCAGCTGGAGGTGTGCGATGAAGCGCCTTTCTACACGCTGGGGCCGCTGACAACGGATATTGCTCCCGGTTATGACCATATTACATCGGCTATTGGCGCAGCTATGATCGGCTGGTTCGGAACTGCGATGCTCTGTTATGTGACGCCGAAGGAGCATCTGGGGCTGCCGAATCGGGATGATGTGAAGGAAGGGGTTATTACGTATAAAATAGCGGCCCATGCCGCCGACCTGGCCAAGGGCCATCCTAGGGCTCGCCTGCGGGACGATGCGCTGTCGAAAGCGCGCTTCGAGTTCCGCTGGCGCGACCAGTTCCACTTATCGCTGGATCCTGAGCGCGCCATGGCGTACCACGATGAGACGCTGCCAGCAGAAGCGGCTAAGTCCGCGCATTTCTGCTCGATGTGCGGACCTAAATTTTGCAGCATGCGCATTACACAAGATATTAGAGAGTACGCCGAGCAAAATGGGCTGGAGACGACAGAGGCCATTGAAGCGGGAATGAAGGAAAAGTCCGAGGCGTTCAAGGAATCGGGAAGCCGCATATATGTTAGCGGGACATAGAAGATTACAGTCAAAAGGCTGCTATAAGCAAGGAGAGGCGGGCGCTGTTAGGCGAACTTTTCCCCGAGCTGCTTCACCTTGGCAAGCCAGCCTTGCCTTTTGGCGAGCGATGATTTTCTGACCTCATACAGCGATGTAAAACGGACGGATTTGACGCCGCAAAATTGCAGAATGTTAATTTTCATCATTTTGTGGCCAGCCATGCCTTGGAAAAAACGATAGTACCAGCCCGGCGAGTCCATCGTGACGATGATCCGGGCTGTTTTTCCTTTGAGCAGCTGCTTGGGAAGATCCTTGCCTTTCACATATTTATAAGCGAAGCCGGGCAGAAAGACGCGGTCAATGAAGCCTTTGAGCAAAGCGGGAGGCCCGCCCCACCAGGTTGGATATACAAAAACAAGATGATCGGCCCATTTGATATGCGCCTGCGCGTCCTGCAGATCCTTCTCTAGTGGTGCTTTGTTATTGTAGCCTCCGACCAGGACGGGATTGAAGTCGAGCTGGGACAAATGAATGGTGCGGACCTCGGCGCCAGCGGCTCCCTCAGCATAAGCGGCAGCCAGCGCCTCGCTATAGCTTCCTTCAGCGGGATTGCTTTGAATAATTAAAATGTTTTTCATCGTTTTGGAACACTCCTTGAATTTTAGTTAATGAACACTAACCAATAGATTAAAAAGAAAAGGTCACGAATGACCTATTAAAGCTAATAGATGCCGCTTAATTTGCTCGGCGTCCGGCGCAAGCTGTGCGGGAAGATCGCCATGCATGCTGGATACGGCTAGCTGGGTTATAATGCCGATCACCATGACAGCCGACAGGCGGGCATTTTGCTCTGGAAGCTCGCCGCGCTCGATGCCTTGCTCTATAAAGTCTATTAATGCATCAAGCGGCTGCCTGAGCTGCCCTTCCATCCTTGCTGTATAAAACAGCTCATGCTGCTGGGAAAGCAGCAGCAGTCCGTATTGGTCCTCGTCGTGCATTTGCAGCACCTCGTCGATTAATTGGCGAAACCGGCTGGCGCTGCTGCCATCCTTCTGCACATAATAATCGATTAAAGCGGTGTAGCTGGCACAATCCTGCTCAAAGATTTCCAAAGCAACGGCATCCTTGCTTTTAAAATGCTTGTAAATCGCCGCATCCGTTACGCCGGCAGCCTGCCCAATTTCTTTGACGGAAACGCCGTCAACACCCTTCGTGGCAAACAGCAGCATCGCCGCCTGCAAAATATCCTTTTTTTTACTATCGGCATGTGATTTTTTGTTCATGTTTGTATTGTAAGTGAACACTAACCAAAAATCAAGAGGCAATAAAAACAGAGATGATGGATTTTTAAGAGGATACGATTCTTTCATTGAAATCTAAGCCTATATAAGTTTTCCCCTTATAATAGGCTTAGATTTCATCGCGAAACGGTAGCTTTGCCGCCAGAGGATGGCGGTAGCCGTTTACGCTTGAATAAACAAACAAACTTTGGTATATTTGAAAACGAGAATCGTTATCATGAAGCCATTTTATTTGGTATGAAGGGAAAGGTAGCTGCATCATGTCGTTGAAACAGGAGCAAAAACAGGAATTGAAGCAGATGAGGCAGCGTTCAAGGCCCCTAGTAGCGAGCATCATTCTGATCGTTGGCACAGCTGCTGTGTTATTTGGCCTTGCTTTATCTATTTCAGTCGGAGCAGCTAAAATTAGCTTATCCACGGTTTGGACCGCCGTCTTTTATTTTAATCCAGATATTACCCAGCATCAGATTATTCAAGAGCTGAGGATGCCAAGGGCACTTGCAGCTGCACTTATAGGAGCGGCCTTCGCGGTATCAGGCTCCGTTATGCAGGGGATGACCCGAAATCCACTCGCTGACCCGAGCTTGCTCGGTCTTAATGCGGGCGCAGGTTTTGCGCTGGCGCTTTGCTTTGCTTTTTTCCGTGGCATGTCTCATTTGGAAATTATGATTATTTGTTTCTTTGGAGCGGCGCTTGCCGCAGGTATCGTTTACGGTATCGGCTCGCTCGCCAAGGGCGGCTTGACGCCTGTCCGGCTGACGCTTGCGGGCGCAGCAATTAGCGCATTGTTCATGAATCTGTCTGAAGGGATTCAAATTCACTTTCAAATTGGACAGGATATTGCTTTCTGGTATGCGGGCGGCATTGCCAATACAAAATGGTCGCAAATTGGCATTGTTGCCCCTTGGATTATCGGCGGCATTTTAGCAGCCATTGCGATTTCACGCTCCATATCCTTGCTCAGCCTAGGCGATGATGTTGCGGTGTCCCTTGGTCAGCGTACGAAGCTGACGAAGACGATCGGCATCATTGTCACGCTCATTTTGGCTGGTGCATCTGTATCCGTTGTCGGAGCGGTCGGCTTTATCGGACTCATCGTTCCCCATGTAGCTCGCTATTTGGTAGGCGTGGACTACCGCTGGATCATTCCTTGTTCCGCCGTGCTTGGTGCGCTTCTGCTCATCGTAGCTGATATTGTAGCGCGTACGATTAATAGTCCATATGAGACGCCGGTTGGCGCTCTGATTGCTATTATCGGTGTTCCGTTCTTCCTTTATCTTGCGATTAAGCAAAGGGGGAGTTTATAGTTATGAGCACCGTTACTTTAATTTCAAAAAGCGAGCAGCGCAGAACGAGACGAGCCATAATAGTCATGACCATTATGGGCGTGCTCATTATTACAGCTTTTGTCATTAGTATGAATACAGGTTTTATTAAGCTGACTCCGCTTGATGTATTTAAAACGTTATTCGGATACGGAACGGCGAAGCAGGAGCTCATTTTATTTGATTTCCGGCTGCCTCGTATCGTCATTTCCGTATTGATTGGCGCAGGATTTGCCGTTTCCGGCTGTGTGATGCAGGGTTTGTTCCGCAATCCGCTGGCCGATCCAGGCTTGCTCGGCATTAATGCTGGAGCAGGGCTGATGGTTATTTTGTATATTTCCTTTTTCCGTGACAATCAGATGGCATCGCCATTTTTTATGCCAATGCTGGCATTCGGCGGGGCTGCGCTTACTGCCTTGCTAATTTATACGCTATCTTATAAACGTTACCACGGACTGCTGCCTACACGGATGATTCTGGTCGGCGTTGCGGTGCAAGCAGGGATTAGTGCGCTTATGATTGTACTCAGCCTTGCGCTTGATCCGAATGACTATCAACTCGTTCAAGTTTGGCTTGTAGGAAATATTTATGGAACAAACTGGAAGTTTGTGCTTGCTGCTTTGCCGTGGATTTTATTATTGATTCCTTACGTTATGTACAAGTCGCGTACAATGAACGTTTTGAACCTCGGCGAACAGATGGCAACGGGACTGGGGTCGCCGGTTGAGAAGGACCGGATGAAGCTGCTTGCAGCAGCGGTAGGTCTGGCTGCAACATGTGTGGCCGTTGGCGGCGGCATTTCCTTTGTCGGGCTGATTGGTCCGCATTTGGCCCGTCGTCTTGTTGGACCGACGCATCAAATTCTCGTTCCGGCTTCCGCGCTAGCGGGAGCATTGCTCGTCATTGTGTCCGATACGCTGGCCCGCTGGGCGTTCCAGCCTTCGGAAATTCCGACGGGTATCGTAATCGCCGTCATTGGCGCACCGTATTTCCTTTACTTGCTGTCCCGTTCCAAATAGGCGGTTGCAGCTCCATTTATAATCGTTTGTTCAGGCCTTTCGAAGCGCTATGCGTTTTCGGAAGGCCTTTTACTGTATAGAAGTGAAATGGGCGCTGCCGTGAGAGAACGGGAATGTCCTTTTGAACTTATGCGTAATGGCTGGGGGTGTCTGCTTTCATGTGAACGGCCATCTGTCATGTTTCTGCTTGGCAGTCTTAGAAAATCAAGTAACGAGCCTATAGGTTTGTGCATATATTGCCTAAGACAAATCAGGTGGAAGAAGGAGAGGGCAATGGCGAAAAGCAGAAAACCAGGTAGCTCAAGAAGAAAAAGGCCGCTTTTTTACGTTGATAATCCGAATGCTTCTGAATTGAAATGGCTCGATGAATTAAATAGCAAAAAGGCGCAAGCCCAAGCAGCCCAGAAGCAGGCTGAAACTAAGCCAGCGAATGCTGGGGAGACAAAGTCGGTAAGCATCAATGCGATTGTGGTACCTGAAGCGTCATTCAGCATTGACCAGCTGCAAGATGAAGAAGGAGAGCTGCTGCCAAACGAGGCTGAGACAGAACCGCAAAGTATTCAATTGGATGGGAAACAAGAATCGTCGCAAATATTTAAGCAAGAGGCGCCACCACAGAATGTGCAGGAGGAACTGGTGCTGGACGTTGACCAGCCATTTGAGCTTGCATTTGCCAGTACCCATGAAGAGATTGCTGAACTGAGTCATGAAGAGAATGTTGGACTGAGCCATGAAGAGAAGCTGGCGTTGGTAGCGGAGAAACAAAATCCTGAGCTTGGCGGGCCGAATCCATTTATTTATACCGACGATTTAGTGGATGGTTCGGTTACGGGCGACAAAATTGCCCCAGCTTCAATTGATTCCACAAAGCTATGTGCGGGTAGCATAGATTCAGCAGCGGTGCAGGATTATGCGATTGAAGCGATTCACATTGCTAAGGGAGCTGTATCCGGCACCAAAATCGCACCAGAAGCGATAATATCGGAACATCTGGCAAACAATGCTATCGCAGGAGCAAAGCTGGCAGATGGCTCCGTAACGGGAGAGAAGCTGCAAAATAACAGCGTAACTTCCGAGAAGCTCGCAGATCGTACGATCGGTTCCGACAAATTTGCCGATGGCTCGATTGAAGCGAGGCATTTGAAACGGCTGTTAGTAACGGAAGAATTGCTTGGACAGCAGTCTGTCACCGCTAGCAAAATCAAAAGCGGAGCCGTCCGTCCTGAGCACCTTTCGAATGATGCAGTAAACAATTCCAAGCTCGCCGATGGAGCTGTAACCCGCTCCAAGCTGCGTGATGGCTCTGTGCATACGGAGAAGCTAGCCCCAGAGTCCATCGATTCCGTGCATATTAAACCTGGGGTGTTGCTCGCTGAGCATGTTGCCGTCGGAGTAATATCGGGAAAGCATTTGGCCCCAGGCGAAATAAGCGCCCAGCATCTGGAAGCCGGCGTGGTCGGAGCAAGGGAATTGCAGCCGAACGCAGTAGACGCCGAGCGTCTAGCAAGCGGAGCGGTGTCCAGCGCTCATTTGCAGGCGGGGGCCGTTCTGGGGCAGAATATCTCACCGCGCCAAATCGAAAGCGGACATCTCGTTGATCAAGCTGTAACAGCCTCCAAGCTGATGGATCAATCCGTATCGACAATCAAGCTGGTTGATCATGCCGTCACTGTTTCCAAGCTTTCGGAGCAAAGTGTAACTGCGGCAAAGCTCGCCGATGATGCTGTGCAATCCCGACATTTGAGCCGTTTCAGCATAACATCTGAGAAAGTAGCGGACGGACAAATACACAATCGTCATTTGGCGGTAAATACCGTATCTGGCGTCCAGCTGCGGGAAGAGGCGGTTGGTACGGAGCATTTGCGCAGCGGTTCCGTCACAGATGAGAAAATTGCGCCGGGAGCGATTCGGGTGCAGCATTTGACGGATGCGGCTGTTGGCACCAGACAGCTTGCGGAACAAAGCGTCACCTCGGCAAAGCTGGCTGCTGGAGCTGTATCTGCTGCGCATCTTGCAGATAATTCGGTAGATACAAAGCAATTGCGTGATGAAGCGATCACGTTTCACAAAATCGCGCCGGAAGCGCTGCGGGCGTACCATTTTGCAAATGGAGCTGTTACGGGAGAGGCTGTGTCGCCTGAAACGATAACGGCTAATCATTTACAGCCGCATATTATTCATGAGAAGCATGTAGCGAATGAGGCGATTACAACTCGAACGCTCCATGATGGCGCCGTGACGAGCGCAAAGCTTGCTTATGAAGCTGTGACAGAAAGATATATTGCGCCTGGCGTTGTATCTTCCCATCATTTGGCAGATCACAGTGTCAATTCTCTCAAGCTTTCCCCGGAAGCGGTGACGTCGGATAAGCTCGCGGATTACAGTGTAACGGGAGCAAAGCTTGCTGAAGCAAGTGTGACAGGAACTAAGCTTGCCCCAGGAACCATTCAAGGTGAGCACATCGCTCCAGCCGTTATTGATGGCATGCACATTCAGCTAGGCTCGCTTAAGAAAGAGCATCTGCAAAGCGGGATTATTGTGGCCTCCCATTTGCAGCCTGGAGCGGTTGGAAGTGAGCAGGTTGCTGACTTAGCGATTCACTCAGCGAAATTGGCGCTGGATGCTGTGAATCCGAAGCACATTGCAGGCGAAGCGATTCACAGCCGTCATTTATCCAATGGATCGGTGCTGGGCATTCATGTGCAGGAAGGCAGCATCCGCGATGTTCATTTAGCGGAAGGAGCTGTGACAGCGGCGAATCTGGCGGAAGCAAGCGTTGCAAGCGAGCATATTCAGGAGGCGGCAATCACCAGCGCAGCGCTCCAGCCGCTTATTATCAGTACGGAGCATTTGCAAAGTCAGGCGGTGACTGCTGAACAACTGGCCCCGCTTTCCGTAGGAGAAAAGCATATTCAGCCATATAGCATCAGCGAGGAGCATTTGGCTATAAACAGCGTAGCCAGTGCTAATTTGCAGGATGGCAGTGTGACTGAGGCAAAGCTTGGCAAGGATTCCGTATCTGGGGACCATTTGCAGCTGGAGACGATAGCCGGCAAGCATCTTCGTGCCGAAACGGTGCAGGGCTATCATATTCGAAAAAACTCGCTATCTATAGCGCATCTCGCAGCCGATATTATTACGGTTGACCGTGCCGAGGATGAGAGCATTTTTGGAAGCAAGCTCAAAAATGGCTCAATCCGAGCTGAGAAGCTGGCGGATGGCTGCGTCACGACGGGGAAATTAGGTGAAGCGAGTGTGACGGCGTCGAAGCTGGCCTTTGCCAGCGTAAGCAGTGAAGCGCTGGCGGAAGGAGCCGTAATCGCCGAACATCTGACAGCAGAGAGCGTAACGAGCGATAAGCTAGCAGACGGCAGTGTCACGACGGAAAAGCTGGGCGATGCAAGCATAACGCGGTCGAAGCTGGCTTTTGCGAGCGTAAGCAGTGAGGCGCTGGCAAAAGGAGCTGTGAAGGCGGAGCATCTGTCGACAGACAGCATAACGAGCGACAAAATCACGTATGGAGCTGTTGCCGCTGAGCATTTGGCGACGGATAGCGTGACGAGCGATAAGCTGGCAAATGGCAGTGTCACGACGGAAAAATTAGGTGAAGCGAGCATAACGGGTTCGAAGCTGGCCTTTGCGAGCGTGAGCAGTGAAGCGCTGGCGGAAGGAGCCGTAATCGCCGAACATCTGACAGCAGAGAGCGTAACGAGCGAAAAGCTAGCAGACGGCAGTGTCACGACGGAAAAGCTAGGCGATGCAAGCATAAAGCGGTCGAAGCTGGCTTATGCGAGCGTAAGCAGTGAAGCGCTGGCAAAAGGAGCTGTGAAGGCGGAGCATCTGTCGACTGCCAGCGTAACGAGCGACAAAATCACGTATGGAGCTGTTGCCGCTGAGCATTTGGCTACGAATAGCGTGACGAGCGATAAGCTGGCGAATGGCAGTGTCACGACGGAAAAGTTGGGCGAAGCGAGCATAACGGCGACGAAGCTGGCCTTGGCGAGCGTAGACAGTGAAGCGCTGGCGGAAGGAGCCGTGAAAGCAGAGCATCTGTCGACGGACAGCATAACAAGCGACAAAATCACGTATGGAGCTGTTGCCGCTGAGCATTTAGCGACGAATAGCGTGACGAGCAATAAGCTATCAAATGGCAGTGTCACGACGGAAAAGCTGGGCGAAGCGAGCATAACGGGTTCGAAGCTGGCTTATGCGAGCGTAGACAGTGAGGCGTTGGCGTATGGGGCCGTTAAGGCGGAGCATCTGTCGGCAGAGAGCGTAACGAGCGAAAAGCTAGCAGATGGTTGCTTCTCAACGGAAAAGCTGGGCGAAGCGAGCATAACGAGGTCGAAGCTGGCCTTTGCGAGCGTAGGCAGTAAGGCGCTGGCGGAAGGAGCCGTAAAAGCGGAGCATCTGTCAACAGGCAGCATAACGAGCGACAAAATCACGTATGGAGCTGTTGCCGCCGAACATTTGACGACGGATAGCGTGACGAGCGATAAGCTAGCGAATGGCAGTGTCACGACGGAAAAGCTGGGCGAAGCGAGCATAACGGGTTCGAAGCTGGCCTTTGCGAGCGTAGACAGTGAAGCGCTGGCGGAAGGAGCCGTGAAGGCAGAGCATCTGTCGACGGACAGCATAACGAGCGACAAAATCACGTATGGAGCTGTTGCCGCTGAGCATTTAGCGACGGAAAGCGTGACGAGCGAAAAGCTATCGAATGGCAGTGTCACGACGGAAAAGCTGGGCGAAGCGAGCATAACAGGTTCGAAGCTGGCCTTGGCAAGCGTAGACAGTGAGGCGTTGGCGGAAGGAGCCGTTAAAGCAGAGCATCTGTCAACAGGCAGCATAACAAGCGACAAAATCACGTATGGAGCTGTTGCCGCTGAGCATTTGGCGACGAATAGCGTGACGAGCGATAAGCTAGCGAATGGCAGTGTCACGACGGAAAAGCTGGGCGAAGCGAGCATAACGGGTTCGAAGCTGGTCTTTGCGAGCGTAGACAGTGAGGCGTTGGCGGAAGGAGCCGTGAAGTCGGAGCATCTGTCAACAGGCAGCATAACGAGCGACAAAATCACGTATGGAGCTGTTGCCGCTGAGCATTTGGCGACGGATAGCGTGACGAGCGATAAGCTAGCGAATGGCAGTGTCACGACGGAAAAATTAGGTGAAGCGAGTGTAACGCGGTCGAAGCTGGTCTTTGCGAGCGTAGACAGTGAGGCGCTGGCGGAAGGAGCCGTGAAGGCGGAGCATCTATCGGCAGAGAGCGTGACGAGCGATAAGCTAGCGAGTGGCAGTGTCACGACGGAAAAATTAGGTGAAGCGAGTGTAACGAGGTCGAAGCTGGTCTTTGCGAGCGTAGGCAGTGAAGCGCTGGCAGAAGGAGCCGTGAAGGCGGAGCATCTATCGGCAGAGAGCGTAACGAGCGAAAAGCTAGCGGATGGCTGCTTCACAACGGAAAAGCTGGGCGAAGCGAGCATAACGGCATCGAAGCTGGCCTTTGCGAGCGTAGGCAGTGAAGCGTTGGCAGAAGGGGCTGTGATCACCAAGCATCTATCGGCAGAGAGCGTAACGAGCGAAAAGCTAGCGGATGGCTGCGTCACAACGGAAAAGCTGGGCGAAGCGAGCATAACAGCGACGAAGCTGGCATTTGCGAGTGTAGGCAGTGAGGCGCTGGCGGAAGGAGCCGTGAAGGCGGAACATTTGTCGACCGACAGCGTAACGAGTGACAAAATCACGCATGGTGCTGTCACCGCCGCGCATCTAGCGCCTGCCAGCGTAACGGTATCGGCTCTTGCATTTTCGCCAATCGTTGGTCGGAGGGGCAGCATTAGCAAGCAGCAATTTGGGTTATGCCCGTACAGCTTTCCTCCTGAGAAACAGCAGTTAGAGCAGGTTATTCTTTTTGACGAACCGTTCGCAAGCAATCAATATGTGCTTACAGCAACGACCGATCACCCGGCCTGCTATGTATGCATTCAAGCGAAGGAGCCGGGGCATGTCATCCTATCCATTAATCGCCGTTTTTTCAGTGAGGCTTTCATCGGCACCATCAACTGGATTGCAATCGGACAATAAGGTTTGCTTAAAATGCCATCAGCGATTTGCTGATGAGATGCTGTAATTTAGCACGGAAAAAAATTCCTCTCACGCAAGGCGCGAGGGGAATTTCTTTTTTTTACTGTTAACCGCCTACTGCCGTTGATATGGGTGCGGGACAGACATCATGGGAGTTGTACATTTGCCGTTGCGCAGATGATGGAGGTACATACAATGTGGTGTAATTACGTTGCAGCACCATTTTGAACTATAGGCGTATACCGAGGTGAACAAAGCGGATGAAGAAAGCGAAGGGTGCAAAGGGGAAAAAAGCCCGGAATTTCCGCGCTGTGAAAAAGCCGCATCCCGCCCAGAGCGGTGCGGCCGCAGACGAATATGCCGGAGAAGCGCAGCCGATGCAGTCTCCAGTCGTATCCGTTATTATTCCCGTTATGAATGAACGGGCTACCATTCGAAGGGTTATAAGGGAGGCGGCGGGTGTCCATCCCCGGACTGAGGTTATCGTCGTTGCAAATGGCTCGACGGATGGTTCAGCCGAAATTGCCAGGCGTGCAGGAGCACGAGTGCTCCGTTATGAAAAGGCGCTTGGCCATGATGTTGGACGAAGCGTTGGAGCGCGGGCTGCCCTAGGTGAAGTATTGCTGTTTGTGGATGGAGATATGGTCATCAGCACCGCACAATTGCGGCATTTTGTCTATGCAGTACTGCATCGCGGCGCAGATGCTGCTTTAAATGATTATACCGGTCCCGTGGACAAAACCACTGTGCACAGCGTCGTGCTTGCGAAGCACACGCTCAATATTGTGCTGGAACGCCCAGATTTGAAAGGAGCTTCCTTCACAGCAGTCCCCCATGCCATAAGCAGGCAATGCTTGTCTCTAATCGGAGCAGAGGCGCTGTGCGTCCCACCACTTGCCCATGCGAGAGCGATTCGGCTTGGTTTGAAGGTTGAAGCTGTGCATACGGTCAATGTTGGCAAAATAAACAGGCGCAGGCCGCAGCGCGAACGGCGCAGCCCGTTGGAGCATCTCATTGTGGGGGATCATTTGGAAGCGATCCACTGGCTCATTACACAATCTAATGAACGTGGCGGCTTTGAGGATTACCGTCGCTGTCGCGAGTTTGCGCTTTAGGCTATGGCTAAAGCGGCATGGAGGTTAAACCGTGAAAGCAGTCATTTTGGCAGGAGGAACAGGGACGCGGCTAAAACCGCTGACTACATTAATGAATAAGCATATGTTACCTGTAGGCAAGCATCCGATGATTTTTTATGGCATCGATAAGCTGCATCAGGCAGGCATTACAGAAATGCTGCTCGTGACAGGACGGCAGTCGATAGGTTTGTTTGCGGAGTATTTAGGAAGCGGCCGCGAGCTTGGTGTCTCGCTGACTTACCGTATTCAGGAGGAAGCGGGCGGCATCGCGGAAGCGCTGGAGCTGGCGCGCGATTTTATACGGAATGATGAGAAGTTTATCGTGCTGCTCGGCGACAATTTGTTCGAGGATAATTTGGCTCCTTATGTGCGGAAATTTGCCCAGCAGCAGGAAGGCGCAATGGTGCTGCTCAAACAGGTGCCAGACCCCCATCGCTATGGCATAGCAGTGTTTCAGGAAGCGGGACAAATTGCTTATATAGATGAAAAACCAGCTGAGCCGCTATCGGATTTATGCGTAACGGGCATTTATATGTATGATTCCAGCGTTTTTGCAGCGATTGATCGGTTGGAGCCGTCAGGCCGCGGCGAACTGGAAATTACCGATTTGAACAATATGTATGCCCGTGCGGGAACTCTCGCTTCCCATACACTTGCAGGATGGTGGACGGATGCGGGCACGTTCGAATCCTTGCATGAAGCGGCCGCGAGGCTGTTGAAGGAGACGGGAGAATGAGAAGAATAGCGGCAAGAAAGCGGCCCCGCACTACAAAACAATCTCGCGTGCGGCAGCAAGCGTCGTATGCCCAAGGTGTCGAGCAAGGCTATCAGGATGGGCGGCAAGCGGGGCTTACTAGCTACAATGAAAAGTTTCAAGGAACGAGCATCATTATACCGAGCTATAATCAGCTCCAATATTTGAAGCTGTGCATTGAAAGTATTGTAGACCATACGGACCTTGCTTATGAAATTATCGTCATTGATAATGCTTCGACCGATGGGACGGGGAGCTATTTGGCCCAGCTTGATGGCCAGGTGCGCTACCGGGTTTTAAGCGAAAACTATGGCTTCGCTGGGGCAGTCAACAGAGGCATGATGATGGCTAAAGGCACGATGATGCTTATATTAAACAATGACACACTCGTAACCGACAATTGGCTGGACAATTTGTTGGCCTGCTTGAACAGCAATCCGCAAATTGGCATGGTCGGGCCTGTCACCAATTATATTGGCGGGGAGCAGCTGATAGAGGTTCCCTATACGAACGTGGCGGATATGCCGGACTTTGCTAGACTTAATAATGTGCCTGATGCCAAACGCTGGCAGCAGGTTGAACGGCTGACGGGCTTCTGCCTTTTGCTCCGCAGAGAACTGTGGGAGAAAATTGGCTATTTTGATGAAGGCTTTGAAATTGGCAATTTTGAAGATGATGACTATAACATTCGAGTGAAGCTGCTGGGGTATTCGCTTGTCATTGCCCGCGACTCATTTATCCACCATTTTGGCAGCGTCAGCATCAAAGCTTTAGGTGCACAGCTTGAGGAGGTTAATAACCGCAACCTGCAGCATTATATGAATAAATGGGGCAATCCGCATGAACTGGTAAGCGTTATGAAGCATCGTGCTGCCGAGCAGCCTGCACTGCAGGTCGAGCTGGCGACGCTTGGGGAAGCGGCTTATTACCCGGATAGCATTGCGGTTACTTCATTAACTGGTAGAGTGTATTGGATTGAAGGCGGCAGCAGGCGCCCTGTTGAAGGCGAGTTTAGCGGAGAAGCCATTCGCATCGGACAAATTGACATCAGACGCTGGCCGCTGGGCTCGCCGATATCTAGCGAGGAAGTTCATGTCAAGTGGCAGCAAATGCTGGCGATGGAAGGCAGCGACCTTCATGGCAAAACCGTTAGCGGGCTAGATGGTTTTCATTATTATATGCAGCAGGGTCTGAAGCGGAAAATGATAACGGAAGCTGCTTTTGAAGGCTGGGCGCTTAAGGCAAGGCCATCCGTCCAGCTTACATTGGAGCAGCTGCATGCGATCCCAGAGGGATTGCCGATTATACCAACTGTCAAGCTTCGCCAACAACTATAAAATGGTTTTCCGGCCACTGTTTGACGCCAAGTATCACTGTGTATTGCCGTGCATATGCTGTAAATAGCTGCACCAATTCAAGTGGCGGCACAGGGCCAAGCCACAGCCAGAGGGAGGATCGTTGGCCATGCAGCATATCGCAACCGAAATTATTGAGCATTTATCTCATTCCAACAGCCAGGTGGCACGAATGCTGGAGGCAAAGCGCCATGTCACGGTACGAATGGCCGAAATTGTGAAAAGCCTCCCCGATCATCAACCGAATTTTGGCGGCGTAGACGATCTGCTCGGGGAATCGCAATCGCTGTTCGGCAGCGTTATTGCTTATTTAAACAGCATGGCTGAGCTGCAAGAGACGCTGGCATCTCAGCTGTCTTATATGATAAAAGAGCTGAACCCGGGCGAGGAAGAATGACGGAGCGAAAAGGGGAGCGCATGTCATGGACCGAGAGCAAGCCTATATGCGCATGTTGGGCGCTACAGCCAATATGCAGTGGAACGTGGCACTAATTCTGGAAGCGAAAGCGGAGGAAGCGGAGAAGGCCCGCAACTGGATATGCAATCATGTTCATACGGGCACGTTTCCAGGCGACCGTACGCAGCTTAAGCAAACGCTAGTTGTACATGACCAGATGGTCGAGACGATTGAAGGCATTACTAAAATGAGCCAAGGCATCGTATCCGTGCTCAAAGCCGTATTGCAAAAGGATGGAGGGGAAGACGATT
The DNA here is from genome assembly GCF_059383875.1 of Paenibacillus sp. JT22N7. Taxonomy (NCBI): domain Bacteria; kingdom Bacillati; phylum Bacillota; class Bacilli; order Caryophanales; family Paenibacillaceae; genus Paenibacillus; species Paenibacillus sp. JT22N7. The sequence goes on from NZ_JBXENY010000001.1 coordinate 288,661, forward strand.
CCTCGGGATCGGATTTCCAATTTGGCGGTGGCTTCGGAGGCGGGAATTGAGAGAAATGGTGCGCCGCGAGCGAGAGGTTAAATTGGAGGTGCTGGCTTCGATTGCGCGGAGCCAGCTCGCGCTTGCCCGCATTTTGAACAGCGTGGCTGATGTAGCGGAGCTGGCTCCTCAAACAGCCAAGCGAATTGGTGAAAATGTACGCCTGCTAACCAATATGCAGGAGCAGCTAGCGGAAAGCGTGACGGGTTGGCCAGTGCGCAGCTACCGGGTAAAGAAGGGCAGCCCGCCCAAGCCATGGCTCCGTAACGAGCTGCGAGAAAAGCAGGTGCGGTGGCATCCGCAAGTGAACAGGAGGAATTGGAATTGAGTATGAAAAAACGAGTGTCCGTCCGCAAACGGGCAACGAAACGCTCTGCCAGCAAAGCTGTAACGCGCCGCCCAAAAAGCTCGCGTAAGCGCAGGACAACAGGAAAAAGAACAGGAAGCAGCTCATCGCTGCGCCGCCGCAGGAAAGTGGTCAGACAACGCGTGATGGAGCCGGAGACCTTTAATGAGGGCTTCAACCAGACGTATAATTCCGGCTATAATGCTGGATTTGCGAAAGGTTTTGAAGATGGACATCAGCTGGCATATGAGCAAACGCCGTAACCGGTACGCACCTCGTCATGCTTTACGGAAGTATGCGAACATTATATTTAAATTAGCTCAGCCCGTTTGATGGTTTATTCCGCCATCAGCAGGTTAGAGCTTTTTTTGGATTATTGGCCTGAGGACAAGCTGTGTTCCTATCCATATATGGCAAAAATCTTGGCGGAAAAAGCAGGTTAAACGCCAATTTTTGCGATGCAGGGATAAGTGCCGCTTAGCTGGTCTGTTTTTGACATATACATATTGGAAGCGTGTTGTGCAGCGATTGAAATCGAAGCAAGGCGGTGCAGCAAATGGTGGCCAGAAAAAATAATTCCCGCAAGCAAGTGCGGCAAAATGGGTATGAAACCGGCTTTCATACCGGCTGGCGAGACGGCGCTTGCGAAGCAATAAGCGGACTGTTGCCTCCGCCGGAGCTGACGCCCGTTCCAATGCGAATGCTCTATATTCCGCAAGGATTTGAAGCCATTGACACGGGCCTCATTGAGGCGCTGCAAGCGAGTGTAACCGAGCTTCATGTCGGAAGCGCAGAACAGCTTGCTGAGCAAGCGGCAGCTATTTCCCCCGACATCGTGCTTGTGATGAACGGCCTGCATACTTTTCCAGCCAATCATCTTCAGCAGATCGGCGAGGTCAAGCAGCGCGGCATCCGCACAGCGGTATGGTTCGTAGATGATCCATATATGACAGAGAAGACGGTTATAGCAGCGCCGCATTATGATATCGTGCTGACGCATGAGCTTGGGACACTTGAGCTGTATCGCAGCATTGGCTGCACCAACGTACATTATTTGCCTTTGGCGGTGCATTCCGGCTTGTATCGGCCGCAGCGAAAGGATTCAGCTTTTGCCAGCGATGTTTGCTTTATTGGGCAAGGATTTTGGAACCGAATCGGGCTTCTTGATGCCATTAGCGAGCGGTTGCTGGCAAAGAGGCGCAAAATCTTTTTGTCCGGGGGGCTATGGGAGCGTTTAGCGGCCTATAAGCGGCTGCAGCCGTTTATTCATACCGACTGGTTGAGTGCTGAACAGACGATCCCTTATTATAACAGCGCTAAAATCGTCATTAATATTCATCGAACGACAGAGGCAGGCTCAGACAATTTTAATGCTTTACAAATCCCGGGGCGCTCGATCAATCCGCGAACGTATGAGATTGCCGCTTGCGGCGCTTTTCAACTAACGGATATTCGTGAGGACTTGCCGTATTATTACACGCCTGAACAGGAAATTGAGACTTTTCAAGATGCTGAGGAGCTCGCGGCAAAAATCGATTTTTATTTGAAAAATGAGGAAGCCCGCAGCCGGATCGCAGTTAATGGTCTGCGCCGGACGCTGAGAGACCATACATTCAGAGCACGTGCCGTGCAGTTATTACAGCTTATTATGAGGGAGGGAGAGCCGAATGGCTAAACGATCGGCTTTGCGACAAAGGCAGATTCCGCCTACTGAAGTGGAACTAGGGAGAGCTGCAGGCTACCATGCAGGCTGGGGGGACGGTTATTGGATTGGCCAATGCGAGTCGGTTATTAGCCGTATCCCCCCCATAGTAGGAGTATGGCCTGTACATGTCATGTACGTGTCCACAGGAAAGGGATTTCCTTATTCGCCGCTGGATGAAGCGGTAGCCGCTACGTTATCGGGAATGGTCGCTCAGCTAACTGTCGTGAAGACGGGGGAGCCTGTAGCAGAAATCGCCGCGCAAGCTCGTCCGGATTATGTTATTGTGCTGGATGGGCTGCAGTTTGATGTAGCGCAAATTGATGCCATGCGCGCTTTGGGCATTCGTACAGCTATTTGGTTTACAGATGACCCTTATTACGCGGATATCACGACAACGCTTGCCCCGCATTATGATACCGTGTTTACGCTTGATCGAAATTGTGTAGCGCTTTATCAGGAACGCGGATGTGCCAGTGTGCATTATTTGCCGTTCTGCGTCATGCCTGCCCAGTTCAGGCCGATGAACCCGCAGCGCAGCAAACGCAAGGAGATCAGCTTCATCGGCTCGGGCTATTTGAACAGAGTTCAATATTTTAACGAGGCAGCTTCCTATCTGGCTACCAAAGATACTCTCATATCGGGGATATGGTGGGATCGGCTGGAACATTTCGATAGGCTGCGATCTAAAATCAATCTAGGAGAATGGATGACTCCGCAGGATACGGCGCTTGCTTATAATGCGTCCAAAATCGTCATCAATATGCACCGGGCTCATGATGATGCCTTATTTAACAGCAACAGTCTAGGAATAACGGCGGCTTCGCCAAATCCGCGCACATTTGAAATTTCGGCTTGTGCTGTACTCCAGCTAACGGATGTGCGGGAAGATCTCGTTTCTTTCTACACACCGGGTGTGGAAATTGTGACGTATGAATCTCCGCAGGACATGGTGGAAAAGCTGGACTATTATTTGAATCATGAAAATGAGCGCAAGGAAATTGCCATTCGCGGCATGCATCGCACGCTGAGCGAGCATACTTATGCACATAGGCTGCATGCGATGCTGTCCATTTTATTTTCATAATGAGGCTTGGGGCACACTGTTCTAGCTGCGGCAGCTTAAATGGACCACCGCATAATAACGCCAGATTGCGTAAGTCCGCCTCCAAAACCATATAACAGCAGCAGATGACCCGGCTTCACTCTGCCGTCTTTGACGGCTGCATCCAGCGCAAGCGGAATGGAAGCGGCAGAGGTGTTGCCATAATGCTCAATGCTGGACAGCGCCTGCTGCTCTTCAAAACCGATACGCTCGCATAAAGCATCTATAATACGCTGATTGGCATTGTGCGGAACGAACCAGTCAATCGTCTGAGCGGTGTGGCCGCTGCCGTCCAGCAGCTCTTGAACGCCTGCTGCTACGCGGCTTAACGCCCAGCGATACACTTCCCGTCCATTTTGGACGAGCATGTTATTTTGTGAAAGCTCGAAGCTGCCGATGTGTGGCGCCAGACTGCTGCGGTATACGTGATGCCCCTGCTCACCATCGGTGCTCGCATTTGAAGCGAGTATGTCGCCAGCAGGCAGTGTAGAACCAGCGGTAGACGCACTGCTTAAATCGGCTCCCATCTCCAGCGTTTCAACGAGCATGGCACCGGCACCATCGCCGAATAAAATGCAGGTCGTCCGGTCTGTATAGTCGGTAGCGCGCGAAAGGGTTTCGGTGCCAATAATTAAAATTTTGCGGCAAAGCTTGGAGAGCAATAGGCCATTGGCCATTTGCAGGGCGGACGTGAAGCCGGCGCAAGCGGCTTGCAAATCAGCATTTCCGCAGCCCTTCATGCCGAAAGAAGCCTGCACTCGTGAAGCTACACTTGGGACGAAAGCATCCGGTGTGGAAGTTGCAACGATGATGTAGTCGACATCATGAACGGTTTTGTTATATCTGTGGATTAAATCGCGAACGGCTTCAATGGCCAAATCGCTGGCATATTGCTGTTCTTGGGCTATTCGGCGCTCGCGGATGCCTGTACGTTGAAAAATCCATTCATCCGAAGTATCTACAAGCTTTTCTAAATCTGAATTGCTTAAAATGCGATCAGGTACATAAGTGCCGATAGCCGTTACTGCTGCATGGGATTGTACGAGAGTGGAAATGGTCATGAAAAACAACTCCTTCATAATTTAGTACCAGATGCTAATACCTGATAATAAATTACTCCTCTCCATACATTTTGTCAAGTCCAATTGGTGCATAGTCTGAATCCCGATCGCCCATCCTAATAGCGGGTCATGAGGCCTGTAAACAACAACAAGGGAGGAATACGGCACATGCGTAAAACGAATTTTTTTGCTGTCTTGTCCGCAGGCGCCCTGCTTAGCGCCATGTTGACAGGCTGTGCAGCCAATCAAGGGGATTTGGGAAATAAGAACATTCGCACCAAAATGGTAAGGGAAGATGCAAATGGGAACAGAATGTTAAACGATCGTTTCGCTAACGATCATATGAATGAGAAAAATTACGTAAATGGAAAAAGCATCCGAGGCAATAATATTGTAGGTAGTCATAAAAATTATAAAATGGAAATGAGCGAAGAAATTGCGAAACGTATTGCCAATAAGCATAACGTAAAATCCGCAAACGTTTTGCTGACCGATAACAATGCCTATGTGGCGGTATCCTTTGAGGACAATCTCAAAAATGGCGATAAAAAGCTGATGAGCCGCACCAACTCCAGCTATATGGGCCGTGACGGCTCGAATTACCAACGCCGCATGAACACGATGAGCACAGGCGAAAATGCGCTGACTCAGCAAATTAAAGCCGAAATTGCCAAGGAAGTCAAAAAGGTGAAGCCAGGTGTAGACAATGTCTACGTATCGGCTAATCCCGATTTTGTCGGCCGTATGACGAGCTACATGACTGATGTTCGCAACGGTCATCCGATCCAAGGCTTCCTAGTCGAATTTAATGCAATGGCTGAGCGCTTGTTCCCGGCCAACGCTAACAAAATTGAAACGCGTGGTTACGATGGCAACATGAACTATCGCAGCATGACCGACCGTACAGACCGCGATAATTATACAAATGCCCACAGAAGCAGCCCGATGATTTACGACTAACGTTTAGTGAAAAATAAGGCATGACGCATTCAGCGTGACGCACGTAAAAGCATCTATGATAAAGCAGCCGGCGAATCAGAGCCGGCTGCTTTCGTTTGCGTTCAGCTTAATTTGTCTTTTCTGCCTCACTATTATTTGCTATAATTATGTTAATTTTTAGGAGGTGTCTACTTTGGCCCATTTCATGCGTTTACGTTAATTTGAGGTGCATATGTAATAGTCAAAATGAATGAAGGAGACTATAATCATGCAGCTTAAATGGCAAAAAACGTTCGCGATTATTTTCAGTGGACAAATCTTTTCCATACTAACGAGTTCGATGGTGCAGTTTTCGGTGATTTGGCATTTGACGCAAACGTCGGGGTCCGCTTCGGTTTTAATGATAGCGGGTTTGGCAGGATTTTTGCCACAGGCTGTTTTAGGCTCCTTTATTGGGGTGTGGCTGGACCGCTGGAACCGTAAACTGACGATGATTATAGCTGATAGTGCGATCGCCTTTTTTAGTTTGGTTTTAGGTGTTTATTTCTTTTTTGGAGAACCGAGTTTAGCGTTTGTCTATGTTATTTTAATGGTTCGTTCTGCCGCTTCTGCATTCCATGGGCCATCCTTTCAAGCGGCCATTCCATTATTGGCGCCTGTTGATCAGTTGACGCGTGTAGCGGGCTGGCAGCAGATGGTTTATTCCTTTTCGAGTATAATCGGGCCGGCGCTTGGCATTGCTGTTTATTCAGCGACCTCGCTTGGAACGGTGCTATTGCTTGATGTGGCTGGTGCGCTTATTGCAAATGTCATGTTATTGTTTGTTAAAATTCATCAGCCAAAGCCGGAGGCGACACAAGCTCCCTCTTTTATCAAAGAGTTTAAGCTAGGCTGGGATGCTTTCATTAAAGTAAAGCCCGTAATCGTGATTACGTTGGCTACCGCTATTTTCTCCACTGTGTTTATGCCTTTGGCGACCTTGTTTCCTTATATGACGTTGACTCATTTTGGGCGTGGGGGTTACAGTGCAAGCATCGTTGAAGCGATTTTTGGTATTGGCATGATTGTGGGTGGCGTGCTGCTGTCGGTAGTCGCTTCAAAATGGAAGGACATCACATATATGAGCCTGAGCTTGGCTGTGATTGGTCTGACCTGTTTGCTTAGCGGCGTGGTCAGCAAGGAGGCGTTCATACTGTTCGTCATTGTGTCGTTTTTTATGGGAGCGGCAGCGCCCTTCTTCAATGGGCCATATATGGCGATGATCCAAAGGGCATTTGACCCTTCGATGCTGGGACGTGTGATTTCTCTCGTTACAAGCGTGATGATGTTCTCTTCGCCAATCGGGCTGGCATTAGCAGGACCTGTTGTCGATAAGTATGGCGTACAGGCATGGTTTTTCTGGTCGGGGATTGTCATTATTTTGACCAGTGCTGTCCTATTTGCCTTGTTCCAGCGCATGCGGGTGGAGCAGCCTGCGGTTTTGGAGGGGTAGTAAAATAGAGTAGAGGTTGCCCTAAATGTAGGGCGACCTCTACTCCATTTTTATTCTTCTTATATTACTTTAATTGATTGCTCGGTCTAACGTTTAATTTTTGCATCACTAATGTGATACAATTTCAAGCACACAAACAGGAAATGTAAAGCAAAACTTAAACTTTTAGAAAAGGGGCTATTGATGTGAAAGGCGATTCAAGTGTCTAAAGCCGAAAGAGATGAGAGAAGTTCTAACTTGTTCATATCTACAATAAAACCATAGGCCCTCAGAATATCTAAACCAAGCAAACCTTTATGTGAATTAGGAAGCATTCCTACATCAATCTCAATATGCTCGATTTGAAGAGTATCAATCTGAATTACCCAATGGGCGATTTATATATTTTTCTTACTAGAGGGAGTATGAAAACCGGAGTCGGCCTGTTGCTCCATGCTCAGCACTTGTTCGAGGAAAATTTCATCAAACAATCCAAGGCTGGGGAATAGCAACATACGATTGTTGCTGAAATCACTGTAGCTGTGTGTGATCACAGAGCTCGGGATGATCCCTCCTTTTTTTGAGGACTGAGGTTCCGCTATTGTGGCTATTGTTAAGATTTCAGATAGTAAGCGGACATGAAATCCGCTATTGCCCTCCTTATCCTATCAAAAAGGCTTTTGTCAGCGTATTAGCGGCTCCTGAGTCCGCAACACATGCCATACCCGTGGTTTTGTTGGAATAGAGGCTGCTGTGTCCAACAATTCTATCTTTGTGCAAGGAGCAAGCACGTGGAACGATGCAAATTGATTATTGCTAAAGTAGGCAACGATGAAGGAGAAAGCGCAAGTATCGACGCTCGAGCAGCCTCGGTATTTGCGCTTTTTTTGCATTATAAAAATTTCACAAGTCGTATTCTAAAGCTTATTGCAGGTAGTTTGCGAATTCAGGATAATGAATGTATTTCAAGCTTGAGGCGCTGCTTACGGCACCTGCAAAATGGGTTGCGAAGGTTTTTACGTCGTTTCCTGACGCTGTATACGCTTTCAATATTGGATAGCTGTATTTGGTGGCGGGATTGAAGGTCGTCACCTTACCGGCTGGAGTTGGCAGGGCATAAGGCGTCGCTACCGGCGCATTTTCACCTTTATTTGTATAGGAGCCAACATCTTTGATGGTAGCATTTGAATCAATCGTAATTTCCGTATCCCAATAACCGCTGGATGCTTTCTTGAAATTATGGAATATGTTGGCATCCGAATATACGTGTGCGCCCGAGCCGCCGATAATGGCTGCATAGCCGGCGTCATCCGTGCTTGGCAGCGTCCGCTGAATCAAATTATTTAATACATGCAGTCGGCCATTGCCCGATTGCGGCGTTCTGCGAACGGTCGAATTAAAGTTGTTGAGCATAACTGTCGCATTATTTTTGTTCAGTGCGGTTACTGTGCCGAAAGCGACTGTCCAATAACGGTTAGAAAGCTTGTTGTAGGATATGGTGACATAATCCGGATCAGTGTTGGAATAAACGCTCGTATTGATCCAAATAAATTTTCCGACTTCGCCAACATCAATGCCCAGAGAGGAGGTAAAGGTGTTATGGTCAATCCATACGTTGCGGGACCCGTAGATGGCGACGGTCACAACATCTCTCCTGTTTTTGATTTCAAAGTTGATGTTTTTAATGATGACATTGTTGCTGACGCCCTCTGCCTTAAAATAGTCATCGGTGCGCAGTCGCGCATCTGTCAGCCTGTTGGCTGCAAAGGATCCGATAATCGTCTTATTGGAGGCGATCCGTAAATCGTAAACCTCCGAGTTGGCATTGTCGATATTGCTGGAAATGACGATCGTCAGCGGCTTTATATCGAGCAAGGCGGTTTTCAGCTCGGCAAGCGTATGGACGAAAACCGTTTTTCCCAGCAAGCCGCCGATCGTTCCGGTTTTATTGTACCCGTTCAAATCTTTGGCGAATCCGGCAAAGCCGACAAGTCCGTCTGAGACGAGCTTCCACTTGTGGGTAGTGCTGCCTGCATAGGTGCCTATCATCGTTTTATTTGTCGATAAATTAAGGATAAGTGCCTTCGTGCTGTCAGCTTTGTTTAAGACATGATAGGAAATATAGTCGCCATTAACATCGGTATCGTTGCCAACTATTTTCCACAATTGCTCGTTTCTGTTCGAGTCTGCATAAAGCACGGCCGCTGTTCCATCTGCCAAGGACCAATTAAGCGGAGAGAGCAGCAGGCCTGTTTTTTCATTAATGAGCTTGAAGTACTCTCCATCTGTCGTTTCAAATCGCCATCTTTCGTTGCTTTCTCCATTCGTAGGCCATACGTTCACTTCAGAATTGCTGCTGTAGCCGAGAATGTTCAAGTTCCAGCCTTTGTTGACATTTTCCAGTCTCATCGCTTGATAGGGGTAGGAGCTGGCATTAGCAGCCTCGGCCTTTGGAATAGAAGCAGTGAATGGCCATACACTCAAAATTAGAGCGAAGCAAAGGGTGATGCTGGCGAATCGAAAGGATTTGGACATTTTCAACCGTTACGCCTCCTCGTTCTGGGTTTATGGAAAACGATCTAGTCTGTAAACTAGCTGTTGTCGGTTGCCTCGCTGCAGGCTCTGTTGATTCAGAGCTTGTGCCACCTCCTTATAATGAAAAGAGACTAAAGGGGCTTGGGGAAAAATGGATTTGCTGTGGTATCAGCTTTGCTTCAGAACCAAAAATAAAGACAGCATAGCGCACTATGCTGCCTCGCGAAATACCATAAATGGTAACAACCTATTAGCAAATGGCTTTTGCCAAAGCAATAAAGAAGGGAGAGCCGTGAATTAAATCTGCAGCTCCCCGAGCTTGATTAGCTCGACAACCGCTTGCGAACGACCTTTAACGTTTAATTTTTGCATCACATTAGAGATATGGTTGCGGACGGTCTTCTCGCTAATGAACAGCTGTTGCGCAATATCTCGTGTTGTTTTGTCTTGGACTAGAAGCTCGAATACCTCGCGCTCACGATGTGTCAGTAAAAACTTGCTCTTATGGTCGCTACCTTTCACCTTTTCAGTCACCCCTCCTTGCTTGGGTTTTTATGGTTTAACAAGGTTAAGGGATACAGTCAAAATATAGTATGAATGACGGGTACTAATGGTGCTGTTGGCGGAGAAAATGGGCGCAAGCGGAGAATTTTATGGTATGATAGATGAAAATTTAACCAATCGACGCCGGAGCCCCTGCTGTATATGCTCGCGGTGTTATTCAGGCATGGGAGGAACGAATGAGTAAAATCTTTTTATTTTTCTTCTTGACTTGGCTCACGGGAAATCCGTTTATTGCGATTATCGTGCTGCTGCTTATTTTGTATGCGCTGGATCGCCGATTTGTCGGCTTGACGCCAAGCTTTGTGCGTCCTTTGCGAAGATCGAGCCAGCTCAGAAAGCTGAGACGCCATGTCGATATGGCTCCCAATGATGTGTCCTCCAAACAGGAAATCGCGAGAATTTTAATCGAGAAGAAAAAATATAACGAAGCGTTAGCCTGGCTTTCTCCTATGGAGCATACGCTGGAGGATTCCGCCGAATATTGGGATGACCTTGGCCTTTGCCTGCTGCAAACGGGACAGACGGAGCTTGGCGAAGCGGCCATTAAACGGGCGCTATCTTTAAACGAGCGGGTGAAATACGGCGCGCCGTATTTGCGTTTGGCTGCGTTGTATGCAGGCAAAGATGCATCTCAGGCTATTTCATATATTGAAGCGTTTCAACGCATTCAATCGTCCTCCTGCGAGGCTTACGAGCGCCTTACGGGCATATACAAGACGATGGGCAAGGAGCAGGATGCGAAAAATGCTATCGAGGAAGGCTTGCGCATTTATCGAACGCTGCCGAAATATAAAAAACGCGGCGAGCGAAAATGGGCTCTTCGCCTATGGTTCAGAAGATGGAGCAAGTAATGGCAAAGATTGCAATGCGGCGTTTAAAAAACGTTTATTGTCGTTTGCCTAAAAATCGTACATAATCTAATTAATAGCGTACACGATAGAGGAGCAATACATGCAGCGAAATATCTGGTTTATGGCGATTTCAGTTATTGTGGTCATTATTTTATTGAATAACACAGCTTATTATTTTTTAACGAAAGAATCATTGGAAGATGCGTTAAATCGGGAAGTTGCCGCCGTGGCCAGGCAGATTGAGTTTTCAGTGGAGCAATCGCGGCTAGGGGCGGAGCGTTATCAGGATTTAATCGGCGACGAGCTTCGGGTCGTATCGATTGCTGCCCAATATGCCCTTGATCCCGACGTCGATAAAGTAACGAATGAGCAATTGGTGGAGCTGAGCGCGAAGCTTGGCGTCAACCACATTACGCTGCTTAAACGCGTGAAGGACGATATTTTATTATATAAATCGTCCGATAAAACGCAGCTAGGCAAAAGCACAAAATCTTGGGACCCTTGGTTTATCGTGTTTAACCAGCTGTTTGATCAGCGAAATGTGGAAATCGACTGGCTTGGCAAATCGCTGCCCAACTTTTGGAGCGGTCCATTCGAGGTGGCTTCTACCGATCCAGGCAGCATTTATAAATGGGGCTATTATTTTGACGGGACGACGAATTACATAACCGATCCTTATGTCAGCTACACGAAGCTGGCGGAATACGAGGAGCTGACAGGTGTAGATTCGTTGATTAAGAAGACGATTGCAAGCAATAAAGCGCTTCTGGAAGTTACAGTGCTTAATCCGGAGACGTTTGCGAAAGGCCCTTTTGAGACGGTTCACCCGAATGGCGATGTGCAGGAGCATATTTTGCAGCAGCCGATCTTGTACGGGAGCTATAATTATGTTGCGGACAGCGACGTAGCTAATGTGTCGAAGGCCTTCAACACGAAGCAAAATGTAACCGTCGATGAGGTAGTGGGCGGCAAGCATGTTTTCAAAATGTTCATTCCCGTCTTTACCGAGGACAAAGGACTGAATATTGTGGATGAGAACGGCGTGCCAATGGACAGCTATGTGCTGACGCTGGTGTCCGATTATCAGGTTATTCGTGACCAAATGTCTACGCAGCTGCTGAATATTGCCATCATTATTGTCCTTGTAACGGCGCTTAGCCTAGTGACGGCAGGTGTCGTGATGAACTATTACCGCCGTTCGCGTGATAATGCCGTGCAGGTCACTCAGCAAACGTACGTCGATGAAATCAATCAGATGTTTCAATCGATTCGGGCGCAGCGCCATGATTTTCTCAACCATGTGCAGACGATCCATTCGCTTGCAGAATTGAACAAGCATGAGGAGCTCATTGCGTATACGAAGGAGCTGACGGGCGAAATTCGGCAAATGAACGATATTATTAATATTGGCAATCCGGCGATTGCCGCGCTTATTCGCTCAAAAACTTCGCAGGCGGAAAGCTACCGAATTATGTTTGAGTGTACTTTTACAAGCTTCGACAAGCTGGAAATGGGCGTCAAAACGCTTGATTTGAACCGTATTCTCGGCAATCTCATTGACAATGCCTTCGATGAGACGATGAGATATCCGGAGAGCATGCGAGTGGTTGAGCTGCAAGGCTTGCAGCGAAACGGCTTTCTAGAATTTACGATTACGAATACATGCGAGGATGCTGAGAAGGTGGCGTCCATGCCGCTTTTCCAAGCGGGCTATTCCACGAAGGGTGATCAGGATCACCAAGGGCTGGGTTTGTCCATCGTGAAATCAATTGTAGACAAGTATAAAGGAACAATTGACATTTATGCCGATGGACCTGACCGTCTGACCTTTTTTATAACGATTCCTCATAAAATTTAATCGTTTTGCCCTACAGCAGCTCCTGCTTTTCTCATGAAAGCCAGGAGCTGCTTTTTTTATGGCTAAGCCGTTCTTGTGATTATTTTGAGCATAGCGAGGGAAATACTAGCATTGAAATAATAAGTGCTTGAAAATACATAGACATCTATGTATAATCGCAATATGATAAAACACAACGCATTGTCATTAGTTGCTAAAATTCGAGACAAAGCCAATAAGCTGATTGTAAGCGAGCTGGAAGCGAAGCAAATTACGGGAATAGTACCTTCGCACGGCGATATTCTCATGTTTTTATATCGGGAGAAGCAGCCGCTGTCTGTCAAGGCATTATCGGAGAAAATCCATCGCACACAGCCGACGACGACCGTGCTCATCAACAAGCTGGAGCAGCTTGGGTATGTAGAGCGGACAAAGGACGAGAGGGACAGCCGAGTCTCACTGATCGTTTTAACCGAGAGGGGCCTAGGGCTGGAACCGATTTTTCTAGCTATTTCCCAGCAGGTCAATGACGGGATTTACGGCGGCTTAAGTGAGGAGCAGAGCTTGCAGCTAGAGCAGCTGCTGGAGCAAGTACACAGCCGGTTTTAAAAAATCCAACGATTATTTAGGAGGCATTTTTCTATGAAACATCTTATCGTATTTGCCCATCCGAACGAAGATAGCTACAACCGTGCCATTTTGGACACAGCGGTACAAAGCTTGAAAGCTGAAGGTCATGAAGTAACGGTGCGTGACTTGTATGCGCTGAAATTTCAGCCGGTGCTTACCCTGGAAGACACAGCAGCCATGCGTGCTGGCCAGACGCCTGAAGATATTTTGACAGAGCAGAAGTATGTGACTGAAGCAGATGCGATTACCTTTATTTATCCGATTTGGTGGACGGGTCTTCCAGCCATTATGAAAGGCTATGTTGATCGCGTATTTGCTTACGGTTACGCTTATGCGTATGGAGAAACCGGCATTGACAAGCTGCTTACCGGCAAAAAAGGCTTTATTATTAATACGCACGGCACGCCAAGTGAAATTTACGATCAAAACGGCATGACTGCCGGCATGAAAATGACTTCCGATACGGGCATTTTTGATTTTGTCGGCATAAAGTCCGTTGGACATCTGTTCTTCGGCAGCATTGGCCAAATCGGCGAAGCGGAGCTGAAGGCGAACTTGCAGCAGGTAGAGCAGACGGTTAAGACGGTATTTCAGGCTTAATGAATGATAGCGAGTATGATCTATTCGCCTCTGGCACGACTGCTAATTAAGCAGCTCGGCTAGAGGCTTTTTTTCTAGGCTCTTTCTGGCAGTGATGAGTACAGAAATGAGCAGGAACCTGCGCACCGAAAGGCAGCTTCGTGCATGGACTTTTGGTGGACACAGCGGCCGCTATTCCAGCCGAATCACAGGTTTTGGTTGAGGATGCGGACTCAGTAGACGCTAATGCGCTGCCAAACATTATTTTGAAGGGAAAATCAAGGGAATAACGGATTTCCTTGTTTTTTTATGATGTCATAAGCCTGATTTTGGCATCCTCGAGTGAAATAGCCGCCTTTTCCAATTCGATTAAAGTTCTTATCAAGCTGATGATGGTTTGCATCTTACCATAAAGGTTGGTTGTCTCTTCTTGTCAGCGCAGCAGACTTCTCGGAAAGTCGTCTTCTCATGTGTTATAATGGAAAGAATGTTACTTGAGCGGAAGGAAGCGGGTGAACAAAGCTTTGACTAGAAATGACGGTCAGCTATTGAAGCTGTTAGAAGGCAATATCAGGGAGCATATGCAGCAGGTTATTGTCGAGCGCGGCTGGGAATATTTTCGTAAAGGCTATGTTCGAAAAGTGGAGGTGCATGATCAGCATTTGCTGACAGGCGTCGTTGCAGGGTCGGAGCTGTATGCGGTAAGCATTGATGTGATGGATTTTGCATATAGCAGATGTACGTGTCCGTATGGCGGGTTCTGCAAGCATATGTCCGCCGTATTTTTTGCTTTTTGCGATCAAAATCAGGCGCTTCATGGCACTCCGGAGTCTGCGTATCGGCGCCTGACCGGGCTTCAGCCGGAGCCTGCGCCGCGGGCGGCTGTCGTTGTGGAGCAGCGGGGGAGAGCAGCCTCTACCCCGGGCATGGATGCGTCTCCTGCAGATTGGCAGGAGTGGATGGAGCAGGAGTATGGCGATTCATGGCGCGTATGCCGCCACTCGCTGCACTCCTTGCAGCCCGTGCTGTCTGCACTCAAAGGCACGTCCAAAGACTGGGATAAAAAAAAGCAGCGCCTGCACTGGATGAATGTCATTTTATTCGTGCTGGATCAGGCGGAGCTGGCGATTAAAGCGGTAGATTCATTCAGCCGCTATTATCACGAAATGTCGTTCGTCCGTATGGCTGAGCCATGGCTGGAGCATTATTATACGCTCGTACTGGAGCTGTCTCCTGCCGAAATGCTGGAGGATGAGCGTGAATGGGCCGATGCGGTTGTTGGATATGCCTATAACCGAGCTCTGCGCAAGGAGCAGCAGCTGTTCGACTGGCCTTATATTTATTTGGCGCTGTGCGGGAAAATGTCGGAAAACCGGGACTGGCAGCAGCGTGAGCTGGCTTCGATGCTCGCATCGGCAGGTGAGCAGACGGAGAACGCTGACGAGCAAGTAAACGACACGTTTATTCATACGGCGATTGCGATGATGTATTTTTTCGATGGGCAGGATGAGGAAGCTTTGGCCCATTTCGGGAAAACGGATTTTAGAGGCTCGCAAAAAATGGTATATACATGCGCAGCTCAGCGGCTGGAAGCAGGCGACTGGGAGCCGTTTGAGGCGTGGATGACCTATCTTTACAAGCAAATTTATGCGATTCGGAGCGGAAGGACAGTGGGACCGTTTCTAACTTTATGCCGCCGCGCGGATACGGATCAACCGGACAATTTGAAATGGACGTCCTACATGACGTCGCTGCTGCCGCATTCTTATTCGGAGCTTACGGAGCATTGGTTTGCGCAGAAAAAATACGAGGAATGGGCTGAGCTGCAAATGCTGATTGGCGCCCAGCCCGATGATTTGCCGATTCAGGATGTGCGCGAGGTGTCAAAGGTGAACCCGCGCGTCATGATGCCGCTCTATCATCAGGCCATCGACAATTGGATCAGCTCGCGCAATCGCCAAGGCTATCGAATGGCGGTGAAGCAGCTCAAAAAGCTGGAGCGTATATATAAAGCCGAGAAGGAAATGGACAGATGGCAGGTTTATATTACGGGCGTCAGCCGTAAATACCAGCGGCTGCGCGCGTTCCAAGAGGAGCTGTGGAAAGGAAAAATTGTGACATGAGAGCATCTATTGGCACTGGAATTTTAACGATGGACGCCTGCTGGATGAAAGCGGAGAGCGGCGAATACCGGATAGCTCTGTTTGCTAGCGACCAGCAGGAGTCGGCGATACGTCTGCGTTCCGTGCTATTCGCTTGGCACAAAGCATCCTGGTACGGCACGGAAGTGGAGGATACCCAGCATGGCGATCGCAAGGCTTTGCTGCTGTCGCCGCTGCTGGCGGTCGATTATTTGTCGCAGCCCAAGCATGCACGGCTGCTGCAGGTAGAGTGGACGGAGCGAGCCCAGCGGCTGAGAGAGCTGGCTTCCCTGATTCGGGAGGCACTGCTGCAAGGCTGGTTTATGCCGGATTGGAGCGGCTGGTCGGAGGAGCAGCGGGCTTGGAAGCTGAATGTGCCGGAAACGAAGACAGGCGGCGAGGCAAGTGCGTTGTGGGAACGGCTTATTCAGGAAGCTGGGCATGCGGGAGATGTTGAGGTGCAGCGCTGGCTAAGCCTGGCGGTAGAAGAGGTTTTGCAGCAGCCGGATAGCTTGGCTGCGGAAGCGTGGCAGAAGGTCGGCACAGCTGCTGGCGGCGAAATCGTCGTTTTGCGCAAAGCGGCCGAGGAGGAAGATTGGCTGATTGCGCTTGGGCTGCGTAAAGATTCGCTGCCGTTTAAGGTGGCTTTGCAGCTCGTGGAGCCGGGCGAGCAGCCGGAATGGACGCTGCGGCCGGCTTTGCAAAGCCGCAGCGGCGGTGCTTGGCTGCCGCTAGTACGCGGCGCTGCCGGAGCATGGGAGCTGGCTGCGGACAGCGAGCCTGAATTTTCGCCTTCGTGGAAGGCGGGGACGGAAGGTTTAGTGCCTGCTGAGGCTGAGGCGAGTCTGCCCCAAGAGTGGCTGCCCCTGCTGCCCGCAAAGCTTGCGAAAGAGGAAGCGAAGTGGGTTAGCGCATTGCCGGGCTGGCAGGATCCGGCAGCAGCCGGACAAATCAAGCTGCGGCTGTCGGACAATGAAGCATGGAGCTTCATGGAATCGGCAAGCTTGACGCTGCTTGACGCGGGCTGTCCCGTGCTGCTGCCAAGCTGGTGGGAAGCCGTTAGATCACGCAAGCTGCGGCTAAAGGCGAAGGTGAAATCATCGGTTGGATCGGATGCGCAGCCGATGTTCGGACTCGACCAAATCGTGCAATTCGATTGGAAAATGGCGCTCGGCAATGTCGATCTGTCGGAAGCCGAGTTTATGCGCCTCGCAGAGGAAAACCGGCGCCTGATGAAAATTGGCGGCGAATGGGTGCATCTAGATCCGCAGGATGTGGCGCAAATCCGCAGCTGGGTTTCGAAAATGGGTAAGAAAAGCGGTTTGTCCTTCCGCGATGTCATGGAAATGCACTTGATGGGCGGAGCTGTACTGGAGGAAGAGGAGGAGCAGGTCCATGACCTGCGGGCCGAAGTAGAGCTCAATGAACATCTGTCCAGATGGCTGGAACAGCTTCAGCATACGTCGGAAATTCCGCTTATCGACAAGCCGGAAGGTTTCCTTGGCGAGCTTCGTCCTTACCAGCTGCAAGGGGTTTCTTGGCTGTTGTTTTTGCGGAGATTCGGCTTTGGCGGCTGCCTTGCAGACGATATGGGTCTCGGAAAGACGATTCAGTTCATGGCTTATCTCGTTTATGTGAAGGAGCAGCGCGAGCAGCAGCTTAAGCTCGGAGCTTCCTTGGCATTCGCTCACGCGCCTTCGCTGCTTGTATGCCCAACTTCGGTAATCGGCAACTGGGAGAAGGAGCTGGAGAAATTTGCTCCGCAGCTTAAGGTTCATCTTCACTATGGCCCGAAGCGGGAGAAGGGGGAAGCGTTCGAGGAGGCTGTACGTGACATGGATCTGGTCATTACCTCGTATTCGCTGGCCCAATTGGATGAAGAGGATTTAGGCGCCGTATCTTGGGATGCATTATGTCTGGATGAGGCGCAAAATATAAAAAACATTTACACGAAGCAGTCGGCAGCCATTCGCAAGCTGCCTGCAAGGCACCGGGTAGCGCTGACGGGCACACCGATGGAAAATCGGTTGACCGAGCTGTGGTCCATCTATGATTTTATTAATCCAGGTTATTTGGGCGGGGTAAATGAGTTCCGCAAGGAAGTTGTCGCTCCAATCGAACGGACGCGGGATGAGAAGATGATCGCAGGCTTGCAGCGCTGGGTGAAGCCGTTCATGCTTCGCCGCATTAAGAAGGACCCGGCTATCCAGCTGTCGTTGCCGGAGAAGTTCGAAGGCAAGACATATATTTCGCTAACGGCAGAGCAAGGCGCGATGTATGAAAATATTGTTTCAGATCTGCTGGAGAAGCTTGATACGCTAGGAGCGATGCAGCGGCGCGGTCTTATTCTGGCTTCCTTGACCCGGCTTAAGCAGCTTTGCAATCATCCCGGCCTGATGGAAGGGGATAACGGCGGAGCGAAGCAGTGGGAGGAAGATCGTTCGAACAAGGTCGCCCGCCTGATGGATATGGTGGAGGAGGTCGCTGCCGAAGGGGAGCGCTGCCTGATTTTTACCCAGTTCGTTGAGATGGGCCATCAGCTCAAGAAGCTGCTGGAAGAGCGGCTGGGCACGAGCGTTCCTTATTTGCATGGCGGAGTGCCCAAAATAAAGCGTGACGAGATGATTCAAGGCTTTCAAAATCCCGAGCAGCCTTGCAGCGCTTTCGTCCTTTCGCTTAAGGCTGGCGGTACGGGACTCAATCTTACAGCGGCCAATCATGTATTTCACTTTGACCGCTGGTGGAATCCGGCGGTGGAAAATCAAGCAACTGACCGCGCCTTCCGGATTGGGCAGACGCGCGAGGTGCAGGTTCATAAGTTTATTACGCTGGGCACGCTTGAGGAGAAAATCGATGAAATGATTGAACGCAAGCAGTCGCTGAATGACCAAGTGGTCGGCCAGTCTGAGCAGTGGATAACCGAGCTGTCTACAGATGAGCTGAAGGAATTGTTTGAGCTGCGGAAAAACTGGCTGAAAGGATGAGTGCCAGATGGCGGAAGAGAAGCTGAGAGACCAGCTAACGAAAGTAATGGCCGAGCGCCGCAAGCGCAGCGGCGAAGGAACAGCCGAGGCCGAAGTAGGTCAGTTGCAGGCCCAAGCGCTGGGAGTGGCTTCTAGCGAAGCATGGAGCACAGCTTCAAATGCATCAGGAGACGTGCCTAACGATGCACGAAACGAAGCATCAAGGGCTGAGGAGCTTGGGGCGATTAACCCTTTGCAGCCTTCGGATGATCAGCTGAAGGTGCTTCCTGAGACTAGTTCAGCTGAACAATCGAATGAGGAATGGAAGGCTTTCTATGACGCTGTCAGCCATTATGTTGCGAAGATGCGCGACTGAGCTCAGGGCTGCTTAGCGAAAAAAATGGAAGAAAGGACGGGGTTTATTCCGTCCTTTCTTCCATTTCGTGTATGGAACAGCCTAGATGAATACGCTAGGGCAACAATATCCAGTTGCGGACCCGACTTGGCTTGGCTTAGTTTGTATCGCTAAGCTTAGATTGGAGTTAGCTTAGTTTCAGTCAGAAAGCTCATCAAGCGTCATGCCAAGGCTTGGCGCCATATGCGCGAGAAACCATTCGACCTCGGGCATGCTTAGCGCAGCCAGCGCTTGTTCGGTTTGTCCCCGAGCCACGAGAAATTCGCGATTGCCTGCTGATAATTCATAGAGGCATTTCAAGTAAGCGTCGAGCAAATCAGCGGCTTTCACCATCGCTTGAAGCGTTTGCTCCTCGGGAGAAAGGCTGCCGTGGTGCTTGCCGAGCAGCGGGCCGTAGGTTTTCTGCATAGGCTCAGGAACCATCGCGAGCAGCCGCTCAGCGGCGAGGGCTTCAAGCTCGCGAAAGCTGGCGAGCATTTTAGGATTATGATGCTTGACGGGGGTAGGGATATCGCCAGTGAACACCTCCGTCGCATCGTGAAACAAAGCGAGCGTCACCGCGCGATCGGCATTAAATTGTTTGGCAAAAAACGAATTGCCGATTTCGCATAGCATATGCACGAGCAGGGCAACGCGGAAGGAGTGCTCGGCGACGTTTTCCTTTGTCGTATTGCGCATGAGGCTCCAGCGCTCAATATAGTTCAGGCGGTACATATAAGCAAAAAAATGACTGTCCATGAGATGCTGACTCCTTTGTGCGATAAAATAGATATGAAAGCAAAAGACGATTGCTGTTCTATGCTATTATAAAGGCTGAACGCAAGGGCAGCTAGGCTGCGCCTGCATCTTGATTTTATTTTTATTGAAAATATGGCTTATATAGACTTCTAGAACCTAGCAAAAGAGGGATGGCTTACGAAAGCGTTTGGACTAGCTTTTAACCGTTATTTTGAGCAATGGATGTTCGTTATTATTCCCGTATCGCTAATTGTTGGATTTATATTTGCCGATAGGCTGAGCAGCATGGTGGCGGCCGTGCCTTATTTGTTCGCTTATGTGACATTGACGATGGCGCTTGGCTGCGGGGTGAAGGAGCTTGGTGCGGTCATGAAGAAGCCGGGCGTGCTTGCCTGGACGTTTCTGCTCGCCCATGTGCTCTGTCCGATTATCGCCTATGGCCTTGGGACGCTGCTGTTCGGTGCATCATCGCCTTATGTGGTGGGGCTCGTGCTGTTTACTATTATTCCGCTTGGCGTGTCTACGGTTCTATGGGTCGGCATGTCAGGCGGCAGCGTACCGCTCATGCTCGCAATGGTCGTTATCGATTCGGCATTATGCCCATTTGTCGTTCCGGCAGGGCTCCATTTATTTTTCCAAACGGCAGTAGAGGTAGAGAGCGCGCCGCTGATGCTGGACCTGCTGCTCATCATTGTGCTGCCAACGCTGCTTGGCGTGCTGCTCCATCAATTGAGCCGCGGGCGGCTGCTGGAGCAGGTTAAGCCTGTCGCAGCACCCCTTTCAAAGCTGTGCTTTGTGGCGGTAGTCGCGCTGAATGCAGCGGCAATTGCTCCCTATACCGAGCAGCTTAAGGGCGACCTGTTCAAGCTGCTGCCGCTCGTTGTGCTGCTCGTCTCGCTATGCTACGCTGTCGGCTTTATCGGAACGATGCGTGCAGTAAGCAAAGAGGTGCAAATTACGGTATCGTTTGCGACAGGCATGCGCAACATTTCCTTAGGCATGGTGCTGGCGCTCGGCTATTTCAGCCCGCTGGCTGCTGTGCCGGTTGTTCTGTCTATTATGGTGCAGCAGCCGCTGGCAACGCTCCATCATTTTATATTGCAAAAGATGCAAAAAAGGAAAGAACACTTAGAGAAATCAATGATTATACGTTAGGGAGGTTTATCATAAGTATGTGACAAGCGAAAATGATACAAGAACGAGGCTGTCGGTTTGGTAAAACAGTTGATAACTCACTTCATGTAATGCTCATAGGAAGAAGGAGTTTCCAAGCCTAAGGTGATTTTGAGACCTTGGCTTTTTTTAAAATTCATGGCCTAATAAAAAAGCGCTTGCATAAAAATGAATTCATGTGTTATAACCAATTTAGAACAAAATCTAATCGTTTAACATAAAGGAGTGACGGTTTGTCGACTATTAGCATTAAAGACATCGCTGCCAAAGCCCAAGTTTCAACCGCCACAGTCTCTTATGTCATAAATGGCACGCGAAATGTCAGCCGAAAGACGCGCGAAAGGGTCGAGCAGGTCATTGAGGAGATGAACTACAAGCCTAACAATGCGGCTCAGAGCTTGAAGCGCAAGCGGACGAATACGATTGGAGTCATTGCAGAGGATGTGACGGTGTTTAATGTGCCGGAGATTATCGACGGCATCAACGACTGCGCAGATCGCCTCGACATGCATATATTGCTGACCAACCTGCGGCTGGATAAGCGGATAGGCCGCCAGTTCGACCAGGTGGACGCTTACCGCAAATATGCGGAAGATGCCGTGTCCGAGCTGCTTGGCAAGCAAGTGGACGGCATGATTTATATCGGCGCGCATCCCCGTGATTTGACGGGATTGTTCGATACGGAAGGCAAGCCCATCGTCTATACGTATTGCTATACGCAAAACGATGTGTCCATTCAGTACGACGACGAGCAAGCTTCTTTTGAAGCCATCAGCTATTTGACCAGTAAGGGCCACTCCCGAATTGCAATCATCAGCGGGGCGGTGGATTCCATGCCCTCGCGGCTGAGATTGGGCGGTTTCTATAAAGCGATTACGGCATTCGAGCTGCCATTCAATCCACAGTGGATTAAAATGGGCGACTGGGAGGCAGAATCCGGCTACCGGCTGGCGAAAGAGCTGCTGGAGACACCCGAGCCGCCTACGGCTATTGTGGCCATGAATGATGTTATGGCTGTCGGCGTCATGCGGGCCGCGAAGGAGCTGGACATCCAAATTCCTGAGCAGCTGTCGATTATCGGCTTCGACAACCGCGAATTTAGCGAATATGTAAGTCCAAGTATTACAACGATGGATCTTCCGCTTCATGAAATGGGATTTAAGGCCATGGAGGCGCTGTCGCATATCCTGCAAGGAGAGAAAGTCGAAACGGGCGAGAAGCCTGTCTGCAAGCTGATTGAACGGGATTCAGTAGCTGAGCTTGCCACATGAATAGGTACCCTGATTATTAAAAATGAGTATGACAATAACGGATGGTTGCCCACTACCTGCTGCAATACGGAAGTATATGGTGAAAAACGGTACCATCCGTTACTTTTCAATATAAATCTAAACGTTTAACTTTTAATTGTAAACGCTTACCAATGTACAGCTATAATCCGCAAGGATTAAGCATAAAAAACGTTCACGGGGGATGATGGAATGCAAAAAGGGAGATTGGGTATAACCGCAAGCATTTTAGCAGTCACAATGCTGATGGCGGCTTGCAGCAGCGGAAATGGGAATGGAGGGGCTGCACCAGCGAACAGCGGAACGACTGAGCCGTCAGCAGCAGCTTCCGCAGAGACGGTGGCGCCTGCAGCAGACCCGGTCAAGCTGACGCTGTGGACGTTCGTCCAGCAGCATGCAGACTTCTACACGTTTATGGCGGATGAGTGGAACAAAAACAATCCAGAACAGCAAATCGCGCTGGACGCTCAAACGATTCCTTATGATGACATGCATACACGTCTGCTGCTTGCTCTGCAATCGAATGAAGGGGCACCGGATTTAGTCGATATTGAGCAAAGCAAATTCCCGAATTTTATGAAGGGAGAGGTTCAGCTTGCGGAGCTCAATGATATCGTTGATCCAGAAATTCCGAATATCGTTAAATCCCGCGTCGATATTTACAGCAAGGACGGCAAGTATTATGGCGTAGATATGCACGTTGGCGCAACGGTCATGTATTACAACAAGGAGCTGATGGATAAGGCAGGTGTCAACCCGGATGATATTAAGCTGTGGTCCGATGTTGAGAAATACGGGAAAACGGTAGTGGAAAAAACAGGCGTGCCGTTCATCACGTTTGAAGGCGCGGGCAACTGGTCATGGTGGCCGGCCATCAATCAGCTGAAATCCGATCAGGTGGGCCCGAATGGTGAAATAACTGTTGATGATCCGCGCAATATCGAAGCGATGACTTTCTTTAAAAAGCTGGTAGATGAAAAAATCGCAGCTGTCTCACCAGGTGTTGGTCATGATACGCCAGAGTACAAAGCCTTTATGAACGGCGGCGGAGCAGCATCGGTATTTATGCCATTTTGGTTTATGAACCGTTTCACGGATGAAATGCCTGATTTGAAAGGCAAAATGATCATTCGTCCAATGCCGGCATGGGAAGAAGGCGGCAATCGTTCAGCAGGCATGGGTGGAACCGGCTTGTCGATTACTGTTCAGACGAAAAATTTGGAGCTGTCCAAAAAATTCCTTGCTTATGCGAAGCTGTCCAAAGATGGCAACATTCAAGTATGGAAGCAGCTTGGCATGGACCCAATCCGTACCGAAGTATGGAGCGATCCAGCAATGGCGGAGCCAAATAAATTTACCGACTACTTCGGCACAGATATTTTCAAAACATTGACTGAAATCAAGGATGAAATTTATCCGGTTAACATTCGCGAGACGTCGCCAGTTGTGTTCGACGCTGTACGTAATGAAATCGTTCCTAAAATATTCCAATTCAATGAAGATCCAGCAACCGTAATTGCAGAAGTCGCAGCTAAGCTTCGCAAGGATACAGGGAAATAATCAATTAATCTATTAACCACAGAGCTAAAGAGCAATTCGAGAGGGACACAGGTTTTTAGCAAGACGCCTGCGCTCGCATGGCTGCCAGTGCTCTAGCCGAGAGGCTGCAACTTAAGCCCGGCTTGCTCAGGCAGCCAGCGCAAGCGCTGCGACTATACAGAAAACGTTAACTATAAGAGACTGCGACGAAATAAAGTACCGCTAATTTCCTCGCAGCTCCTAAGTATGCGCAAGTCGGAGGTGAAATCAGCATGAATGCCAACACGGGCAGGCTCGCCCTTAAGAAGCAAAAAACAGCGCCCAGGCGCATGAATTCGCAGAAGCTTGCTCCCTATTTGTTTATTTTGCCGTTTATCGTCTCGTTTCTGCTGTTTTTCTCATATCCGCTCATTCATGCGGTCATTATGAGCTTTCAGCAGGTGCTGCCAGGCGATGTGAAATTTATTGGCTTAGCCAACTACCGCAAATTGTGGAACAGCGACTTTTATCAGGCTTTATGGAACAATTCGCGTTATGTGTTTTGGACGCTGCTTGTGCTCATTCCGCTGCCGCTCACGCTTGCGGCACTGCTGAACTCCAGCATTATGCGGGCGAAAAACTTTTTCAGAGCCAGCTTGTTTATACCGGCTTTGACCTCCATTGTGGTCGCGGGCATTATTTTCAGGCTTATTTTTAGCGAGCTGGATGGGGCCATTATGAATTCCTTCATTTCGCTGTTTGGCCTTTCCAGTCAAAAATGGCTGCTTAGCCCCTCGCTTAGCATGTTCGCGCTAGTCGTGCTCGCCACCTGGCGTTGGGCAGGCATTAATATGCTGTACTTTCTGTCGGCGCTGCAGGGCATTCCGCGTGAGCTGTATGAATCGGCGGACATGGACGGTGCGGGCACGCTGAGCAAGTTTTTCAAAATTACCATTCCGCTCCTAAAGCCGATCACCATTTATGTTTTCACGATTACCATTTATGGCGGTTATGCGATGTTTACCGAAAGCTTTATGCTGTGGGGGAGCCGGGGGTCACCGCAAAATATTGGCCTGACGATGGTCGGCTACATTTATCAACAAGGCTTTCAGTACTTTGATCTAGGCTTTGGTTCAACGATTGGGATTACGCTGCTGGGTATCACCTTGGTCGTTAGCGTCATCCAGCTGAATTTGCTCGGATTTTTCAAAAAGGAGGATTAGGGAGATGGCTGAAAAAACGGGGAATAAAGGGTTCTCCCTCCTGCTGGTGCTATTGTTCGGGGCGTTTGCAGTGCTCGCGCTGTTCCCGCTGTTTGCACTGCTGCTAGCTTCGTTTAAACCAGCGTCAGAGCTGTTTCGTTACGGACTGAATGTGAGGCTGGACTTTGATGTGATGACGCTGGCCAACTACAAAATGATTTTTTCGGGAAAAGGGGGCTCGCAAAATTATTTCGACTGGTATCGCAACAGCCTTGTCATTACGCTCTTGTTTACCTTCCTGTGCCTGCTGCTTTCCTCGATGGTTGGTTACGGGCTAGCGATGTACCGCTTCAAAGGAAGGGCGCTCGTATTTACACTCGTGCTTGCCGTCATGATGATTCCGGTGGAAATTATTATTCTTCCGCTGTATAAGCTGTCGATTGACCTGCTGATCATCAACTCGATTTGGGGCGTTATATTGCCATTTGTCGTAGCGCCGCTGCCGATTTTCTTTTTTCGCCAATTTGCGATTGGGCTGCCGAAGGACTTTATGGATGCGGGCCGCATAGATGGCTGTACGGAATTCGGCATTTTCTTCCGGATTATGGTTCCGCTGATGCTGCCTGCTTTTGGCGCGATGACGATTTTGCAAGCCTTGTTCAGCTGGAACAACTTTTTGTGGCCGGTCATCGTACTGCGCTCAACTGAGAAATTCACCTTGCCGATTGGCTTATCTGGCTTGCTGTCGCCTACGAGCAACAATTATGAGGTGCTGCTTGCAGGCTCGATTATGACGATTATTCCGATTTTGGTGCTGTTCTTATTTTTTCAACGCTTTTTCATAGCAGGACTTACAGTAGGCGGCGTTAAAGGCTGACCATAGATAGAAGAGGAGAGGAAGAGAATGAATAACCAAATGAATGAGCAGCTGCAGGAAGGAATCAAGCTAGCGGATCGCTCAAAACCGCTAACCTTGGACAAGGTGAGAATTAGCGACCCGTTCTGGTCCGACTATATTCGGCTTGTGCGCGAGGTGGTTGTGCCTTATCAATGGGAGGCGCTGAACGACCGGGTGCCGGAAGCTGAGCCAAGCCATGCGATTCAAAATTTCAAAATCGCCGCTGGCGAAGCGGAAGGCGCTTTCCACGGCATGGTATTCCAAGACAGCGATGTAGCGAAATGGCTGGAAGCCGTCAGCTATTTGCTGGAAACAGAGCCCGATCCCGCGCTGCAGCAAGTAGCAGACAGCGTCGTGGAGTTGATTGCGAAAGCCCAGCAGCCTGACGGCTATGTAAATACGTATTTTACGGTGAAGGAGCCTGAAAACCGGTGGACGAATTTGGCGGAATGCCATGAGCTTTATTGCGCGGGCCACTTGATAGAAGCGGCAGTCGCCTATAACAAGGCAACGGGCAATGAGACGATTTTGCAGGTAGCCTGCCGTTTTGCAGATTATATTGATCGTGTATTTGGACGGGAACCCGGCAAGCTGAACGGCTATGACGGTCATCAGGAAATTGAACTGGCACTTGTGAAGCTTTACCATGCGACGGGAAAAGACCATTATTTGGCGCTAAGCCGTTATTTTATAGAGCAAAGGGGCGCTAAGCCGTCCTTCTATGAGCAAGAGTGGGAGAAGCGCGGGCGGAAGGTTCATTTTCCACAACTGGACATCGCCCATGATCTGCCCTACAGCCAGGCTCATCTTCCGGTACAGGAGCAGGAGCAAGCGGTTGGCCATGCGGTACGTGTCGTCTATATGTGCACGGCGATGGCCGATTTGGCCGCTGAAACGGGAGATGAAGCCTTGCTGCAAGCGTGCAAAAAGCTATGGGACAACATAGTAGCAAAGCGCATGTACATTACAGGCGGCATTGGCTCAATGGCGGAGGGAGAAGCTTTTACTTCCGATTATGATCTGCCGAACGATACGGCTTACGCCGAAACATGTGCCTCGATCGGCCTGATTTTCTTCGCCCACCGCATGCTGCAAATCGAGCCGGACAGCCGCTACGCGGATGTGATGGAGCGGGCGCTTTACAATACGGTCGTCAGCGGGATGGCGCGGGATGGCAAAACCTTTTTCTACGTCAATCCGCTGGAGGTGAATCCTTCACAGCTGGCCGGGAATAAAAATACGCATCATGTATGCGGGCAAAGGCAGGGCTGGTTCGGCTGCGCCTGCTGTCCGCCGAATATCGCGCGTTTGCTGGCTTCGCTTGGGCAATATGTGTACACCGTACAGAAATCAGCCATTTATGTGCACTTGTATGTAGGGGGAGCGGCAACGCTTGAAGTAGCGGATACGGAAGTGCAGCTTGAACAGAAGTCGGCCTATACCTGGGACGGTGAAGTCAGCTTTACGATCAGCACTGCGCGTCCGATTGCGTTTGCGCTCAAGCTGCGTGTTCCGGATTGGTGCGGTGCAGCATCGTGGGTCGTTAATGGTGGCGAGCCGCAGCAAATTAAAGGCAGTGACATCGACAATGGCTATGCGCAAATTGATCGTGTATGGCAAAGCGGCGATACGGTAGAGCTCGTATTTACGATGCCGATTCACCGGATGAAAAGCCATCCGCTAGTGCGCGAGAATGCCGGCAAAGTGGCTTTGCAGCGCGGCCCCTTCGTTTATTGCTTGGAGGAAACGGACAATGGCGAGCAGCTTTACCAATTGGCGCTGCCTGCGGGAAGCGAGCTTAGTACCGCTTTTGAGCCTGCTTTGCTAGGAGGCATGCAGACGATTTCGGTGCTCGGACAGCGGCAGGTTTCGGAAGGCTGGCAAGGACAGCTGTACCGTCATAATGCCGATTGGCAGCAGGAAGCTGCCGAGCTGAAGTTTATTCCGTATTTTGCTTGGGCTAATCGCGGTGCAGGGGAAATGGCCGTTTGGGTGAGAGAAACGACATAGAAGTAAATGGAAGTATAGTTGATAGAAGTGTAGTTGATAGAGACCTAGTTGATCCATCCTATAGCGTTCACAGCATGAAATGGTTTGCCTGATGAGGGAGTGAGGTTTACTCCCCCATCTACCCTATTGCCAGCAGCAGGCTAACGGAGTCGCAGCTCTGAGTGGTAGGGTCTTTTTTTGATGGAAAAAAGCGCTGAGAGGAGGTGGTGTGGGGATTACAAAGCGGCAAGGCGGCACAGCGGCATACCGGCGTACCATACCGGAAGTGCAAGACGCTGCCCCAAGGTGAAACGGCCGAAAGCCGTCCTGTGGCGGCGCGGCGCGGTTCAGTCCGAGAAATATAGAGAAAGTATGGCGAAATCATATACTTTCCTATATTTCAAGAAAATGATGGCTTTTTACATCCTGGGGAGGACAGATGCATTATAAAAATAGGTTCAGGGAGGCTAAACCGCATGACCATGCAATGGCTACCTCGTTCAAGGCAAATGCTTAAGCTGGCAACATCTGTTTTTGTAACCGCTTTAATGGTAATATTGATTCCTCACATCGCTTCAGCTTACACGCTTTCCGACAGCAATTTCAACATTTCCACCGGAACAAACGGAGAAATCAATTCGCTTCGCCTGACGGGAGACACCTTCAACACGCAATATGTGATGAACCCGACAGTAACGCCGAATCAGAACACCGCCGATCACCAGTGGCTGGGCGAGCTCATGTTCAAGTACCGCTTCGGCACAGGAGCTTGGCAGACGGCACTGACACAAAGCTCCACCGATGGCAGAACGCAAAGCCAGACGGGCAACAATGTCACGATTACTTACCAGAATTCGACGAATGCAAATGGCGTCAAAAACTTCAAGCTGGTTAATACGTATTCGCTCGTAAACGATTATTTTTTATGGAAAATCGAACTGACGAATACGAGTACGCAAACGATTGAATTTGGCGACGTCGGTTTGCCATTGCCGTTCAATGAATTTTGGACGGGCGGCAGCAACGAGCAAATTTATGAAACACGTGTGCTTACCCACTCCTTTGTCGGCAACAACAGCTCCTATATTACAGCAGCACGGCCAAGCGGAATTGGCCCTTATTTGCTGATGGTTCCTGATGCGAGCACAGGAGCAGGCTTTGAATACCAGGACCGCTGGAGAGTCGAGGAGCATCCGGGCAGCAAATGGGCGATGGATCAAGGCGGCTGGATTGAAGGCCTTAACGTTTTCTACATCCACTCCAATGTGATCAAAAGCACGAATCGCGGCTATTTGCCGAATACGAGCCTGACGCTCGCACCAGGCGCAAGCAAAACGTATGCATTTAAATTTTTCAAAGTAGCCAACGAAAATGATGTGAAGGATCGTCTTTACAACGAGGGCCATATCGATGTAACGGTCGTTCCGGGCATGATCGTGCCAACGAACCAAACGGCTAAATTCGATCTGCATACGACGAAAACGATCAATTCGATTACAGCGCAATACCCGTCCGATACGACGATTACGTCACTCGGTACAACGGGCACGAATCATAAGCTGTATTCGATTACGATGAACAAGCTGGGACAGAATCTGATAACGGTCAACTATGGAAGCGGGGAAAAGACGGTTCTGCAGTTTTATGCGATTGAACCCGTTGATGCAGCGC
The DNA here is from genome assembly GCF_059383875.1 of Paenibacillus sp. JT22N7. NCBI lineage: Bacteria > Bacillati > Bacillota > Bacilli > Caryophanales > Paenibacillaceae > Paenibacillus > Paenibacillus sp. JT22N7. The sequence continues at coordinate 318,317 of NZ_JBXENY010000001.1, forward strand.
TCCAGCGGCATTCCACCTTCATGGTGAACAGCACGCAGTGGAACGTTCCGGGCGATATTCGCGACAAGGTGTTTGACGACTGGATGATGGATACAAACTCCAAACGCAATATTTTCAACGGCTATTGGGGCTGGGGCGATGATTGGGGTTACACCCATGCACAGTTCTTAGCGGAGAAAAATGTTCAAACCCCCGTTGCCTCCGAGGTTACGGCGCTTGACGATTATTTGACGGTCGCTATTTGGGGCAGGCTGATGGCGCAGCATCAGACGGATTATTTGATCCACGACTTCCTGATGCCGGAGCCAAATGACACGCCAACCTACCGCGGCTACGCTTATCCGCATATTTACAACACGTATTTCAGCATGTACAAAATCGCTAAGCTGTATCCGAATTTGATTACGTATGATAACCCGAAAAACACCTATCTGCTGCGGGCTTATAACATTTTCAACGCCCTGTACGGATCAGGTGTCGCATACAACTGGAACACGGGCCTAATGGGCGAAATGACGACGCCGGACATTATTAAGGCGCTTCAGGACGAGGGCTACACGGCGGAAGCGAATAATTTGATCGCTAAAATGGCGACCAAATACAATAATTTCGCGAACACGACGTATCCTTACGGCTCAGAGTACAACTACGACAATACGGGCGAAGAAGCGGTTTACACGCTTGCCAAAATGAACAACAACAATACGATGAAAAGCAAAATCAATATGAAAACGCGGGCAGCACGCGGTCATATGCCGGTCTGGTATTATTATGCCGATCCGGTGACGATTACCGGCGAGAACTGGTGGAATTTCCAGTACACGGTATCGCTCGCAGGTTATGCGATGGACGATTGGGTTCGCAATAACTCGACCAACGCAGAAGTTGAGCAGCGTTTGTCCTATGCAGCTAAAATCGCAAACGTCGGCGCGATCAACTCCGGTCAGATCAGCGCCGACGCAGCAGATCTTGGTGCTGTAGCCTGGACGTATCAAGCGGAAAAAGGCAACTATGCAGCACTAGGAGTAGGCGGCGGCGCTTTGCAGAACGGCTGGCGCGGCATGGCGGGAGAAGCAGATCTGGGCTTGTTCGGCGCCATTAAAATTTTGAGCTCCGACGTAGCCGTTGATCCTATTTTCGGCGTCTACTGTTATGGCTGCGATGCAACCGACAATAGCACCAGCTACACGGTTGTGCCGAAGGACGGCGTATTCCAACGCCTCAACCTTATTACTGAGAAATTTGGCATGGAGCTGGAGCGCGACAAAATTGCAACAGCAACGATTACGAAGGCCAAAAACAATGTAAAATTCAATTTGAAAAGCTCGACTTCTGGAACGGCGCATACAACGAAAGTAACGTTCAAAGGCTTGGCAGCTGGCTATTATAATATTTTGGTTAACAATGCTGTAGCTGGCGGAGTAAACGTTTCAAGCAGCGGAGCAGCTGTGATTACCCTCAACATTGGTACGGCTGCAACGTATGACATTGAGCTTGCGCAAGGAACAGCGCCAACGAATACAGCACCGATTGTAAGTGCGGGCACAGCAGGCACGTTCACGCTGCCATCGCCAGTTGCTCTGGCTGGAACAGCAACGGATGATGGTTTGCCTTCTGGCACTTTGACGAGCGTCTGGACGCTTGTTAGCGGTCCAGGAACGGCTGTATTCGCAAACGCAGCAGCTGTAAATACGACGGCGACGGTGTCGACGGCGGGAACTTATGTATTCAGGCTTACGGCAAGTGACGGCAGCTTGACCGCGAATGCAACGGTTACGCATACGGTTAACCCTGCGGCTCCTTTGCCAGAGGTCATTGTGAACTACTTGTTTAATCAGACAAGCGGAACGACAGCGACAGATTCCTCAGGCAATGGGAAAAATGCAACGTTATCCGGCACGACGGCATGGGTAGCGGGGCATTCCGGCAATGCGCTCGACCTTAACGGCACGAGCGGCTATGCGTCCTTGCCGACGGGCATCGTCAGCGCTGTAAATGATTTTACGATTTCGACATGGGTCAAATTAGATACCATTAGCGACTGGTCGCGCATTTTCGATTTTGGCACAGGAACGAATGCCAATATGTTCTTGACGCCGCGTGCTGGCGGCAGCGGGCTGCGCTTTGCCATTACGTCAAGCGGCAATGGCGCGGAGCAGCAGCTTAATGCAACAGCATTGCCAACGGGCGTCTGGAAGCATGTTGCAGTGACGCTTTCGGGCACGACGGGCAGAATGTACGTCGATGGGGTGCAGGTTGCAATTAATACATCGATGACCTTAAAGCCATCAAGCCTTGGCAATACGAATTTGAATTACCTCGGCAAATCCCAATATGGCGATCCGTATTTGGATGGAGCTTTGGATGATTTCAAAATTTACAGCCGTGCGTTAAGCGCTACGGAAATCGGTTCCATATTCAGCGGTTCCTCGCTGGCTGCGGATATTTCAGAGCAAGGCACACTGACGACTTCGCAGGATGAAGCGCAAGGTGTGGACGCAGGAACGGAGTCCAGCGGTGAACAGACAGAGAGCCAGCCTGGTACTGCTACTGGTGCGGTGACACCAGCAGCGGCAGTTGGGCTGCATTTGCTGCGGCTTGTCGCACTAAGTACGGAAGCTCCTTCAGCAACCGAGGCACCGAGTGTTCCTGCTCTTGGTTCAGAGGCTGTTGAAGCGCCTGTTCAATGGGCGCAATACGAGTTTGCCCAAGACTACACGATTAGCAGCATTCGTGTTCATTGGAACGATGGTGAAGGTACGATTAAGCTGCCGGAGCAATATTCCGTTCAATATTGGGACGGCGAGCAATGGCTTGACGTAGCGGAAGCATCGGGTCTTGGTTTGAAGGCGAATGAAGACAATGAAACGAGCTTTACGCCGGTGAAGACGAATAAAATTCGCATTCTTATTCCTGGCGATGAGTCGGTGCTAACTGGTCTCCAATCTTGGAAGGTATTTGGTTATTAAAAGTATGAAATGGCGTTTAGAAGCGAATTTACAATAATAATATATTTGCTTTAGAATAGCCATTGCCCACGTTGAAAAGCGGGGCATAATCCCTATAGGGCTTGCAGTAGGAGAGCTTATCTGTCAAGATAAGCTCCTCGCCGCAGCCATATAGGGATTTTTTTATGAAAAATGCGGGTGCCATTTTTCTATATCTGTATGATAAGATGTTCAGGGTGGACGAGGTTTTTTTAGAAAACGGGTGGATGGAGCGAGTGGAGTGAAGGGTTGGTCTGGAGAAACGGAGTGTTCGCTTTTGGTGTGGATTATCTTCCGATGAAGTTTTTATAATTCAGGAAAATCAACACCAACGGCGATCGGAAGACCAACCTTTCGCGGAGCGAAGCACCAGTCCCCCGGTATTATAATAAACGAGTGGCAAAGAACACGAGGAGTGGTTGGCGTGAACAGCTTTCGAAATCGGCTGACGATTATTATGATTTTAATGATTGCTTTATCCGTTACGGCGGCCGGACTTATTATGGCAAATACGTTTAAGCAAAATCATATTAGTGCGTTGGAAGACAATATGGTACGGGAAATGCACATCATTTTGGCGAAAATGGAATGGAAGCAGGGCACGCTGAGCGAGGTGGAGCCTTATTTTACCGAGGAAGCAAAAAGTCTTAAAGGCTTCACCGGCGCCCGAGTCACATTTATTTCCGGTGATGGCGTCGTGCTGGGCGACTCGGATCATGAAGTGTCCACGATGGACAATCACAACAGCCGCTCGGAGGTTGCCGAAGCGCGCGAGGACGGCGTTGGCCGAACGATCAGGAAAAGCGATACGCTGCATCAGAATCTGCTTTATGTGGCGATATTGACGGATAGCAGCAATCCGAACTCCAATGTTATCCGATTGGCCATGAGCCTAAGTGAAGTCGAGCAAAGCATCCGCAACGTATGGACGGTTATTGGCGGCGGGCTGCTGCTGCTGTTTTTGGCTGCTGCCTTTGTCAGCTACCGCATTGCGCTCAGCCTGACGCGGCCGCTTGAGCAAATTACAAGCGTCGCGAAGCGGATTAAAAATATGGATTATCAGGCGCGCGTGGTAGTAGCCAAGCAGGATGAGATTGGCGAGCTTGGCAATGCGATTAACGCCATGGCGGACAGCCTGCAGGTGCAAATGACGCAAATCCGCCAAAATGAAAGCCAGCTGGAAAGCGTGCTGGACAATATGATCAACGGCGTCGTCATGATCGACCGTACCGGACGTTTCGTCCTGATGAACAGACATGCAGAGGAATTGCTCGGCTTCTCGGCACGCGAGCTCGTAGGGCGCCATTACGCCGAAGGCAAGCAGCAATTTGAGCTAGCCCAAATGATTCAGGAGGGGCTGGAGACGCACGAGCATATCCGCGAGGAGGTTACGTTCTATTTTCCCGAGGAGCGGCTGCTGGAGCTGAATCTGGTGCCGATTGAGCAAGAGGGGGAAGAATATGAGGGCATGCTGCTCGTGCTGCAGGATGTGACCGCCATTCGCCGCCTGGAGCGGATGCGCAGCGAGTTCGTAGCGAATGTATCGCATGAGCTGAAAACGCCAATTACGGCGATTAAAGGCTTCGCAGAGACGCTGATTGCAGGAGCTGTCGATGATGCGGAAACGTCACGTTCGTTTCTGCAAATTATTTTTGACGAGAGCGATCGGTTGAACCGGTTGATCGGAGATATACTGGAGCTGTCGAAAATCGAGTCGCGGCGGGTTCCGCTTTATTTTTCACCGGTCAATATGGATGCATTTATGGATAAAACGCTCAAGCTGCTGGAGGCGGAGGCATCGCGCAAGGTGATTGAGCTGAAAATGGACCTGGAAGCAGGCCTATATATGGAAGCGGATGAAGACCGGCTGCGGCAAATAGTGATGAATTTGCTTTCGAACGGCATCAACTATACGCCAGAGGGCGGGCGGGTGACCGTGAAAATGGAAGGCATAAACGAGGACCATATCCGCATACGTATCAGCGACACGGGAATCGGCATTCCGAAGAAGGATTTGCCGCGCATCTTTGAGCGCTTCTACCGGGTAGACAAGGCGCGTTCGCGCAGTTCAGGCGGCACGGGGCTTGGCTTGTCGATCGTTAAGCATTTGATCGAGCTGCACAAAGGAACGATTTCCGTAACGAGCGAGGTGGGCCGTGGAACGACATTTATTATTGAGCTGCCCGTGCTTCAGCAGTAGCGGTTTCACACTTAGCGCAAAAGGTTTACCACTTCTATATAATTTCATGTTAGAATAAGGTTGAATAAATGCAATAATGCTGGAGGTTACCATGTCGCATAAAGTGCTTGTCATTGAAGACGAACCGACACTCGCTAGGCTTCTGTCATACAATTTGACGCAGGAAGGCTACGAAATTACGGTCGCCGATCATGGTGGAGAAGGTTTGCAAACGGCGCTGCAGCGCAGCTTCGATCTTATTATTTTAGATATTATGCTGCCGGGAATGAACGGCTTCGACATTTTAAATCGCCTGCGTCAAAATGGCCTGCGGACGCCGGTCATTATTTTGACAGCCCGCAATGCCGAGGAAGAAGTCGTGCAAGGCTTGAAGCATGGTGCGGATGACTATATTACTAAGCCGTTCGGCGTTGCCGAGCTGCTGGCGCGCGTATCTGCGGTGCTGCGCCGGACTCAGCTTCAGGACGATAACATGATGCCTGAAACGACAGAGAAGATCATTACAGCGGGCGAGCTGTCGATCTATCCGGATAAGTATGAGGTCGTGCTGGATGGGGAATCGATCCCGCTGCGTCCGAAGGAATTTGAAGTGCTGCTGTATCTTGTCCAGCGGCCAGGCATGGTTATTACGCGCGACGATTTGATGAATGTTGTGTGGGGCTTCGATTACATTGGCGGTCAGCGTACCGTAGATGTGCACGTCAGCTCGCTTCGCAAAAAGCTGGAGCTTGGACAGCAGTCGGTGCAAATCGAATCGATTCGCGGCGTCGGCTATAAGCTCGTTATGCACAAAAAGCTTGTCACACCTAAAAGTTAAGGTGGACAAGCTTTTTTTATCGTTCGTTAGGGACGCGTGCGGCGGCTCGGTGAGGAAGGGCTGTGCTGCGCTGCGTGAAAGGTTTGGCTTACGATCGCCATTGCTGCCCAATTTCTCTAAACAATGCTCCGCATCGTTGAAATTGGGCAGCAAAAGCGAACGCTTCGCTTCTCCAGCTCAAACCTTTCACTCCCCTCCACACCAGCCCCACCTCTCCTCGCGCTCCCTAAAAATCAATAAAAAAAGCAAAGTCTGTAAAGCAGGAAGAGCGAAAGTGCAAAAGACAAAGAGCAAAGAGCAAAGACTAAGAACAAAGAGCAAAAGACTAAGAGCTTAACAACCGAAGACGAAAATGGTAACCCAAAATCAGAGAAGCTATTAGCTTTAGCTGCGGTCCCATTCCAGCATTTTTCGCTGGAACTGCTTGGGGGAGCAGTCGTTGTATTTTTTGAAGGTTTTATAAAAATGGGCCATATTCGGCATGCCAATCCGCTCGCCTACGTCGGCAATGCTTAAATCCTTCGTGAGCAAAATACGCTCCGCCCACTTGATTTTGCGGTAATTGACGTATTCGGTGAAGGAAAGGCCAATCGTTTTTTTGAAAAACTTAACGAAATAATAGTAGCTCATATTCACAATTCGGCACATGTCCTCGACCTGAATGCGCTCGCCCAAATTGTTTTCGACATAGTCAAGGACAGGCTTGAGCCGGATATGGTCAAAATCATCCCGCCTGGCCAGGATGCGCTGGCTATCGCCGCGCAGCATCAGCAGCAGCAGCTGCTTGATCTGGATGCTGACGGCGATTTCATAGCCGGTTTCCTTGTGGGTTGCTTCATGCAGCAGCTTAGTAATTGCTTCGCTTGCCTGCTGCCGGATGGCTTTATTTTCACGAAAAATATAATTGGCGCGGCTCAGTGGATTTTGCGTCTCGGAAAAATAGCGGATATAAGGTATGGTGCTGTTGTCGAAAAAATCCTCGAGATTAAATTGCAGCACTATATAGTCCAGCTTGCCTTTATTGCGGTCGCGATGCAGCTGGCTTGAGCCAAGCACAACAATGTCTCCGCTTTCAAGATCAAAGCTGTCGTCCTCAATATCGATCTTGAGACTGCCATTAATAATATAAATGAGCTCCAGCTGTTTGTGATAATGCCATTTGATCAATTCGCTGGTTGAGCGCTGTGTTCGAAAAATTCGGATAGAAAGCAACGGGTTCTCGTAAGGAACCTGCTCGTTAAAAGCTTCCAAGGGTGCTCCTCCTTCAGGGAACGAAATCGATTGTTGGTACCGGGAGGCAATATGATTTATTGTAGAGGGGATAGGACTGAAAGGCAAGAGCAGGAAAGCAGGAACATCATGAATTCTGGAAAATGGAGGATTATAACATGAAACCAAAAGTATTTATTTCGAGCAAAATACCCCCAGAGGTGAAAAACTACCTCGATGAGCATTGCGAATGCCGGATGTGGGAGGGCGAGCAGGGGATTACCGGCGCGCAGCTGGCGGAAGAAATTAGCGAAGTGGAAGGTCTGCTTGCTGCGGGCAACGCAATCAGCGAGCGTCTGCTATCGGCGGCGCCGAAGCTGAAAGTCGTCAGCAACATTTCCGTCGGCTACAACCATAATGATCTGGATGCGATGAAAAAACGCGGCATTATCGGTACACATACGCCCTACGTGCTAGACGATACGGTGGCAGATTTGACGATGGCGCTCATGCTGGCTGCAGCCCGCCGGGTGGCGGAGCTTGATAAGCTCGTTCGCGCAGGTGAGTGGAAGCGCGGCATCGGTACGTCCTTGTTCGGCATTGATGTTCATCACGCCAAGCTTGGCATTATAGGCATGGGCCGCATTGGGGAAACGATTGCCAGACGTGCAAAATACGGCTTCGATATGGAAGTCAGCTATTATAATCGTTCGCGCAAGCCAGACTTCGAACAGCAGCTTGGCGTTCAGTACAGCCCGCTTGATCAACTGCTCCAAGAGTCGGATTTTATCGTGCTGATGACGCCGCTAACGCCGGAGACTAAGCATATGATCGGCAAGGAGCAGTTTGCCATGATGAAGCGCAGTGCCATCTTTATTAACTGCTCGCGTGGGGAGACGGTTGATGAGGCGGCGCTCATTGAGGCGCTGAGAAACGGAACGATACGCGGCGCAGGGCTGGATGTTTTTGAAAAAGAGCCGGTTATGCAAGACAATCCGCTGCTCCAGCTCGACAATGCAGTGCTGCTGCCGCATATTGGCTCGGCTACCCATCAGACGAGATACAATATGGCAATGCTTGCAGCGCGCAATCTTGTGGATGGCCTTTATGGACGTGAGCCGCAATATGTGATTCCTGAGCTGAAGTAGTATTTTTTCATTCCTTTATTCATTCAATGAATAGCAACTTTATTTGTCGTTACTAAATAAGGCCGGTATGCTCACTCTTAGGAGCAGCTACCGGCCTTTTTGCATGCGATTAAAACTATACGCCGATCATCTACTGGAGCAATCGGTTAATTTTTGTACGAGCTAGCCAAGCTGACCAAGTAGTAGATGAGGAGACCGAAAATGATGGCAAGCCCCAAATTGATGAATCCGAATACGAGATAGAGTGTCCGTGTGCCTGAATCGACCAGAAAAGCGGCGATGAGTTGAACAATCGCAGGAATAAGAAAAGCCAGCCAACAATATGCAAGACCCTTCTCCCAGCGGAAGCTGGCCCACACTAGCCCGCACGAGAAGGGAAGCAAGATCCAGGTCAATATGGTTTCCAGCATTTCAATACGAAGCTTCACGCTCCCTCGCGTTTAATTATGCTGAGCAGATATCGGCTTATTAAATGTTGCTGACTAAGTATCTCTAAAAAATTGCTAATCTGTATTTTAGTTGGTCTGCTGCTCAAACTCTGCTCTAATGCGTGCCAGCAAAGCTGGATCGTTATACACATCCGCAGCGGTGGCAGCGAGCATTTTCGCCCCGAAGATCATGCGCTCCAGCGCGCGCTCTGTAATGGCTGCGTCACGAAACCCTTCCGTATGCAGCAGCAAGCGCTCCTCGACGATTTTCACATAAGGATGAATAGCTGGGCAGTGCGTGGAAACATTGCCGAGGTCAACCGAGCCATGGTCCTTGCCGATTTGAATTTCGCCAACCTGAATGCCTGCCGCAAGCAGGTTGGCGGAAAATTGCTCCGACAGTGCTTCATTCGTGCGCAGCTCATCATAAGACAGCTCATAATTGTTGGTGCGCAGCTCGCAGCCGGTTTGCAGGGCGGCTCCTTCGGCGCAGCGAAGCACCTTTGCGGTCAACTCGTTCGTATACGTGCGCGAAGCCGAGCGAATATAAAATTTTGCCGAGGCATAATCGGGGATAATGTTGGGCGCCTTGCCCCCATTGTCGATAATGCCGTGAATGCGCGTATCACTGCGGGTTTGCTGGCGCAAGGCATTGACGCTGTTGAACAGCTGAATGACCGCATCGAGCGCATTAATACCCTCATAAGGGCTGGCTGCCGCATGAGCAGCCGCTCCTGTAAATTCGAACTGCACGGCATCCATCGCCAGCGATTCGCCGGATTTTTCAAACGTATGGTAAGGATGCGCCATCAAGGCGAAATCGCAATCATCGAACAAGCCAGCTTCTGCCATCGGCACTTTAGCACCCTTCGTTTCTTCCGCAGGCGTCCCATAGACGCGAATGCTTCCCGCTTCTAAAACCGATTTCAAGCCGACTGCGGCGCCGATGCTCATCATGCAGATGAGGTGATGACCGCAGGCATGACCGATTTCCGGCAATGCGTCATATTCGCAGAGGAAAGCGGCAATCGGGCCAGGCTTTCCCGTATCATAGGTGGCGATGAAAGCAGTAGCCAGCCCAAGCGTGCCCCGCTCAACGCTAAAGCCTTGACGCTCAAGCTCCGCGCACAGCGCTGCCGAGGCTTCAAATTCCTCATGTCCAAGCTCTGGATTCGCAAAAATCGAACGGGAAATCGCCTTAAAGCCCTCGCTATGACGCTCGATTTCCTCAAAAATCGTAGGTTTATTCAACATCCTCTTCATTCCTTTCTAAGCAACCACTTGTAACCACATCATAAATAAAGCAGATGCTGGCATTATAACATGCCGCGCAGTCTGCTAGATAGCCAGCGGCACCCATCGGCATACGCGGGGGGCAAGCTGAACAAGCTAATCAACCACAGTAGAACCACAGTAGAACCACAGTAGAACCACAGTACAAGCGTCTGTTCCCAGAGTTGTGCGAATAGCTGGCTTAACGCATGCCGTGCATTTTTTTAAACTGCTCGGGTCCAACACCTTCCAGCCGCTTGAAGACGGAGCTGAAATAGCTGGCGCTGTCGAAGCCGGACAGCTTGGCGATTTCCTGCATTTTCAGCGTGCTCTCACGGAACATCAGCTGCTTGCTGCGGCTAATTCGCTCGCGGTTCACGTATTCCATCGGCCGCATGCGCATCGCTTTTTTAAACAATAGGCATAAATATTGCGGCGTCACATTAATCGCCCCTGCTAAATCCTCAATCGTAATGAGGCTGCCGGCATGCGCTTCAATATATTGAATGACGGGATGGAGCCGCGATAGGCTTTGATGCGCCGAATGGGAGCTGACACGAACAACCTTCAAGAGATCAAGCAGCATCGCATAGAGCAGTTTGGAGCATTCCAGGCCGAGAAAAGGACGGTCCGACTGCGACATCGCATATATGCTGCGCATATGTGAAATTAATACTTCTCCGTCTGCTGTTGCATAGACGCCGGATTCAGTAATGCCGGCCTGCTCGAACAACGTTTCGCACAGGCTGCCGCCAAAGCTGACAAAATGCACATCCCACGGCTCGCGGGTCGCATAATAACGATGCGGCACTCCGGGGAACAGGCAGAAGCCTTGGCCATTTTTCACCGAATAGCTTTTTTCTCCGATAATAAGCTCGCCTTCCCCAGAAGCAACCTGCAGCCATTGATAGTGGGGAAAGCCGTTCATGCGATCGATCGTCTCCTGATTGCCCCAATGTCCGATTATGTCGACGTAAAGCGGCAGCGCAAGCTCGGTATCCGTTACAAGCGGGAATGCGATTGTATCCATATGCTGCACATCCTGTTTCATATTTTTATAGAGATAAGAATATTGTGAGATTTAGTTTCAATAAAACGAAATATATAATATGAATATAGTTAAAGAATGAGCGTTCGTCAAACGAATGCCGCTATTACAGGAGGTTACACAGATGAGCAGCAAATTTCCACCAATCAGCTCGAAAATTCCCCAAATGCTTCATGGCGCGGATTATAATCCGGACCAGTGGCTTAAATATCCTCATATTTTAGAGGAAGATATTCGTTTAATGAAATTGTCGCACAGCAATGTCATGTCGGTTGGCATTTTTGGCTGGGTTGCGCTGGAGCCAGAGGAAGGCGTCTTCACTTTTGAGTGGATGGATCAATTGCTCGACCGCTTTGCGGCCAACGGCATTTATGCACTGCTTGCAACGCCGAGCGGAGCGAGACCGGCATGGATGTCGTCCAAATACCCGGAAGTGCTCCGTGTAGATGAGAACGGCATTCGCAATCTGCATGGCGCACGTCATAATCACTGCTTCTCCTCTCCGGTCTACCGCGAGAAAGTGCAAATTATGAATACGAAGCTTGCTGAGCGTTATTCGAGCCATCCGGCTGTTATTGGCTGGCATATTTCCAATGAGTTCGGCGGCGAATGCCATTGCGACCTGTGCGCAGAGGCGTTCCGCGGCTGGCTGCAGCAGCGTTATGGCACACTTGAGGCATTGAATGATGCTTGGTGGACGACGTTCTGGAGTCATACGTATACCGATTGGAGCCAAGTCGATACGCCAACGCGGCGCGGAGAACGGGCGGTTCACGGCATGAATGTGGACTGGATGCGTTTTGTTACGGACCAGACGGTGGACTTCTGCCGCAAGGAAATGGAGCCGCTTCGCGCAATCAACCCGGAGCTGCCAATTACAACTAATTTTATGCTCGACTTTGAAGGGCTTAATTATTGGAAATTTGCAGATATGCTCGATATGATTTCGTGGGATGCTTATCCGACTTGGCACAGCCTGGAGAGCGATAGCGAGCTGGCGGCTTGGATCGGCTTCAACCATGACATTTTCCGCTCGCTCAAAGGCGGCAAGCCATTTATGCTGATGGAAAGCACGCCAAGCATGACGAACTGGCAGCCGGTCAGCAAGCTGAAGAAGCCGGGCATGCATTTGCTTTCTTCCATGCAGGCCGTTGCCCATGGCTCGGATACGGTGCAATATTTCCAATGGCGCAAAAGCCGCGGCTCCAGCGAGAAGCTGCATGGCTCGGTCGTTGACCATGTCGGACATGAGCATACCCGCGTATTTAAAGATGTAACGGATGTAGGCCATGCGCTTACACAGCTTGGGGGAGTCGTAGGAACATCGGTTAAGCCGGAAGTCGCGATCATTTACGATTGGGAAAACCGCTGGGCGGTCAAAGACTCCCAAGGCCCGCGCAACTGCGGCATTCATTACGAGGAGACGGCGCGCAAGCATTACCGTCCGTTCTGGGAGCTAGGTATTCCGGTCGATATTATCGATTCCGAATGCGCATTGGACTCTTATAAAATCGTGATCGCTCCTATGCTGTACATGGTACGTCCAGGTGTGGGCGAGGCTATTGAGAAGTTTGTTGAAAATGGCGGCACGTTTATTGCGACTTACTGGACCGGCATCGTGAACGAAAGCGATCTATGCTTCCTGACGGGCTTCCCAGGGCCGCTTCGCAAAACGCTCGGCATCTGGTCGGAGGAAATTGATTCCCTTCATGACGGCGAGACGAATCGCGTAGTCATGACGGAAGGCAATGCACTGGGCTTGTCCGGCGAGTACGAAGCGCATGAGCTGTGCGACCTTATTCACCTTGAAGGAGCAGAGGCGCTAGCCGTATACGGAGAAGATTTCTATGCTGGCCGTCCGGCATTGACGGTGAACCGCTTGGGCAAGGGGAAAGCGTATTATGTAGCTTCCCGCAACAAAGAACCATTTTTCACAGATTTCTTCAAGACGCTTGTGGAGCAGGAGGGCATTCGCAAAGTGCTCGATACCGAGCTGCCTGAAGGCGTGACTGCGCAGCTGCGTGGCGATGGGGAGTCGGACTATGTATTCGTATCCAACTTCACGCCGCAAGAGCAGCAGGTAGTGCTCGATAGCCATTCCTATGAGGATGTTTTGAATGGTGGTCAAGCGGAGTCTGCACTCACACTTGCTGCGTATGATGTTCGGATTTTAAAACGTAAATCTCGTTAATCGTTTCAAAATGATGAGAGAGCCGCGAACCTCGTTCGCGGTTCTTTTGTGCTGGAATACGCTTTATTGAATTTTAAAATATGAGAAACGTTGAATATGGTTCTAAATACCTATAATCAAATATAGGCATATTGTCGATTAACGATTCATGTTGTTTTGTATGGAGGAGTGGGTAGCATGAGAAGGAAGCAGCTGCATTTATCTTTGACGGTTAAATTGGTATCCTGTGTAGTCATTTGCTTGCTTGTCATTTTTACTGTAATGAATGTGCTGAATATTAATCAACTGGAGTCGCTTGCTGTGACGAAAGGCGAGCAGGAAGCGCAGTTGGCCGGAACTGATTTTGTGATGTCGGTACAGCGTGAGCTTACGGCAACCGAATCCAAATTGGAAAATCTGATGCTTGTCCTAAAGGAAACGCGAAGTGAAAAGCAGCTATCGCGTCAAAAGGTCGTTGAAATGCTGCAAACCATGGTCGAAAATGATCCACGTGTGCTGGCGTATTATACGTTGTGGGAGCCGGATGCTTTTGACCAAGAAGACGAGGCCAATAGTAATTACTCGACATACGATGATAAAACAGGCCGTTTTATTCCTTATGTTTTCCGTAACGGCAGTGGGACGGCAATCAATCCGCTTTCGGATTATACGGTGGAAGGGGCGGGAGACTATTATTTGCTGCCCAAGCAATCAAAAAAAGTAACTTACGTTGATCCTTATTTTTATAATGTAGCCGGTCAGCAGACGCTTATTACATCAATTGTTGTTCCCATATTGGATCAAAGTGGCAGCTTCCTCGGGATAGTCGGAGCAGACTTATCCATTGAGAGCTTCCAGAAGGCGGCAGCCGAATATTCGCCAATGGGCGGTTATGTATCCCTGATTAGTGAAAAAGGCAATTATTTGGCTAATCCGAATGATTCGGCAGCACTGAATGAGGCTTTCGGGGATAATGAAGGGAAGCAGGCGCTTCTGGATGATGTGATGAGCGGTACGCGTTATTCGGGCTACACGGCGGATTCGAATGGCGACGAAGTCATGCGGCTGTTTGAGCCGATAGCGCTGCCGGGAAGCAATCAATTCTGGTATAGCCAGAGCGTTGTTCCTAAAGCAGCGATATTTGAAGATTTTAATGCCAGTCGCACGACATCGCTGGTAATTGCCTGTTCTTCGATGATTTTATTGGGTGTTATTATTTCTCTCCTGATCCGCTTTATGGTTATTCGCAAGCTGAACTTGTTTAATATAGGACTTGAAAAAATGGCCGAGGGCGATCTTACCCAGACGATTGCCATTAAACAGCAGGATGAGCTAGGCCAGATGGCTGCTTCCTTTAATAGGATGACGGAGAAGCTGCGGGGCATGTTCCAGCTCGTAACGAATCTCGGGTTAGCCGTAAGTGAAACGTCGGAGCAGTTGACAGCTAGCGCCGATCAGACGAGCAAAGCGTCGGAGACGATAGCCGAATCGATTCAGACAGTAGCGATGGATGCCGAGACGCAAAATCAGCATGCCGGCGGCACCGCAGAAGCGATGTATGCGATGTCCAGCCATGTTCAGCGCATAGCTGAATCGAGCGATCAAGTAGCCTCCTCAGCGAATGGGGTCGCGCTGCAGACAGCGGATGGTTATCGATTGATGCAGGAAGCCGTCCGTCAAATGGGCCAAATCCAGCATTCGGTGTCGGAGACGGAAGCAGCGATTGAACGGCTTAATGAACGCTCGACCCAAATCGGACAAATGACGGGCCTGATTACAGCAATCAGCGTACAAACGAATCTGCTTGCGCTGAATGCCGGCATTGAGGCTGCGCGGGTAGGCGAGCATGGCCGGGGCTTTGCCATAGTAGCGCAAGAGGTGCGCAAGCTGGCGGAGCAGACGAAGCAGGCAGCGGATCAAGTATCACAGCTTGTGGATGGCATCCGCAGCGATACGGATCATGTGGCGCAAACGATGCAAAGAGGCTCCAAAGAAGTGGCGAGCGGCGCGCAAACGGTAGAGGGAAGTGGCGAGCTGTTCAATGCGATTATGAATGAAATGAGCGCAGTCAGCAGCCAAATTCAAGAGGTTTCAGCGGTGGCTGGCCAAATGAATGCAAGCTCGCAGCAAATGACCGCAAGCGTTGAACAAATGGCGGTTATAGCGGGCGACACGGCATCCAATTCCCATAATGTCGCAGCGGCCTCCGAGGAGCAGCTGGCATCGATGCAGCAAATATCGG
This sequence comes from Paenibacillus sp. JT22N7, assembly GCF_059383875.1. Classification (NCBI taxonomy): domain Bacteria; kingdom Bacillati; phylum Bacillota; class Bacilli; order Caryophanales; family Paenibacillaceae; genus Paenibacillus; species Paenibacillus sp. JT22N7. Next base: position 333,838 of record NZ_JBXENY010000001.1, read on the forward strand.
CGGCGGCCGAGTCACTGGACCATATGGTTCAGGAGCTGCTGGAAAAATTGTCGCAGTTTAAAATTTAATTTTCTCTAAAAACCGCTATTCGCCTGCTCATTCAGCAGCGTGAATAGCGGTTTTTTTGTTCCTTTTCCTTAAAGTGGAATTTCCGAGAAGCGGGCTTGGTCTAATTTGACATTGCGTTAACATAGCAAAGTATTTCCGTTGATGCTAAAGACCTATAGTGAAGGAAGAAGGAATTACGGAAGGATGATGACCAATGACGACTGCTGAGCTAGCGTATCCGATGGATATGAAGCTGGAAATGGACGAATTAGAAGCCTGGCATCCAGAGCAGCAAGCAGAAAACGTCTTAACTGCGGAGGCTGCCGGTTCGGGAGAGCAGACAGACGCTCCGTCGCATCAGGCTGCTCGGCTTGCCGATTTTATTCGTCAGGCGCCGATTGTGCGGGAGGAGCGGACCTGCAAAGAGACGATAGCGGTCTTCAAGCAGCATCCCGAATCGGAATGTGTGGTCGTTTGCGACGCTGCCGATCGAGTGAAGGGACTCATGATGCGGAATCGTTTTTTTCTAAAGCTGGGCCATCGTTTTAGTGCCGATTTATATTATGAAAAGCCTATAACCGTCATGATGGATGCAACTCCGCTTATTATTGACTACGAAAGTGCCCCGGACCATCTCATTGAGCTGGCGCTTAATCGTCAGGAGAAAGTACTCTATGATTGCGTGCTTGTGACGGATGCAGACAAATTCACTGGGGTCTTGACAGTTGCCGATTTGCTGAAGCTTTCCAAAAGGCTGCAGGAAGAGGCGGAGCTGGCCCAGCGCAGGACGATTCGATCTGCGGAGGAGCGTGTAAAGGAGATCGAATCAGCGATTCAAAGCGTGCGCGGCTCCACGGAGGAAGGCGAGGAGCTTTCGGTCGTGATGGTCGATTTGACGCTGAAGGGGAAAAACGAGCTGGATAACGTAACGAAGGCATTCGCTTCCATCGCATCCAACTCCCAGCTTCAGGAGGAGCGAATGCGTGCCTTGCAGGCGGAAGCTGGCTCGATTAGCAAGGTGTCAGGGCTGATTAAGGAGCTGGCAGAACAAAGCAATTTGCTGGCGATCAATGCTTCGATTGAAGCAGCGCGGGCTGGCGAGCATGGGCGAGGCTTTGCAATCGTGGCTGGCGAAGTGATGAAGCTGGCGAACCAGACGAAAACATCAGCGGGTACGATTACATCGCTTATTCAAACGATTATCCAGGAAATTGAACAAACGGCGCAGCTGGCGAAAAACGGCAGATTGGAGACGGCGTCTAGCGAAGCGCATGTGCATGAGGTAGAAGGCGCATTCAATAGCCTGTTTCAAGCGGCAGCCGAAAATCGCGGCAATGCCGGGCAAATTGGGGCATTGTCCGAGCAGGCTTATTTGCAAGTGCAGCACGTCGCACAGGAAATGAGCAGCCTGCAAAAGAGCACTCTTTCATAAAACGTCTACTTTTAACACTACGTTAACATAAATGCAATATAAGATTTACAAACAGTCTGTAACATATAGAACGGAACAGACTAGTTGCGGCTTGAATCACATACAAACCATAAATAAGGGGAAAACGGGCAATGGAAAGCAATAAGGAGGAGAACGTTTGGAAGCGCTAATTAACATAGACAAGCTGAATCTTTATTACGGGGCGTTCCACGCACTGAAGAACGTATCGCTTACGATTCCGGCTAAGGCGATTACCGCCTTTATCGGGCCTTCCGGCTGTGGCAAATCGACCTTGCTGCGGACGCTTAACCGGATGAATGACATGATTCAAGGAACGAGGATCGAAGGCAGCATTATCATTGACCAGCAAAATATTTATTCTAGCGAGGTAGAGGTAGAAGCACTGCGCCGTAAAATCGGCATGGTGTTCCAGCAGCCGAATCCTTTTCCAAAGTCGATTTATGATAATGTGGCTTATGGTCCGCGCCTGCACGGCATTACAAACAAAAAAGAGCTTGATGAAATTGTAGAAACGAGCTTGAAATCTGCGGTGCTGTGGGGCGAAGTGAAGGATTCTCTGAAGCGCTCGGCACTGGGCTTATCGGGCGGTCAGCAGCAACGGCTTTGTATCGCCAGAGCGATTGCGGTAAATCCGGATATTTTGCTGATGGATGAAGCGACTTCGGCGCTAGATCCGATTTCTACCTTGAAAATCGAAGAGCTGACCCAGGAGCTGAAGGACAAATATACGATTGTAATGGTCACTCACAATATGCATCAGGCGGCTAGGGTGTCCAACCAAACGGTATTTTTCCTGAACGGCGAAGTCGTTGAATATGCGGATACGGAAAAGCTGTTTTCCAATCCGTCGGACCAGCGCACGGAAGATTATATTTCCGGACGCTTTGGCTAATTTCGGCTAATGCCGAATAAGCGGGCTCATGCGTTTTCCATGTAAAGATTGATCATTTGGGAGGAAATTTAAAATGATGACAACACGCAAGGAGTTCGACCTCGGCCTCGAGCAGCTGCATAATTTTGTAATTGAGATGGGGAATTTTGTTGAAAATGCTTTGGTCGAATCCATCGAAGCTCTAAAAGCCGTTGATGTGGCGCGCGCGCAGCAGGTTATTGCTGCTGATCCTTCGCTCAATCAACTGGAGGAGAAAGTAACAGAGCTTGGGGCAAAGCTCATTGCGACGCAGCAGCCGGTAGCGAAGGATTTGCGCCGGATTTTATCTTCCTTCCGCATTGCCAGCGACTTGGAGCGGATGGGCGATCTGGCGGTTGATATTGCCAAGGTCGTATTGCGCATGGAAGGACAGGAGCTGATTAAACCGCTCATCGATCTTCCGCGCATGGCCGAAATTGTACAAATGATGACAACGGAATCTATCCAATCCTTCATTCAAGAAAATGTCGACCTCGCTTACAAAATGGCCAAGGATGACGATCAGGTCGATGCGCTGTACGGGCAAATTACCCGTGAGCTTTACTCGCTAATGATGGAAAACCCCCGCAACATTACGCAATCCTCGCTGCTTAGCTTTGTTGGCCGTTACCTGGAGCGCTTCGGCGACCACGCCACCAACATCGGTGAGAGCGTCGTCTACATTGTGACAGGCACAAGACCAGATTTGAACGTTTAGCCTCATAACTAGTGAAAAAGGTTCCGTCTCCACGCTGCTGTGGAAATGGAGCCTTTTCTTAATTTATAAGCTGATTCTATCCAGCACCTGCTGCATAAAAGCTTGATCCCAGTGCTGGCTGCGCCAGCTGGCGATCATCGGCCACCGGGCTGCCTCACTGTCAAGGGCGGCAAGCTGTAATCCAAGCTCATCTAGCTTAGCCGCTTGCGGCAGTAAGCATTCGGGCAATATAGCAAGGTCACCGCAGGCTGCGGCGGCATTTATAAGCAGCTCCACCGATCCGAAGGACGCATGCGAGGTTAAGGAATACTGGTGCTTGCGGCTCCATTCATGTATACGCTGTGCGACGGAGCTGTCAGCAAGCTCGGCAAACTCATATTTCTCGAGCTGGGAGTCCAATGAAATTTCTTCTGACCAAGCATATAAAGGATGCTGCTGAGGAATCATAACCCGGAGCGGCGAGGCGCCAATCGTCTGATAGCGGAATTCGCCGCCATCAACCTGCTGTTTTCCTTCCCCATACATAATAAAGTCAACCGTTCCCAGATGCAGCTTCTGATAAAGCTCCTCCTCATCATGAACGGCGATGGACATAATAGCGGCATGGCTTTCGGAAAGGGTCCGCAGCTTTCCCATTGCGGTACTGTTTGTGAGGTAAGCGGCGGTACTGGTCGTACAGCCGATTACAAAACGATTTTTCTCTGCCGCATGAATGGCGCCAAGTCTCGACTCCGCCTCGCTATATAATTGGTCGATTTGCGACGCATAATGAAGCAGCAGCTTTCCATTGCGAGTGAGGAGCACTTTCCCCGTTCGCATCTCGAACAGCTTGACGCCCCATTCCTCCTCCATTTTCTTCATATGAAAGCTGACGGTAGGCTGTTTGATTTGCAAGGCATTGGCCACCGCCGTGATCTGTTTATAGCGATCGATGAGGACCATTAACTTCATTTTTAACAAACTCATGAGCTGCCTCCTGAAATCTTTCATTTTATCTATATCATATCCACATTCATAGAAAAAATCTATGAGATTTAATTGATAATTTTACAAACAGAAAACATTAGGTTAATGCCCCCGATCTACAATAGGTCTTGTGAAGCAAACAAGGTATTGAGAGGGGAAAATAAGAAATGAAGAAGTCTTTGATGTTGATTATGGCAATGGTACTGACATTTACACTGGCTGCATGCGGCCAAGCAAACAATGGAGGTACAACAGCTGGCAACACAACAAGCTCAAGCAGCCCATCCACAGAGCCCTCCGCTGAACCGTCAGCAGAAGCATCTGGTTTAACAGGCTCGCTTCTTGCAACTGGATCCTCTGCCCTGCAACCATTGGTTGACCAAGCATCGAAAATGTTTATGGAGAAAAACAGCGGCGTTACGATTCAAGTACAAGGCGGCGGCAGCGGTACAGGCCTGACGCAAGTATCCGAAGGACAAGCAAATATCGGCAACTCCGACGTTTATGCAGAAGAGAAGCTGGATGCAGATAAAGCAAAAGAATTGGTTGACCACCAAGTGGCAGTAGTCGCTATGGCAGCAGTTGTGAACAAGGATGTAAAAGTAGACAACCTGACGAAACAACAGCTGATTGATATTTTCACAGGCAAAGTAACGAACTGGAAAGACCTTGGCGGCGATGATGCAGCAATCGTAATCGTAAACCGTCCAGCAAGCTCCGGTACTCGCGCTACTTTTGAGAAATATGCACTTGGCCAGAAGTCCGAAGATCTTCAAGGCTCGATCCAAGAGGATTCGTCCGGTACGGTTAAGAAAATTATCGGTGAAACACCAGGCGCTATCGGTTACCTTGCTCTTTCTTACCTTGATGATTCCATCAAAACAGTAAGCTATGACGGCGTAGCAGCTAACGTAGAAAACGTAGCCAACGGCACGTATCCAGTATGGGCTTACGAGCACATGTATACAAAAGGCGAGCCTGATGCAGCAGCAAAAGCTTTCCTGGAATACATGATGAGCGAAGAAATCCAAAACGAAAAAGGCTTGGTTGTTGAGCTGGGTTACATCCCAACTAGCCAAATGCAAGTCGTTCGCGATCTTGACGGCAACATCACTAAGAAGTAATAGCTAATCATTCATAGGCCAGCACAAGAGGCGGATTCGCAATCTGCCTCTTTCTGGCTGTATAGAGGAGATTATTATGGCGCAGACGATACCGAAAAAAACGGCGGGCAATGGCCGTACCGCGGGCAATAACCATTTTGTTGAAGAATGGGTCGGTAAAGTATATACAACCTTATGTGTTCTGTTTTTGGTTGCGACGATTATTGCCATGGTGTATTTTGTCGCTTCCCGCGGACTAAGCACCTTTTTTAAAGATCATGTAAACGTATTTGAGCTGTTAGGCGGTTTAAAATGGAGTCCGGAAGGATCTCCCCCATCCTTCGGCGCATTCCCGTTCATCTTCGGCTCCTTCAGCACGTCGCTGCTTGCCGCGCTGCTTGCTGCGCCACTTAGCATTTGCGCATCGATCTTTATGATTGAAATTACGCCGAAATTCGGACGTAAATTTTTGCAGCCGGTTATTGAGCTGCTGGCGGGCATTCCATCCGTTGTATACGGTTTTATCGGTCTTAGCGTCATCGTGCCTTTATTCCGTGATATTTTTCCTGGACAAGGTTTAGGTGTAGCTGCGGGCGCCCTTGTATTGTCCATAATGATTTTGCCAACGATGACGACGGTTGCGACAGATGCTTTAGCATCCTTGCCTGCTGGACTTAAGGAAGGCTCGTACGCACTCGGTGCCACACGCTGGCAAACGATTTATCGCGTCGTTATTCCGACCACGCTTCCCGCGCTCATGACGGGTGTCGTGCTCGGTATTGCCCGGGCATTCGGCGAGGCGCTGGCTGTACAGATGGTTATCGGCAACGCGCCTTTTGTGCCGCGCTCCCTGTTTGAGTCGGCTTCGACGCTGACAAGCGCTATAACGCTCAGCATGGGCAACACTGCTGCCGGCTCAACGCATAACAATGCTTTGTGGTCGCTTGCGATGATTTTGATGCTCATGACATTCGTGTTCGTATTTATCGTACGCTGGCTGGAAGGCAGGTCTAAACTATGAAACCAAAAACAGTAGATAAAATTGCCACAGCCGTCATTATTTGCGTAGCTGCATTCATCGTGCTGCTGCTGATCGGCTTGCTCGGCTTCATTCTTGTGCGCGGGCTAGGCCATATTAGCTTCAGCTTCCTGACCTCGGCTCCTGAATCGTTCAGAGAGGGCGGAGGCATTGGGCCGCAGTTGTTCAACTCCTTGTTCCTGCTCGTGCTTACGATGATCATCACCGTTCCGATTGGGATTGGCGCAGGCATCTATATGAGTGAATATGCGAAGCCGAGCAAGCTGACTGATTTTATCCGGCTTGTCGTTGAGGTACTATCTTCGTTTCCTTCCATTATTGTAGGTTTGTTCGGCTTACTTATGCTTGTCAATTATTTCGGTCTTGGTTTTTCCTTGCTTGCGGGTGCGCTTGCGCTGACCGTATTCAACCTGCCACTCATGGTGCGGATTACGGAGCAGGGCCTCAAAAGCGTGCCAAGAGAGCAGAAGGAAGCGAGTCTGGCGCTGGGCTTGACGAAGTGGAAGACGATTACGTCAACGATGCTGCCCATCGCTTTGCCGATTATTGTATCGGGCACGATTTTGGCTGCAGGCCGCGTATTTGGCGAAGCGGCGGCGCTGCTCTTTACGGCAGGCATGAGCTCGCCTAGACTCGATTTTTCGGATTGGAACCCATTTAGTCCGGTATCTCCGCTTAACCCTTTGCGTCCGGCTGAAACGCTTGCGGTTCATATTTGGAAAATCAATTCTGAGGGGCTAGCTCCCGATGCTGCGGAAATTGCTGCTGGAGCTTCGGCTGTACTGGTCATCACGGTGCTGCTGTTTAATTTGCTCGCACGCTGGCTCGGCCGCTTCATGTACCGCAAGTTTACCGCTACGAAATAGGAGGATGGCAGCATATGGCTGAAAATGGCATATCCGTACGCGATTTAAGCGTTTATTATGGCAGCAATAAGGCTGTTAAAAATGTATCGATCGATTTTGAAAATAAACAGGTTACAGCGCTCATCGGGCCGTCCGGCTGCGGGAAATCGACGTTTTTGCGGACGCTGAACCGGATGAACGATTTGATTCCGAATGCCAAAATGACCGGTGAGATTTGGATTGGCGATGAGGATATCAACAATCCGAAAACCGATGTGGTGCTGCTGCGCAGACGCATCGGCATGGTATGGCAGCGGCCGAACCCTTTTCACAAGTCGATTTATGAAAATATTGCTTTTGGCCCGCGTTACCATGGCATCAAAAATAAAAGTGAGCTCGATGAGCTGGTGGAGGAATCGCTCCGCAAAGCGGCGCTTTGGGAAGAGACGAAGGACCGCTTGCATACGTCCGCGCTTAGGTTGTCTGGCGGACAGCAGCAGCGGCTGTGTATTGCCCGCTCCATTGCGGTCAAGCCGGACATTATTTTGATGGATGAGCCTGCTTCGGCGCTCGATCCTATTTCGACCTCGAAGGTAGAGGAACTGATCACGGAGCTGAAGCAGGACTACTGCATCGTAATTGTCACGCACAATATGCATCAAGCGGCGCGGATTTCGGCCAAAACGGCGTTTTTCCTGTCCGGCGAGCTGGTGGAATTCGAAAATACAGAGAAAATGTTTACGAATCCCAGCAAAAAAGAAACGAGCGACTATATTTCCGGTCGTTTCGGGTGATCCCCTTGCGCGCATGCTTCCCGCATAGCCATAAGGAAACCCTGTATGCCCCAGCAACAACTTCTGCCTGCTAAGCAAGCCGGTATGGAGTTGTTTTTTTATATGCTAAAAAGTAGGTATAGCACTCAAGCCTGCTTGCGGCAGCTAGGGCAAAAGTCTTGTGCTTTACAGATAGTTTACATGAATATGTTACTCTGCTCACATTTGGCTGGTAATGTAGAAGCAGAACAACCAAGACTAAAGGGAGACCTGGCATGGACGAGATGGCAATTGGTCTGATCCATATAGAACTGCTCCAAGTGATGAGAGAAAGCTGGCGGCTTGGGGGGATTGGCGTCATATATATACGGCTTACGGAGGAACGAGCCTTGCCCGAATCATGGCTGCGGACATGGGAGCGGAGGCTGAAGCCGTTCAACCTGATCTGGAAGCGCAGCTTTGGACATGAGTATTATTTAATGCTCGGCTGCAACGGCTCGAAGCTTGGAGCTGAGCAGGCGATGAATGACAGCGCAGCAGAGCTGTATACACTCGCAAGCCGGGAGCAGTCAGTTATTATAGGTCATGTAATCGCATATCCGCCTGCGGGGCAGAGCCATGAAGCGGCTGAGCAAGCCGCATGGAAAGCGCTTAGGGAAGCTTGGCGGCGAGCGGAAATGAGCAGCATGCGGGTTTCAAGCAAGCAGGCAGTGGAAGCGGCCAAGAGCCCGGGTCCAGATAGGCAGCTGGAAACAACGGCGGCATTGGCGCTTGAAGAAAGGCAAAGTCGGCAGGAGATAGCGGTTGCGCTTGAACCGGAAGAAGCGGCGATCGCTTATTATGCGGCCCCAGGCATGAGCATTGGCGAGCAGGCAGCGCCGTTTCCCGTCTTTTCAGCGCAGGCGCGCGTGACGGAAGTTGCCGATTTTTTCAATATGAACGGCAAGGAGCAATGCGTGATTCTGCAGGAGGAGGGACGCCCCGTCGGCCTGCTGATGAAGCAAAAGCTGCATGAGCTGTTAGCTGGGAAATATGGGCTGCCGCTTTATTCCACTCGTCCTGTTGAGAAAATTATGAATGCATCGCCATTAATCGTGGATGCGGACATGCCGATTGAGCATGTATCTCAGCTGGCGATGGCGCGGGATATTTCCCATTTGTATGATGTCGTTATTATTACGGCGCGAGGCCAGCTGCTTGGCGCAACGACGGTTCGCGATATTTTGGAGCGCATTACGACACTGCGGATGGAGGCGGCAAGATCGGCCAACCCGCTGACGGGTCTGCCCGGCAATGAGGGCATCCAGCTGGAGCTGGCTCGCAGAAGCAGTGGCGACAAGCCGTTCGCCGTTATTTATGCGGACTTGGATTATTTCAAATGGTTTAATGATTGCTTTGGGTTTAGCCAAGGCGATGCGCTCATTCGTTTTTTGGCGGATACGCTAGTTGGCATCAAGGAAGAATATGGGCTGGCAAGCGACTTTATCGGGCATATTGGCGGTGATGATTTCATTATGGTGATGGAAGCCTCTTATGCTGAAAAAATTTGCAGCAGGTTGATTGAACGTTTTGACGGCGGGGTAAAAAGGTATTACGGTGGAGTGGAGGTCAGCATGGTGGAGGATCGTCACGGCAACACGGTGGAGCAGGAGGGGGTTACTTTGTCCCTATCTTTAATGCTTGCTTCCGGCGGGACGGCGCCAAGCCACATATCTACTTTAACAGCGAAGCTCAAGAAGCGTGCCAAGATGCAGAAAGGCAGTGTGTATGTCATGGAAGATATGACCTCCTGCACACAAGAACGCAATGCTACAGAGGGGATCGAAGTGAGACGTGGGACATCATCAAGCGATAGTGCAGCGAAGCAACCTTATAGTGGATGAAAAGCCGGAAAATATTGGCGTTATCTATTTATCCTGGCACAGTAAACAGTCTGCAGGAACCTTTGAGCAGCTGCCCCCCTCATTTATGAAGAGATGGAAGCTATACATAGAGTTAATGATTTATGCGAACCCGGAGACAGCTGTCCATGTACGGGACAAGTTTTGGATGGGCGAAGATTTGTATATTGTAATGGCTTTGCCGGATTTGCAGCAGCAGGAGCTGCAGGGAAATTTGCTGCAAGCCGCAGGCAAATGGCAGGAGGAAGCCGAGCGGGGGTTCAGTGGCGCCGAGCTTGGAGCCATGCCGGATATGCGTCTGCATGCAGGCGTAGGTTTGGTAGAGCGCGGCGATACCGGAAGCCCAGTCTCCCGCCTGTATGAAGCTTCTAAGCGAGCGCTATTATATGGGCAGCAGAAGGAAGCTTTAACACGCGCCATGCGGCTTCAATATTTGAACGGCCTAATTCGCGGCAAGCTGCTCATTCCGGTCTATCAGCCGATTATGTCGCTACAGGAAATCGGCAGCGAGCGGGCAGCATTCGGATATGAGGCACTCACCCGATTTCCTAAAAATAAATGGTTTTCCAGTCCGCTCGACTTGTTTGCCTTCGCAGAAGAGTCGGGAGAGGTTGCACGGCTGGATCAGACGGCGCGCGAGCAGGCAGTGGAGGGCATCACCGGCCTTCAGCCGCATCAGAAGCTGTTTCTAAATATGACGGCGCAATTGCTAAATGAAGGAAGCTTTTACCCCGACAGGCTCGCCAAAATGATGGAGCAGCGAGGCTTGTCGCCCCATCATATCGTCTTTGAAATTACGGAGCGTTCGGCTATTCAGGATTATGGCTCCGTGCTTGCTACACTTGCGCAGTATCGCCGTCAAGGCTTTCAAATCGCAATCGACGATGTAGGCGCAGGATATTCGTCGCTGCAGGCTATTATTGAGCTGAAGCCGGATTATATAAAAGTAGACCGCTCCCTCATTATGGGCATTCATGAGCACGAGATGAAGGAGCATATTGTGCATACGCTTGTCCAGCTGGCCGACAAAATGGCGATTGGCATTATCGCCGAAGGCATTGAGCATCAAGAGGAGCTGGACAAAGTAAAGGCAATGGGCGTGCATTATGCCCAAGGCTATTTGCTAGGGCGCCCGGGCGAGATTGCCGGTCTGGTCCAGCGGCGATAGCCGGGATGAGAAAAGCTGTTTCTGAGCGATCCATATGGAGCTTGGAGAGAGCTTTTTTTCGCGAAATGGGCCATGTATGAAGTGGACGGCAGCCTTGCTAATGCTAGCTGCGGAAGCGGGTTTTCAGGAATGTTGGCTGCCCAGCGCGAGAAGGAAGCAAAGGCATTTGCAGTTATGGTATGATAACCATTAGAACCGATAAATGAGGTGTCAATAATGGATAAATGGATGTTGTTAGATGGCAATAGTATTGCGTACCGGGCATTTTTTGCAATGCCTCCGCTTACGAATTCGGCTGGTTTACATACGAATGCGATATATGGCTTTACAACGATGCTGCTTAAGCTGCTGGAAGACGAGAAGCCGACGCATGTGCTCGTTGCATTTGATGCAGGGAAGGCAACCTTTCGCCATGAAGGATATGCAGAATATAAAGGCGGACGGGAAAAAACGCCACCGGAGCTGTCGGAACAGTTTCCGGTGCTCAAGGAGCTGCTGCAGGCTTTTCAAATTGCGCAGTTTGAGCTGAACGGGTTTGAAGCGGACGATATTATTGGCACGCTCACCCGGCTTGCGGACGAGCAGAAGGTCGAGACGCTTGTCGTCACGGGAGACAAGGATATGCTCCAGCTCGTATCGGAGCATGTGACCGTAGCGCTGACGCGCAAAGGGGTGAGCGAGCAGGAGCGATATTCTCCGGCTGAAATTAAGGAGAAATACGGACTGACGCCGAATCAAATCATTGATTTAAAAGGGCTGATGGGCGATGCCTCCGACAATATTCCGGGCATTCCGGGTGTTGGCGAGAAAACAGCGCTCAAGATGCTGCATGAATTCGGCACGGTTGAAGAAGTGCTGGCGAATACAGCGAGCTTGAAGGGCAAGATGAAGGAAAAGGTCGAGCAGCATAAAGAGGATGCGGTGATGAGCAAGAAGCTCGCGACGATTCACCGCGAGGTGCCGCTTGCGCCTGAGCAGGAGCCGGAGGCGATTCGCTACAGCGGCTTTAATGGGCCCGCGCTTGCGGATGTGCTGCGCCGGCTGGAATTCCGATCCGTTCAGGAACGGCTCGGACTGAGCGGCGAAGGAAGCGGTTCAGCAGGCGAAGCGGCCGAGCTGAACCTGATTGCGATAGAGTCGGCTGCGGATGCGCCGAAGCTCGATGAGCTGATGAAGGCGCTTGAAGCAGATGACAGCGGCTTCGGTCTATATGTGGAAGCGATAGGCGAAAATCCGCATCAGGCTGAGCTGGTCGGGCTGGCGCTGGCAAACGCCGAAGCGGCATATGCGCTGCCTTTCGCCGCGCTGAAGGAAGCTTTCGCAGAGCCGCTGCGGAGCTGGCTCGCTGATCCTAGCAAGAAGAAGGTCGGCTTTGATACGCATAAAGTGGAGCTGGCTTTGAAGTGGGCGGGCATCACGCTGAGCGGCGTGAGCTTTGATGTCCAGTTGGCTGCTTATGTGATTGATCCGACGGAATCGAGCCTTTTGCTCTCCGGCATTACCCATCGCTACGAACAGCCAGCTGTGCCTAGCGATGAGTCGGTATACGGCAAAGGAGCGAAGCTTAAAGTACCAGCTGCGGCCGTGCTGTATCAGCATCTGGCAACGAAAGCCGATGCGGTGCGCAGAGTGGCGCCTTTGCAGCGCGACGAGCTGAAGGAAACAGGCATGCTCAGCTTGTATGAAGAGCTGGAGCTGCCGCTCTCCGTTATATTGGCGGGGATGGAGCATCAGGGCATCAGCGTCGAGAAGGCGGAGCTGGAGATGCTTGGCAGCGAATTGGAGCGTCAGCTTACGACGCTGGTGACGGAAATTTACAAGCAGGCGGGTATGGAATTTAATTTGAATTCGCCGAAGCAATTGGGCGAGGTGCTGTTCGAGAAGCTGGGCTTGCCCGCGAGGAAAAAGACGAAAACGGGCTACTCGACAGATGCCGAGGTACTCGAGGAGCTGGCGCCATACAGTGAAATTGTTCCGCTGATTTTGCATTACCGGACGCTGGCGAAGCTGCAATCCACCTATGTGGAAGGGCTGCTCAAGGAGATTCGCGAGCAGACAGGCAAAATCCATACGTATTTCCGCCAGACGATAGCGGCAACAGGCCGTCTGAGCAGCCAATTCCCGAATTTGCAAAACATTCCGATCCGTCTGGAAGAGGGCCGCAAAATCCGCAAAGCATTCGTTCCGTCCGAGCCTGGCTGGACCATTCTCGCAGCAGACTATTCGCAAATTGAGCTGCGCGTGCTCGCCCATATTTCCGGCGATGAGAATATGAAGGAAGCGTTCATTCAGGACATGGACATTCATACAAAAACGGCGATGGACGTATTTGGCGTAACCGAGGATCAGGTGGATTCCAATATGCGCCGCTCGGCGAAGGCGGTCAATTTCGGCATTGTGTATGGCATCAGCGACTTTGGGCTGTCCAACAACCTGAACATTACGCGAAATGAAGCCGGTCGGTTTATTGAGCAATATCTCGGCGTCTTCAAAGGCGTGAAGTCGTTTATGGATCGGATTAAAGTCGAGGCGGCGAAGCAAGGCTATGTGACGACTTTGCTCGATCGCAGGCGGTATTTGCCGGATATTAATCATTCGAATTTCAATAAACGCTCTTTCGCAGAGCGCACCGCAATGAATTCGCCGATCCAAGGCACAGCAGCGGACATTATTAAGCTGGCGATGGTGCATATGAATAAGAAGCTGCACGAGCTGAAGCTCAAAAGCCGCATGCTGCTCCAAGTACACGATGAATTGGTATTTGAGGTGCCAGAGGATGAGCTGGAACAGATGAAGAAACTTCTTCCTGAAGTGATGGAATCCGCCATCAAGCTCGATGTTCCGCTTAAGGCGGACGTCAGTTTTGGAGCGAACTGGTATGAAGCGAAATAACCCGCTGGGAGCGGAAATCAGGTATAATAGACGTTGAGGTGAGATGCAATGCCGGAACTTCCAGAGGTAGAAACGGTTAGACGAACATTAATTGAGCTTGTTGCAGGAAAAAAGATTAAATCGGTTACGGTGCGGCTGCCCCGCATTATTCAGCGTCCGGCTGTGCCGGAGCAATTTGAGGATGCGCTCGTCGGCATGACAATCGAGACGGTCGAGCGGCGCGGAAAGTTTTTGCGTATCGTCATGGACGGGCTTGTGCTCGTATCGCATTTGCGCATGGAAGGCCGCTATGGATTATTTCAAAGCGATGAGCCCATCGAGCTTCATACGCATGTCCTGTTCCATTTTGAGGATGGAACGGATTTAAGATATAAAGATGTCAGGCAGTTTGGCACGATGCACTTGTTCACGCCGGGCACGGAGTTTGAGCTGCCGCCGCTGAATAAGCTGGGCCTCGAGCCGCTTGAGCCTGCATTTACTCGCGATGTGTTGCATGCCAAGCTGGCAAGGCGCTCTACGAAAATCAAGCCGCTGCTGCTCAATCAGGAATATGTGGTCGGGTTGGGCAATATTTATGTAGATGAGGCACTGTTTCAAGCGGGTATCCATCCTGAGCGGAGCGCCAGCTCGCTTACTGCCGGAGAATGGGATAAGCTGCATGCAGCAATCTGTTCGACGCTTGGCAAAGCGGTGGAAGCGGGCGGCTCATCGATCAAATCCTATGTAAATGGGCAAGGCGAGATGGGCATGTTCCAGCATCAGCTGCTCGTTTATGGCCGAAAGGACGAGCCGTGCCCGGTTTGCGGAGTAGCCATTGAAAAGTTTGTTGTTGGAGGCAGAGGCACGCATATTTGCCCTAGCTGCCAGAAGGCGCCGGAGCAAGCAGGCGAGCAAAGCGCCGGCTAATCGCGATAACTAAAGCCAAGCCCTCCATGATGTAGTCATTCACCCTAGGCATGCATCTGCATATGCTGTTGTGAAGAACAATAGGCAGATGCCCTGTAGGGTGAAATCGGGGCACCTGCGTATGCAGGGAGTGACGAGGGTTGGCTTTGCATCTGGTTTCGTTGATCGTGCTCGCTTTTGCTGTGAGCGTGGACGGCTTCGGTGTTGGCATTACGTATGGTTTGCGCCGCATTCGCATCCCGTTGCTGTCCGTGCTGATTATCGCGTGCTGTTCAGGCCTGATCATTTTATTGTCTATGAAGCTAGGCAGCGTTATCGCCAATTATTTGTCGCCAGGCTCGGCAAGCTTGATTGGCGCCATCGTGCTGATGGGTATTGGCTGTTGGGCGCTGCTTCAGCTGCGGCGAAATCGCCATGAAAGCAAGAAGGTGGATGTGGAAAATGCGTCTGCCGCTTCTGGTGCTAGCGGCCCGGTTTCAGAGGATCGTTCCGATCTGGCGGCAGTAGAAACAAACGCTGCGGAGGCAAGCCATCCGGTGCTCGTTGTGATTGTTGAGCTGAAACGCATTGGGCTTGTCATTCAGATTTTACGGACACCGCAGGCTGCTGACGTTGATAAGTCGGGCACGATTTCCGCCTCCGAGGCGATTATGCTCGGCGTAGCGCTATCGCTCGATGCTTTCGGCGCAGGAATCGGGGCCGCGATGATTGGTTTGCCTGCTTTGCTGACAGCGATTGTGATTGCTGCGGCTAGCGCCCTATTTTTGCTAGGGGGCATCAGCTTCGGCTTTCGCTTCTCGCATTGGAAGGGCATGCAGGCGCTGGCGGTACTGCCAGGCATTTTGCTTATTATGATTGGAATATCAAAGCTGCTGTAAAGATGAGGTGGAAGGGCATGAGGATCGGATTAACCGGCGGCATTGCTACTGGAAAAAGCACCGTTGCCCACCTATTAGTGGAGCTTGGAGCGCTGCTGGTGGATGCCGATCAGGTAGCAAGGGAAGTTGTTTTGCCAGGGGAGCCCGCTCTAGCGGCGGTCGCCTCTGCGTTTGGACAAGCTGTGTTACATAAAGACGGTACACTTGATCGGGCAGCGCTCGGCCAAATCGTATTTAATAATAAAGCGCAGCTGGGGCAGCTTGAGGCGATTTTGCATCCGGCTATTCGGTCTACGATGCAGCAGCGAATGGCTGACTATGAACGGCAGCATCCAGGCAAGCTGGTCGTTGCTGATATTCCGCTGCTGTATGAGACGGAGCAGGACCATTTATATGAAGGCGTGCTTGTTGTGTATGTGCCAGAGCATATCCAGTTGGAGCGCCTGATGGCGCGCAACAACGTAGATGAGCAGGAAGCAAGGCGGCGCATGGGGCTGCAACTGAGCATGGAAGAGAAGAAGCGCAGAGCTAATTGGGTCATCGACAACAGTGGAACGCTGACGCAGACGAGGGAGCAGGTTCAGGCGTTTTGGCAGAGCATGGGTCATACATGCTGAGGGCCAAGAGAAGAAAGGTCGCTCGTAGAAGGCTGTTTTTGCTATTATTTATTATCATAGTTGTCATTATTGTCGCTCAGCCCGCATGGATGCTCAAGAAGCTCTATCCTATTGATTATAAGGCCGATATTCGGGCAAGTGCCATTAGCTATCAGGTTGATCCCCATCTGGTGGCGGCCATTATTAAAGCGGAGACGAATTTCCAGACGGGCAAAGTTTCGAAGAAAGGTGCGCTCGGACTGATGCAAATTATGCCGACCACCGCCAAATGGATTGTCGAGAAGGCAGGCTTCGAGCAGGTGACAGAGGAGACGCTGCGCAATCGTGCTGATGTGAGCATCGAGCTGGGGGTATGGTATCTGGCTTCGCTGCACAAACAATTTGATGAAAATAATATCGTTGTCATTGCTGCCTACAATGCAGGACCAGGTAAAGTCCGGCAATGGCTCGATTCGGGGGAATGGGACGGCACGTTCGAAGAAGCCGCTAAAATTCCATATAAAGAAACACGCGATTATGTACAAAAGGTTGTGAAGTATTATAATAAGTACAAAGACTTGTACCCGGAACTTGAGCCGTAAACAGGAAGAAGCTTTGGCTGCTCGTCACTTCAGGACTTAAGCAGCCAAAGCTGTCTGTTATTACAAGAGCTATTTATTAATGGGAGCCCCCTGCAAGGGATTGCTCAGCGATTTGTACCAGACGGCGGGTAATGTACCCTCCGATGGAACCAGCGTCCTTTGTAGCCATGTTACCGTAGTAACCGTCTTGTGGAATCGCGATTCCAAGCTCTTGAGCAACCTCGAATTTCATTTGGTCGAGTGCTGCTGTCGCTTGTGGTACAACCAGTTGGTTGCTGCTGCGGTTTGCGCTCATGTGTGTTCACCTCCTCGCGGTTGGTAAAAGTATTATGTGCGAAAATCCGAACTTCATTACAGGGATTGTTTGGTAATTTTTAGGGATAGCTTAGAAGGGAGGAAAAGAGAATGAAGTGTCCATATTGCGACTACTCCGGAACGAAGGTGCTGGACTCGCGTCCCGCTAACGAGAACAAGTCCATTCGCCGCCGCCGGGAATGTGAGAAATGCAAAAGCCGCTTCACGACGTTCGAGATGATTGAGGAAACGCCGCTCGTTGTCATCAAGAAGGATGGCAGCCGTGAAGAGTTCAGCCGTGATAAAATTTTGCGTGGTTTAATCCGTGCTTGCGAGAAGCGCCCCGTGCCCGCTGAAAGGCTGGAGGTTGTCGTTTCTGAGGTAGAGAAGGAGCTGCGCACAACTGCACACGCCGAGGTGGAGAGCCGTGTCATTGGCGAACTGGTGATGGGACAGCTGTATCCAGTAGATGAAGTAGCTTATGTCCGTTTTGCTTCTGTTTATCGGCAGTTCAAGGACATTGATATGTTCATGAAGGAGCTTAGCAGTCTGCTGTCGAAGGACAGCTCACCCAATGGAATGAAGGATTAAATCTAATGCTGCTTCCGAAGCAGCGGTATGAATAGATTGGAGAAAACAGCGCCGCTCCAGGCGTTGTTTTTTTGTTTTTTTGCGTTAGAACGCCTTAAACAATAGTGAGTTGAATATTAAAACAGTTAAGTGTATAATTATTCATTGTTGAAAGGGAGGTTTTTTTATATGTCATTCAAAATTAGGCTGGCGGAAAAGAAGGATATCGGCAGCTTGACCGAATTAATGCACGACTATATCGTAGGCTTCTATCAAAATCCTTGGCCGGGCACACCAGAAATTCATCAATTAATTGAGCAGCTGCTGGAAAAGCAGGGCGGTATCCAGTTTGTCGTAGAGAAGGAGCAGCAGCTGATTGGCTTTGCTACTTTATATTTTACGATTAGTACAATGAAGACAGCGCGGATTACGCTAATGAATGACTTTTTTCTGCTGGAGCCGTATCGGGATACGGAAGTGGAGGAAGCGCTATTTTTGACATGCAGAACGTACACACAGGAGCAAGGCTTTGCTCATATGTTCTGGATAACAGCTCCGCAAAATAAGCGGGCCCAACAATTTTTCGCTAAAATGGATGCGGTTCAAGGCAGCTGGGTGAACTATACAATTGTCTAGAAAGCCTGATAAACCGCAATAGTATCCTTCAAGTAACTACACCACTTTCAAGTGCGTACTTCCTCAAATGTCGGAAAGGGGCTAGACTAAAACCTGTAGCAAGGTTAACAATTTCCAACATTTGATGAAGGAGTGTGCGTATACATGGAATTGCAATTGGCGCTTGATTTGGTGAACATTGAGGAAGCAAAGGTTTTGGTCAAAGAGGTTGAGTCGTTTATCGACATCGTTGAAATCGGAACACCTATCGTTATCAACGAGGGTCTGCATGCGGTAAAAGCGATTAAAGAAGCTTTCCCTAACCTCAAAGTGCTGGCCGATCTGAAAATTATGGACGCTGGCGGCTATGAAGTGATGAAGGCTTCCGAAGCGGGTGCGGACATTATTACCGTTCTTGGTGTTTCCGACGACTCCACCATTAGGGGCGCGGTTGAAGAAGCTCGCAAGCAGGGCAACAAAATTATGGTCGATATGATTAATGTGAAAAATATTGAAGCCCGTGCAGCAGAAATTGATGCGCTTGGGGTAGACTATATTTGTGTCCATTCCGGCTATGATCACCAGGCAGAAGGCAAAAACTCCTTCGAAGAGCTGGCAGCGATCAAGCGTGTTGTAAAACAAGCTAAAACCGCAATCGCAGGCGGCATCAAAATCGATACGCTGCAAGAGGTTATTTCGGCAAAGCCTGATCTGGTTATCGTAGGCGGCGGAATTACGGGTGTTGAAAATAAATCCGCAACTGCATCGCAAATGCAGCAGTGGATCAAACAGGCCTAAAGCTGATGCGTATTAGTCAGCTTGCAGGAGAAATCGTACAGGAGCTGGAGCGGCTGACGCAGCTCATTCCGGATGAAGCCGCAGGCGAGCTGGCTGATGCGATTATGCGCGCGCCGCGTGTTTTCGTCTCAGGCGCTGGACGCTCAGGCCTGATGGGCAAAGCTTTTGCAATGCGGCTCGTGCATATGGGCTTTGACGCTTATGTGGCTGGCGAGACGGTGACGCGTGCACTCGGCAAAGACGATGTACTTGTGTTGGGTTCGGGCTCAGGCGGGACGAGCAGCCTCATTGCGATGGCACAAAAGGCGGAGGCGCTCGGCGGCAAGCTGGCTGTCATTACGACGAATCCAGAGTCGGCGCTTGGACGTGCGGCGCATATCGTCGTAACGCTGCAAGCTGCGGCGAAGGAAGAGCAGGATGGGGCCAAGCAGACCGTGCAGCCGATGGCTTCTCTTTTTGAACAAGGCCTTCTAATTTTCTATGATGCGGTTATTCTTAGCTTGATGGAGAAGAAAGGGCTTAGCGGCAACACCATGTACAGCAATCACGCGAATCTGGAGTAGCAGGTGGCGCGCAGCATAGCTGGAAGCTGCTTCATCATGTATACTGGGAAGGAGGGGGAATGGATATGGCTCAGGAATTAAAGGAACGTATTAATTTACGTGAAATCAACTGCGAGAAGGAGCTTACGCTGGCCGTCATTGGGGGCAAGTGGAAGCTGATCATATTGTGGCATCTTGGTCTTGAAGGAACGAAACGTTTCAGTGAGCTGAAGAAAATGATTCCCCATATCACCCAGAAAATGCTGACGAATCAGCTCCGCGAGCTGGAGGAGGATTTGCTGGTTGAGCGCAAAGTGTATGCGGAGGTTCCGCCGCGAGTGGAATATACGTTAACGGCTTACGGCGAAAGCCTGATGCCTGTGCTGCGCATGATGTACGATTGGGGCAAAAACTACGGCGAGGAAGTCGTATGGAAATAGCGGCAATAGCAGCTTGATAGCTAAGGAAGGCTGGGGTGAGGGGCAGAGGATGCTTCTGGCTTCGGCCTTTTTTTTGATTTGAAATCGGAACCTATAATTGGTGAAGTTGTTCATGGCTGTGTTTCCTATTAAAATAAAATGATATCGAGCATTTATATTTGAATATAAGGAGAGGCTGATGGTTGACTACACATGTGGATGAGCAGTTTGAAGATCTAAGCCCGGAAGAGCAACAGGTTCTTGAAGAGGAGAGCGATAAGCTGGTTGAGCCGAACGTCTATTTGGATATGTTGGAGCAAGGTAATTTGTTGTACGGTGCGATGAATTTTCGCTTCTATAATGTAGGGGGAACAGCTAGCGAGCGCGAGGAATGGTTAATGGATACACTAGGGCTTGCAGCAATCGGCATTCCGGATGTGCAGTGCCACTTTTATGATTTAGACCCTAACGAGGTAGCCCAAAATTTTGGGAATATCGCCTATTATTTATTTGAAAATGGGGATGTTATCAACGATGGAGAGACGGTCGGCGGAACCGAGGACATACGCTGGCGCTGTGAGCATCAATATGCTCTTGCCGCACCACGACGCGTCGTCCTCGACCTTGATCCGGGAGAGCCTTATTATGCCGGTATGCAAGGGGGAAGCAACGACAGAAAAGACTGATGCAGCAGCTTGTACAAGACGCCAGCCGTTAAGGCTGGCGTCTTTGCGTTTAATCCATTTTCAATATGATGAGCCTGTCATGCTTAATAACGGCTGCCAAAGGTGCTGCCGACAGGAGCAAGCTCATTCAAGCTGGATAGCTCTTCAGATGTTAAGCGGATGGATAATGCCTCTACATTTTGCTGCAAATATTTCACACGCTTTGTGCCCGGAATCGGAACGATATCGTTTCCTTGCGCGGTTACCCACGCCAGTGCGATTTGGGCGGGAGTCACTCCTTTTTGCTGGGCGAGCAGCTGTATCCCTTGGACGATCTTCCTATTTTGTTCGAATGCCTCTTCAGAAAACCGGGGATTATACATGCGCCAGTCGTCTTGTGCCAGTTGGCTTCGACTTGAGAGAGTGCCAGTCAAAAATCCTCTTCCAAGCGGGCTGTAGGGGACAAAACCGACCCCTAATTCTCTGCAAGCATTCAAAATACCCAGTTCAGGCTCTCTGGACCATAAGGAATATTCCGTTTGAACGGCTGTAATGGGAAAGACAGCGTGAGCATCGGCCAATTGTTGAGAGGTTACTTCTGACAGGCCCAAATAGCGGACTTTTCCTTCTTTCACAAGCTCAGCCATGGCTCCAACCGTCTCTGTAATCGGAACATTAGGATCTGCTCTATGCAAGTAATACAGATCGATGTAGTCCGTGCCCAAGCGATGCAAACTAGCCTCACAGGCTTGCTTCACATACTGCGGCGTTCCATTGTAGCCTAGATGCTGCGTTTTATTGCGTAAAGAGCCAAATTTCGTTGCGATCTGCACAGCTTGACGATGCGTCCTTAACCCTTTGCCAACCAGCTTTTCATTTGCACCGATGCCGTCCTCGTCATAACCGTAAATATCCGCCGTATCAAAAAACGTAATGCCTAACTCCAGAGCGTGACTTAGCGTGCTTAAAGACTCTGACTCATCCGTTGCCCCATAAAATTCGGACATTCCCATACATCCTAATCCCAAACGGGATACTTGCAGTCCTTGACTACCCAATGCCAAAGCTTCCATGGTGTTCAAGCCTCCTTTTTATTTCTACATTTCTTGAAGATAACAATAGCACGTGAAAAGCTAAAAAGTAAACTAAATAATCTAAAAAAGTTCAATTAGTACACATTGTTCAAATTTTTGTGGGATTGGGTTATAATTCGAGGTATGAAGAATTAGGAGGCTTTACCCCATGGATACGAAATCCCCTTCATTGGAGAAGAGAAATAAAACGATCCAAAAGCTAATTATAAAGATTATACCCGTGCTGCAAAAAAACGGATTTTCCTCGCTGAAGATGGATGATGCAGCTAAATATATGGATATTAGCAAGGCGACCATGTATAAATATTTTGCTTCCAAGGATGAGATCATTGAAGCGGTTGTAGGTCGCTACGTGGCATATATTTCGGACATGGTGCAGGACTGGACCTTGACCGATCATTTGTCCTATGCCAAATCCTTTGATAAAGTGTTTCAGCAGTCTTTGCTGATGGCGGTATACTTGTCCGATATTTTCTTGCAGGAGTTAAGCAGCCTGTATCCACACTTATATGACAGGCTTTCAAATGAGGTTGAGCTGCGCAATGAACAGGTGAGGGAGTTTTTTGACAGGGGGATGGAAAATGATGTGTTTCAGCGTCTGAATTCCGTTATTCTCCTTATTCAAATGGACACGATGCTTAGGAAAATGATTGATCCCAAGCTGCTGATGCTCCATCATTTATCGCTGAAGCAGGCATTATCCGATTATTACAAAGTGATGAGACACCAAATCATAAAATCTGAATTCGTAAACTTAGAAAATAGTTCGGAGATGGATTTGTTTTTGAATCAGATGGTTCAAAAGCTGTCGAGGCAATAGGGGAGTGGCGCTCCGTGCGCGTGGAATAAACCCCGGGGGTTCGCTCCAAGGCATTCCATATAAAAGAAATGCCACCAACGTTGTATGATGACGTTGGTGGCGTTTCTTTTATATGCAGTCTAGGGAGGGGATATGCCTCTTCAATGTCTCTTCTAATTCGAAGCGGGACTTGTTATGATTCAGTGCGTTCTTCCCCTCGTAAAAAGCCAGCCGCCTGCCACGAAAGTGAGGAAAAGAATAAGATTAAATCCAACGCCCGCCAATAACGAGCCATTGAATAATAGGGCTTTGAAAAAAGAGACGACATGAACGCGCAGCGATGGAATCGACGTTCCAACCGGGATCGCCGCAGCGATCAGAGCCCATAGCAGCCAGCCGGTAAAGCGGTAGTAACCGGAGATCAGCATACTTAGCAGCGCCATCGCCATCAAATAAAAAACGGTTTGGTAGAGAAAAGAACCTGCCAAGCCAAAATCATCCCAATGAAATGCTTCTATAAGACCAACCGTGCTCTCGTGATCCTGGAGCACATTTACTTCAACATGAGTCCACAAAGAATTAAGCAAAGCGAGCACTGCTGCCCAGACAGCAAAGACGAATTGAAGTCCCCAAAAATATTGCTTTCGGCTTGCTCCTAATTGTACGATGCGTTTGTAATAACTGAGTGGCAGCACGATAGCCAAAAGAAGCAAAATGAGAATCAGCATGTTGCCAGCCGAAAGGATAGTACCTCCACTATTGTTAACAAGAAGGTTAACAATAAACTCCGCCAGTCTGCCAAGCACAGTTAAAATAATGATAAACCAGATGTAAATCCTCATTTGCAAATAGGTTGCCTTTAGATGAACGGTCAATGCCCCCACTTTAGTGACCTCCTTCGATCAAATACGAGAAAAACCTTTGAAGCGACATATTTTCAATCGAAATGTCCATCATGAGGGCCTGCTGCATGTCCTTATCGTTCAACGGTTCATAAATAGCGGCAAGTGTGCCGTGGCCATAGGATTCCGTATACAGTACGCGTTTCCCGGCTGTGAACGATTTCACTGCTTCCGAATTTCCCCGAATAGAAAAAGCCGCCATTCGTATTTGATCCAAATCATCATGAAGCAGAATGGAGCCATCTTCAATGATATAAACTTTTTCTGCGACAGGGACGATTTCGTCAATTAAATGCGTAGACAGTAAAATCGTTCGAGGGTAGTTTGCGTAATCTTCCATTAACTCTTTGTAAAACTTTTCACGCATCAAAAAATCAAGTCCGAGCACTGGCTCGTCGAATAATGTCAATGGTGCCCGGCTGGCCAGACCAATGGTGTTTCCTACGAGTGAACCCGCGCCTCTTGATAGCTGTCTGATTTTTTTGTCCGGATCAAGCCGAAACGTTTGGAGCAGCTTATGAGCTAATGTCCAATTCCAATTGGGATGAAAACTCGCAGCAAACTGCAAAATTTCGATCACTCGCGCTCCTCCGAAGCGTTTGTTATTCTCCGGTACGAAACAGAAATCTTTCGGAAGTTCTCCCCTGCCCAGCTTTTTTCCTCTTACCTCAATTGTGCCGTCATTCGGCAGGATTCCGCCTGCGATTAAGTTAAGCAACGTCGATTTGCCAGCGCCGTTTCGCCCGAGCAAGCCATAAATGACGTTCTCTTCCAGCTGTAGATCCAGATTCCGTAAGGCGTAAGTTCGACCGTATTTTTTAATTAATTTGTCGCAACTCAATACGATGCTCACGATGCGTTCAATCCTTTCTCAACTGCTTGATCATGTCTACGATATCGCCGGTTGTCAGCTCGAGTTTGTCGGCTTCGATCAGCAGATTGGACAACATCTCCTTATAGAAACGCTCTCTTCGCCGATTCTGAATCTTCTGTCTCGCATCCGTTGAGACATACATGCCAAGCCCTCTTTTTTTGTACATAACACCTTCATTTACGAGCAGGCTAATCCCCTTGACTACGGTCGCTGGATTAATTTGAAACAGCTGAGAAAACTGAGCCACGGAAAGAATTTGCTCGTCAACTCGAAAGGTTCCGTTCAGAATATCGTCTTCAATTATATCAGCTACCTGTTGATATATTGGTTGCTTATCGTCGAAAGTGACGTTCATTGCCTCACCACTCAGCATCGTAGTTTGTTTCCCATCTAGTAGCAAACCATATCTTATGTACAAACAATTGTCAACAAACAAACGCAGGAGAAAACAACGGGCAACTTTTTTTACAACTGCTCCGGTTATTGACAGTTATCCAATCCGGTATTATAGTATACTACATTAGTAACATACCAATATACCTAGGGCCTGACCTGGCCAATAGAGTATTTGGAAAGTATAATCCAATACGATATGGGGAGCTGTAAAAATGGGAGCTTTAATCGAATTCAAAAAGGTAACGAAAGAATACAAAATAGGCGAAGTGCCTATCAAGGCTCTTAATGGTGTTGACTTTTCCATAAATGCGGGTGAATTTGTCGTTGTTCTTGGTGCTAGCGGCGCCGGTAAAAGCACGATTCTGAATATCCTTGGCGGTATGGATAACGCTACTTCAGGTCAAGTGTTTGTTGGCAATGAAGAAATTACAAGGTTGAGCGAAAGAAAATTAACTGAATATCGCGGTGAAAATGTTGGCTTTGTATTTCAATTTTATAATTTGATTCCGAATTTAAATGCGCTGGAGAATGTTGAATTTGCCACGGAAGTATGTCAAAACCATCTCGATGCCAAAGACATTTTATATAAGGTTGGACTAAGGGACCGCATACGAAATTTTCCTTCCCAGCTCTCTGGCGGGGAACAGCAGCGCGTTGCGATAGCGAGAGCGGTCGCTAAAAATCCGTTGCTTCTACTCTGTGATGAACCGACTGGAGCTTTGGATTACGTTACAGGGAAGGCCGTCTTAAAACTGCTTCAAGATTTGAACAAGGAAACGAAGAAATGTGTTGTGTTGGTCACACATAACACGGCGATTGCTCCAATGGCGGATAAAATCATTCAGGTGAAAAGCGGAAGGATCGAAAGCATTACGGTGAATCATAACAAACAAAGCGTTGAAGGGATCGAGTGGTAAGGATGAAGTTATTTAAAAAGTCATTAAGGGACATCAAACAATCGATCGGGCAATTTTTCGCCTTTGTGTTGGTAATTGCAGTGGGCGCTTTTTTCTATGCGGGACTGATCACGTTAAGCGATAATCTTAATCATTACACGAAGGCTTATTTTAAAGAGCATAATTTAAGCGACCTGAATGTCTATTACAACCACATTACAAGTCAGGACTTGGCGGAATTAAGCAAAATCCAAGGTATAAACAAAATCGAAGGACGGTACAGCTTCAATGCGACGCAAGCTTTTGAAAATACGAAAGCGACCTTAAAGGTCCATTCTATCCCTGTAAACAATAAAATCAATACACCTTTGATGATTGAGGGCAGGATTCCGTCGCATAACAATGAAATCTTGCTAGATTCCCATTATGCTAAAGAGCATCAGTACCGAATCGGAGAGCAGCTAAATTTAAATGTGAAGGACAAAAATGTGACATTCACCATTAGCGGCTTGGGCGAGAACGTGGAATATGCCAAAAAGAACGAAATCCAAGATCATAAAGCAAATGGATTTGCGTATGTGGCTGAAGCGGGAATACTACGACTCACAGACAGCTTGTACTATAATGAGATCTTGGTTGATGCTGAAGAAGGCTTCAACATTGACCGGTTGGGTCAAGCCATTGAAGCAAAATCCAAGTCTCTCTCCTATGTCGAACATATGAGTAAAGAGCGATCATTCAATTATTCTCAACTCCAACAAACGATCAAAAACAATCAATTGATGAGCAGTGTTATTCCGTTGGTTCTCTTTATAATTGAAGCGATTATCCTATTCCTCACTATGTCGCGAATTATTGATTCTCAACGAAACCAAGTAGGTATCATGAAGGCATTAGGTATAAAAAACAGAAACATCATGCTTCATTATATGGGATACCCGATACTGGTAGGGATCATAGGCTCCATTCTTGGTTGCGTCATTGCCGCTAATGTATTTATTCCATTAGTAAGGGCGTCAAATGCAAATTCCTACTCGCTGCCTGACATTACATTCTCGCTTTCCTTCTTCTCTGTAATTCCACCTATCCTGTTTTCGAGTGCATTTGGAATGCTGGCCAGTTATTTGAGCAGCAAAGCCATACTTCGAGAATGTGCAGCCCAGGCAATGCGCCCAAAACCGCCCCTAAAAATGAAAAAGCTGCTCATCGAACGAATTCCGAGGATTTGGGGTCGTATTCCCTACAGCTACAAGCTCATTTTAAGAAATATATTTTTAAATAAACAAAAAGCGTTAGCGAGCTCCATTGGTGTAGTGGTGAGCACGGTTTTATTGATTACTGCTTTCGGTACTCAAACTTCCTTGCAAAAGGTAGCTGACCAGGTTGCTGAGGTGAATACCTATGATTTAAAAGTCGATTTCAAGAAAGGAGCAGCCCTGGATACTTTGCAACTGCCCTCCAGCGTTAAAAGCAGTTATGGTCTATCCACCTTTCCAGTAAAATTCATAAAGGGCGATAACGAAAATGCTACGTTAGTGGTAACGGAAAAAGAAAACAATCTCATTACTTTCTTCGATGAAGATGACAATCGAATCGCTTTGGAAGACAATGGTGTGCTGGTACCCAAATCGTATGCCGACCACTATAAGATTGCGGAAGGCGATACCATTCAACTCAAGCTCACCGAGTCAGCGTTTGCCAATAAAACAGTCGATATGAAGGTTGTAAAAATAACCAACCAGTATGCAAATCCTTCCTTTTATTGCACGACAGCTTATCTCGAGAGCCTTGGCATCGCCTACAAGCCAACCTCGCTATTAGTGGAAACCAGCTCCACGAGCCTTACAAGCATTCGCCAATTTTTTGAACAAACTCAGCAGGTAGATGCATTTGAAGATAAAAATGATCTTAAGAAATCGGCTGAATTTATTTTGAAGCAAAATAGTTTTATGTTTATCATGTTTATCATTAGTGCCGTCGTTCTTTCTTTTGGCGCCATTTATACGATATCTTCCATAAACATTTATGAACGAAACCGTGAGATGGCCACCCTAAAGGTATTAGGCTATCCCAAGCATAAAATAAACCGATTAATTTTCTTTGAAAACATCATCCTCACCGCCTTTGCGGTACTTGTAGCGTTACCAATCAGTGGCTATATGTATGACCTCGTTGTCATGGGGCTTTCCAGCACTCATCAGCAAATCCCGGATCAAATAAGTTTGTTCGTCATGCTGAAATCTGTTATTCTTGCATTCGGGCTCACGATTCTTTCGAGCTTGCTGCTTCGAAGAAAAGTGTCACGAATCAATATGATTGAATCTTTGAAAAGTATCGAATAGTGCAGCGGGTGCGCTGTTAGCATTCCATTCAAAAAAACGCCACCGCGATATGTGGTGACGTTTTTTGTATGGAGCCTATGGGATTGGTTTCGTCTACATCGTAAATCCATCATGGGATGTCCTAATCTTTGTTGCGGTCATCCATTTAACGCAGTGCGAAATTACTACGGCCAATGCTGCAAGTCCCCTAATGCCGTCCAAATAGAACAGCTTTTTTTCGGCTGTCTCTTTATTCATTTTTTTCCCTTCTTTCATGAATAGAACAAAATAAACGCAAAAAAAACGGCATTTCTGCCGTTTGTGTTTAAGATATATGGAGCTACGCGGAATCGAACCGCGGACTGATCGCTGCCAGCGACCTATTTTCCCCCTAAACTATAGCCCCGTTTGCAATTTTGACCCCATTACTGCCAGCATAACATGCTACCAGCTGAGCTAAGGCCCCGAGTGACACTTTTATTATTATACATAGAACAGTCACTCCGCGCAAGGTAGTTGGAAATAAAAATATAGCAAAAAAGCCCAGACCTACAAAACGGATCTGTGTCACAAAAAAAACTCCCTTGTCGTTATACATGCAAATAAGCAAACGAACATAAAGGGAGTGGTTGTAATGGAAACGTTGACCTGTGTCGTCATTGGAGCGGGATATGCGGGTATTCATGCGATGAAGGAGTTGCGCAAAAATTTAATTAACGTTAAAAGAAGCCAGTCTATCCGATTCGTATTAATTGACAAAAATAGCTATCACTTGCGTAAGGTTATCCTATTTAAGCCAGCGGTAACAGACGAAAATATTTGTATACCACTTGCCCAAATGTTTCCTGAAGGTGTTGAGCTTGTTGAGGCAACGGTTACTGAAATTAAGAAGGTAGAGAAACAACTGCTGCTGCGGAATGCAAATGGGGAGGAGCAGCAGCTAAGCTACGATGTGCTTGTAGTAGCTATTGGCAGTATCATCCGCCAGCTCGACGAGGAAAAAGGCGGATTTCCGCTTGCTACGCTGGAACATGCGGTGAACATTCGGACAGCATGGCGTGCTAATTTACAGCGGGCCGCAATTGAAGCCAATCCGGCCGAACGAGAGTGCCTTATGACGATTGCTGTAGCGGGAGCTGGCATAAGCGGCATTGAAACGGCCGCTGAATTAGCCCATTATGTGCGGGCAGATGCGGAGCAGCTGGGATTAAATCCGCATCAAGTACACATTCGCTTGTTTAATGCACACGAAAGATTATTTTTGAATGGACCAGGCAAAGTGGCCTCGAAACTGGAGCAGCTGTTAACGAATAACGGAGTAGCAGTCGTTCATGGAAGCCGAGTGCTGTCAGAGGCAGGCGGGCGCTTGCTTTTGGCCAGTGGAGAAGAACTGCCTGTTGGCTTATGCGTTTGGACATTAGGCCTTATGCCAAACCCAGTTTTAAGACAGCTGGGCTTGCCGACAACAGAGGACGGGTTTGTAAACATTGATGCAAGCTATCGGGTTAACGCTGCCAGCGGCATATACAGCATTGGGGATTGTGCGAAAGTAATCGATCCGGATACGAGCCGTTCAGATGGCATGACCTGCAAGGAGGCTATTCCGCAAGCGGTAAGGCTTGGCAAAGTGATAGCAGCTGATCTTGAAGGAAGAACTGCTCCTCGGCATACCGGCTATATGGATAGCTTTAGCATCGGACTAGGGCCGGAAAAAGGATTAACATGGGTGCACAAATGGGGAATTGATATCATAATTACTGGGAAAATGGCCTATCGAATTAAACAATATACATGGAATATAGCCAGCTCCATTAAGTAAATCAAGCATACGTATGTATTCATAAAGCTGCTCTTTTTCTTGCTCAGGACATATGTCCTTTCCAATATGCGGTGTTCTGCCGTTTAATTAAGGAAACGAAGAGGACGGGAGAGCACTCATGAAAGGGATCTTGTTTGCGATATTAGGAGGGGCATGTATTACGCTGCAGGGAATAGCGAATACCCGAATAAGCGGAAGCATCGGAACGTGGCAGGCCGCAACACTTACCCAATTTACTGGCTTTATCGTGGCTTTCATTATATTGATGAGCGTAGGTGCCGGAAAATGGCGTGAATTTCAGCAGGTGAAGCCTATCTATTTGGCAGGCGGCTCCTTTGCAGCTATTATTATTTTCAGCAATGTAACAGCTATTCAACAGATCGGCGTCACGCTCATGGTATCGATGCTGCTGATTGCCCAGCTCGGCATGACGGTTATAATAGAGACGAATGGCTTTTTCGGCTTGAAGAAGCAAAGGATAACGGTGTCGCAATTGATCGGCATT
Organism: Paenibacillus sp. JT22N7; assembly: GCF_059383875.1. Lineage (NCBI taxonomy): Bacteria > Bacillati > Bacillota > Bacilli > Caryophanales > Paenibacillaceae > Paenibacillus > Paenibacillus sp. JT22N7. Next base: position 364,145 of record NZ_JBXENY010000001.1, read on the forward strand.
GGCATGATGATCAGCGGCGTGTTTTTATTAAAGGGCTGATGCCGAAGGCGAGCTAAGCCATGAAAGAAGTGGGGAAATGCTTGAAATCAAAGATCGCGAGCTGCTGGGACATTATTTGCAGCTGCATCAGCTGGAGGCCGTGTTTAATGAGCCGCTGCTTCCTTATTTGAGCTTGTACAGCTTTGAACAGGAGGAGCTCATTTGCGGCCAAGGAGAGATGCCGCAGTATATGTTTGTGCTGGTGAAGGGGAAAATTAAAGTATATACGAACTCGGCGGAGGGAAAGACGCTCATTATTTCCTTTAAGACGCCCCTTGAGGTCATTGGCGATGTGGAATATATTCGCGGGACGGAGTTTCTTAATACTGTAGCGGCTGTATCTCCGGTTATTATGATTGGGGTTCAGCATCGCTGGCTGGATAAGCATGGAAGGGATTATGCGCCGCTGCTGCGGTTTTTATTGGAGAAAATTACGCGGAAGTTTTATTTTAAATCCAATTCCATGAGCTTGAATGTGATGCAGCCTGTGGAAGTACGCCTGGCAAGCTATTTGCTGTCGGTCTCCTATGATGAATCCGATGCGCAATTTAAAGGGGAGCTCAGCACAGACAATTTGAAGGATGTCGCTAATTTGATTGGCACCAGCTACAGGCACTTGAACCGGGTCATTCGGCAGTTTTGCGAGGAAGGCCTTGTGGAGCGCACGAAGCAATGGATTGTCATTAAAAATAAGGATGCCTTAAGCAAAAGGGCCAATCACCATAATTACACAATAACGGATCAGAAGGGAGAGCAGGGCTAATGATGACAGGCATATTGTTTTCGCTAATGGCGGGCGCGCTCGTCAGCATACAGGCGATTTTTAACAGCAAGGTAAATGAGCGGGCAGGAACGTGGGCGACCACAACGCTCGTATTGGGACTCGGGTTTCTGGCCTCAATGACCATTGGCTTTATTTTGGAAGGGAAGCAGCTGTTTGCATGGCAGGGGATGCAGCCATGGTTTTGGTTCAGTGGCTTGATCGGGGTAGGTGTAGTTATGAGCCTCGTGCAGGCGATGAAGCGGCTTAGCCCGACGATCGCGATTGCCATTGTCATGACGTCGGAGGTTTTATTTGCCCTATTATGGGATTCGCTTGGCTGGATGGGGCTGGAGCAGGTTCCGTTTACAGTCAACAAGTTTCTGGGCGTATTGGTCATTATCGGCGGTATTTTTGTATTGAAATTTGGTAGTAAGCGTGAACGTCAGAAAGTGACTGAGGCGGCTTAGCCTCCTGCAATAGGATTGATAGAGCGTTTCTCTGCAAAGAGGAATGCTCTTTTTGGTTTGAAAATGAATCCTTTAAAACAACAAAAATATATTAAATAAGATGAAATTTTTATTGTAAAACGATAAATATTATGTTAAAGTCGAATTAAATTTAATGCTAAGCGAGGGGCTTCTTATGGAACGAGGAACAACACTCTTTTTAAAGGCAGCGGTTATTTTCATGGGCATTCCAGTTCTTGCTTTATGCGTATTTTTGGTGCCGGAAATTGCGAATTTTATAGCAGAGTCATATCCAGATCATGCTTATTTGAAATATCTCTTTTGCATCGATTTATATGCAGCAGCGATCCCTTTTTACTTTGCACTGTTTCAAGCTTTAAAACTGTTAAGCTATATTGACCACAAGAAAGCTTTCTCGGAATTATCTGTACGTGTTTTAAAGAACATAAAATTTTGTGCAATCCTAATCAGCTGCCTGTATGTGGCAGGCATGCCATTCTTCTATCTGATCGCGCAGAAAGTCGATCCCCCAGGCTTCATGGGAATCGGACTGGTCATCATTTTTGCCTCATTGGTGATTGCTGTGTTTGCTGCAGTTCTCCAGAGGCTTTTGCAAGAGGCTATTGATATAAAATCAGAAAATGATTTGACGGTCTGAGGTGAATGAAATGGCGATAATCATTAATATTGATGTAATGCTGGCGAAGAGGAAAATGAGCGTAACAGAGCTTTCGGAGAGGGTTGGAATAACGATGGCAAACCTTTCTATACTGAAAAATGGAAAGGCAAAAGCGATTCGAATATCGACTTTAGAGGCCATTTGTAAAGCATTAGAATGTCAGCCTGGCGATATTTTAGAATATAAAAACGACTAAAACTAAAAAGCTGGAGAAATAATCGACTTTATTGAACTTAGGGGAACGATGCTACAGCCCCACTTCGCTAGCGAGACACATCAGTTGAACAATCAAGGAGCAGCATTGCAGCCGGTCAATGGCTTGGCTGCGATGCTGACAATCAATCAACATGCTTTATTGGCCCTCGCTCAATCTGCGCAACCGATAGGCGTTCATGGCGGCTTCGCCTAGCTCCTCGAGAATGGTATAATTCGCCCAAGCGCCCGCCACCGCTCCAATCCCCGGCACCATCTGCAGCATTTTCCGAAAGTCGATGGAGTCGCGGTATTCCTTCTGGAACGTCTCCCAGTCCATGTTTTTGGAGTAATCGGTATCCGAGAACCCCCGTTCCTTTTCAGTATCCCAATGCTTAATTGAGTCCAGCAGCTTCGCACGCTGTTCGGGTCCGGAGAAAGCCATTTGGAACACCTTAAGAATGAAAACGCGCTCGGAAAAATCTTTCGTGTCATACCCGTAGTTATGAGCCAATTCAAACAAAAATTTCATCTTAATCGCGATTAACGCAGGGAAGTCCACGACGTTAAGCACAATGCCGCCCGCCCCGGTGCCTGCTCCTTCGGCAGTCGCTACTTTTTGGTATAAGGAAAATAAACGTTTCGCTTCTTGATCGGCGAGTTCTAGAGAGAGAGTCCGCTGCACCGGTCGCTGAGGCGTATATTCCGCACCGAACAACGCTGTCCGCACGATGGATTTTATGGTGGCCGTCATGACGTTGTGAACCTTGGGTGGAATCAAGTCGTTGATTCGCTTGCCGATCGTCTTCGAGGTTCTCTCCAACCAACTGGGAGGCTTGAACAACTGGCGCTCCCAAGTGGCAATTTCGTTGTGTACTTTCTGTTCGTAATTCATTTTCAATCGCTCCTCCAACATATGTGGCTATATTGTATCGGAGAACGCCGCGATTGGGAACAGACTGCGGCAGGTGGCGGCACCCGACCAAAGTCGTGGGCGCGTTGAATTCTAAGCACAAGCTTCTCCTTGATTTCGCCTAGCTCCAGCAAAATTTGCATTAATGGGCATTACGGCGATTTTATTAAGAGCTGGATGAGGATACGCTTTTAAATTAACGGCAGAGAAGGGCAATTAAATGCAATTCCTTTGAAAAATAACAAGTATGCCTTGTTCATTGCATGTAAATCAAGCTCTTAAATATGTAAACTTAAATCAGCAAAACGATGGATGGCTTTGCTGACGAGTGAACCTATTATTAAGGGAGTGTTTTTACATTGAACAAGCATCAACTTACTTCTGCCCGCCGAGCGGCAGCGAGTACCCCAGCTACTGATCGTTTGCCATGGGCCGCATTATTAGCGCTTGCTATGGCAGGATTTATTTGTATTCTGACCGAGACGATTCCCGCAGGTTTGCTGCCGCAACTCGGACGGGGACTCCATATTTCAGAGTCGCTTGCCGGCCAACTGGTCACCGCGTACGCGCTGGGAACATTATTGACAGCCATTCCTTTGACCGCGGCTACGAACAATTGGCGTAGACGGCCTCTGCTTCTGCTATGTATGTTCGGCTTTTTGCTGTTCAACAGCGTAACGGCGTTTTCCTCCAGTTATGGGCTGACCTTGATTGCCCGTTTTATGGCGGGTGTAAGCTCTGGCATATTATGGGGCATGTCAGCTGGCTATGCTCGCCGCATGGTGCCTGATGCTCTGAAGGGCCGCGCCATGGCGGTAGCGATGCTTGGGGCGCCAATTGCGCTTGCACTGGGAGTTCCGGCGGGTACTTTTCTTGGTGTATTTGCGGGCTGGCGGTTTGTTTTTGGAATCATGTCGCTGCTTGCTATGCTGCTCATCTTGTGGATGATGTGGAAGATGCCCGACTTTGCAGGACAACCTTCTGCCAAGAAACGTTCCCTCTACAACGTAATGACAATTCCGGGAGTAAGGCCCGTTTTAGCCGTCGTTCTGGCTTGGATGCTTGCACATAACATTCTTTATACGTATATAGCGCCCTATTTGGCTATGGTCGGGCTTGTGGAGCGCGTTGATGTTGTTTTACTAGTTTTTGGAATGGCATCGGTTGCGGGCATCATACTTATTGGCCTGTTGATTGACCGTATGCTGCGGACTATGGTTTTAATAAGCCTCGCGGGTTTCGCCGTCGCCTCTATTCTGCTGGGAATAGGCAGCAGCGAGTCGATGATCATTTATATAGCCATTGCATTGTGGGGGCTGACATTTGGCGGGGCAGCGACGCTGCTGCAGACAGCGGTGGCCGAAGCCGCTGGCGATCATGCAGATGTGGCGCAATCCATGCTGGTGACGGCCTGGAATTTGGCGATTGGCGGGGGTGGATTAATCGGTGCGCTTTTGCTTGAAACGCTGGGTGTTATTTCTTTCCCATGGGTACTTTCCTTGCTGGTAATCATCGCTCTGCTCATCGCCTGGCTTGCCAAGGAGCATGGTTTCCGTTCGAATAGAGGCTGAGTAGCATCAGCCTAAATCCGTGAGGTACTGTGCTTCCGCAAGAACAGGGATTAGAAGCTTATGATCAATGGGGGACGACATGACGATCAAAATCGTATACGTCCCATATTTATCGCATTGATTGCCGAATTCTTCAAGGGATCGGGTAGAGTCGGTCATCACTTTCAATAAGTAATTGTGCTGGCCGCTGATGCGGTGGCACTCCATGACATCGGGAGAGGTATGGACAAAATCAAGAAAGGCATGGCAATCCCGCGTCTGAAACAGCATATAGGCGATGGAGGGCTTGCCGATTTTTTCTGGGGAAATGATCGTGCGGTATTCCTCGATAACGCCTTTTTCCTCCAGCCGTCTGACTCTTTCCGTTACAGCCGGTTGGGACAGGCCCACACTTTTGCCAAGGTCCGTCATGGAAATTCTCGCTTGATTTTGCAAATGGAATAAAATTTGTTTGTCCACATGATCCACGAAAAATGCCTCCTTTAGCCATTTGTATGACTATCATAAACCTATAAGCTTACTTTAAGCAAGTGACAGCTCCTCTTTGATATATTGCATCAATTGATGCTTGGAGGTCGCCGCATAACTCTCATTGCGCAGCTGCAGCAAGCCGATGGGAATGGAGGCATCCTTGAGCTTTACATCAAGGGCAACCAGATTTGGCGCCAGCTCTGTCGAAGCAAGAACAACGCCTATAGCGGCTGTCTGCTGGATAAATGCTGGAATTGCAGAAATTTGGCTGACCGTATGCAGGAGGGGGGATTCGTCATAGCGTGAAAACTGCTTGGATAATCGCAAATAATAAAGGCATGTACTTCCCCCAATTAGCAAAGGATAAGCAAGCAGCTCAGCAAAATCTATGCCGTCCCTTTTCGCTAGGGGATGGTCATTCGCTGCAACAAAGGCGATTTTTTCCTCGAACAAGGGCTCAAAGCGAAAGGAAGTCGAATCAGCAGGCTCCCCGCAAATGGCAAAGTCGAGCCCGCCTTGCAGCACTGCACGCGACAGCGTGTCGGTATTGCCTATAACAAAATGGCAGGAAACACGAGGCTTTTGCGCCTGGAAGCGCCGGAGTGAAGCAGGCAGTACCTGCTTTGCGAGCGATTCTAACGCGCCTACGCTGACCGTCCCGATTTCTTCTTCCTGCAAAGCCTTCGCCTGCTCCGCTACATAATGCCAATGTCCAATTAGCTTGTCTACCTCGGCGGCGAACAATTGCCCGGAGGCCGTAAGCTCGGCATCCCAGCCCCGTTTGAACAGCTGAATGCCAAGCGCTTTCTCCAGCCGCTGAACCTGATTAGTGACGGTAGACTGGGCATAATGCAGCTTGAGGGCGGCTTTAGAAAAGTTTCCTTCTTGAACAATCGTTTGAAACGTCGTTAATTCCTTCAAATCCATGCTGAACAGCTCCTTATATAAATAGCTAATAATCTCATTCGGTAAAACTGAATTAGGTTATTATTTTATTCAATTATATAAATAAACGGGGAGGCGTACAATAGGGACATCCAATTGATGACGAGCATGATGAAAACATCTTCCTCGCGAATCGCCAGCGTAAAGGGCTAAAACGGTACTGCGACCCGCAGCCCGAAGGAAAACGAAAAAACCAGTACACGGACAAGCGTCTCGTCTACTGGTTTTAGCCGTTTATATCATATCGAGGTAATCAATTTTCCAATGCACGGTTTTAATAAACTCGTCCAGCTTTGCAGAATCTCTTTCTTTGAAAAGCTGAATAATCTGCTTATGCTCCTCATTCATTTGCGATAATACCGAAAACAGCCGCAGCTTGTCCTCGCTTAAGTAAATTTGCCGGATAAAGCTGTTTTGCAGCGATTTCAATATTTCAATTAAGGTGCTGTTGTTGCATTTCAATAAGTAAACATTATGGAAATCGTTCTGCCAATGCTGGTAATCGGTATAATTTTGCTGCTGGATCGCCAAGTCGATTTTTTCAACCAGCCGCTCCATCGTTGCGATATCGTCTTCGTCTAAATGCGAAACGGATAAAGTGGCGGCAAGCGCATCCAGCACCCCGACGACCTGAAAAACATCCAGCTTCTTTTTCGTATCCAGCTCTTTGACGATGAAGCCTCGGCGGGGCAAGTTTTCCAGCAAATTTTCCGAGGCCAGCTGAATCAATGCTTCCCGGACAGGAGTACGGCTGACCCCCAGCGTTTGGCAAATGGAGGCTTCGTTCAATTTCTGATTAGGCAGCAAAGAGCCGTTTTGAATTTTTTCTGCTATATAATTGTACACATGATCTTTTAAAGACTGGTACTTTTTGATGGTCATTGTAGCGCTCCTTTAGGACGAATGAAAAATGCGGTTTCCAGTATCTGCAGGGAAATCTATGATTCATAGTACCATTGTCATAGGGTTTGATCAAGCGGCGAGGCCATTTTGAAAGCGCTTCATAATTTTGTTGATTTTCAAAAGAATGCATGATATGATCAGAAACATAAACAAGGATATTGTATATTGTATACAAAATACAAAATTGATCAAGAGGCATTCATACCGTTGTCAAAAGGAGCAATCGCGTCATATGTTGTATACAATATACAATTAATAATGGTGCAAGCAAAGTTTTCCTAGAATCTATGAACAATAGCAAAGGGTGAGAAAGCAATGCGTGAACACATCGATAACAATGCGCGAATAGGCACAAAAGCGGTATGGGGCGGGGAGAAGGATTTCCGAGTATTCGGATCCACTCAGGTTCCCGTCGTGCTCAGCGTAGCTTACGACTATAGCGACGTTGACGAATGGCAGGAAGTGGCGCTGGGGAACAAACCGGGATATACCTACAACCGGATGTCGAACCCGACCGTCCGGGCGATGGAAGAAAAGGTGCGGCTTCTGGAAGAGGCGGAAGAGGCTATCGCTTTTTCATCCGGCATGGCGGCGATCAGCAGCGCGCTTTATACGTTTTTGCGGCCTGGCGACCGCGTCGTCTCCGTCAAGGACACTTACGGCGGAACGAACAAAATTTTCACGGAATTTTTGCCGCAAATTCATGTAGAAACAGTGCTGTGCAATACCGGTGATCATGAGGAGATCGAGCGCGAGATTGCCAAGGGCTGCAGCGTGCTTTACCTGGAGTCGCCGACGAATCCGACGCTGAAAATTACCGATATCGAACGTTTGGCCAAAGCGGCGAAAGCCGTCGGCGCGCTGGTGATGGTCGATAATACGTTCGCAACGCCGATCAATCAAAATCCGCTGAAGCTCGGCGTCGATCTCGTCATTCACAGTGCCACCAAATTTTTAAGCGGCCATGCCGATGTGCTCGGAGGCGTCGTGTGCGGGTCCGCAGCTTTGATGGAGAAGGTGTACCACTACCGGGAAATTCACGGGGCGAACCTCGATCCGTGGGCGGCTTATCTGATTTTGCGGGGGATGAAAACGCTTAAGCTCCGCGTCCGCCAGCAGGCGCAAAGCGCCATGGAGATCGCCCGCTTTTTGCAAAAACATCCGCTTGTCGAGTCCGTCAACTATCCTGGTCTGGAGACACATCCGCATCATGATATTGCAAAAAAGCAGATGAACGGCTTTGGCGGCATTTTGAGCGTTGTGCTCAAAGGGGAAATGGAAACGATCAAGCTGCTGCTGCCGCGGCTCCAGTATGCGAACCGGGCAGGCAATCTTGGCGCCGTTGAAACGATTTACGGACCGGCGAGAACGACCAGCCATGTCGAATGCACGCTGGAAGAGCGCCAGGCGCTGGGCATTTCCGAAGGCCTGCTGCGCATCTCTGTCGGCATCGAGGATACGGAGGATTTGATCGCCGACTTGTCGCAAGCGCTAGCCTATGTAGAATCGCAGATGCCTTTAAGCATCCATAACCTATAAGGAGAGATCGATATGGAACTCAAAATTGCACTGCTTGGCTTTGGTGTCGTAGGCCAGGGATTGGCGGAAATATTGGAAGAGAAAAGCAAGGCATTACACAGCGATACCGGGTTTCAGGCGAAAATTGTCGCGATCTCGGACATGATGAAAGGCTCTTTGTATCATCCGGACGGCTTGAATATCGTAGAAGCGCTGCGGGCTGTAAAAGAAACGGGCAGGCTCGACGCCTACCCCGAAGAGCCGGGGCTAAACCGCGGCTGGGACAGTTTCAAGACGATTCAGGAAACGAATGCCGATACGATTGTAGAGCTGACTTTTACCGATGTGAAGACGGGCCAGCCGGCGATCGATCACTGCCGCGCCGCATTCAAATGCAAGAAAAATGTCGTGATGAGCAATAAAGGCCCGGTCGCGCTTGCTTATCAGGAGCTGTCGGAGCTTGCTCGCAGAAACGGCGTTCGCTGGGGGTACGAAGGAACGGTCATGAGCGGAACGCCTGCGCTCCGCATGCCAATCACCGCGCTTTCGGGCAATCGGATCAACGAGATCAAGGGCATTTTGAACGGGACGACTAATTATATGCTGACCCGGATGGAAGAGGGCATGAGCTATGCGGACGCGCTTGCCGAGGCGCAAGGACTAGGCTATGCGGAAGCGGACCCGACCAGCGATGTCGAAGGCTATGACGCGCAGTACAAGATTACGATTTTGAGCAATATCGTGATGAATGTGCCTCTGGAAAGGGAGGACGTTGCCTGCGAAGGGATCAGCAAGCTGACCCGGGAAGATATGGAGCGCGCCAAACAGGAAGGCAAGCGCTGGAAGCTGATCGCACGCTGCTGGCGCGACGGCGAGGAGGTCATCGCCAAGGTAGGGCCGGAGGCGATTCCGCTCAGCGATCCGCTGGCGGGCGTCGGCGGCGCATTGAATGCCGTTACGTACGATTGCGATTTGGCCGGGCCGATCACGCTGATGGGCGCCGGAGCCGGACGCAAGGAAACAGGCTTTTCGATTTTGATTGATCTGATCAACATTCACCGCAATCAACTGTAGCTTCTGCAATCATAGAAATTAAACAACCAGGATGAGGTGTAAACAATGACTATGGAAACTATGGAAAAGAAAAGCAAGATGTATTTGGCCGGACAATGGGTGCTGCGCGAGAACTTGATGGAAGTCCGCGATCCGCAGGACGATAGCCTGATCGCGACCGTGCCCGCTGCCTCGACGGCGGACATGCTGTATGCCATCGAACAGGCGAAGGAAGGGTTCCGGCTGAGCTCGGAGCTGCCGACGCATGAGCGGATCGCCATTCTGAACCGCGCAGCCGACTGGGTGGACGCGCATAAGGAAGACTACGCGAAGACGATTGCCCGCGAAGGCAGCAAAACGATCAAAGAAGCGCGGAAGGAAGTCAGAAGATGCGTGGAGACGCTGCGCATCAGCGCGGAGGAGGCCAGACGGCTGCATGGCGAGACGATCGCATTCGACCAGATGCCGGGCAGTGAAAAACGTTTCGGCTACTACTACCGTTTTCCGATTGGCATCATCGGGGCGATTACGCCCTTCAACGATCCGCTGAACCTGGTTGCGCACAAGGTCGGCCCGGCAATCGCCGCAGGCAACGCGATTATTGTAAAGCCTGCGCCTGCGACTCCGCTTAGCGCGCTGATGCTGGCGGAAGCTTTTGATCAGGCGGGTCTGCCTGCCAAAATTTTATCGGTCGTAACGGGCAATGCCAGCGAAATCGGCGATGCTCTGGTGACGCATCCCGATGTCAGAATGATTTCGTTTACCGGGGGGCTGACGACAGGCAAAGCGATCATGCAAAAGGGCGGACTAAAAAAAATGGGCATGGAGCTCGGCTCCAACTCCCCGGCTATCGTATTGAACGACGCGAATATTAGCGACGCGGTCGAAGCGACCGTATCCGGCGCATTCTGGGCGGCGGGCCAAAATTGCCTGGGCGTGCAGCGCATTTACGTGCAGGAGGCGATGTACGCATCCTTTGTCGCCCAATTCGTCGCCAGAACGAAGCTGTACCGCATGGGCAGCAAGTTGGAAGAGGACACGGACATGGGCCCGATGATCAACGAAAGAGAAGCGAAGCGCGTGGAGAGCTGGATTCGGGAAGCGGTAGAGCAGGGCGGAGAACTGCTGTGCGGCGGCCAGCGCCGCGGTGCATTCGTGGAGCCGACGGTTATGGCCAACGTTCCGAAGACGTGCAAAGTCGTGAAAGAGGAAGTGTTCGGTCCCGTCGTGACGATTTTCAGCGTGCCTGATTTGGATACGGCAATACGCGAATCCAACAGCGTCGATTTCGGGCTGCAGGCAGGAATTTTCACGGCAAATCTGGAGCATGCCTTTACCGCCGTTCACAAGCTTGACGTTGGCGGCGTGATGGTCAACGACAGCTCGGATTACCGCATTGACGCCATGCCTTTCGGTGGCGTTAAAGGCTCCGGACTTGGCCGGGAGGGCGTTGCCTTCGCGCTTCACGAGATGACCGAGCCAAAAGTGGTCTGCTTTCAGATGTCGAAATAAATGAAACGAACTTGTATTCCACCAAGATGACTTCGGGGAGAGATCCACATGTCAGTGCGTATCGAACATGATTTTCTCGGTGAAAAGGCGGTACCCGCCGAAGCCTACTACGGCATTCAGACGCTGCGGGCCACCGAAAATTTCCCGGTTACCGGAACCCCGGTTAGCCCGCATTTGATGACGGCTTTGGCCGAGATCAAGAAGGCCTCGGCATTGGCCAATATGGAAACCGGCATGCTGCCGAAAACGATCGGTTCCGCGATTGTGCAGGCTGCGGAGGAGGCGGCTGCGGGCAAGCTGTCGGCGCATTTTATCGTCGATGCCATCCAGGGCGGTGCGGGTACTTCCATCAATATGAATATGAACGAAGTGCTGGCCAACCGGGCGCTGGAGTGGCTCGGCAAGCGGAAAGGCGATTACTTCCACTGCTCGCCGAACAATCACGTCAACATGTCCCAATCGACGAACGATACGGTTCCGACGGCGATCCGCATCGCCGCTTACCGGCTCGCCGAACCGCTGCTGGCCGCTGTCGCGGCTCTCGAGGCGGGGTTTGCGCGGAAAGCGGAGGAGTTTGACGATGTTCTGAAAATGGGGCGCACCCATTTGCAGGATGCGGTTCCGATCCGGATGGGACAAGAGTTCGGCGCCTATTCCCGCGTAATCGGCAGGGACCTTGCAAGAATTACCGCGGCGGCAGCCGGATTGTTGACGGTTAATCTGGGCGCGACAGCTGTCGGCACGGGGCTCAACGCCAATCTGAAGTACAGCGAGCTGGCCGTGCGGAATTTGATTGAGCAGACAGGACTTCCTTTAACCGCGGCGGATGATTTGGTGGACGCAACTCAAAATACGGACGCCTTTACGGCGCTCTCTGCGGCGCTTAAAATTATGGCGGTAAATCTGTCTAAAATTTGCAATGATCTCAGGCTTATGGCTTCGGGACCTCGAGCCGGACTGGGAGAGATTCAATTCCCTCCCAAGCAGCCCGGCTCGTCGATTATGCCGGGCAAGGTTAATCCGGTCATGGCGGAAATGGTCAACCAGATCGCCTTTCAGGTGATCGGCAACGATCATACGATTTGCTTGGCTGCAGAAGCGGGCCAGCTTGAACTGAATGTGATGGGGCCGGTCTTGGCCCATAATTTGCTCCAATCCTTACTCATCCTGCGCAACGGGCTCAACGTTTTCCTGCGCGAGGCCGTGGAAGGCATTCAGGCGAATGAGGAAACCTGCAGATTGCACGTGGAACGAAGCTTCGGCGTCATGACGGCGCTGAATCCTCATCTCGGTTATGAAACCGCTGCCAGGCTAGTAAAGGAAGCGCTTCATTCCGGACAAACGATCAAGGAAATATGTCTGGAAAGAAATCTTTTGACCCCCGAAGAGCTAGATGTTATATTAAATCCCTTTGAAATGACAACCCCTGGAATTGCGGGCCTTGAGTATCTCGAAAACTTCGACAAGGGAGCGAAATAGGATGAGCAAAATTGGCGAGAACGAGCAGCACACATTGAAAAGATCGATGAAAAGCCGGCATATTTTCATGATTTCACTTGGCGGCGTCATCGGAACGGGACTTTTTCTAAGCACAGGCTATACGTTGAACCTGGCCGGACCGGGAGGGGCCGTGCTTGCTTACTTGGTCGGCGCGCTGATTATGTATCTAGTGATGCTTTGTCTGGGCGAATTGAGCGTGGCGATGCCGGTTACAGGTTCATTCCCGGCTTATGCGACCAAATTTATCGGGCCTGCTACGGGTTTTACTATCGGCTGGCTTTATTGGCTGACGTGGGTCGTGACGGTCGGATCGGAGTTTACGGCGGCGGGTCTGCTGATGCAGCGCTGGTTCCCTGATATCTCGGTTTGGATTTGGAGTGCGATATTCGCCGTTTTACTGTTTGCTTTAAATGCTTTATCCGTGAAATTTTTTGCAGAATCCGAGTTTTGGGTTGCCGGCTTTAAGGTCATTGTTATTATCCTTTTCATTGGGCTTGGCGGAGCGGCCATGTTTGGGCTCATTCCGATGGAAGGCAACGCCTCGGCGCCGATGTTCTCTAACCTGTTGAATCAGGGCGGGTTATTTCCAAACGGCTTCCTGCCGGTATTATTCGTCATGATATCCGTCAATTTCGCTTTCTCCGGCACCGAGCTGATCGGCGTGACCGCAGGGGAGACGGAAAATCCGGACGTCAGCATTCCGCGCTCCATCCGCACAGTCGTTTGGCGGACGATGATCTTCTTCGTCGGCGCGATTATCGTGCTGGCCGGGCTTATCCCGTGGAAGGAAGCGGGAGTTATCGAAAGTCCATTCGTTCTCGTATTTGACAAGATCGGCATTCCGTATGCGGCCGACATTATGAACTTTGTCATTTTGACCGCTTTGCTGTCGGTGGGCAATTCGGGACTGTATGCTTCGACGCGGATGCTTTGGGCGCTTTCCCAGGAAAAAATGATCAGCCCGTGGCTTGGGAAAGTGACATCGAGTGGCGTACCGTTGAATGCGCTGATCATCAGCATGCTGGTTTCCTGCCTGTCCCTGCTCTCCAGTGTGATTGCTCCTGATACCGTCTACGTCGTTCTGATCGCCATCTCCGGGTTCGCCGTCGTAGCCGTATGGATGGGCATCGTCGCTTCGCAATTTATGTTCCGCAGGCAGTTTCTTAGGGAGGGCGGCAGGCTTCAGGATTTGAAATATCGGACTCCGCTGTACCCTTATGTGCCCATTGCGGCGTTCCTGCTCTGTCTGACGTCCTGCATAGGATTGTATTTCGATCCTGCTCAGCGCATCGCTTTGTATTGCGGAGTTCCTTTCGTCGTCATGTGTTACCTTATTTATTATTTGAAAAACAAAAAATCAGCGGCGACGCCGCCTGCGCAATAAATGGAGCAGCTCTTTGGATCGGTTGGAACGCGGCCGATTCCAGCAGCGGCAATTTGTGGACTGGGAGTGATCGGAAATGACGGTAAAGGCGAGTGTAAGTGGAGGCACAAGTATTATTATTAGGCTGGAAATCGCCAAGGATGTGGTGACGTTTGGGCAGATCGCGACAGCGATCGGCGATGCCGGCGGGGATGTTATCGCGATCGATGTCGCGAAATCCGGCAAAGCGACGACGATTCGGGATATTACGGTTCACGTGAGCGATCATAAGCATTCCGACTCTATTGTAAGCGCTGTCAAAAAAATGGCAGGCATCAAAGTTTTGCATGTTTCCGACCAAACCTTTCTGATCCATCTCGGCGGGAAAATCGAAATGGTGCCGAAAATGCCGATCAAAAACCGCGAGGATTTGTCGCGCGTTTATACGCCGGGCGTGGCGCGAGTTTGCATGGCAATCCACGAGGACCCGAGAAAAGCGCATTCGCTGACAATCAAGCGCAACACGGTTGCGGTCGTTTCCGACGGCTCTGCGGTGCTCGGACTCGGCAATATCGGGCCGGAGGCGGCGATGCCGGTTATGGAAGGCAAAGCGATGCTGTTTAAGCAATTGGCCGGTGTGGACGCGTTTCCCATTTGCCTGAATACGCAGAGCACCGAAGAAATTATTCAAATTGTCAAAGCGCTCGCGCCGACGTTCGGCGGCATCAATCTGGAGGATATTTCGTCGCCGCGCTGTTTTGAAATCGAGAACCGGTTGATCGAGGAACTGGATATCCCCGTTTTCCATGATGACCAGCATGGGACGGCGGTCGTCCTGCTAGCAGGATTGCTGAACGCCGTCAAAGTGGTGAAAAAAGAGCTAGGCCGCTGCAAGGTAGTCGTATGCGGCATCGGAGCGGCGGGCATCGCCTGCACCAAAATGCTGCTGGCCGCCGGGGTAACCAACCTTATCGGCGTGGATCGGCAAGGTGCTATCGTGCGGGGGCAAAACTATGACAATCCTGCATGGCAATGGTTTGCCGAGCATACGAATCCCGAAGGCCGAAGCGGCGCTTTGAGCGAGGTAATCCGCGGCGCCGATATATTCATCGGACTGTCCGGGCCTAAGGTGCTCCGTGTGGACGATGTACAAAATATGGCTAGCGATCCGATCGTTTTCGCCATGGCGAATCCGACGCCGGAAATTCCGCCGGAAGAAGCGGAGCCGTACGTCCGCGTGATGGCGACCGGAAGGTCGGATTACCCGAATCAGATCAACAACGTGCTTTGCTTCCCGGGCTTGTTCCGCGGCGTCCTCGACTGCCGCGCCTCGCGAATTACGGAGGAGATGAAGCTGGCCGCGGCAAGCGCGATCGCTTCCGTCGTTACGGAAGAGGAGCTGAATGAGTCCTACATTATTCCAAGCGTATTTAACCAACATGTTGTGGAAAAAGTGCGGGAAGCCGTCATTGCCGCAGCCTACCAGTCGGGCGTAGCGCGCCGGAGCCTCAGCCAAGAGACCACGAACGAGGCGGCCGAAGCGCGGCTCCAGGAAGAATTTGCATGAACGAGCATTTGAAAAATGGTGCTGCCATCCTCGTCGGCTCGGCGATTATGGGCTTTGGCATCAACTATTTCAATGCAGCTAACGGGCTGGCCGAGGGTGGTATTACCGGAGCCAGCTTATTGCTGAAATATATGTTTGGCTGGGATGCAGGGGTAACCAATTTTTTGCTTAACCTCCCGCTTTTTTTTGTTGGCTGGAAGGCGCTCGGAGGGCGTTCTTTGGCTTATACCGTTTTTGCAACGTTGATGTTCTCGTTTTTTGTATACATCTTTCGGGACTTTCATTTTGTTATGAGCGATCTGCTGCTGGCTTCCTTATATGCCGGCGTGACGGTCGGCGTCGGGTTGGGCCTTGTTTTCCGGTATGGCGGGACGAGCGGCGGAACGGACATTTTGGCGCAGGTGCTCAAAAAGTATTGGGGATGGCCTGTCGGAAGAAGCGTTTTTATGTTCGACTGCGCCACTATTGTGCTGTCGCTTATTTATTTGGATCGGGAACGGGCGATGTATACGATTGTGGCCGTTTTCGTGGGCACGCGGGTGCTTGACTACGTCATGGAAGGCTCGGGAAGAGGCAAAGCGGCGATCATCATTACGAGCCATGCCGATCAAATATCAGCCCGCATCCACACGGAAATGCAGCGAGGCACGACGTTTTTCCACGGGAAAGGCGGTTACAGCGATGCCGAGAAAAAAATTATTTACTGCGTCGTCAGCCGCTCCGAAGTAGGCCGGCTCAAAAAGCTGGTCCACGATACGGACCGCTACGCCTTTGTTACCGTTCACGACGTCGTCGAAGTGTTCGGAGAGGGGTTCAACTCGCTGCGGGAAAAAGAGTGAGCGCTGTAGGCCTAGGCCTTATTTCCTTCAAATTGCTGCTGAACAGCTCCTTGTATAAATAGCCAACCATCTTATTCGGTATAATTGAATAAGAATATGATTTTATTCAATTATACAAATAAGTGAGGAAGGCGTACAATGAGGGCATCCAATTGAAGGAGGAAGCCAGCATGCCATTCGTCAGAGTCAGTTATTTGGAAAATAAATATGATGAGCCACAGCTGTCAGCCATTAGTCAGGTTATTATGTGTGCTCTTATGGAGCATTTCCATGTGCCGGAGGACGATTTTTTTCAAGTATTCCATGGGCATCGGGCAAGCGAATTTTATTATAGTCCCCATTATCTAAATATTAGGCGGACCGAAGAGTTGCTTTTTATCCAAATTACTTTGAAATCTGGAAGAAGCACGGTGCAAAAGCAGCATTTTTATAAAAGGGTAGCGCAGCGTTTGGCGAGCGAACTGGCCATTCGCGAGGAAGATGTATTCATCATGCTCGTCGGGACGGAACTGGAAGATTGGACGTTCGGCAGCGGGATCGCCCAAATGATTAACCCTCCAGAAGCGATCGCTTCAAATGTCCGGCAAACGTTCGGAGATATAGCGCCCGCTTTTGTCCAATATTCGGAGGAGCTGCTCTTCGGAGAGGTTTGGAAAAGAGAGCAGCTGTCGCTTCGGGAACGCAGCCTGCTTACGATATCTGCATTAGTGGCCGCCGGATCGACGGAGCAACTGCCCTTCCATATTCGTCTAGGGAGGCAGCATGGCTTGACGGAGGAGCAGGTCGTAGAGGCATTAACCCATCTTGCTTTTTACGCGGGCTGGCCGCGTGCCGCAGCTGCTATCCAAGCAGCGAAGCAGCTGTTTCAAGAAACGAGTTGATCCTCCCCCCCCCAAACGGGGGATTTTCTAATCGCTTGCTTCCTATTATGATAAACAAGAATACAGCATTGTTTTTTTCGGTGACACAATACGACGCATTTTGCCTCTCAAGGCATCAGCCGAGCTGCTCAGCTCCAATGGTGCCAGCCTATACTGCAGATCGCGGCAACGCCTCCACTTAGAGACGCTGCCCATCTGTGGGACACCTCAATAATCGTTAATTCATAAGCTAACCTATCTAATACGGCGGGTACTGGTCAAACAGTACGTGCCGTATTTTTATTGCCCTGTTTTCTGCTATACTAGGGGGTGGCCTGAAATAATGGGTATTGATACATAGGCATTTTCGGAGGTGTCCGCAAGTAATGGCAAGCATTAAACTTCATATTCCTCCTATTCGCAGCCCTTTAGTATTTCGGCCGAAGCTGATGAGCAAGCTGGAAGAGGGAATGAAAGCGAAGCTGACCGTCGTTTCCGCACAAGCCGGCTATGGGAAAACGACAGCCTTGAGCGGGTGGGCGAGATTATGCAGCTCGCCTGTGGCATGGGTTTCACTAGATGTGCATGACAATGATTGGATTGCCTTTTGGAGCTATGTGACAGCGTCCATTCAAGCCCGTGTTGCCGGGTTTGCTCCTTCCCTTCGAGCCTTGATAGAGAAAGGGCCATCGGTATCCGCAGAGCCTGCGATGAGCATGCTGCTGAATGAGCTTGCCGGCTTGGATAGCGAGCTTTCCATCATTCTTGACGATTTTCAATTTATTGAACTGCCGTCTATTCAGCATTCTTTCATTTATTTGCTGGAGCACTTGCCTGCCCATATTCATATATATATCGCCAGCCGCAATGAACTTCCCATTCCTACAGCAAAGCTGCGGGCAAAAGGGGAATTTCATCAAATCAAGATGCCCGATTTACGGTTTGAGCTGGAGGAAGGCTTTGTTTTTTTTCGCGATTTGACAGAGCTGCATTTAACGAAAGAACAGGTGGCGCTGCTGTGCCTTCAGACGGAGGGCTGGATCAGCGGCTTGCAGCTGGCTGCCATTTCCTTAAAGCAGAGCGGCAATATTCCGGAATCGATTGAGCAGTTTAATGGGCATCATCATCATATTTCGGACTATTTGCTGGAGGAAGTATTTAGTCAGCTGCCGATTCAATTGCGCGATTTTCTACTGGAAACGTCAATTTTACAAAGGTTGAACGCTTCTATATGCGAGGCGGTAACGGGCTGTGCCAACAGCCAGGCGCAATTGGAGAAAATCGAACGATTGAATTTATTTATTATCCCGCTTGACGAGCAGCGTGGCTGGTATCGGTATCATCATTTGCTTTCGGATTTTTTGCAGCAGCTGCTGCTGAGGGAAAAGCCGGATAAAAAGCTGCAAGCGCACATTCGTGCCGCACAATGGCTGGAGAGCCAGGGGTTTGAGCAGGGGGCAGTTGAGCATTTTCTGCAGGGCCAGCAGTATAGCGATGCCGTACGTTTAATAGAGAAAAATCTCATTGCTTTCATGCAAACGAAAAGCGTTGTATTAAATAGATGGCTGTCCGTCTTGCCGGAAAGCACCTTTGCAGATAAGCCGATGGTTGAAATGTTTTATATTTCGGTTCTGCTCGGGGTGGGGGAATGGAAAGCCGCTTTCCGCAAAATAGAGCAAGCCCGAATTCGCTTTGCTTTATTGAAAGAGCAATTAGATGAAGCGGATTGGAAGCGGGCAATGGGCAACATTTATTTCTTTTGCTCCATCGTTTCCTATTTACATAAAGACCTCAAGTTGACGTCGGAATATTTGGAGCAAATGGAGCAATACATGCCAGAGGGCAGTTTTTTTCAAACGATGGGACGCAATCGCTATCAAGGCTATGATGCTTTTGACGACCACTTGGCATTTATAAACGATCTTCATGCGGCTGGTGCATTTTTACTGAGATGGATTAAAGCATGGGAGGATAAAAAACAATACCCGTTTATCGGCTTCCTCAACGTGTCGTACAGCAAATTGCTTTATGAATGGAATCGGCTGGATGACGCTTCGTTTTATGCGAATCAAGCACTTGGACGCGGCGATATTAAGCCTTTTGCCCGAATTATGATTCAATTAGCGGTTAGCGCTTCACAAATTGAGCAGGCTAAGGGAAATAGCGAGCGGGCCGCGGAGCTGCTCATGCAGCTAAAGTCGCATATCGATTCTCCCGATGCGGTATTGTTCCATTTGCGAATTGAAGCGGAGCAAGCTCGGCTTGCTTTGCGGCAAGGCTTCATCCAAGAGGCGCAAAATTGGCTCCATCATTGCGGCATGCGGCATACGGACGAAGTATCGCTAGGCCGTGTGCCTGAGCATCTCATATTGGCCAGAGTGCTTGCTGCCTGCGGCAGGCCGGACGATGCGCTGCATTTGCTAGGGCGGCTGCTTCAGCTATTAAGCACGGAGGACCGGCTTCGCGACCGCATAAAAAGCATGATTTTGCAAAGCTTAATTTTTGAGCAAATGGGCCGGATGGATGCTGCGCTTGCACAGCTGGAGGGAGCGCTGCGGCTTGCCGAGCCGGAAGGCTACATTCGCAGCTTCATTGATGAAGGCGAACGGATGGCCTTATTGCTAATCGCTTATACACGGAATAGACATGCATATAAGAGCGTTAAAGAGCAGCGGGTGCCCGTTGTGACGCTGGATTATGTTAGGGCATTGCTTCTTGCTTTGAATGTGGAAGCAGGAGAGAAGCAGCAGGTGAAAATGATTTTAACGGAACAGGAAATGCGGGTGCTGCGGCTCATTGCTGATGGCTTGGCAAATAAGGAAATCGCCGCCAAGCTCGGCAATGCGAGCGAGACGATAAAGTGGCATATTAAGAGCATATATAGAAAGCTTGGTGTGAGCAATCGCGTCCAGGCGCTGCAGGTTGCTAGGGAATCTAATATTTTTCTGTCATAAATTGGATTTGAAAGTCTTGCCGCGGGGCAAGGCTTATTTTTTCATAGACGCCCTTGCCTTTTTGCAAAAAATAGCGTAAATTAAATTTAATTAGATTATCTAACTATAATCGTTGCCTTGCAAAAACGAGATACCAAGGCAGCCGCAAAGGCGGAGGTACGCAATGGCTAGAAAAAATAATAAGGAGCTTACGGCTGAGCAGCTGCCAAAGCTCGGAGCAAGTCCCTACCTGGAGCTCATGCAGGCTACGGCTGCACAGGACACGGACCGGAAATCGGCTTCAATCGGACTGCTTATGCTGTGGCTAGGCGATCATATTTTGGACGTCATGGATAACGACTTAGCCGAATTTGGCATTACCGAAAGCAAATTCGATCTGCTGCTGCTGCTAACGCTGCATGAAGGCCGGGAGCTTGTGACGCCATCCGCGCTTGCTGAGCGGCTTGGCATTCGCAGAGCCTCGGTAACGGCTCTGCTGGATTGGCTGGAGAAGCGCAGCTGGATTGCCCGCGAACAAAGCGCTATTGATCGCCGCATGATTCATGTGAGCATTACATCGGAGGGCCGCGACTTAGTGAGCCGAATATTGCCGGTGTTTTGGTCGACCTGTTCATCTTTGCCAATCGGGCTTGAGCCGGAAGAACAGCAGGTTTTTGACAAGGTAATGGTAAAGCTGAATGCAAGCATCGAAAAGAGACTGGGGGTGGGAAGATAATTTTTTTGTGATAATAGTTAGATAATCTAATTAAATTAGCGAACCCTTATAAAGGATCCAATCATTTTTTTGAAAGAGGTGCTGTATGTTACAAAAAGATGCTTCATCTGTCACTCTACCCGCTCGATCTGCCAACTATTCCGTTATGACCTTGATTTTGTGCTGGTCCGGTATGGCAGTTATGTCTAGTCTCTATGTTACCTTGCCGCTGCTGTCTCTATTCGCGGAGCATTTCAGCGTAACGCTGACCCAAGCTGCCGCCGCAGGCAGCATTTTTTCGCTCGGCTTTGCGATAGGCTGTCTGCTGTATGGGGCAATATCCGAAAAGTATGGCCGCAAAAAGATTATTGTTATCGGGCTGGCCGCTCTAACGGTGCTATCATTGGCGATTGGTTTAGTTGACCAATTTCCATGGCTCCTTGTGCTTAGAGGCTTGCAGGGGGCTGCGGCTGCAACCTTCTCGCCTGTGGCACTTGCATATGCTGTGGAAATGTTTCCGATAGAGAGACGGGTAACGACGATTGGTTTTATTAGCACCGGATTTCTGGTCGCGGGAATCGCTGGTCAAGTCATGAGCAGTCTAATAAGCGAGCATTATGGCTGGAATGCCGTCTTTGTGCTGCTTGCTGTTGTCTATACCGTGACAGCACTGCTCGTACAGTCGCTGCTGCCGAAGGGGAATGCGCAGCAAGCGCATGCGAGCGTTTGGGCACCGCTGCGGGAAATGGGAACCGTGTGGAAGCAGCCTTATTTGGTGCTAAGCTACATCGTCGCTTTCGTGCTGCTTATGTCCTTCGTGAGCATGTATACGGTGCTGGGCAGCTATTTAAGCGGACCGGCTTTTGGACTAGGCAAACAGGAGCTGCTTTACGTACGTGCCATAGGAGTAGTCGGCATGCTCGTTTCCCCTTTCGCAGGAGCGCTTGCGAAACGGCTTGGCGTCCGTTTGGTGCTGCGAGTCGGGCTCATGCTCGCGGTTGCGGGACTGGCATCCTTGGGGCTTGCGCGCAGCCTGCCCTTATTAATCGTAATGAGCGTCATATTTGTTGCTGGAATAGCACTCGCTGTCCCGTCACTTGTGTCGCTGATTGGGCAGTTAGGCGGGAAATCGCGGGGGATCGCCGTATCCATCTATACGTTTATTTTGTTCGCGGGAACCAGCTTTGGGCCGATGCTTTCGTTATTTTTCATGAAAATAAGCAGTTATCGCATAACGTTCTTCCTACTGGCGCTTGTGCTCGGCATCGGCTTGCTGGCGGCGTGCCTAATCCGACGTGATAATGAACAATAGTAAAAATAGATTAATTACAATATTTTCTGTGTAGAAAGACCTATTTTTATAACAAAATATTTAAAAATAGATGATTTATTCAGATTCTAATGCTCTATCAAAAATAATAGCAAATGTCTTATAATAGAATGTGAAGTAAATTATAGGAAATGAGTAGGGAGGAATCTTTTTTGCTTGAAATTTCAGCATCCTATGTCGATTCGCTTGCTCCGAATGCTGCGGCTATCAAGAACGGGCAAGGACTCGTTAAGAAAAACAGCTTTGTGCAATTAAACCGTTCCGAGGCAGGGGAGCTATTGTTTGGGCAATGCTCAGGCAGCGGCAAGTCCAACTATGAGTGCTCGGTTGACTTTGTCATCCCAGAGAAGCCGACCTTTCGCTGCACATGCCCTAGCCGCCAATTTCCTTGCAAGCATGGCTTAGGCTTATTATACGCGTACACGGATGGGTTGTCCTTTGAAGTGGCGCCAATTCCTGAAGATATTATAAGCAAACGCGAAAAAGCAGAAAAACGCGTTGAAAATAAAGCACAAAAGGAAAATAGTGATGAGCCGCCAAAACCGAAGAAGGTGAACAAGACAGCCCTGAAGAAAAAAATAGCTTCCCAGTTAGAGGGGCTTGATGTGCTGGAAAAGCTCATTCTTTCGCTCATTCGCAGCGGCCTTGGCACCATCGACAGCAAAATGCTTAAAGCTATCCAAGAGCACGTTAAGCAATTGGGCAACTATTATTTGTCGGGCGCGCAGGTTGAGCTGCGGCGGTTTGCGCTGCTGCTCGCCGATCAACGTGACCGGGAAGCGAGTTATACCGATGCGGCGGAACAACTGACCAGGCTGCATGCTTTTATCAAGAAAGGACGAGCTTATCTGCTCTCCAAGCTGGAAGATCCGGAGCTTGCGCTGGACCATACGTCAACAATTGAGGAGTGGCTGGGCCATGCCTGGCAGTTAACCGAGCTGAAGGAATTTGGCCTTGTAACAGAACAAGCAGAGCTGCTGCAGTTGGCCTTCTACAGCTATGACGATGATGCCCGACAAGAGTTTGTAGATGTCGGCTATTGGCTTGAAGCGGCTAGCGGCGAAATTCACCGCACCGTGCAATATCGCCCCCGCAAAGCGGCAAAGCATATGCGCGAGGACGACAGCTTTTTTGAAGTCGCTCAGGTGCCTTCCTTGTACAAGTATCCAGGAGATATGAATGCCCGGGTGCGGTTTGAGGAAATGGTGCCGAGAGCTGTGACAGCTGCTGATTTGGCGAACGTATCTTCCAAGGCGAACGGTACTTATGCAGAAGCGGTCAAGCGTGTAAAGAACCAGCTGAAAAACCCGCTCGGCGACAAGTCGCCAGTTATGCTGCTGCACGCCGCCAAAGTCGGAGCAACCGAAAGCGGGCAGTTTGCGCTAATAGACGAAGCGGGAGGACAGCTTGTGCTGGAGGATGCTGCAGCGCTGCCGCAAGGCACCGTATCTCTGCTGCCTTACCTGAATGACACTCAACTGAAGGACTGCTGCGTTCTGGTCATGTTTGAGCACCGGATGGACCAAGGGCGGCTTGTTGCCCAGCCGCTGACTATCATAAAGGGTGAAAATATAACCCGGCTTTTATACTAGCTTCTATTATCAATTTAGGGGGACAACCCATGAGTACAGCGTTATTGCAAGAGCTTCATCAAGAGGTAAGAAGGCTTTATATTGCCGGGAGCGACCTGGCTGCGGGAGATTTTCGTTTGAAGCGCCTTCTGCCGCAATTCGAGCAGCTAGGCGAACGCGCAGCCATTTTCAAAAAATTGGGAGAGGGCATTGCAGCGCTGCTTGAATCAGCCGAAGGCACGGGAGCATCCGTGAAGCTGCAAGAGCTGGCCGTGCTGCTAGGCTCCGTGCTGTACACGCAAGGCCATACAGCGGTGGATGGCGAGGTTTTGGATCTGGCAGGCGGAGGGGTTCCATTATCCACAAGCTACTCCTATCGCAAGCTGGCCGAGGTGCAAAAGGCGCTTTCTACGACAGGCAGCGGCCGCTACGAAATCGTGACCGATGCTTTTGCCGAAGGGCTGTTCAACGATTTGCGCCTATTTCCATTTGCGATACGTGCACTGGACGATCCCTATTCCGAAATGGCCGAATTTGCCATGGATAAAATTTTGCCCTCCTATGGCTCAGCGGTAGTTCCGTATTTAATCCAATGCTTTAACCGTTCCGGCGGCAAAAGCGATGTGCGCAAGCTGCGTGTTATTTATAAGGCAGGTGGTGCAGCGGAGCTGGAGCTCATCTTTGATGCGGCGGAGAATGGGGCAGATGAAATTAGGGTCGCTGCCATTGAATGTCTTGCCGCTCATGAGGAGTATGCCGATGCCTTAATAGGCTGGACGCTGGACAAAAAGAAGCCCATTCGTGAAGCGGCTTATGCCGCCTTGGCAGCAGGAGCTTCTGCGCAGGGCACAGAGCGTTTATTTGCGGCGTTTTCTGGAAAAGACATCGAGCTTGCGGCAGAAGCGCTCAACAGCTGGCCCTCTGAGCCGCTGACGGAAAGGCTTATTCCCCTGTTTAGGGCAGAGCTGGATCAGGCTCCAGTGAATAATAAGGATGAGAAGGCTAGCGATAAAGCGTGGGCGAAAGTCCAGCCGTTTTTGAGAGCGTTCGAATATGTGCGCATGCCCCAGCTTGAGGAGCTTTATGATCAGATTGTGCGTGAAGCGGACCGTTTCACCGCTTTAAGCTGGATCACGCTGCTGGACAAAGCAGCGCAATATTTGGAACAAACGAATTCCATGGAAGTATTAAGCCTGCTGCAGGAGCTGGATCACAAAAATCATCGTTATTTGCCGTATTCATTCCGCATGGCGAAGCGCCTTTTGCCTCCTGAGGAAGTATACATGCATTATGTGGGTTCTACTGCGAGCAAGCTGAAATCGGTCGTCACCAAAGCATCAAGCGCTCGCGAGCGCCAACTGCTCGATACGATGGAGTATATGGTAGGCAGCTATGACTACTACAATGGGGAGATAAATACTGCAGCGCCGCTGGTTGAAGCTTGGGATGCCCGCTGGCTGGACTGGCTCATCGATCGTAAACATTTGGAGCTGGTCGCTGTTTTTGCACGTCCCGGGCACAAGAGGGTAGAAGAATTTCTACTGCAGAGCCTGCAAGAGTGGAAAGAGAAGAAGAAAAGCGGTTTAAATACAATTGGCGTGCATGTTTTTAAAGGATTGGAGCATGCCGGAGTGGAAGAAACTCGGCGCCTCGAGCTGTTGATGGAGATTTTGGAGGATTCAAAGGACAAAAGCCTGTACAGCTTCTCCGTTTATCTGTTCCATTTGATGTTTCATTTCCCTAAGAGCTATGCTGACCGTTTGGAAGCTATTCTTCCTAGCTATAGATATGACTGTGCGAGACAACTGGAAGAAATTATCGGCTTATTGCGAAAATAAGGGGGCTGCCCTAACGCTGAATGTTCAACAGCCTATTTAAACTTAAAGGAGATGTACGAATGACAACAGATCAAGAACAGCTTCAGGATATGATGCGGCTGCCGGCAGAGGTTTTGTACAGTCACGAGCTGGAGGCGCTGCGCAAGGCGGACAAAGGGAAAATTCCGGCAGGCTGGCAAATGTCGCCTCGCTCGGTGCTGACGTTCATCATTGGCGGCAAAGCCGGCAAGACAATCATTACGCCTAAATATATCGGCAATACCCGCTTAATTGAGATGGCGATTGCTACGCTTGTTACGGACCGCGCCTTGCTGTTAATTGGGGAGCCGGGCACCGCCAAATCATGGCTGTCGGAAAATTTGGCAGCCGCGATCTATGGCAATTCCGGGCTCGTCGTGCAGGGAACTGCCGGAACGAGCGAGGAGCAGGTGCGTTATTCTTGGAACTATGCCATGCTGCTGGCTAATGGGCCTACGCCTGAGGCGCTTGTGAAAAGTCCGATTATGCGGGCGATGGAGGATGGCGGCATTGCCCGCTTTGAGGAAATTTCCCGCTGTGCGTCGGAGGTGCAGGATGCGCTCATTTCGATCCTTTCCGAGAAGACGATATCGGTGCCCGAGCTTGGAAAAGAGACGAGCGCCCGCAAAGGATTCTCGATTATAGCGACAGCCAATACCCGGGATCGCGGAGTGAATGAAATGTCTGCCGCGCTCAAGCGCCGGTTCAACATCATTGTGCTTCCGGCACCATCGGATCTAGAAACAGAGCTTGAAATTGTGAAAAAACGGGTCAGCGAAATTGCGGCGTCCTATGAGCTGGAGGCTTCCCTTCCAGCAGACGAGGCGCTGCTCAAGGTGGTTACGATATTCCGCGAGCTGCGCAGCGGCATGACGCTCGACAAGAAAGAGAAGCTGAAATCGCCAGCAGGTGTCATCTCGACTGCGGAAGCGATCTCTCTGCTGACCAACAGCATGGCGCTGGCCGCAAGCTTCGGCAGCGGGGAGCTGACAGATAGCGATTTGGCTGCCGGTCTGCAGGGCGCCATTGTCAAGGATGATGTTAAGGACAAGCTCGTCTGGAAGGAATATTTGGACAACGTCATGAAGAAGCGGGGAGCGGAGTGGCGGAATTTGTATCAAGCGTGCAAGGAGATGAACGAGTGAATGTAAATGCTGACGATCAGGTGTTTATTTTCGGAGTGCGCCATTTGTCTCCTGGCGGGGCGAAGCAGCTGCTTGAGTACCTGAATGAGCGTGAGCCGACGGCGGTGCTTATTGAAGGCCCCTCGGATGCGACTGGCGAGATCAAGCACTTGACACATGCCGCTACTGAACTGCCCGCAGCCATATTAGCCTTTACCGAAGAGCTTCCCGTGCGTACGGTGTTATGGCCCTTCGCTGTATATTCGCCGGAGTTTCAGGCGATGAAATGGGCCAAGGAGCATGGCGCATCCGCGGCATTTATTGACCTTCCTTCTTCCGTGACGTTAGCGCTGCAGGATGCACTCCGGTCAAAGGGAAAGGAGCCTTCTGCTGTACCTGAAGGGGAGGAGAAACGCTCCATTTACAGCCGGATTGCCGAGCTTGCGGGTGAGAGCGATTATGATATGTATTGGGAGCGCAGCTTTGAGCATAATGCCAATCCCGGCGCATACCGGGAAGCCATTCTCGCTTTTTCGGCGGAGATGCGCGAGCTTGGCGAGGCGAAGGAGCAGCGCGAGCACCCGGCTGAGCATGCCTATAATGCATTACGGGAGTCTTATATGCGGCGGCAAATCCAGCAAACGATTGCGGCAGGTCATGACCCCCAGCGAATCGTGGTCGTCTGCGGCGCCTATCATGCTGCTGCACTAGCGGATTTGACAGCGGCGATGAGCGATGAAGAGGCAGCGGGACTGCCATCCCGCAGCACCAAGCATACGTTAATGCCTTACTCTTATTATAAGCTGTCGACGATGTCGGGTTATGGTGCCGGAAATGATGCGCCCCACTATTTCCAAATGATGTGGGAGGCGATGGAGGGCGGAATGCTGGAGCAGCTTCCACACCGTTATCTCGCCTCGGTTGCCAGACTTGTAAGGAGCGGGGGCACTCACCGCTCTACCGCCGAGGTGATTGAAGCTGTACGCATGGCAGAGTCGCTCGCTGCACTGCATGACGGCAGTGCGCCTACTTTGCGCGATCTTCATGATGCTGCTCAAACGCTGCTCGGGCATGGGGAGTTATCTGCTGTCGCTGAGGCGCTGGCAAGAGTTGACGTGGGAACGGCGATAGGCCGCTTGGCAGAGGGAGTGAGCCAAACCCCTATTCAAGACGATTTGAACCGGCAGTTAAAAAGATTAAAGCTGGAGAAGTACAAGACGACGGTCGCCAGCACCCTAACGCTTGATCTCAGAGAAAACCGCAGGGTCGCTTCAGTGGAAGCTGCCTTTTTGGACTTAAACCGTTCCATCTTATGCCACCGATTGCTATTGCTTGGCATATCTTTTGTGAAGAGTCAGCCAAGCGGTCAGGAAGGAGCAACCTGGGCGGAAAATTGGCTCATCCAGTGGTCGCCGGAAGCTGAAATTCAAGTTGTGGAAGCGACGCTGCTCGGGGAAACGATTGAAGTAGCGTGTGCTTATGTGCTTCGTGAGAAGCTTCTTGCCTGCCGCTCTATTGAAGAAGCTTCGGCGCTCATTCATGTTTCCTGCTGCTGTGGAATGACCTCGCAGATGGAGGAGGGCAGCAGAGTGCTGCAGACGCTGGCTGCCGACAGCCGCGATGTCGTGCAAATTGCAGCGGCGGCACGGGGATTATCGATGATTATTGGCTATGGCGATATTCGCAAGGTAGATACACAGCCGCTTATTCCGCTGCTGGAGCAGCTGTTCCACCGCGGCTCCTTATATTTGCTGGATGGTGCGGGCTGCAATGATGAAGCGGCAGGCAGCATGATTACGGCGATAAACGAGCTCAACCGCATTTCGCAGGATCATAGTGAAATCATTGACGACAAGCAGTGGGTGCAAGAGCTGCTGCATTTATCGGAGCGGGATGACCGAAATCCCAAATTATCCGGCTTCGCCTGTGCTATTTTGATGGAACGGGGTGCGATTACGGCGGAGCAGTGTGCTGCAGAAGTTTCCCGGCGTCTTTCCCCAGGCATTACGGCTGATCTTGGTGCAGGCTGGTTTGAAGGGCTATCGATGCGCAATCGCTACAGCCTGCTCTCACGGACAAGCTTGTGGGAACAGCTGAACCATTACATTAATTCGCTGCAGGACGATGAGTTTAAGCGGGCGCTTGTCTTTTTACGGAGAGCGTTCAGCTCCTTCTCTTCAAGGGAGAAGACGATGATCGGCGAGCTGCTGGGCGAGCTGTGGGGAGTAAGCGGGGAGCAGGCCGCAGAAATTATAACAGGTGAGCTAATGGAGGAAGAGATAAAAATGCTGGACGATCTGAATGATTTTGACTTTGAGGATCTTTAACATATGGAGGAAAATCGGAAAGAAAATACAGTATCGCGCTGGCGGCTGATTTTGGGACAAGAAGCGGAAAGCCAATTGGCTAGCTGTAACGAAGACGGACGGCTTGCTCTTACGGAAGAGGAGCTTATTATGGATGCGGCGCTGGCAGCCATTTATGATGAAAGCGGTGCGGCCGGCAGTACGAAGGGCGGCTCAGGCACTGGAGCTGGAAGAGGGTCAAGTACAGGCCACGGATCGCTTAACCTGTCCAAGTGGCTCGGCGACGTGAGATCGTTTTTTCCAGAGGATGTCGTATCTATCATTCAAAATGATGCGATGGAACGCAAAGGCTGGAAGCAGCTGCTGTTCGAGCCGGAACTGCTCGCCTCCGTAAAGCCGGATATTCAGCTCGTGGGCACGCTGCTGTCGCTTAAGGGGAAAATTCCTGAGAAAACGAAAGATACGGCGCGCCTGCTTGTGAAAGCGGTAGTAGATGAACTGGTGAAGCTGCTGGAAACCGATATTCGCCGCGCGGTGACGGGAGCGCTCAACAAGAGGCAGCATTCGCCGCTGCCGTCCCTGAGCGGTCTCGACTGGAAGCGGACCATTCAGCGGAATTTGAAGCATTATGATACGGAGCGGCGGGTAATCATACCTGAGAAATTTTATTATTTTGACAGGGCGCAGCGAAGCAGGGAATGGACGGTCATTATCGACATTGATCAGAGCGGCTCTATGGCCGATTCGATTATTTGGGCTTCGGTTGTCGGCTCGATCTTTGCCAGCATCCCAGCCCTAAATACAAGAGTAGTCGTATTCGACACAGAGGTTGTGGATTTGACCGAGCAATGTGCCAACGATCCCGTGGATATGCTGTTCGGCATTCAGCTTGGCGGCGGGACGGATATTCATAAGTCGGTCAAATATTGTGAGCAATTTATTGAAGAGCCGAAGAAAACGCTGTTCATTATTGTCTCCGATCTTTATGAAGGCGGCAATCAATCCGGGCTTATTCGCCGAATGCGTGAAATGCGGGAATCGGGTGTGCGTACGATGTGCCTGCTCGCTTTGTCGGACAAGGGCAAGCCATTTTACGACGAGGGACTTGCGAAACAGCTGTCACGCGACGGCACGCCGTGCTTTGCCTGTACGCCCGCCTTGCTCCCAGACCTTGTGGAAGGCGCACTGAAAGGACAGGATTTGGCAGAGCTATCGAAGCGGATTGGGACTTTGTAAGGCTGAAGCGGCAGCCTATAGCCTATATGTTTCTGTAAATGGGGATTTAAATCTACTAAAGTTTATAGTCGTATTATGTATATAAAAGTTGGCCCATTTCTTTCTTTTTTAATGAAAGAAATGGGCCAAATATTGATGATCGAAAGGTTGCGTTTTCCATGAAACAATCAATTGCTGCTCTGTTAGTTTCTTGCCTATTATTCTTATCATCCAGTGCAAGCGTTTCGGCAGAAAAGTGGAGCAAGTTGCCAGCTCCTCAATGGACACAAGGGACTGGCTCTGATTATCTGGAAGTAAAGAAGGACATTCATGTGTTGCCCAACAAAAAAACAGTTTATATGCATATGCAAGATGAAAAAGTTTATACCAAAGCATGGCCTTATGATACTCTGAAGGCTGTTGATTTAGACACAGGGAAAATTAAATGGACATATCATTTTTATAAAGCGGGCATTGGTTATTTTAATACAGATAATTCTTTTTTATACGCTCCCAATGGAACGGTGTACGCCTACTTTGAATGGGAAAATGTTCTCTTTTCAATTCATGCAAGCGGCAAAGAAAATTGGATGATTCGACTTCCAGATCAAGGAAAAATGCACTTAATGAAAGATGGCACATTGCTGCATGTCGTTTCTACTTCATCTAAAGCTGGAGAGGAAACAAGTACGGTGTATGGATATAATAAGGAAGGTAAACAATTGTTTAAAAAATTAATTAAAGGGACTGTTGCAAAAGTATCAGATACTTTAATTATAGTAGAAAATCATTCGGCATCCTTTACAGATTTTAAAGCGGATATCTACAATTCTTCGATGAACAGAGTTTTTCGTTATAACTTTCCGCAAGGCTCTTATACAGATCTAAGCTATTCTCTGCTGTTATCTAATGGGAATATTATTTTTAGGGCTAATTTGAACAAAACAGGCAATCGTCTCATAGCCCTTTCATCAAAAGGCAAGGTGTTGTGGGGACGTGATATTCCAGGAAACTCAGAGATCATTGCAGCCGGAGACAATTATATGGTTTACTTAAATAAAACGGTCTCATTGTATAATACAAAGGGACTTGTAGCAAAGCAAACATTTAGTAATTTGAATACTGAAATTCCGATATATCCATTAGCAGAAATTACAGGAGACGATAATATATTATTAAATCTTAGAACAGCTCAATATGTTCTTGATCAGAAAAAATTATCTGTACTTCAAGAGTTCGTACTAAATGATACTGATGCTGAGATCATTTATTATAATGACAATACTGTATTTTCTCACTTGAAAAAAGCAAATAAAATAGCTAAATATAAATTGAAATAGAATCTACACGGAAAGGGCACTCCGTGTCTTTTTTATTTTTTCAATACATCGAATATGGTATGATAACGGTCACGAGTCAGAGCGACTAGAAGATAAGCTTTCAGACAAAAAGGAGATCAAAATCATGTCTAGCATTATAGCGAAACCATTTGATAAAGAAATGCAGAACACACTCGGCGAGATTACGACGACCTATCATGCAAGCGAATTGAGCCAGAAGGACCAAGCGGAGCTGCCGGAAAACATTTATATAATTGAAACAGACGAGACGATGGTCGGATACGGCGTCATCTGGGAATATGCGAGCGGCAAGCAGCTGATCGAAAAAGCGGAAAAAGATTATTTTAGCGATGACGAAAAATATTTGGAAAAAGACTTTTATATCGACATTAAAAATAAAAAGGATTTTGTTTTTATCGAAGCGCTCGATGTGCTAAAGGAATATGAAGGCAAAGGCCATGCGGCTTCCTTTATCAACTGGCTTAAAGCGAAATATCCGAAAAAGAGAATGTATGTGTACACGCTGGATAAATCACGGAACTTCTGGTATAAACAAAACTTTGAAGTGCTCGGCACGACAGCCTGGATGACCTATAACTAGCCGATGAACATTGAATTTGAAAATCATACGATATCGTTTCATGTTCAATATGGCAATCGGGAAAAGAAAATCTCCATTCAGATCGAGCCTTCAGGCTTCATCACGGTTAAAGCGCCGAAGGCGGCAAGTGAAGAGGTCATTAAACGGGCCGTCGGGCAGCATGGCAAATGGATTTTGGAGCAGACGCGGTATCTTGGGGAGGCTAATAAAGCGCCCCAAACGAAGCAATACCAAGATAAAGAAAAATTTCTCTACCTTGGCAAAGAGCATTTGCTGCATGAATTAATCGAGACAAACGGTTTAACAGAGGAGGAGCTGCGAAAAAACCTCAAAAAGTTTTATTTTTCAAGCTGCAAAAAAATAATTGGCGAACGTCTGCCTATTTATCAGGCGCAGCTGAAGGTAAAGCCCAAAACGGTTGAAATCGTAGAGTCCACGACGAAGTGGGGAAGCTGCAGCGCAACTAAGCATTTGACCTTCAATTATCGTCTGGCGATGGCGCCAATTGATGTCATTGATTACGTCATTATTCATGAGCTTTGCCATCTATTCCATATGAATCATGATCGTTCCTTTTGGCGGCGCGTAGGCAGCATTATGCCGGATTATAAAGAAAAGGAACAGTATTTGGCCAAATACGGAAGCTTCATGACGCTCTAATTTAGTAGGAGAAAAGAACGCCATATTGTTTGAAAAAGCCCATAATCGCAGCCTTGTCCATCCGCGAGTCCGGCAGGTCCTCTGGATAATAAACGCCGGGGGCGAGCGGTTCATTTTCAGGCATCAACAGCAATTTCTCGGCTTGGACAGCAGCTCCCAAAGCGGTAAGGTGAGTCTGGCCAAGCGGGTCCGAAATGGCGATTCGCCGCTCTACCAGGCGTCCATTAGGGTCGTGTCCCTTTAGGTGAATAAGCACATGATGGGCGCTGCCGGTACCTGGATTGTAGAGCAGACGCTGTCTGAACGAGCGGAACCTTTTTCCACTGATCATCTTCCATATGCGGCTGTTAACGAGTCCCACAAGCAGAGAGGTGGATGCTTTGCTGTCGAAGGAGATGCGGAAGCTGGCTGTATGAATATGGCTTGCCTTAAGCAGTGTCACATGATCAGGGGTGTCCAGCCGATAGCATTTTGCCTTGTAGCCATTGGGAAACTGGACCTTCACCGGATCGGTCATCGGATGGACAAGCCGGTTTCTCCCCGCTTCCGTAATATGAAAGGGGATGGTCATCCGATCCATGTATGCGGTAGAATCCGGGCCTGCTTTATCCTGCAGGGAGTAGAGGGCATGGATATCGACAGCTACGTTGTCAAGCGAATCGGCATGCAGCATAGCGAATAGCGAGGCCGTTCCTGCCATCCAGCCCGAAGACAGCACGACAGGAGCGTGGAGCTCCACATTTCTCAATTTAGCAGAAGCCTGCTCGAATAGCTCCGTCCAGCGCGTCACGTCGATAAACGGGATTTTTCTTCTCACGGCAGCAAGAAGCAGCTTATCCTGCAAATCGTTGACTGCGCTAATGATGAGCGAAATATGCTCGCCTGCATGCTGGAGCGGATCTTCCGCATTCGTATCTACAACGGCAGTATGTACGCGTTGAGACTCGAAGGCTTTCGCTTTCTCCGGTGACCTTCCTCCCAATACTATTTCCAAATTCGCATGCCGCTCAAGTAAAATGTGGGCGATCTGCCTGCCAACTTCTCCATATCCCCCAACGATAAGAACCTTGTTTCTATTCATAAAATGAACCTCCGATTAAATGTTTATATGTTTAAGTTATTCAACCTATAGCCGTTTGAAAAAGGAATGGCAGCAAGCTAGCCTCATATTGGCACTAGCATTGGCATTCCTCTTCTACGAATTGGACAAGCTGTTTCATAAGCGCAATCGCATCATTGATTTCAAGCCGATAATACATTTCGGTTCCTTTTTTCTGAACGGTAAGCAGCCCTGCCTGGCGCAATATTTTTAGATGATGGGAAACGGTAGGCCGCGACATCGGAATATGCTCAGCAATTTGCGTTACATTCATACTGTCTTTATCGATTAGCAGCGATATAATTTGCTGGCGAACAGGGTCCCCCAAGCCTTGAAAATAAGGGCTTAAACTTTCAAAAATGTGAATCGCTTTCTGATTGCCGATAAATTCGCTCATGGCTCCACTCCTCCGCTATTTGGTTTAATTGTTTAAACATATCGCCAAGTATAATTCATTTCAGACAAAAATTCAAATCAACACAAAATGTCACAAAAACCAGCCTCTCCTCGTTATATGGGCAAATGGATTGCAGGAGACAAGGTGCTTGCTTAATAAAGCGTGTGGACGCCAAATGGTGCGCTTGATATGATCGATACAAGTGATACAAGTAGTGTAGGCAAGCAAAGATGGGGGCATGCGAAGTGACGGAGCTTTATGAACGGTACAAAAATCTTTTATTCCAGCTGGCGTATCAGCTAACCGGTTCGGTATGTGACGCGGAGGACGCAGTTCAGGATGTATTCATCAAGCTTCAGCGAGTGGACCCGGCGCGGCTGCAGGAGCCAAAGGCGTATTTATGCAAAATGATGACGAATCATTGCTATGACCTGCTCAAATCTGCGCGCAAACGCCGGGAGCAGTATATTGGGCCATGGCTGCCCGAGCCGCTGCAAATGAACGCTGAGGATGTATTTGAAGCCATCATCCGCGGTGAACTGCTATCTTATGCGATGCTTGCATTGTTAGAGCGTCTATCTCCGGCCGAGCGGGCGGTATTTGTGCTCAGAGAAGCGCTCTCGTTCGATTATGCCGCTATAGCGGAAATTACGGGCAAAAGTGAAATGAACTGCCGCAAGCTGCTTAGCCGGGCCCGGGGAAAAATGGGCGTTTCGGAGCAGGAGCTTGCGGGGGCAGGCGCAGTTAGCGACGAGTGGGCGCAGCAATTTCTCGCAGCTTTGTCCGAGGGTAAGGTCGATACGGTGCTGTCTATGCTTGCTGAAGACGCCATGCTGCTATCCGATGGAGGAGGCAAGGTGAGTGCCGCTATTCGTCCGATCCAGACGAGCGAGCATGTGGCGCGTTTCCTGCTGGGCATCATTCGCAAGGCAGGCGAAGGAGAGGACGATCGCTTCAGCATCGAAATCAAGCAGCTGAACGGCCAGACCACCATCATGTTCAGGCAGCAAGCGCGCATAACCTCCGCCGTATTCCTCCATATGAAAAATGGGCTGCTGCAAAATATTTATATTATCCGCAATCCGGATAAGCTGGAGCGAATGAATCAGCAGGCCTTATAGTGAACAAATAAAGAGATGGGGAGCAGCCGCTTCCCGTCTCTTTATTTGTTCAGGCACGTGGCTTGCCGAGATGGGAAAGCTCATTACCAGCTAGCGGTATACTTTATACCGAACAAAATATGGAAGCCTTTTACATTGACAGCATACACTGAATTAATTACTCTAATTAAAGTATATAAAATAAAGTATAAGGTGGAGTGGAGCATGAAAGCATTTTTGAAAAACAAAATCGTAATCGGCGGCATTTTTATGATGGTTTTTTATCAAATCGCGATGATCGGGATATTTATGTACGGGTACAGTGCGGTACCGAAAAACCTGCCTGATCTCACGGTGGCGATTGTAAGCGAGGATGAGCAGACCGGAGCGAAGATGGTTGAGCAATTGAAAGAGCAGCTGCCATTCCATATCAATACTACGCTTAGTCTGGAGCAGGCCAAAACCGAGCTGGACAATCGCAACGTCCATTTAATCGTCCATATTCCGCAAAATTTCACGCAGCAGCTTTCGCAGCCGGGTGAACAGACCCAATTGGATTTTTTCATGAATGATTCTAATCCGGCTACGACAAGCAGTGCGATGCAAAGCGTGGCTGACCAAATTTCCAGCAAAATGGTTGCCCAAATTCAGACGCAAAGCTTTGAAGGGCTTTTGCAAAATATGAAGCTGCCTGAAGATCAGGCGAAGCAGACGGTGGAAGGCGTCATGACCAAAGTATCTCCTAATATGGTTGTGACGAACCCGAAGCCTGCCGGCATGCACAATCAGATGGCACCTATGTTTCTGGCGATGGCTGGTTATGTTGGGGCCATGATTTATTCCATGATTAGTGTTGGCGCCTTGCAGCAGTTGAAAGGGCAGCTTGGCAAATGGAAAGCCTTTTTCAGTTTGCAGGGCCTTAATGCGCTGCTGGCCTTGATCGTTCCGCTCATTGGCTTGACTATTTATTTCTCCATTCATGGCTATGGTGCCGAGACTTTTCTAAAAGTGTGGATGGTGCACGCCCTTGAATTATTTACCGCTATTTCGTTTACGAGCATCTTCTGCATGCTAGCCGGCCAAGCGGGCATGCTGCTTAATATGCCGCTGCTGCTGTCGCAGACCATCGCAGGCGGAGCGATGATGCCGCAGGAAATGATGCCAGGCTTGTTCAAAGCCATCAGCTACATTTCCCCGATGTTTTATACGATTCAGCTGGATTACAACCTGCTCTTCGGCGGGGGGCAGACGTCAAAGTATTTGCTTGGGCTCGCGCTAATTGGTGTTGGAGCACTGCTGATCAATACGCTGATTCACCAATTTAAAGGGGTTAAAACAACGACCGAGGAAAATACGACTGCAGCGCAGCCGCAATTCATGTAAAATAAAAGGGTTGGCAGGCGGATTAGCAGCTTGCCAGCCCTTTAAGCTAGTGATGGAGGCGATGCAATGACCTTGCAAATTTTTATTCTTGGAACGTTGAGCGAAGCGGAAAGCCATCCGTATGATATAAAAAAACGGCTGCTTAAGTCGCTCGGCAATACGATTCCCATAAACGATGGAACGCTATATTACCAATTTGATGTGCTGCAAAAAAAAGGGCTTATTCAAAAGCTTGAGGTCGTCCAATCGGATAATCGTCCAGAAAAGACGACTTACGGCATTACAGATAAAGGCCTCAAAGCGCTGGAAACCGAAATTTATGCCGCTTATCAGAACGTCACGAGCATAACGGCTTTATATGCTACGCTTTTTTATTTGGACAAGATCGATAAACACAAGCTGGCTTATTTGATCGAGGAAGCGATTGACAAGCGCCAGGCTAAACTCAGGCTGATTGAGGAAACCGATCTGGATACGCTGCAAATTCCGCAGGACAAGCAGCAGCCGCTTGAGCTGCTGACGGACCATGCCTACCATTTGATCCAGAGCGACGTCGCTTGGCTTCAGAAGCTGCTCGTTTATGTACGAAGCGGATAGGCCCATCGTGGATAAAATTCAATATTTGTCGCAATTTAATCTGCTTCATTCCTTGTCGATGGAAGATTTAATCGAGATGGAGGAGCTGACCGTCATTACGCCTTTTCCGAAAAATACATTTATTCAGACGCCGACATCCTTTGCCGAAGGACTTTATTTTGTGAAAAAGGGCAAGGTGCGCTTGTATCAGGTTAGCGCGGAGGGCAAGCAGTTCACCTCGGATATTTTGAGCGAAGGCAATGTATTTGGGGAAATGGCGATGATTTCGTTTGGTACGCGGAACCATTACATTGAAGCGGCCGAAGACAGCCATATTTGCTTAATGGACCCGAAGCGATTTGAAAATTTTCTGCTGCATCGGCCCCGGTTTATGCTATCACTGCTTCAAGTATTAAGCGAACGCCTGAACGGCATGAGCCAGTTGACGCAGCATTTGGCGCTCGGGAACCTGCATGATAAAATTTTGCATGCGCTTATGCGGCTCGGCAAGGACTTCAGGCCTTACGAGCGCGGGCGAATTCACTAAAATTAACTTTTCGCTCTCGCATCAGAAATTGGCTGGCATCCGTCCGTATGCAGCAGACCCTCATTTTGGCGTGCGCGAAATCGCTTGGATGGCCGTCAGAGAGCCCATTATTCGCGAATTAAGCGCAGCATTGGCTTGTTTCAAGGGCTGGGTAACGGATGCCGATCCCCATATTCGGCGGTTAGACATTGAAGCGACGCGCCCGGTAGGCGTATGGGCCAAGCATATTGCGGCTTTAAAGGAAGAGCCTGCTCCTGTTTTGCCGCTATTGGAGGCTGTTTGCTCCGACCCGGCAAAATATGTGCAGGATTCGGTAAGCAATTGGCTGAATGATGCTGGCAAAACGAATCCGGATTGGGTGCTTCAGGTTTGCAAGCGTTGGCAGGAGCAGTCCGAATCGAAGCAAACGAAGCGGATTGTAACAAGGGCAACACGAAACCTGCTCAGCCTATAATAACAGCTCCCGCAGCAGGAAGCGGGTGAATCGTATTGATGAATAGCATGCGCATTGGGCACATGCTATTCTTTTCAACTTTTATTGAGAAGGTTTATCATTTATAATGGGGGAAAAGCGGTTTGGCTACAGTAGGGGAGAAGCAGTGTGAAGCTGGGTGAGCATATAGCCGTATGGAATCATACAGCGGTAAAAATATTTGATATCAGACATATCGTCATGAATGCGGGGGAGCGTCTGGGCGACTATCGTTTTCCTGCTAGCGGTTTTTTGTATGGGGTAAAAGGTGCAGCGAGCTTGCATTTGGACGGCCAATTTCATAAATCACGGCGTTTTTATTTGCTGCATGGCGCAAAGGGCATGCGGCTGGAAATCGAGGCCCAGGAAGAGTTTGAATTTTATTTGCTGTATTATCGGGCAAAGCTTGCTTTCTCTGGCTGGAGGGAAATTCGGCAGCTGCTGGAGCGCCGAAGCCCTTTTGAAATGCAATATGGGTTTGAGCCCGATGAACCGCTGGCTATGCTCGTGCTGATGTCGACGATGAATCAGACGCTCAGAAATGAAGGAAGTCTCGGCAGCGTGCAAATTAAGGGGCTCTTCTACCAATTTGTGCACGAGGTGCTGGGCCAGCTGAAAACAACGGAGGCGGCCGTCAGCGAGCCGGATCTTGTGACTCAGGTGATACGTTTTCTGCACGAGCATTATCAGGAGGGCATCTCGCTGGATGAGCTTTCCAATCGCTTTAATTACAGTCCGCGTTATCTGTCGATGAGGTTCAAGAAGCAGACGGGCGCAAGCCCGATTGACTATCTTATTCAAATTCGCATTAAGGAAGCGAAAAAGCTGCTACTGGAGACGGGTGCCACACTTCGCGATATCGCGGCATATGTCGGTTATGCGGATGAATATTATTTCAGCCGTTTATTTAAGAAGCAGACGGGCCTATCGCCAGCGCGTTATCAGGCCAAGGAGCGAGGCAGCGGCATAAAGGAAGATAGTCCATTCGGCAGTACCAAATTGTCCATTGGATCGTACGAACAGCAACGTTATAGTATGGATGGTGGTGATAATCATTATCAATATTATGGCGGAGGGTTTACAAATATGAAACGAAATAAAAATTCAGCACTAGTATTGAGCGTGCTGCTCAGCTTGACGCTGCTGCTTAGCGCTTGCTCAGCGGGAGGAACCAATGCGGGTTCAAACACATCCCAGACTACGACGAACGTAACAGCAACTTCTGCGGCCAATGCCGATACGGCTGGTGAAGCGAGTACAAGGACCATTTCCACTGTAAAAGGAGATGTTGTTGTGCCAGCGGAGCCGAAACGGATCGTTGTGCTGTATATGCTTGGTGATGCGGTTGCTCTTGGCATTAAGCCAATCGGTATTTCTGAGGTTTATGATGGAGCAGCCTTCTCTGAGCAATTGGAAGGTGTGGAATCGCTGGGCCACTGGAATGAAGCGAACCCGGAGGCGGTTATGGCGCTTGATCCGGATCTGATTATTGCCAATTCCGAGGATAATTATAGGATGCTCAAGGATATTGCGCCGACCGTGCTTATTCCAGCTGATCAAATCTCGACAGAGGAGCGGATTAAGAAGCTTGGCGAAGTATTCGGCAAGGAGAAGGAAGCGCAGGCGCTGCTGGACAGCTTCCAGAGCAAAGTAGAAGAAAGCAAAGAAAAGCT
This sequence comes from Paenibacillus sp. JT22N7, assembly GCF_059383875.1. Lineage (NCBI taxonomy): Bacteria > Bacillati > Bacillota > Bacilli > Caryophanales > Paenibacillaceae > Paenibacillus > Paenibacillus sp. JT22N7. Next base: position 404,198 of record NZ_JBXENY010000001.1, read on the forward strand.
TCGCACAGCGGGCTTGCTGGACAAGACGATTACGATTGTCGAAGGCGGCAATAAAGAAATGCTGGTCATTGAAAGCAAGGAGTACGGACGGGGCTCGCAAATCGTCTATGATTATTTAGGCATGAAAGCGCCGGAGATTATTCAGCAGAAGATCGATAAGACGAAAACGGTAGAAAGCGAAATGGTATCCATGGAAGTGCTGCCACAATTTATGGGTGATTACGTGCTGCGCTCCTCATGGGAGGGGATGGACGACCTGTCTGAGCATGCCGTTTGGAGCAGCTTGCCTGCGGTGAAGGCTGGAAAAGTCATCGAAGCTGATTTTGGCTTATTTTATTACACCGATCTTTATTCCTTGAATACGCAGCTGGATGTCATTACGAACGCTTTGCTGGCGACCACAGCGAGCAAGTGACCGTAAGGCGGCTATGTTGAAAATAAAACGTTCTGCTCTTATCATTCAGAGCAGAGCGTTTTTTATTGTGGCAGGTCGCCGCCTGCATACCATTTTTTATACTGGACACTGCTTATTAAATCATCCTGAATTGGTTGCCGCTAAGAATGATTATCAATTATAATGGGGTTAAATATAATCGTTCGGATGGGCTTGCAATAGAGGAGTGGAGCGGCAGTATGCAATTAAATGAACATATACGATTATGGAACCATGTTTTCATTAAAATAATTGATATTCGCTATTCGGCAATGGACAAAGGGGAAGAGCTGTCCTCTTATCGGCTGCCAGCTAGTGTGTTTATGTATACGGTGCGCGGAAGCGCGAAAATCTGGCTGGACCGCCAAATGCATTTGGCCAAGCGATTTCATATTTTTCATGGCGGCAAAGGCATGAATCTGGCTATTTTAGCAGAGGACGAGCTGGAATATTATATGATTTTGTACAAGCCGACACTTGCGCTGCCAAGCGCACAGGATTTGGCGAAGCGGATAGAGAAGGATAACCCTTTCCATTATCAATATGCGTTTGAGCCCAGTGCTCCGCTTGCTTTATTCGATAAAGTCGAGCGTCTGTATGAGGAGTGGAGGCAGGAGACGGGGCTTGGCAGGCTGCAGGTGAAGGCGGGCTTTTACCAGTTCGTGTATGAGCTGCTCTGGCAATGGCATCAGCAGGAAATAGACCCGATTCGGCCGGACTTGGCAGCAATGGCCGTTCGCTATATTCATGAACATTACAATAATCCGCTCACGCTGGAAACGATCGCTGCGGCATTGGAATGCAGTGAAGGGCATCTATCGAGATTGTTCAAAAATAAAACAGGCAGCAGCCCTATGCATTACTTAGGCCTGATTCGCACCCAGCGAACGACGCAGCTGCTGCTGCGGACGGATGCCACCTTGCAGGAAATTGCCGAAAATGTAGGCTTCCCGGATGCCCATTCTTTAAGCCGCAGCTTCAAAAAATATAAGGGGATTTCTCCAGCTCGATATAGAGAGAAGTATGGCATGGAAGGGAAAGGTCGGGATTTGCCCTTATCGATGCAAGGAATTGCCGTTCTGCAACCTCCGTTTTATCCTTATAATGATACTGAAAATCATTTTCATTATCGGACAGGGAGAGAGTTATTGATGCAAAGAAGAACGAAAATAGCAGTTATGGCTTTAGTGATGTGTTTTACCTTGCTCGTAAGCGCATGCGGGGGAGCGGCAAATACGAGTGTCAGCCCTTCGGGGTCTGCGACTAACCAGTCGGCTGGTGCTGCGAATGCGGAGACATCGTCTGCGGCTCAGCAAGCGGAGCCACAAGCCGCGACCCGAATCGTAGCTACGCCTAAAGGAGACGTAGAGGTGCCTGCCAATCCGCAGCGAGTTGCCGCTGATCAATATATGGGCCATCTGCTGAAGCTGGGCATTATTCCAGTTGGGGTCAGAAGTTTTATGTTGAATGAGGCCTGGCTTGGGGATTCCGGCATTTCGCAGGATGTACTGGATGGCATAGAGGATTTGGGCGGTTTTCCAATGAATTTGGAGAAGCTGACGTATTTGGAGCCGGATCTCATTATTGGCTCTATTGATGAAAATATTGAGCAATACGAGAAGGTAGGCACGACGGTGTTTCTGCCTTATTGGGAAGAACTGAAGACAGCAGGACCGCTGGAGAAATTCCGGAACGTCAGCAAAATATTCGGGAAGGAGAAGGAAGCCGAACAGTGGATCACAGAGTATGCTACAAAGGTTGAAGAGGCCAAAGCGAAAATAGCCGGAATCGTCAAGGAAGGCGAAACGGTCTCCATCGTTCAATTCGGATACAAAGCCTTGTATGTCATCGCGGCTGAGGGCGGCAATTATGGCAGCTCGACCATTTATCAAATGCTGGAGCTGCCGCCAACCCAGCAGGCGAAAGATATGAAGGATGGTTTTGCAAGTATTTCATTGGAGGTTTTGTCTCAATATACGGGCGATCATATCTTCTTATACGGGGCAGAGGACGAAGGAAGCGCGGAAATATTGAACAGCGAGCTGTGGAAGCAGTTGCCTGCCGTGCAAAAGGGCCAAGTATATAAATACGGCACCTTTGGCGAAAACGGCGATGAGTTCGTTATGGAAGATCCGTATTCTCTGGAGCTTCAACTGGAGAAAGTCGTCAGCGTCATGACGGCGAATCAAAAATAATCGGTAGAAAGCCGCCAGTCCTGTTTAGAGGATTGGCGGCTTTTTCACGCTGGGATAAGGACGTCGGATTAATCACCTAGCCGTTTGACTAACAGCTAAGTGGCAGGGTGCGATTTTAACCTTCCTGTTGTTTAGCGAATAAGGTGCTCGCTAATAGGGAGATCGTTTGCTGATAAGTGGCATGGGCGGAGGGAACATCGCCAAAATGCCCGCCCATTTGCAGATGGATGACACCGTGGAGGGCGCCCCAGACGAGGCGGACAATTTCTATCGTATCCGTCGGTGCCGCCACTGATAGGAGACCCTGCTGCTGGGCGCTGCCGATGACATGGATTAATTGCCGCATAGCCGTCACGGTGCCCTGCATGCTTTCCTCATCCGGCTTGAAATCGCCGAATGCTCCGCCAAACATCAGCTTGTAGTAGCTGGTGTAGCGCTGTGCAAACTGCCAGTAGGTTTCGCCTAAAGCGAGCAAATGCGCTCTCGGGTCGGCTAGTGCAGGCGTTGCTTCAAACTCGCGAGCCATTATTTTGCAGCCATCGAGGTACAGCTGCTGGGCTAGACCCTCTTTATTCACAAACAAGCTGTAAATGATTTTGGTGGAGCAGCCCATTTTCTGTGAAACTTTACGAACGGTAACCGCCTCAGGGCCTTCCTCCTGCAAAATAGTAGCCGCAGCATCTACGACGAGCTTGCGGAGATTTTCGGTATTTTGCAGCCGTGCTTCCTGGTAGGTTTTCAGCTCGCGTTTATTCGTATTAAGGGAACGATCCTGTTCACTCATTTTTATCACCTTCGTCTCGGTCAATCTGTTTTTAATCAGAAACAGAGTTTCCAAATTGCTTACCCAAATTCTATACAGACGGGGAGGGCTTGTCAATGCGAATAAACAGCAGGCTGGAAGCGGAGTATGGTGGAAGGTCGGCCGAGCAGCTTAGAAACCGGCTGTAGAGGAATTTTATTTATTGATAAAAAAGCATTGACAGTATGTACAGACTGAATTACTATGGTTCTATAAAGAAACACTGTTACCAAACAAAAACTCACTTGGCTAACCCACGGTAATGGTGCTTATTTTTAAAGGTTTGGTAACAGTGTTTCTTTAAAATTACATTGTATATCAATAGGAGGACGTTATATGAATATTCAAGGAAAATGGACACTTGTTACGGGGGCATCATCAGGTATAGGAGAGCAGTTCGCCAGACAATTGGCCGAGAAAGGCAGCCATTTGGTGCTTGTAGCGCGGTCGGAGAGCAAGCTGAAAAGTCTGGCCACCGAGCTTAGCAAGAAGCACGGCATACAAGCAAAGGTCATTGCGCTGGATCTGTCCAAGGAGGGTGCGCCGAGCGAGCTGTATCAGCAATGCCAGCAGCTGAAGCTGGATATTGAGCTGCTTATTAATAATGCAGGCTTTGCTACACATGGTTTGTTCGAGCAAGTATCGGGCGAGCGCCAGCATGAGGAGATTATGCTCAATGTTGCAGCGGTAGTGAGCCTGACCCATCTGTTTTTGCCGGGCATGCTGCGCAGAAGCTCAGGAACCGTCATTAATGTAGCTTCCACTGCGGGCTTTCAGCCGCTTCCTTATATGGCCGTCTACGGGGCGACGAAAGCTTTTGTCTTATCGTTCACGGATGCTCTATCGTGGGAAAATCGCAACCGCGGCGTGAAATTTTTTGCCTTCTGTCCCGGCTCGACCGATACGGATTTCTTTAAGGTCGTAGGTACGGAATCCGCTTCCGTCGGGAAAAAAGACACACCGGAAAGAATCGTCAAGGAGGCGCTGCGCAAGCTGGCGCAAGGCAAGTCGTATTTTGTACCGGGTATGCAAAATTACCTCGGTGCGCAGATGTCCCGCTTCGTTACTCGCAGGCAGTCGCTTCGGATCGTAGGCGGCATGCTGAAGCCGCGCTAACCATCCCAGTAGCTATTACATCAACTTAGAGGAGTTATTTAAATGACAACTACCGTGAAAAAACCGAAAGCTTCCGCCAAAAGAAAAATCATCAGCCGGGTGGCCTTATCCCTAGTAGGGCTGCTCGTGGCAGGTGCGCTGGTGTTTGTTGCAATACCATCCCCAGTCGACCCGGTAAAATGGATCGCGCCAACCGCGCCTGATTTCGAGGCGGAAGGGCCTTGGCAGCAGAACGACAAGCTCAGCTCCGCCCAACTGGTTACGGATGCCCCGCATTTTCCAGAGTTTATTACCTTTGATAAGGAGGGACAGCTCTATACAGGCGATTCCGACGGTAAAATCTATAAGGTTCCGTTCGATGCGCAGGGCAATCCCGGTCAGGCAGAAGTATTTGCAGATACGCAAGGAACACCCAATGGCATGATGTTTGATGCTGACGGGAATCTTATTGTGACCGATGTACAGAAAGGCCTGCTGAAGATATCTCCAGCAGGGGAGGTAGAGCTGCTTGCCGATTCGGTCGATGGCGAGCCGATTTATTTAGCCAATGAGCTCGATATCGCGAAGGATGGCACGGTTTATTTTTCAGATACATCGAATTATGGCAAGGTGAGCTTTAAGGAGATGGCGGAAAACAAGCCGCATGGACGGCTGCTGAAATATGATCCGGCGACGAAGCAAACCTCGGTGCTGCTGGACGGTCTTTATTTTGCCAATGGAATTGCGCTGTCTGCTGATGAGGATTATGTACTGGTGGCGGAGTCGTATCACTATCAGATGACCCGTTATTGGCTTGCGGGCGAGAAGCAGGGGACGGCGGATATTTTTGCTGAAAATATGGCGGGCTTCCCGGACAATGTAACGCGCGATGCACAAGGGAACTTCTGGGTCGGCATTTTCACGACCCGCTTGGCGTTTGCCGATCAAATGCACAGCAGCCCGTGGCTGGCTGGACTGATGGCTAAAGTGCCGCAAGCGCTGCTGAGTGGTGCCAGCGCCCCGGTGAAGCATGGGCTTGTCGCCAAATACAGCCCGCAAGGGGAGCTGCTTGAGAGCTGGCATGACCCGGAGGGCACGCTTTATGGCATAACGACAGCGGTCAATCATAACGGTTATTTATATATCGGGACTGCGCCAGGCGGCAGTGAAGGCGTGTATCGCGTGCCTTTGTCCCAGTAACTATCCAAAGAGCCCCGACTTTTCCGCGAGCCCAGTGCCATTCGTTTTCGTATTCATTATTTAAATTGGAAAATCAATAATCTCTATTAGACGGCAGCAGGAAACAGGTGATAAGGTGAATTTAACTTAATTCATATTATAATCATGTGAATAGTGGTATATTGACTTTTTATCCTGAAAGGAGCCACAAGCATGAAATTTGCTTTATTCAGCTTGCTGATGAATATTCCCAATGCCGTCACTGGAGAGGCGCTCACCACGCAGCAAAAATTTCAAAATGTGCTAAATCAGGCGGTGCTGGCAGAAAAGCTTGGCTTTGACGCTTATGGGGTGGGGGAGCGGCATGGCGCGCCGTTTTTGTCCTCGTCGCCTCCGGTCATTCTCACGGCGATTGCCGCCAGAACGTCGCGCATTCGTCTGCTTACGACAGTTACCGTATTGAGCGTGCTTGACCCGGTGCGCGTAGCCGAGGATTATGCAACGCTGGACCATCTGTCCGGCGGGCGGCTGGAGCTCATTATTGGCAAGGGCAATGATCCGCGGCATTATCCGCTGTTTGGCATTACGGAAGAGGAGCAGTGGGAATCGATGGCGGAGCGGTATGCCCTGCTTAATCGGCTATGGACCGAGGAAGAGGTAAGCTGGGAAGGCCGCTACCGCACTCCGCTCGACAAGGTGACGACGCAGCCGCGCCCCTTCCAAGCGCGCATTCCAATCTGGCATGGGAGCGCATCGAGCCCGCTATCGACGGAGCTGGCGGCTAAATACGGAGAGCCGATTTTTTCCTCCAACAGCTTTCATCCACAGGCGAAATATAAGGCGCTGATTGATCATTACCGTGAGCGCTGGGCGTTTTACGGGCATGATCCGAAGGATGCGGTCGTTGGCTCGGGAGCCGGCAGCTTATATTTGGCGGACACGAATGAAGAAGCGATTAGGCGCTACCGCCCCTATTATAACGCTTTTCAGTCAACGGATTCTGCGAAGCATAATCAATCGCCGTTCAAGGATTTGGAGGATAATATTGCGAATGGTCCCGCCCTTGTCGGCAGTGCGGAGCATGTGATTGAGAAGATTTTGGATTATCAACAAGCGTTTGGGCACGAGGTGCTGAGCATAAGCGTGGATGGGCTGACGGAGGCGGAGCAGCGCGAGCAGATGGAGCGTTTTGCCGCTGATGTCATTCCGGTATTGAAGCGGGAAATTCCGAGCAAGGTTTGGGAAGGCAAACCGTTATTCTCGTACCAGAAGGTCTGATAGTCAGGCAATACTGCAACGTTTTGCCGTCAAGCCGAGTAAAGCCAGGAGGAATTTCCTCTTGGCTTTACTTGGTTTGAAACGGTTTTTTTCTCATTCTATGGCAGCTGGTGCAGCTAGTCAAATAAGATCAGCTCTACTTCAATGACGGTTTGCTGCGGCAAATATTCTCCCTCCATTTGCGATTTAAGCAAGGTGACAGCTGCTTGGGCAAGCCGATTTTCGTTTTGGCTGACATAGGAAATGCCCGGAAGGTCGGGATTATCGAAGGAGACGATTTCGGTTTCCCGGCGGTCAAGCTTCCCAAGCGATTGATAGGCAATTTGAGCCGTTTCGGCGGATAAAGCGTAGATGGCGCTCACCTCGGGATGAAGGCTAAGGAAGGCCGTGACGTATGGCTCGGCTTGGTCTGTACGTAAAATATCGAGCGGAACATGGCACCACAGTGTTTTGTCAATGGAGATACGTTTATCGATATATGCCTTCTCAAAGCCCAGCGTGCGGTCTTCAATCGCTGTATTCGTATTGTCGGGCGAGATTAAAGCAATATTTTGATGCCCTTTGCTTAATAAATAATTGATCGTCTCGTAGGACCCGGCTGCGTTATCTGAAATAATTTGATAAGTATCAATGTTTCGCAGGTAACGGTCAATAAATACAAAGGGAAACTTATCGAGCGATAATCGCAGCAGCGATTCGTTGTATTTCTCGTCCTCGGTTGGGAAAACGATAATTCCCTTTACCCCGATTTCGGTCAATTTGTTAATCGCTTTTGACTCTTCCACAGAGGACTCCCTCGTAATATGCAAAATCGTCTGGTACCCGGCTTCCTTCGCATGAAGCTCTACGTAATCGACCAGCTTTTGAATGACCTTCGTCTTCAGAGTAGGAATAATAAACCCAATAATGTCATTCAAACCTTCGGCAGGCGGGCGGCTTTGCTGCTCCGATTTCACGCTGAGAGCCTTTTCATTCACTTGAGCGACGAAGGTGCCCTTTCCTTGTATACGGGTGATCAGTCCTTCTTCCGCCAGCGAGATCAAGGCATTTTTCACCGTAATTTTGCTGACCCGGAATTCCTCCATAATTTCTTGCTCGGAAGGAACTCTGTCCTTGTAGCGCAATTCGCCTGTTAAAATCCGCTCTCTGTAATAGCTTTGTATTTGTTTGTATAAAGGCAATTTGCCCATTGGCGCCACCTCAAAAGGAAAGATAATTATACTATATCATCAAAATAGAGGGAGTTAAAAGAAAAATATAATTAAGTGATTTTTATAACCAATTGGATATATAATATCGCTATTTTTTATTCTATAATCCAAATAGAAAGCGGTTACAATTCGAAATGCCCATCCATAACTAAAGCGGAGGTCAACAAAATGAGAAAAGCGAAAGCGTTATCAATGGCAAGCACCTTGTTTTTGGCAGTAACGATGTTATCTGGTTGCGGAAGTGCAAGCAATGGCAATGAGGATTCCTCCAAGACAGGTGCATCTCCATCGGAGCAGGCGTCCGCTCCTGCTAAAACAGACGCAGGTGAGAAAGTTACGCTGAGCGTCGTTCACTACATGGTTGAGAAGCCGAAGGTAGATACCTTCAAGAAGCTGACAGACAAATTCACTGAGCTGAATCCAAACGTAAGCTTCGATATCTCGGTTATGCCGGTAGATAAATACAACGATAACATTAAGTTGAAAGTCAGCGCAGGAGATACGCCTGACATTATATTTGGACGCCCTGCAGGCATGGTTGACATGACGAAGGCTGGAGCCTTCCTGGACGTCACGAATGAGACTTTTGTTAAAAGGGTCGACCCAGCCTATATTCCAAATGTCACTTATGAAGGCAAGGTATACGGTTTGCCGATTGACTTGATGACGAATGCCGTCATTTACAACAAGGATTTATTTAAAGAGGCAGGCGTTGAGGTGCCGAAAACCTATTCGGAGCTGCTGAAGGCTGCGGAGACGCTGCAATCCAAAGGGATTACGCCATTTGCAGCCTCATGGAAGGATGGAGCTTCCTACATGAGCTTTATGTGGCCGGACATGTGGGGGACGCTGCTCGTGAACAACCCAGATTATGCGAGCAAAATTATAGCTGGCGAAAAAAGCTTCTCGGACGTTGCTGGCTATAAAGACTTCCTGCAGCGCGTAAACCAGCTTAGCGCCTATGCGAACAGCGACGCGAAAGATATTGATTATGACCGTTCCCTGCAATATTTTGCACAAGGCAAAGCAGCGATGGATATTATGGGCAGCTTTGCGATTGGCAGCATTCGCAGTTACAATCCAAGTGGCAATTTCGGAGTGTTTATGTACCCGGCGACTGATAATCCAGAAGACAACTACATGACGTATTCCACGGATGACACATGGATGATCGGGGCCAAGTCGGCGAATGTCGAGCTGGCGAAAAAATTCTTTGATTTTATGGCCTCCGATGAGGGAGCGCAAATTTGGGCGGATGGCGTACAGACCATCAGTACGATATCCAAAGATATTAAACCAGCGCAGCAGGACCCGATCTCGGCTGAGTTCCAAGCCGTTTTCCAATCCGGAAAAATTGTCAACAATCAGGTGAAGCCGCTTTGGTACGGCCAATATGACGATACATGGCAAAAAGTGATGACCTTCTTCCTCGTTACCGACCCTGCCGAGCGCAATGTGGATGAGACGATTAAGAAGCTGGATGATGGCTTTGCAAAAATCAATAAAATGAATTAACAGCTCTAGCTTTTCGGCGCTTGAATCGTATAGGGGCGCCGAAAAGCTCTACATTCTTATTAAAGATTTGGCGGTGAGTGGATGAAGAGACTATACAAAAACAACCTCGTAACCTTTACGTTCCTGATTCCGGCTCTTTTATTTTTTTCTTTAGTTGTCATTTTCCCCTTTTTCCGCGGGCTGAACATTGCGTTTACCAATTGGGATGGCATCAGCCCAACCTATGACTATGTTGGCTTGCGCAACCTCAAGCTGCTGTTCAGCGACACCGATGCTATCGAGCCGATTAAAAATACGTTGTTTTTCGCTTTTTCAACGACAATTCTCGTGAACGTATTGGGTCTTTTGCTAGCCGTGGCACTCAATACCAAATTCAAAGGGGTCAACCTGTTAAAGACGTTCATTTTTATGCCGATGGTCATCAGCCTTGTGTTGGCCTCCATTATTTGGCGCTATATTTACAGTGATATTTATCCGATTTTATTCCACACCGATAGCGGTCTGCTTGGCAATCCTTCAACTGCCATGCTGGGCATTGTCATCATTGCTGTTTGGAAAGAGGTTGGTCTGGCGATGGTCATCTATTATGCGGGCCTGCAAACCATTCCGAAAGATATGTATGAATCGGCCCGCATCGATGGCGCTGGCATCGTACAGCAGTTCCGCAGCATTACAATCCCATTGCTGATGCCTGCCTTTACGTATTGCATTCCTTTGTGGCTCGGTACAGGCTTGAGGCAATTTGATTATTCGATGGTTGCGACAAAAGGTGGTCCAGGAACGTCTTCCCAGACGATGGCTATGTATGTGTACAATTACGAATTCCCTTATTTCAAGGCAGGCTACGGGCAGATGTCCGCCATTGTGCTTTTCGCGTTCATTCTCATTATTACCGTTCTCGTTACCGGCTATTTCCGCAGAAGAGAGGTGGAATATTGAACACATCGCGAGCTACCAAACAGTCTAAGTGGGTGGAACGAATTCGCATTGCTATCCTTTATGCAATTGGCCTGCTGTTCTTGTTCCCCTTCTATATCGCAATCGTCTATTCCATTAAGACACCGATGGAGACGGCCGAAAGTCCGCTCAGCTTTCCCAAGCACATTTCATGGAGCAATTATGCGGATGCTATTGAAGCCTCCAACTTTTTCCTTGCGCTGCGCAACAGTGTGGTGACAACGTCGGCGACGGTTGCTCTGACGATTCTCGTCTGTTCCATGGGAGCTTACGTCATTGCCCGAAACAATAACCGCTTTTATACGTTTTTCTATTATTTATTTATGTCGAGCATTATGCTGCCGTTTCAGGTGCTGATGTTTCCGCTATACAAAACCTGGGCGGACCTTCATATTTTGAATACGCTGCCGGGGCTCATCACCTCGTTGACGGGCGTGCAAATCGGTTATTTTTGCTTCCTTTATGTCGGCTTTATCAAGACGGTTCCGAGGGAGCTGGAAGAGTCGGCTTTGCTGGACGGAGCTTCACGGTATCGTACGTTTTTTAGTATTATTTTTCCGCTGCTGAAGCCTATTAACATGACGATCATCGTACTTAGCGCCCTGGGGGCGTGGAACGATTTTGTTGTTTCTATGGTGCTTGTGCAGAAAAAAGCGGTTTCCACGCTGCCGCTCGTGCAATTCCAGTTTTTCGGCGAATATACGTCTCAGGTGAATATGGCATTCGCAGCTATTATCCTGTCCATGATTCCTATTATGATCTTCTACGGATTCGCTCAGCGCTATATTATTGGCGGCGTAACGGCGGGCGCGGTAAAAGGCTAACGACGAAATGAGGCTCACAACGATGAAAGATGCAGCTAATCCAGTAAATAAACAGCTTTTTCCTAATCCCTTTATCGAACAAAGAGCGGACCCGTGGATTTACCGGCATTCGGACGGATATTATTATTTTACAGCATCCGTGCCTGAATTCGACCGAATTGAGCTGCGCAGGGCAAAGGGGCTGACGGAGCTTGCCGAAAGTACGCCAGTCGTTGTATGGACGAAGCCAGGCATTGGGCTAATGAGCGCTTTAATCTGGGCACCGGAAATTCATTTTATTGAAGAAAAATGGTATATCTATTTTGCGGCGGCGCCTTCCGAGGAAATCGTTGACGGCTTATTCAACCATCGCATGTTTGTCCTTGAAAATGCTTCGTCCAATCCGCTGGAAGGCAATTGGACGGAGAAGGGAAAAATCCATACCGCCTGGGACACGTTCGCGCTTGATGCGACCAGCTTCTCTCATAAGGGCAAGCAGTATCTGGTATGGGCGCAGAAAGCGCCGCATATTGCAGGCAATTCCAATTTGTATATTTCAGAGCTGGAAAATCCTTGGACGCTGCGCGGCGAGCAGGTGCTTCTGACGAAGCCGGAGCTTTCATGGGAAATCATAGGCTTCAAGGTGAACGAAGGGCCAGCCGTGCTAGCGCGAAACGGCAAGCTGTTTATCACCTATTCCGCAAGCGCAACGGATCATCATTATTGCATGGGACTTCTGACAGCAAATGCGGACTGTGATCCGCTTGATGCGGCTGCTTGGAGCAAATCGCCACAGCCGGTGTTTCAGACGAGCGAGCAGACAGGGCAATACGGACCTGGACATAGCTGCTTCACGGTTGCGGAGGACGGGCTGGAGAATGTGCTTGTCTATCATGCGCGGAGCTATAAGGAGATTGTGGGCAATCCACTGTATGACCCCAATCGCCATGCCAGAATAAAAAAAATCGACTGGGATGAGGATGGGAATCCGGTATTCGGTGAACCGGAAGCTGACGATCCTTCCTAATGCCTCTGTCATGATCAAAAAATGAAGTTAGCTAGGGAGTGTCTTCAAACAGGGCGATTCACAAACGATGATAGGGCAAAAGCGGCTTATCCGTCTAGAACGGCTGGAATCACGCTATCAATCCCTCGTTTAGTGGTTTAGCGGTTTGAAGACACTTCTTGTTTTTTTGATTGCGGAATGGAGCGATAGGTTTTGGCGCGGCGACCAGTTTCAACCCTTTATTGACGAATGGCAGATAGTTGTGATTAAATTGTTTCAAGGGAAACAATTTACACGAGGTTTCGGAATTTAATTCTCTTTCTATAGTTGGATTGTTTCCTTCGAAACAAAATTTCTGGAGCGAAAAATAAAATGAAGGAGGGCATTTCAATGAGCATTGCAGTTACGATTCGGGAAAGACGGAGCATTCGGCAGTTTAACGATAAACCGATTGCGACGGAGCTGCTTCTCCAATTGTTAAATGATGCCGTGTGGGCACCTAATCATGGATTGCGGGAGCCTTGGCGCTTTATTGCAGCCCAGCGTATGGAGGCCAAAGCCAGGATGGTCGATCTCATGATGGAATCGATGTCCCATCTGAAGCGCCTTAAGCTGATGCCAGGAAAGATGAAGCAAATGATGTCGCAGCATTACAGCAAAACCCCGGCCTTTTTAATTGTTGTGATGAAAGCAGACAAAGATGCCCATAAGCAGGAGGAGGATTTTGCGGCTGTCAGCTGCCTTATCCAAAATTTTCAACTGCTCGCTTGGGAGCAAGGGATTGGGATGGTTTGGTCGACGCTTGAATGTATCCATTCTCCGTTGTTTTGTGAAGGCATCGGCGTCAAGCCGGGAGAGCGAATAGTCGGTATACTGCATATGGGCTATTATGATAAAATTCCGAAAGCGAAGACCCGGACACCTGCTGAAAAGAAACTAACCGTTCTGTAATCTGCTGCTGCGGGACATTTTTTATTGGTCAAATTGTTTCCTTTGAAACAATTTATGCGTTATACTGAAAGGAGTGAAGCTAAAAAGGATGGGTTACGCGTGGAAAAACATCAAATGAACAAGCAATATGTTTATGAAATGCTGATAAAGCTGCTGCATCAGCAGGAGCAGTTTGAGCAGGAGGAAGGTAGCTTGTTTTTACAGGAGCTGCGCAAAAGCATTGAATTCGATACGCCGCTTAATATGACGGAGATTCATGTGGTAGCCTGCATCGGGCAGCATGAGCCGCTTAATTTGACGGCAATTGCTGATAAAATGGCACTGAGCAAAGGAAATATCTCCAAGGTGACGAATCGCCTTCTCAAAAACGGCTGGGTACGTAGGACACAATTAAACGACAACAAAAAGGAAGTTTTTTTTCGTCTGACCTCGCCGGGCAAGCAGCTGTATGCCATTCATGAAGAGATACATGATAAGGCGCAAGCGCAATTTATGGGGATTTTGCATGCCTATAGCGAGGCCGAGCTTGAAGTGGTCAAGCGGTTTCTGCTGGATTTGATCGGTTTTTATGAGCAAAGCATTGCAAAGATAACGGAGCAAACCTGATGAATAATCGATGGAAAGGTGTGATGAAAGATGCATTATGGCGTAATTGTGGTAGGAGGTGGACCGGTCGGCTTGATGGTAGCCTCTGAACTGGCATTAGCTAATGTAAAAGTGTGCTTGCTGGAGCGGTTGAAGGAAACAACGCCTTATTCCCGGGCATTAACCATTCATCCTCGCACATTGGAGATTTTAGATATGCGAGGCATGACGCCGGAACTGCTGGAGAGGGGGAGGCCGATTCCAAGAGGGCATTTTGCCGGCCTCCCAACGCCGTTGGATTTTTCGATTTTGGATTCAGCCTCGAACTATACATTATTTCTGGCGCAAAGTGAAACCGAGAAGCTGCTGGAGGAACGGGCAAAAGTGCTAGGGGTAGCTATTTTCCGGGAAACGGAAGTGAAATCGATCCGCCAGCACGACGAAGGTGTTGAAGTGACGGCGATAGGAGCGGAAGGGGAATATAGGCTGACTTCTGAATACGCTGTGGGCGCTGATGGCGGGGGGAGCCTTGTCCGCAAACAACTGGGGATCGCATTTCTAGGAACGGATGCTACTTTTACCTGTATGCTTGGAGACGTCAAACTGCCCGATCTTGAGCCAGGCAAAACCGTATCCCAATTTACGGAGCAGGGCGGCATCATGATTGTACCTGTGACTAAGCACATTTACCGGGTTATTGTGTTTGATACCGAGCGGATGGCGATTCCTAAAGATGAACCAGTAACACTGGATGAACTGAAGTCCAGCATGCTGCGTGTTTATGGACAAGATTTTGGTATTCGAGAAGCGCAGTGGCTCTCGCGATTCGGCAATGCAACTCGCCAGGCTGAGCATTTTAGCAAAAACCGGGTTTTCCTGGCCGGAGATGCGGCGCATATTCATCTCCCAGCAGGAGGGCAGGGGATGAATGTCGGTTTGCAGGAGGCTGTGAATTTGGGCTGGAAGCTGGCTGCCAAGCTGAATGGCTGGGCCCCGGACTGGCTTTTGGATAGCTATCATGAGGAACGTTACCCTGTCAGCACGGCGCTGCTCCGCAATACCGAAGCGCAGGCTCTATTGATTAGACAGCTTCCGGGCGTAATGGATTTAAGAAAGCTAATGTCATCCCTTCTGCAAATTCCCGAAGCCAATGCGTTGCTGTCTGACCAAATTTCAGCCTTTAATGTGGGCTATGCGCCCGACCCGCACTCTCCGCCGCATGCCCTGAATGGACGCCGATTCTCGGAGCTTACGTTGAGGCTGGAGAGCGGCTCTCTTCTGAAATCTTATAAGCTCATGCATGCTGGCTCCTATGTATTGCTACACCTTGCGGGTGATCCCCAATTTGGCGAGCTAGTCGACTGGGAGAAATATGGGCATGTGGAAGGCGTGCAAGCTTCTATAGCAGAAGCGGCTACCGATTGGGAAAATGTCCATACGGCATTGATTCGCCCAGATGGCTATATTGCGTGGGCGATTGACCGTACAGAAACGGCGCCGCTGGAGGCGGTCAATGCAGGACTTGCCCGCTGGTGTGAGCCTGGTTAAGTAATCATTGAATGGCTTGTCTAATTCCCCTGTCTCGCTGCCGAGATAGGGGTTATTTGATTTTTCTATCGTTATATCAATTAATTTTATAATTCCGATAAGATTAGTTGACTTTAAAAAAATCGACTTGTATAATGCATAAAAAGGTTGAAACATCCTGAATTTTACATGGAATGAGATTCCTTTTTATTTCTAGCATTTGGGGAGGAAACCTTGTTGAAAAAAGTAAAGATAACAATCGCCCTATTTTCGGTCCTTTTATTATTAGCAGGCTGCACAAGCGCAAAGCAGAGCTCGGGTACGACGCCCGCTTCAGCTGAAAGCTCTAGTGCCCCTTCAGAGAGCCTGGCGCCAGAAGCAAGTCCTTCACCACTGAAGGTGCTTAATTTGGGGAAAGATGTGGAGCTTGCGTCGATGGATTCCGCCATTGCGACAGACGGGCTGTCCTTCGAAGTGATTGCCGCTACAACAGAAGGCTTGTATACGATTGATGAGGATCGCGTGCCCCAACTGGCTTTAGCTGCAAAGGTAGATTTGAGCGAGGACGGCCTCCATTATACGTTTACGCTGCGAGATGCGAAGTGGTCCAATGGCACTCCGGTTACAGCGCATGATTTTGAATTTGCATGGAAGCGCCTTGTTAATCCAGAAACGGCTAGTGAATACAGCTTCATCGCAGGAGTAGCCGGTTTGAAAAATGCCGATGCCATCATTGCCGGCGAGAAAAGCTTCGACGAGCTTGGCGTAAAGGCTGTTGATGACAAGACGCTGACGGTGGAGCTTGAACGCCCCATTCCCTTCTTTAACTCTGTAATCGCTTTTCCTTCTTTCTTTCCTGTAAATGAAGCCTTCTTGAAGGAGAAAGGCACGGAATACGCCTTGACTCCTGAAGCGCTGCTGGCGAATGGCCCGTTCAAGCTGAAAACCTGGGAGGTCGGCGGCACAACCTTTTATTTGGAAAAAAATAATGACTACTATGATGCAGCCAGTGTGAAGCTGGATGGCCTAAACTATAAAATTATTAAAGACACCCAGCAATCTGTCCTCGCCTACGAAAATGGAGACATCGATTATGTCGCCCTCTCAGGCGAACAAATTGCAAACTATCAGCAAAGTCCTGAATACCATAGTGTGCTGACAGGCTTCTTATGGTATTTGTCACCGAATCAGAAGGTTCCCGGTCTTGAAAATATCAATTTGCGCAAAGCGCTCGCGCTTGCTTATGACAAAACAGCGGTAGTAGATGAGATATTGAAGGATGGCTCCATCGTAGCAGACTTTGCCGTTCCGCAGCTTCTGGCGACCGGGCCGGATGGGAAGGACTTTAGGGAAACGGCAGGCAGCTATCCATCGGGCAATAAAGAAGAAGCACTGAAATATTGGGAAAAAGCGAAAGCTGAGCTTGGCATTGATGCCATTGAGCTGGAGCTGCTGTTCGAGGATACGGAATCGGCGACGCTCGTATCGCAGTACATTCAATCGGAAATCGAAACGACGCTGCCCGGCGTAACCTTTGCGCTCAAGTCCCAGCCGAAGAAAAATCGTGTCGAGCTGATGTACAACGGCGAATATGAAGTGGGCCTGACCAGATGGGGGCCAGATTATAACGATCCGATGACCTATCTGGCGATGTGGACGACGGACAATCCGAACAATTTTGGCAAATGGAGCGATAAAGCCTATGATGAGCTCGCGGATCGGGTGAGCAGAGGCGATCTGGCCAGCAAGCCTGAGGAACGGTGGGAAGCGTTAAAGCAGCTGGAAGCGAAAGTGCTGGAGCAAGCGGTTATCTTCCCTGTATATCAGAAGGGCAACGCTATTTTAATTAAACCGGAGGTAAGTGGAGTTAATCTTGGCGCTATAGGTGGCAGCATTTCTTACAAATTAGCTGACAAACAATAACGGGCTGATTCCTTGAAGGGCCGGATCGCAGAAGCGGAAGTTCAAGCAGCTGTGATCCGGCATTTCATCGCGAAACGATAGCTTTGCCGCCAGAGGACGGCGACAGCCGTTTACGCTTGAGAGGTGAAACGATTGCGAAACTATGTGTTAAAAAGATTAGGCTTAGCCGTTGTGACTCTGCTCGTTATTTTGCTGGCGCTCTTCCTTATGCTGGAGCTTATGCCGGGCTCGCCGTTTAACGATGAGAAAATTACCCAGGCGCAGCGGGCCGTGCTGGATGCCAAATATGGCCTTGACCAGCCCGTGTTTAATCGCTTTGTCCATTATATTAAAGCGATGCTGAGCGGTGATTTCGGCGTTTCCTATGTCATTCAGAAAAATATGCCGATTTCCGCCATGCTGGAGGCGCGTCTGCCCGTATCCATACAAATCGGGTTTCAGGCCGTGCTGCTGGGAACGGCGATTGGATTGCTTCTCGGCATTGTAGCCGCTCTTAAGCACAATAGCTTTGCCGACAGCCTGACGACTTTTGTTTCGGTCATTGGTGTCAGCTTTCCCTCTTATGTATTTGCCCTTGCCTTGTCGTATTTTTTGGGATGGAAGCTCAAGTGGTTTCCGCTCTTATATAGCTCTGCATCGCCGTTTGTGTCTACCGTGCTGCCAACGATTGCCCTTTCGATGTTTACGATTGCGACCGTTGCCCGTTTTACTCGCTCTGAAATGATTGAAGTGCTTAGCTCAGAATACATACGGCTATCGGAGAGCAAGGGAGTGGGAAGCGTGAGGCTGATTATTGTTCATGCGCTGCGTAATGCGCTCATTCCCATTATTACGGTGCTGGCGCCGCTCGTTGTCGCTTTAATGACCGGCAGTCTCGTTATTGAACAGATTTTCGCTATTCCCGGCATCGGCAGTTTGCTCGTGACGGCGATTCAAATCAATGACTACAACGTCATCATCGCCGTATCCTTCCTTTACAGCATGATGTTTATTGCGATTATGCTGGCTGTAGATATTTTATATGGCGTCATCGATCCGCGCATTCGTTTGGCGAAGGGGGAGAAGCATGGGTAATCCGGTTCAATCTTATACAGGTACAGGTGGCGACTTCGAGCTTGCTGGCAATAGCGAGCGCGCGCAAATCGATTATACCTATACGAGCCAATCGTATGGGAGGGACGCTTTTCTGCGGTTTAAGGCGAATAAAGGTGCGGTTATTGGCCTAGTCATTATTATTATCATTTCTTTTT
Source organism: Paenibacillus sp. JT22N7 (assembly GCF_059383875.1). Lineage (NCBI taxonomy): Bacteria > Bacillati > Bacillota > Bacilli > Caryophanales > Paenibacillaceae > Paenibacillus > Paenibacillus sp. JT22N7. Next base: position 422,908 of record NZ_JBXENY010000001.1, read on the forward strand.
TCGCCGCCTTCGGGCCGATGATGAATGAGCACACGTATAAATCAATCCATATTAAGCATAAAAGCTTGCCTCCGCGCATTGAAGGCTTGGATACCTTTTTTATTTTTAATGGAGTAGCCAATGGGGTTCATGTGTACGAGGAGAAAGGGCTGACCGATGTTTATTATATTTTCGGCACCGATACGTTGGGGCGCGATTTATGGACCCGTACCTGGGAGGGGACGCGCATTTCCTTGTACATTGCGGTAATTGCCGTTGCAGTAGATATGATGATCGGCATGTGTTATGGCCTTGTTTCCGGTTATTTCGGCCGTTCGGTTGACAATGTCATGCAGCGATTTATTGAAATTTTAAGTGGCATCCCGAATTTGGTCATTGTGACGCTGCTCATTGTCGTGCTAAAGCCGGGGTTTGTAACGATAACGCTCGCCTTAATGATTACAGGCTGGATTGGGATGAGCCGGGTAGCACGGGCGCAAATTTTAAAGCTGAAGGAACAGGAGTTTGTGCTCGCGTCCCGAACGCTCGGGGCGGGTCATTTCCGTATTATTTTCAAAGATATTTTACCGAATATTTTCGGGCAAATCATTATTATGTCGATGTTTTCAGTTCCTAGCGCGATCTTTACCGAAGCTTTTCTGGCGTTTATCGGTCTGGGCATTCCTCAGCCCATGGCGTCATTAGGCTCGCTCATTAGCGAAAGCTTCAAGTCGATGACGATTTATCCGTATATGATTGTCGCCCCGGTCGTTGTACTGGCGCTGCTGATGCTGAGCTTCAATCTGCTCGCAGACGGGCTGCGCGATGCGCTTGATCCGAAAATGAAAGAAAGCTAGGAGGGGGAAGCAGATGAGCGAAACGGTGCTTTCAATCCGTAATTTATCGATCTCGTTTCAAACGGCGAGTGGGCTCGTAAATGCCATACGCGGAGTGGATCTTGAATTGCGCAAAGGGGAAACGGTCGCGATTGTCGGGGAATCTGGCAGCGGAAAGTCCGTTACGGTAAAGGCAATCATGCGAATCTTGAGCAGCAATGGGCAAATTAATGCCGGCTCTATCCTATTTCACTATGAGGATAATGGCAAGCGTGTGACCCAGGATCTGCTTAAGCTGTCACAAAAGGAAATGCGCTCGCAAATCAATGGCAGGCGAATCGCCATGGTGTTTCAAGATCCGATGACGTCGCTGAATCCGACGATGACCGTCGGCAACCAAATTATGGAAAGCATAATCATCCATTTGAAAAAAAACCGCTCCGAAGCGCGCAAGCGGGCGCTGGAACTGCTGCATCTCGTTGGTATAAGCGATCCTGAGAAGCGGATGAAATGCTACCCGCATCAGCTGTCCGGCGGCATGCGTCAGCGTGTCGTCATAGCGATTATGCTCGCCTGCGACCCGGAGGTGCTCATTTGCGATGAGCCAACGACGGCGCTTGATGTGACGATTCAGGCTAAAATTTTAGAGCTGATAAAAACGATTCAAGCGAAAACGGGCATTTCGGTCATCTATATCACGCATGATTTAGGCGTCGTTGCGAAGGTAGCCGACTATGTGACGGTCATGTACGCGGGAAAAATGATTGAGCGGGGGACGGTGGAAGAAATTTTTTACGATCCTCGCCACCCATATACATGGGGGCTGCTTTCCTCAATGCCGGACATGGGCTCGCCGAATGAAAAGCTGTACACGATTCCCGGCAGTCCGCCGAATTTGCTTCATCCCATTACTGGGGATGCGTTCGCACCGCGAAATGTCCATGCGCTAAACATTGATTTTAAGCTGGAGCCGCCCATGTTTAAAGTTACGGACACGCATTATGCGGCGACCTGGCTGCTGCATGAGAATGCGCCGAAGATCGAAATGTCAGAGACGCTGAAAGCGAGATCGGGCAGGGTGGCGAAGGAGGTGGGGAGCGAGTGGGAAGAGAAACCATCTTACGAGTTGCTGATCTGAAGCAGCATTTTAGAGTAAGCAAGCATTATACAGTGAAGGCGGTAAATGGGGTTTCCTTTGACATCCATAAAGGGGAAACCTATGGGCTCGTAGGAGAGTCAGGCAGCGGCAAGTCGACGATTGGGCGAACGATTATTCGGCTGTATGAGCCAACGGCGGGCGCGATTTCTTTTCAAGGTGCGGATATTTCCGGGACGCTGAGGGAGAAGGAGCAGACGCTGCTGCGCACCAAGATGCAGATGATTTTTCAAGATCCGATGGCCTCGCTTAATCCGCGGAAAAAAGTAATCGACATTATTGCGCAGGGGCTGGACATTCATAAGCTGTACCGAACGAAGCAGGAGCGCCAAGAGAAGGTAGAGCGCATACTCGAAAAAGTAGGGCTGTCGCGCGAGCATGCAAACCGTTATCCGCACCAGTTTTCGGGCGGACAGCGGCAGCGCATAGGCATAGCCCGGGCACTTATTATGGAGCCGGGGCTTATTATCGCCGATGAGGCGATCAGCGCCCTCGATGTGTCGATTCAGGCGCAGGTTGTGAATTTGCTTAAGAGCATTCAAGAGGAAACAAACACAGCCTTTTTGTTCATTTCCCATGATTTATCGATGGTCAGATATATTTCTGATCGAATCGGTGTGCTGCATTTAGGCTATTTAGTCGAGACGGGAACGACGGAGGATATTTTCGAGCGCCCCGTACATCCGTATACGAAGTCGCTGTTGTCGGCGATTCCCCATGCCAATCCGTTGAAGGAAAAAACGAGAGTCACCCTCTCCTACGACTATGCAAGCAGCGGGATCGATTATGCGAGAGGGACGGAGCAGGCCGTTTCGGCGACTCACAGCGTGCTTGCTACCGAGGAGGATTTTTCATTGTGGATCGGCAGATAAATGAATGCAAGCGGCATGCGATAAAAGGGGCTGGCAGCATAGTTAGCAATGAGCTGTTTGTTGTTTTTATGGTTTGCTAATGGTTGTATGTTTTTTGTGCTCAATCGGTTAGCGTTTGCTAATTCTCGGTTGCTTACAGCTGTTATCCCCTTAGCTCAGAAGAGCCGCATGTGCAGGTTAACACGTCTTACCCCTCGTAATTAACCTCTTCTTTGTTCATTTCTGTTGTTGGGAGGCAGGCTGTTGGTATCTCCAGCCGCAGCCTTCAAGCTTTCTGAGCTAAGGGGATAATGGCCCAAAGCGCCGCGAAGCATGTATCTATGCTGGAAGGGAGAAAGGGAGTTGTCTATTAAACAACTCCCACATTTAATTACAATTGAAAAGGCGAATTTTATGTTTCATCTATGCGCATTGGATTCGGTATTTCCACATATAAGGGCGTTTCGCCGCGCTGGTGAAAACGGCTGAGCAGATTTGCCTTTGCCGGGAGCGTAGCGCTGGTTAATAAATCTTGAATAAGATTGTGCAAAAGCGCATGGGAGGATGCTTGCTTGATTTCTTGCAGCACGTCGCTTGCGATCGCCCAGTACACCTGCTCTTCCTTCCCGCTATAATACGAAATTCGTGCAATTAGATGAGAGAGATGGTTAACGAAAAAATAATATTTTAAGCGATGGCGCGCCTGCTCCTCGGAATAGAGGACAGGGCTGTCTTCCCGCAGCAAGGTGTTAATCCAGCCCCGCTGCTTGGCCAATTCAACGTTAATGCTAATGCCCTCAAGATCTCTAACATAAAAAGTGCTGGGCATGCCTTGGTGCAAGCGGAGCATCGCATTTTACACATGCGCTTCCAGGCTTATGCCCGTTTCCGCGTATAAATGCAGCAGCGGCTTCATCGACAAGTGCAAATATTGGCGCAGCCAATTTGTCCAGTCAGGCTGCAAATGACTCCGTCGTATACTCCTCTCGAATAGCATCAATCGCCCTTGAGGCGTCAAGCGTTCGCAGCAGCTGCTCGGGCGTATTCTCACGAATGAAATTCGTAATCCGAATGTGCAGCGACAGCTTGTAAAAGCAAGCTTGCTCCGGGTTCCATACCGTTCGCACAGATGAGGTCGGGTATACGAGTGGCCCGGTATCCCCTAAATCTACAAGCATTCCTTGCTCCAGCAATTTTTGCACAGGCGCAAGGCTGCGTACATATTCTGCCTGCCAAGGATGGCAAGGCAGAAGCCTATAATCGCCGCTCGCCGCGCCAAGCTTCGCTTCGGCTGCCGCTTTCATCGCAGGTGGAATCCACGCGAAGTGCTCCTCATTCGATTGTTCGCCAAGCCAATCCTCCGCAATATATTCAGCTGCCGCAGCAAAGCAGTGAAGCGTGAAGGCGGCGCCGAATTCTGGCGAATAAGCCTGTGAATCGTTATCGGTGAAGCCTTGCAGGCTTTTTGGAGTCGGATGAAAGGGATGTCCGCAAAGTAGCGCCTGCTCCAAATAGCGGAAATCAAGGAGCCGCTCCCCTTGTTCGCGCTCCTGCTCAGCGGCATAAGCCAAATAGTGATTTAAACGCTGCTGGCTGTTATGAATAAGGGCTTCCAGCTCCGCCCGTTTTTGCGATTTAGACGCTGAGTCTGCCTGGGCGAAGCAAATTTCATCCAGCACAAGCTGAATCACTTCGGCGAACGAGTTTTTTTTCCATTGCTGTGCTTCCTTTGTATAAAAGTGCTCCCCCAACACATGGTGGCCGCCCGCAGACAAATGCAGAACAGTTCCATAGATTCCAAGCTTCGTGTGCGGGAGCCAAATGACTTTCGTTATTTCAGGATGAAAAAAGGAAACATCGCTAGGCTCGAATTGCCCCGATTCGCGAAGATAGGCATTTAACAAGCGGCTGATGCTTTCTTTTTCCGAGAGCTGAACGGATGGGCTAGATAAAGTAACTTGGTTTATTTGAGCTTGCGGCATGTTGGATTAGCTCCTTTCAAACGCTGATTTATTGGGCGGAAAAATGTTTTTGCTGCCGAATATGGGCAGCGGGAAACCAGACAAGCATAGAGGCGAGCAGCATGAAGCCTCCCATCACCAAAAAGACAGAAGACAGGCCTAGCTGAGCGCCAATAAAGACACCAATGGTTGGCCCGGAAATTTGTCCTGCCATGAGGAGGCTGTTTGTTGCCCCGATTTTAACGCCTCTGTCATGGTCGGATGAGGTTTTGAGGACAGAAAGCATGACGGTTTGCAATAATGCACTGTAAAAAAAGCCTTGCAGAAAACGGACAATAAAAAGCCAGATCAAGCCAAAAGGCAGCGTCTGGGCGATGATGCAAAGGGCGCATAGTAGCCCGGCTGCGGTGAAATTGCGTGCGGGCCGATAGAAGAAATTGTCACGGTTTTACGAAAGGTCGATGCTAAACCGAATGCCGTTGCGTTCTTCGAAGACGAATCAGCTCTATTTATTTTCATCCTTGCGGAAACGGAAGTTTCCCGTTCATCAAGGAGCAGGCAGCCATCGGATAGGCGTGCATGTGCTGTGTTTTATTTTAGAAGGCGAAGCAAGCCTCTTAATAGATGGCGTATTGTGCAGAATTCGCCCCTTCGAGCTGTATTTATTAGTGCCGGGAATGATCATTGATGTTCCGGACCGCTGCAGCCTGATTACGTATTACGGTCTTTTTTTCCAGCCTGTTATGCTCGTGAAGGAAGGCAAAAAGTTTGAAGGGGTAAAAGCATTATCGCTGTCTGGCGCTTTTTTGCCGGGCCATATTGCTATTCGCCAGCCGCAGCAGGTGCTTCAACGATTGCTGCATATGTATGACCAAAGCAAAGGAGCAGCGAGGGCGGATGCTTTTTCCTTGCGGCTGTTGTTAGAAGAATTTATTAGCTTTATTATTGCAAATGCACCGGAGCAGCGTGAAGCGAGCGATGAGCGAATTGAGCGCAGCATTATTTATATGAAAGAAAACTATATGGGAAAAATAAGCATTGACCATTTGGCTGAGGCTGCCGAAATGACGACAACCGCTTACTCCCGCCTTTTTCGCAAAATGAAGGTCGCAAGCCCTATTGAATATTTAAATCAAATCCGGATGGATAAGGCGAAGCAAATACTCGATCAGGAAGATCGGCGCGTGAAGGAAGTGGCTGATTTCGTCGGCTTTCGCAGTGAGTTTTATTTTAGCCGCATGTTTCAGCGTTTAGTCGGCGTATCGCCAACCGTTTATATGAAGCGCGGAACGATGAAAATCGCGGTCGCTTCTTCACTTGGCTTTCACGAGCATTTGCAGTCCATCGGCATCGAGCCTGTATGCGTCGTCGATTTGTTTCAATATCCAGGGATAGGGGAACAGGCGTATAGCAAACAGTTGATTGAGCAGCTTAGCGAGCTAAAGCGTTCCAAGTGCGATTTAATTATTGCAGATCATTACCATTTGCATCTTAAGGACAGCTTTAAGCAAATCGCAACACCGTATTTTCTCGATTTTTCCGTGTGGGATTGGAAACGAAACTTTGTGAAAATTGCCGAGCTTGTAAACCGGGAGCGTGAAGCCGAAGCGGTGCTGACCCGTCTGGATTTAAGTATTGAAGATGCCAAGCGGCTGCTGCATCATTCGATGGGCGAGCAACGGATTACGGTTATGCAGGTTAGTCACCGGGCGGTTGGCATTCAAGGAAAAACAGCCCATCCACTCAATGAACTCATTTATAAAGAGCTTGCTCTAAAGCCGGGTGGACAAGTGCCTGAAGAGATGTGGAGGCTGGAAATTCCGCCGGAAGCGTTGCCTGTACTGGACACCGAGCATTTGTTTATTCAGAAGCATCATGTGCTGGCAGGCAGCGAGGAAATATTCAAGCGGATGACACAAACAGCTGCGTGGCAGGAGACAGGTGCCATTCAAGAGGGAAATATACATGCGATTCCTAACTGGTTCGTCATGAGCTGGACACCGTTAGGAAGGCAGTATATTATAAAAAAGCTCATTGATTTGCTGGCAAAATAGCCGATCAATGAGCTTTTTTTCGTGTATATATTAGTGGAATTCCGATTTCAAGCGGCGGCCGCTTATGCGTACAACCGCAACAGCGGAAAGCAATAATAAGGCGCAAATGCTGTACATAACGGAGTAGGATAAATGATCGGCGACTGGCCCCATCGCCATGTTGCCGAGCACAACGCCGAGGTCGGACATGGCGATAAATAAGCCAATGAGCGTATTTCGGGAGGCGGCTGGCAGCACAAAGGTCAAATAGGTCATTAAGGTTGGATAAAGCAGAGCCATGCCAAGCCCGATTAATCCGGCTGCCACATACATATAGGCGGCTCCCCAATGGATGGACAAGGCTAGCAGCTCGGTACCTATCGTCATACACAACAGCAAACTAATCGTTAAGCCCGCAGGCCACTTGCCATCGGAGGGCAGCTTTGTCCGCAGTGCAAAGCGGGAAATGACGATGATGCCAGCCTGAATCATGAGATAAATGCCGGCATCGCCGACCCCACTTTGCTTCGTATACAGGGCAATAAAGGTTACGACAGCACCAAAGCCGATAGAAGCAATGATCATGGCCGTACTGCACACGAGAAAAGCCCGATTGCTCCATAATTGGTTAAGCTGCGCCAGTGTAGAGCTTGTCTTCACACCAGTGCTAGAACTGGCCAAGCGGGAAGGAAGGGGGGAACTATACCCCACAAAGCCTGCTGTAACGCCAATAATAAGCAGGACAGCTGCGAAAGAGTACAGTTCGCCCCAATTCCATAAATAAAGGGCAGCCATAGGCAGGACAACGGTTGGCAGCATGCCAGCTAACAAATACAGCGACAGTCCTTGCGAACGCTCCTTTTCAGGCAGCGTATCGACAATACCCATTTGCAGCGCCAAGGAAAAAAAGGCGGTCGTCACGCCCTGCAGCGCACGCAGCAGAAAATACCATTCCAGACCGAGAAGCGCGTACAATGCCAAAATAATAAAGTTTGCGAGCAATAATAAACGCAGCACAAACTGTGGGCCAAAACGGGCGACCACATTGCCGGCCCAAGGCCGAAGCAGCATGCTGGTAAGCATATAAGCGCCCATCATCATGCCAATTTCGGCATTGCTTGCTCCTTCGGCTTTCCCGCGCAGCGGAACAACGATATTAATAATCGGATTCGCGCTGAAAAATAAAAAGGTAACAATATAAAGCCGCATAAAAGGCGGGGATACGGATACAGCTATGCTTTTGCCCATTTTACGGATTCAGTTCGAGCCCTTCAAAAGGATGATCCCAACGACTGGCGGGAAATTTGAAGTTTTTCAAGTTTTTCTGGTAAACGACGGTTTGTTTAATATAAGAGATTGGCAAAATAACCGACTGTTCATTCAATGTTTTTAAAATGGATGTATACAACTGCTGGCGTTCCGCTTCGTCCGTGGAAGCGAGTGCGGTGACAATTTGCTGATCCAGTTCCGCCTTCATGGGGAGGCTGCTATGTGCTTCCGATATACCGAAGCCCGGCTCCCTGACTGAATTAATAAGCGTATGCGGATCATAAGGCACGCCATAATTGAACCAGAAGTGGATGTCAAAGGTGCCTTCCCGCAAGCGCTGAGGAATCATCGCGAGTTCAACAGCATTGAGGTTCAGCTTGACTCCAATTTCGGCCCACCCGGATTGAATCGTTTCGGCCATCGCTTTCTGAATAAGGTCGCCCTTATCGTACATTAACTCAAGCTCGAGCTGCTGGCCGTCTTTTTCCCTTACCGTTTTACCAGCTTCGAGCTTCCACCCGGCTTCATCCAAATAGGCATTTGCTTTCGCCACATCGTAACCGATAGGCTCAAAGTCGATATTGGAATAAGGATAGTTTTTGGATAAAATGTTGTTGGCAGCTTCCTCAACGCCACCCGTTACGCCATCTACCATGGTTGCTTTGTCAAAGCCTTGCTGAAGCGCAAGGCGCAACCGGTGGTCAGCCAGCTTGTCGTTTAGCGTATTGAGCAGCAGGCTTCTTGTGCCAACAGGCTCGGATAGCCCAGTCTCATATTTGCCTGAATCCTTTAATTGCTGGAAAGCGTCCATACTGATTGCGCCCTCGCCAAAAATCAGATCCAGCTCACCTTTCTCGAAAGCGAGAACCCGTGTTTCACCATCCGGTATAATTTTGACTGTTATTTTGTCGAGCTTCGGCATTTCTCCCCAGTAATTCGGATTTCTGGTGAAAACCGCATATTCATCTTTCTTATAATCAGCGAGCTGCCAAGGTCCGGTGCCGATCGGCTGCTTGATATCTTTCGTCGTATCTCCGTCATCCGGGAACCCGGCTTCGGCGAGAAAACGGAAAGGCCGCACAATCGCCAAATCCTGCAAGGTTGGATAGTAGGGAGAGGTCAGCGTTATTTTAAACGTAAATTCATCGACAGCTTCCGTTTTTTCAAGCACTTTGACGAGTCCAATCCAGCTGTGGACGCTTTTGTTAAGCATGATTGCATCAAAGTTTTTCTGGACAATGGCTGCGTTAAACGGCGTTCCATCCGCGAATTTAACATCTTGGCGGAGCTTGAACGTATATTCCTTGCCATCGGTTGAAATGACCCATGACTCAGCCAGCAGCGGTTTAAGCTCTCCGCCTTCGTTGTAGCTGACCAATGGCTCATAGAGCATGGACTGTGCAAATAATTGCGATGGATAGTAGACATGAGGATTAAGCGGACCTATATCTCTTAGCCAAGCAACGGTAATCGCTTGTTCCTGCGGTGCGGCTGTGCTTGTTCCCGCCTCGTTGCCATTAGAGGCCGCCTCTTGCTGCGAGCATCCCATTGCGAGCATGACTAATACGAACAGAACGGAAATCGTCTGCAGGGTGGTATTTCTTTTTATTCTGGACATCTTTGCAGGTACCCCTTTTCATCTATTGAGAATGATTATTACGTTCAATAATACTAAGGATTCTTCACTTGGCTAGCAATAGAGAAATGTCTGTTTTTTTATTGGACAAAATGAAGAGCGGGCGCGGATGTTTCTTGATAGCCCAGTTATATTCCGATATACTAATACAATTATGATGAGAAGGGAGCACGCCGATGGATGAACATCCCTTGTTAAAACCTGATGAAACATCAGCTTCCCTATCGCTGCCTTACTTGTATATTCTTACGTCTGTTAACATAGTAGATTGTGCAATTGACCGATCGATTCATACATTAGAAAGCGAAGGACATCGCCTCATTGCTTTTGCGCAAAGCGGGGGCAAGCTCCATCTGGAGGGCCATTCTATTTATGCCGAAAAAGGGGCGTGCTTTCTTCTTGCTCCTGGGGCAAAGGCGCAAGTGGAAGGAAGTGAGCCAGGCGATCATCGGGGAGCGGTATATGTGATTGCTTTCGATGCTTATCGAGTAGGAGAACGGGAACCAGCGCAAGAAATAGGCTTAACCTTGCCCTATGAGACGAGAATTGATGTGACTGCAATGGCGCGGCTCGTTGATTTGCTGGAGCAAGCTGCTGAGGGAGCTGCAAATCATCAAAGCTGCAAGCAAGTGGACCAATTCAAGCAGCAGATTAGGCTGCAGGAGCTTCTTGTGTTGCTGATGGAGCATGTGGCAGCTTCACGTTCCTCATCGGATGCTAAGCTGGCCGTTCAGGAAAGCATCGCTTATATGGTAGAGCATTACCGTGAGGAGATAACCGTGGAGCAGCTGTCGAAAATGTCCGGTGTAGCCCGCTGGCAATATAGCGCATTGTTCCAAACGTTAACTGGCAAAAAGCCGCTCGATTATTTGACGGAGCTTCGTTTGAATCGGGCGAAGGAACTGCTGCTGCTGACCAATGATCCTTTACGTGAAATTGCCCGCCAGGCAGGGTTCAAGGATGAATATTATTTTGCCCGCAGGTTCCGGCATGCCATGGGGCTGACTCCGAAGCAATATGCCAAAACTCGCGGCGTCAGCCATCCGACGATTAAGCAGGACGTTAGCCCTTTTTCACGAATCGTTGTAGTTGGTTATGTACTTGGCGATTTGCTTTCTCTGGGCATTAGGCCAGTAGGAGCCGACATGACGGTTATTGGCCGAAAGGTCGTTTATCGCAATGAGCTGAAAAATATTTCAGATATTGGCTTGCTGGGGGAGCTCGGCAAGGTGAAGGCGCTATGCCCGGATTTGATTCTCTACAGCAGCTTCCGGCAGGATCGAATGGAGGAGCTGTCCAAAATAGCACCTACCGTATCGATTGATCGCTTGCAGCCAACCTATGACCGGCTCATGCAGGTGGCGGAGCTGTTCGGGAAGGAAGAGCAGGCCAAGCAATGGATTGAACATTATGAGCGCAAAGCCGGGGAGATGTGGCGGCATTTGGCTTTATATACGAAGGAAAGGGAAACGGCTGCTATTTTTGTCCTAGTAGATGGTGATTTGTATGTCATGGGCATGAGAGGCATCGCCTTGACGCTTTACCATCCGATGGCATTTGAACCAGCAGACAAAGTAAGGCAATTAATTGAAGCGGGAATTCTTTTCCAAGCGATTGCTCTGGAGCAAATGAGTGAATATCATGCTGACCGCCTATTCTTATTAGTAGGGGAGAGCGAGCGATCTAGAACCGAGGCGGCGCGCATTACAAAAAGCGCGTATTGGCAGTCGTTGGACATCAGCCGGGTTTATGTAACGGAAGCCAAATGGAATTTCGATGATCCCATTACAAGGGACAGGCTTTTACCCGCGCTGCCGCGAATTTTCCGCTTGCCGTAGCAGATGTGGTACAATATTTTCAAAAACGTAGGGGGAACTATCGATGTATGCTCGCACTTCAAAAGGACGGCTTTGGACATCATGGATCATGAGCGGTTTGGTTATTTTGTTTATGCTGTTTGATGGCATTATGAAGCTGATTAAGCCTGCGGTTGTAGTGGAATCAACACTCGAGCTCGGGTTTCAGGAGCATCATATTGTCATTTTGGGCGTGCTTGCGCTCATTTCCACGATTTTATATGCGCTGCCGCGTACGTCGTTCCTCGGCGTTGTGCTGCTGACCGGTTATTTCGGTGGGGTTATCGCGACGCATCTGCGTTTGGATGCCCCATTGCTGAGCAACACATTATTTCCAGTATATCTTGCTGTGCTTGCTTGGGGTGGCATTTGGCTGCGGAACGAGCAGGTGCGTAAATTAATTCCTTTTCAAAAATAAAAGAGGAATAGGATGTAGTCGCTTGTCTAAACAGCCTTATTTGCTCGCGCCCAGAACGATTACGGTTCTGGGTCGCCGAGAAAATAAGGCTGTTTTTGTTTGCAGCCCATCTATAAGGGCGATCCATCGAAGGCAAACCGTCTAGTAAAACTTGCCTGGTTGGCTAGGCAAGCTGATGAGTCAAATCATAGCTTTAAAGAATAGATTATCGAGAGGGATATTCTAAAACGATTAAAGCCTTTATGAACCTCATGGATGATTATAGTGTTATTATATCTGACATTATTTGAATGGAGATAGGAGTGGGTGTTTTGTATTTTGAGCGGTTGGAGCAATATGGGATGGAGCAGCTCGTTTTTGGTTATGATCACAAATCGGGCTTAAAGGCGATTATCGCTATTCATGATACGACGCTTGGACCAGCGCTTGGCGGTACTCGCATGCATCCCTATGCAACGGAGGAGGCCGCCGTCCACGATGTCGTCCGGCTTGCGCGAGGCATGACCTATAAATCGTCCGTTGCAGGGCTTAATCTGGGAGGGGGCAAGGCGGTCATTATCGGCAACCCCATGACGGATAAAAGCGAGGAGCTGTTTCATGCGTTTGGACGATTCATTGGGACATTGAACGGCCGATACATCACGGCGGAGGATGTAGGGACGACTGTGGCGGATATGGATTTTATTCGTGAGAAGACGAAATTCGTTACGGGAGTATCGCCAAAGTTTGGAAGTGGAGGTAATCCTTCGCCTTTTACGGCACTAGGTGTATTTCATGGTATTCGAGCTGCTGCCCTTGAAGCTTTTGGGACAACTGAACTAAAGGGAAAAACGATTGCGGTACAGGGTGTAGGCAGCGTTGCCTATCATTTATGCCGCTATTTGCATGAAGCGGGCGCAAAGCTGATTGTGACCGATGTCGTGCAAGCAAATGCAGAGCGTGTTGTGCTTGAGTTTGGGGCAATAATGGTCGGCGTGGATGATATTTATGGCGTCGAATGCGATATTTTTTCTCCATGCGCGATGGGTGGGATTATTAATGATGATACGCTTCCGCTGCTTAAGGCGAAGGTGGTTGCTGGTGCTGCCAATAATCAGCTGAAGGAAGAAAAGCATGGCGATCAGCTCGCGGCCCAAGGCATATTATATGCTCCAGACTACGTCGTCAACTCCGGCGGCTTAATGAATGTCGCTGACGAATTGTATGGCTATAACAGGGAGCGAGTGCTGAGCAAGGTAGAGGGAATTTACAGCCAACTCCAGCGTATTTTTGAAATATCGAAAGAGCAGCAAATTCCTTCTTTCCGTGCAGCGGATCGTCTGGCGGAGATGCGGATAAATAAACATCGGGTCTCTGTTTAGTGGTGAAATTCCGCGAACGCAATGGATAGAGTTGCAACCGTCCCGGTGTGCTTGCCCAGTTTGCACCAATCGTAACGCAGCCCCTATGTGGCTCATATGCTGCTGATTATTCCGGGAGTGGTTGCATTCATGATGACCCGGGTGAGAATTTTAAGTTAATCACTGGGAAAACTGAGTTTTTCAAGATGTTTAAAGGCATTCGCAAGCTTCTTACGATAGCCGTAATATTTTCCTTTATTTCCTGGGGAATTATTAGCTTGTGCACATCAGCTATTTCTATGTATTTAGAATTCATACTGATTTCGTTGTGCGTCTTTCCGCCGCAATTGTATCATTCATGCGAAACGCTGATGTTTTTTTGCGCTTTGCTAAGTTATCCCCTCAGCTCAGAAGCGTTGTGCCAAATGGTGCGCCGATATTTTTTTCTGAGCTAAGGGGATAACGGCCTAAAGCAATGGAAACCCCAATACAATTGGCGGAAACGTCGTTGAAAAAAAGGGAGAGCTAAGCAGCAGATTTCGGCAACCGGGTTGCCGCCCAAAAAAGGAGTGCTATGGCGCTAACGCCTGCCCCTAGCCAGCATACACCGCCCCAGCCTGTCGAATAAAATACCATATAACCGGCAGTCAGTCTGCTTCGCGCCTCCGGTCGAATGCTGAGGATCATGCTCTGATTGGTGACATGTACGGCCTGTACGGCTAAATCCAGCAAGATAATACCTATTATTAATGGAAAAATACCTATCGAGGCGGCGGTTATGCCCAGCTCGCCCGAAATAGCGTCCAGCAAGGGATGGGCAAAATAAATATTCGCTACGGCAAGCCCGCAGGCGAAGGCGAATAATAACGCTTTTTTTCGCGATAAAGCCGGAACGGGGCTTTCTTTGGACTTATCTAGTACGGCTGCGGCGTCGAGGTTCGCAGACGGTGTTCTTTTTTTCATCATCAAAAATAATTCCTTCATGCATTCAGTTTTGTAAGGGCTTTTCCTTGCCTAATATAAAATACTGATCAGTACATAATTATGCTTGATTACTATAATTTTAAACCCATACACTTGTCAAGGTTTGAATGCTTCTATGTTGACAATATGCCTATTCGATTTTAAAATAATAGTATACCGATCGTTATTAAATTGGAGGTTGCTATGGCCCGAGTGTGGGTGCTTTTGCCTCAATACGACGGTGGAGCTGTCCCCTCATGATGAGAAATTCGAAATTTTGACGAGAGAGCATCAGATGTATCTCTCTGTTATTTTTGAGGAGATGATTGAACGAGGCGTTAGTACGGGCGAGCTTGATTCCAATATCAACGCCAAGGGATTGGCCCAAACGCTGGTTGTGTCTGATCGTTCTTTTGTTGACAATAGCATGAATATGATATTGAGCTTGCTAGATTCATAGCCAGTAGGGGAAGAGGGATGAGGATGTCGGCTGCGCAGGTTGTACGTGAATTTTTTGAAAAGGTCCGTTCAGGTAAGGAGCTTGAAGCGGTACATGGAGTAATGGCGGAACGCGTATTGGCCCATCAGGTTAAATCGGAAAAGGAAGTGACGGTAGAGCGGTCGCCAGCGGATTATGCAGCTCATGTCCGCGAAATGATGCATATATATGGGGAGTTTACATTAACCGTTGAACAATTTTTAGTACAGGATGACCAGGTTTACGTGCGCTGGAAGCAGGTGGGCACCCATTTGGGCGAGATAGACGGTTTTGTGCCGACAGGAAAACCGATTGTTGAAATCGCAAGTGCGGTTTATAGGGTTGAAGCTGGAAAAATCGTTGAATATTGGATTCAAATCGATCGTGAAGGCATTCGTGTCCAATTGGAGCAAAATGCTAAACTTTAAGTTAATTGTTAACAGCAGTACGGTGGCCTTCACTGAGGTGAATTAGATGGCGCATAAGAAGCTTTCAGAACCACGGATCTCGTGGGGCTGGAGGCTTTTTTTATATGAGGCTGGCTGGCGTTCGGACGCAATATTTATTTTTTTGTTCAAAATATCCAAAAATAAGGGTTTTCATGTTAGTATATATGACAAGAGTTATATAGTTTATACAACATGGGAAGATGACGCTATTAAAGGAGTGTAGCTATGTATTTGCTGGAGAGAGAGAAGGAAAAGCTGTTTATCGTGCTGGCAGCCGATTTGGCACGGAGAAGGCAAGCTCGCGGCCTGCGTCTTAATTATCCCGAAGCCGTTGCCATTATTACTTATGAGATTATGGAAGGGGCAAGGGACGGGAAGACGGTAGCTGAGCTTATGAGTTACGGGCGTACCATTCTTGCTGAGGAAGATGTGATGGAGGGTATCTCGTCGATGGTTCATGAGGTGCAGGTCGAGGCCACTTTTCCAGATGGAACGAAGCTAGTTACGATTCATGACCCCATTGTTCCGCGAAGGAAGGGGAGTGAACAATGATTCCCGGCGAGGTAGTTCCGAAGCAGAATGTCGTTTGGCAAAATACAGGTCGCATAGTAAGAGACGTACTAGTAATGAATCGTGGTGATCGGCCGATTCAAGTAGGGTCGCATTTTCCATTTGCACAAGTAAATCCTAAGCTGGATTTTGACCGTGCCGCAGCAGAAGGCTTCCGCCTCAATATTCCATCTGGAACGGCTGTGCGCTTCGAGCCAGGCGAGGAAAAGCCGGTTCAGCTCGTAGCTTATGGCGGAGCGGCCTCGCCGTTAAGTACTGAGGGTGAGGATAAACAGGTGGGCTTGCCGATTTCTAGAGAAGCCTATATCAGCATGTTTGGGCCGACGATAGGCGATCGAGTGAGGCTCGCTGATACAGAGCTGTTTATAGAAATTGAACGCGATTATGCCCATTATGGTGATGAATGCAAGTTCGGCGGAGGCAAGGTGCTGCGGGATGGCATGGGGCAGTCAGCCTTTCGTACTCGGGATGAGAATGTGCTCGATACGGTCATTACCAATGCCGTCATTATTGATTACGTCGGTATTGTGAAGGGTGATATTGGCATTAAGGATGGGAAAATCATCGCTATTGGTAAGGCGGGCAACCCAGATACGATGGAGGGCGTTCATCCTGAGCTCATCGTAGGCGCTTCCACAGAGGTCATTGCCGGAGAAGGGAAGCTTATTACTGCGGGTGGAATCGATACGCATATTCATTTTATTTGCCCGCAGCAAATCGAAACGGCGCTGTCTTCAGGTGTAACGACGATGATTGGCGGAGGAACGGGGCCTGCAGAGGGAACGAAAGCAACGACCTGTACACCGGGCAGCTGGCATATTCATCGCATGCTGGAGGCGGCTGAGGAATACCCGATGAATATCGGTTTTCTTGGCAAAGGCAACTCATCCGGCCTGGAGACGCTGCGCGAGCAAGTAGCGGCAGGGGCGATTGGCCTTAAAATTCATGAGGATTGGGGCTCAACGCCAGCTGTTATCGACGCGGCGCTCACGGTCGCGGATGAAATGGACGTCCAGGTAGCGATTCATACCGATACGCTGAATGAAGCGGGCTTTGTGGAAGAGACGATTAAAGCCATTAATGGACGGACGATTCATACGTACCATACCGAAGGGGCGGGTGGCGGCCATGCGCCGGATATTATTACACTCGCAGGGCATTCGAACGTCATTCCGTCTTCAACGAATCCAACAAAGCCTTTTACGATTAATACAATAGAAGAGCATTTGGATATGCTGATGGTTTGCCATCATCTTGATCGCAACATCCCCGAGGATGTCGCTTTCGCTGACTCACGCATACGTCCTGAAACGATTGCAGCGGAAGATATTTTGCATGATTTGGGGGCGCTTAGCATTATTAGCTCTGATTCACAGGCGATGGGCCGAGTGGGAGAGGTCATTTCCCGTACATGGCAGACGGCCGATAAAATGAAACGCCAGCGCGGCCCATTGGCTGGAGATGGTGGGGCTGGCCAGGATGGCAAAGCGGGAGAGGCGAGTGCCAACGACAACAGCAGGGTAAAGCGTTTTGTAGCTAAATATACGATTAATCCAGCGATTGCACATGGCATTTCAGAATATGTAGGCTCGGTAGAAGCGGGGAAATGGGCGGATCTCGTCTTGTGGAAGCCGGCATTTTTCGGGACAAAGCCGGAGCTGGTGCTGAAGGGCGGAATGCCTGCCTTCGCGATCATGGGTGATCCTAATGCCTCGATTCCAACGCCGGAGCCCAAAATCGGTCGGCTCATGTTCGGAGCGCATGGCAAGGCGAAATACAGCAGCTGTATTACCTTCGTATCGCAAGCAGCAGCTGAAGCTGGAATTAAGCAGCAGTTGGGCCTTGGGAAGCAGGTGCTGCCGGTATCGGGCTGCCGCACGATTGGCAAGCGCGACATGCTGCTTAATAACTTAACGCCGGAAATTACCGTTAATCCAGATACGTACGAGGTGCTGGTCGATGGCGAGCAGGCGATCTGTGAGCCGCTGAGCGTGCTTCCGATGGCGCAGCGGTACTACTTATTTTAGAAGCTCGCTTGGAGGGAGAAGCCAAGGATGATGTCTTTTTTGCAAGTGGCACAATTAGTAGATTCGGCTTTTCCGACAGGGGCATTTTCCCACTCCTTTGGCCTAGAAACGTATGTGCAGGAGGAGCGAATTCGAACTATTCCCGATTTTTTAACATGGATGGAAGGTTATATTCAAGGCACCGTTGCCCCTATTGAAGGCACTGGCGTGTATTGGAGCGCCATTTGGGTGCCAGCCTACTTGCAGCAGTCCAGGCAGCAGTCTGAGAAGCAGGAGCAGGAAAAGATTAAGTTGAAGCTGCTGGATTTATCGCGCCGGATGACGGGCACGCGCCTGGCGCGGGAGTCCAGAGAAGGGGCAAGCAAAATCGGCAAACGGTATTTGCATACCGTGCAGGCGGTATACCCCGAATCGCTGCTGGGCGATTATGCGGCTTGGATCAAGCATGAGCGCGGGGACGCGAACGCGGCGATCGTTCATGGCTGGATTTGCGCGTTTTTGCAGCTGACGCCTCATATGGCGGTGCTCAGCTTTTTATATCAGACGGTTAACAGCATGCTGCAAAATTTAATTCGAATGTGGAGCCTGGGCCAGACCGATGGTCAAAAAATAATGACCGCCTTGTTTCCGCTTCTGGAGCGCGAGGCGGCGGCGATAACAGCGGAGCCGCTTTTGCCAAGCCAGATGTATACCGCGAACGTCATGCAGGAAATTGCAGCTATGCGCCATGAAAGTCTGTATTCCCGCTTGTTTATGTCTTAATGGTGGATGAAGCTAGCCGTCGCGTTGGCAATTAAAAAAGATGAAGGAGAGATGAGCATATGTGTGGAGGAGCAAATCATAGCCATGCCCATGACAGCTGGAACAGCACGCCGTTTCAAGGAGGAAGAGCGCTTCGTATCGGAGTAGGCGGTCCTGTCGGCTCGGGGAAAACAGCGCTGCTGGAGAAAATCAGCGAAATCATGTATCCGGACTACAGCATCGGCATAATTACTAATGATATTTATACGAAAGAGGATGCGGTCATTTTGACCAAAACAGGCGTTTTGCCGCAGGAGCGCATCATTGGAGTGGAGACAGGGGGTTGCCCGCATACCGCTGTGCGCGAGGATGTATCGATGAATATGGAGGCGGTCGAGGATCTAGAGGAGCGTTTTAGCGACCTGGATCTGCTGTTCATTGAAAGCGGCGGCGACAATTTGGCGGCAGCATTCAGCCCAGAGCTGGTTGATATGTTTATCTACATCATTGATGTTGCCCAAGGCGAAAAAATTCCGCGCAAAGGCGGGCCGGGCATTACCCGCTCCGATCTGCTCGTCATTAATAAAATCGATCTCGCCCCCTATGTTGGCGCTAGCCTTGAGGTGATGAGCGAGGATTCCAAGCGGATGCGCGGGGACCGTCCATTTGTAATGACCAATCTCAAAAGCGAAGAAAGTGCCGCTAAAGTCGTGGAATGGATTATCGCAGCTTGCCCAGCCCTAAAGCATAGCCATACTCATCACCACCATCACGAGCATCATCACGACCATGCATAGCCGATGGCAGGGTGAAATTGACTATATTAATGGAAAAAATGTTTTAAGCTATTCGGCTCATCAAGCACCGCTGAAAATTACCCGCCCGTTCAAAGGGCCATCCGGCGAGATGATTATTTATTTAATGGAATCATCTCCCGGCCTGTTCGGCGGGGATGTTCAGGAGCTGGATTGCCTAGTAGGGGAGAACGCACATCTGCTGCTTACGACACAGTCTTCGTGCAAGCTGCATCCGGGAATGGGCGAGGCGACGAGCGGACAGAACAATCTTTTTCGAGTCGGGAAAGATGCTGTACTGGAGTATTTTCCAGGGCCGCTCGTTCCTTATAAGGATGTCCGTTATAAGGGGAATACGGTAGTTCGTCTGCAGCGGGGGGCACAGCTTTTGATGAGTGAGATCATTACGCCTGGCCGTGCGGGTTACGGAGAAACGTTTGAATACGAGATGCTGCACAGCGAGCTGGCGGTGTATTGGGAGGATCGGCTTGTCGTATGGGACCCATTAAGGCTGGAGCCTCCGAAGTTTCCGCCCCAATCGGTGCTTGGGGGTTATTCTCATTTTGGGAATTTTTGGTTTTTGTCTGAAAAGATTACAGCAGAGCATGTGGATGCGGTGCGGCGTATACTGGACAGTTATTCGAATGTGAAGCCGTCAAATAGTAGTAGATTAGGGCAGGAGATATACGGCGGGGTGTCGCTCTTGGAGGCGAATGGCCTAGTCGTGCGCTGCCTTGGCAATAGCGGAGCAGAGCTTGAGGCGCTGTTCCATGTCATTTGGAGCGAGCTGCGCCCGCTGCTGTTAGGTAAGGATGCTTTTCAGCTGCGCAAGTAGTGGAATAAAAATTAAAAAACAGGGGGTTATGAAATGGATGCAGGTATACTCTCTGTACTGGCTATCGGGTTTCTGCTGGGCATCAAGCATGCGCTTGAGCCGGATCATGTCATTGCGGTATCCACAATTGCGATTAAAAGCAAGCATATTGTTAAGTCCGCCTTTTCCGGCGTGTTTTGGGGAATCGGGCATTCGCTGACGCTGTTTATTGTCGGGTTTATCCTCATGGCCATGAGAAGCGAGATGACGGAAAAATGGGCGATGTCGCTAGAATTTCTTGTTGGTGTCATGATCGTTGTGCTGGGCGTAAATACGATGATTTCGCTTAGAAACAGGCGTGCGATTGCGGGTGCGAAGGATAGTCAGCATTTTCACGGCTCCTATCGTAAATCTTTGCTGATTGGCTTCATTCATGGCCTCGCTGGCAGCGGAGCGATGGTCGTTTTGACGATGAGCACCGTAAATAGTATTAGCGAAGGGCTGATCTATATCGTCGTATTTGGCGTTGGTACGGTAATCGGCATGTTATGCTTTACTACCTTCATTAGCATTCCGTTTATTCTTTCTTCCAGCCGCTTTAAGCTGAATCGCGTTCTAATCGGGGCAACCGGCGTCGTTAGCGCTGTATTTGGTTTGTATTATATGTACAACCTAGGCGTGAATGAAGGATTGTTTGGATTATGGGTGTAGGTAGTACAAGGTATGGCGTATTTGCGATGTGAAAAGTATTGATTCAATTAAAAGAGCAGCCATCCATGCAAAAAAATCACCACATTTTTATGGTTTAATGACAACGCTGAAGAGGCTATTGCGTTTTATATAGTAAGCGGTACGACTACAAGGGAATGTGAGGGGCTGACCGATGCTCCGAGGCATTCCCGTTTTTCTTTGTCCATTTATATAGCCCTTACATTGCAAATGTAAGGGTTTTCCTGCCATCTTTTTTTGAATTAAGCTTTGTTTTCTCGATATATCTGATACAATGTTAGAAAAGCTGCCATTAACAGGGCGTTTGTAAGGAATAATCGCATGGCAATTTCGATGCTGTCAGATTTGGAGTGAGGCATATGTCAAAAAATTGGTATCGCAGATTGCTATTTTCGTATTTTCCGATTTTTATTTTAACGATATCTATCGTCATTTTTCTCTCCTTCCTTATTGTGAATGAGATTTCACGGAATGAAACCGAGAAGGCGGGCCGCATTTCCACTTCCTATGTCGTCGATAGTCTGGACAGAGCGCTCAATCAAGTAGAGATGGAAATTTTGCGCCAAATGGAAAATGATCCGATTTACGGACAATTTCTTGCGGGCGATGTGGAGAAGGGCAGTCCTGAATTTATGGAGCTCGCCAAAAAGCTATGGGTCATGGAAAGCAACAATGAGCTGCTGGATTCCATGTATATATACCGTCTGTCCGATCAGCGAATCGTTAGTAAATATGGGTTTACGACGCAAGAGGTGTTTGCTGATCGCGCTTATTTGGAGCAGGCGCTGGATGAACCAGCTTTTCAGGGCTGGTCGCAAATTCGCTCCTTTAAGCTGCTGGAATCCGACAAGCCGGAGGAAGTAATCAGCATGCATAAGCGATTGCCGCTTCCGTTCGGCGAGGAGGGGGTTTTGGTCATTAATTTGGGTGCTTATCCGATAGGCCGGATGATTGATGATATGACGCGCAGCAACGTTTCCTTTTTTCATGTGACGGGGAAGCAGGGCCAAACTATTTTTCCGAAAGGCAATTTAGGAACGGGAAGTATCGACGAGAAGGGTACGGTGTTAACGACGCTAGTATCTCCAAAGCTGGGCTGGACGTTCAGCAGCGGCTTGCGCGCGGGGCAGCTGTTTGCATGGGTATCCGTCATTTCTTATGTATGGATTATTATTGGCCTGGCTACCTTATTGCTAGCCGTCCTCTATATCATTTATATTACGCGCAAAAACTATAAGCCCATTCAGGTGATGATGAGCCGTATTCAGGCGCTTCCCGCGCGCTCCGCAGATGTCACGACCAGGGACGAGCTGGCGTTAATTGACCACGCGCTGGAGCAGCTTATTCAGCAGACCGCAGATTATGAGATGCAGCATCATGAGAATCTGCTTATACGCAGGCGGCAGTTTTTTATCGATTTAATCGAAGGCAATGCTCAAGGGGATAGGGTTGAAAAATGCCGCTCTTTAGCCGTGCTGCAAGCGTCGGAGCATGCGGTGCATGCTGCGGTCGTCATTGCGGAAATGCATGATTTTGATGCCTCCTACGGCGATTTCTCCCATCAGGATCAGCAAACGTTCCGTTTGACGCTTATGAACCTTGTTCAGGAGCTGGCACGGGAAAGGGAGCTGGACAGCTGGGCGGAATGGATAAGCAGCAGCCAGTTGGGCATTATTTTTACAAGTGGTGCCGCAGAGGAAGCAGAAGATGATGAAGAAGCTTTCAAAGACAGGCTGCGATTAGCCGTCAGGAGCTCACACCAGTGGGCCGCGAACCAATTCGAGCTGACAATGAAGTTCGGTATCGGCATTGTGGCGAATTTGGATAGCGCCTTAAGCTTAAAGGAATCCTACCAATCCGCCGGATCGGCGCTGCAATATGTATTGTCACTGGGTGAAAATGAAATGGTGTTTGGCTCGGATGTGCCGCTGCAGCCGCATATGGAGTCTTATAAATATTTCCCGATCATGGCTGGCATTGTGAAAATGTTTCGCTTGACCAATCAGGAATGGCGGGAGCAGGTGCATACGCTGTTTCAAATGGTCGGCTCTGAGCTGCTTGCGGATCATGACATTCGCATGCTCATCCATTGGCTGCGCCAAATGCTGGGCAGAGAGCTGATGGACCTCTCTGACAATCTGAAAGATTATTTCGTCGGACAGCAGGCGCAGCTGTGGCGGGCAGAGCTGGATAAAACGAAACGGCTGCCCGAGATGGAAGCTTTGCTGCTGGAAATGATGAATGAGGTTTACCGAGTATATGTGTCGACTAATGAAAATAAAAGCTATCGGGCGATGATTAGTGAGATGAAAGCTTACATTGAAGATCATTATACGAATCCCGATCTGTCCCTCACCATATTGAGCGATCGGTTTCAAGTGTCGGCGAAATATGCGAGCCATTTGTTCAAGGAAGAGTTTCATACAAAATTCGTTGATTTTTTGGCGCAGCTGCGCATTGTGCATGCCCAAAATTTGCTGAGCCAAACCGATGAGGTGATCCAGCAAATCGCCTTGCAGGTCGGCTATGCGAATGCCGTCACCTTCGGACGTGTGTTTAAAAGAATAGTCGGTGTGACGCCGGGAGACTATAGAAAATACGAAATGAAGCCAGATCATGCAAATGAATAAGCTTTAGCTGCAAGGCGGCTCCCGAACAAATTCGGGGGCCTTTTTTAAATATAAGAATGTATAAGTTTCACACGTATAAATAGGCTTATATTTCTCGGACTGAAACACGCCGCACCGCCAGAGGATGGCGACAGCCGTTTCACCTTGGATGGCCAATTCCAGCGAATCGGAAAAAGGTATGTTTACAGGAATAGCGTCACATCAGCGGAAATACGGGGCTTGCGACGATTTTCCACCTATTTTTTGAGGTGGAATTCTGTTTATTGTCAGATTTCCTGTCATAATGTCATACTTGGCTCATCTCCACAAGCGGCATCGTCAACGAGAGGTTAGGAAAGCTTACCTCAGCAGGCGAGGCAAACCAAACAAAAAGGGGCTGTGAACAAATGAAGCGTAGCAAAAGTAAAATGGCGGTCAGAAAATGGATGGCGGGTACGTTCGCATTAACTGTATTGGTTACGGGCTGTTCGAACGGAGGCGGAGAAACACCTAGCGCAAGCTCAAATACAGGCGGTGGCGCAGCTTCTTCATTAAAAGTAGAAATTTTTGACCGCGGCAATACGCCGCAGGGCTATACGATTACAGACAGCTACTTAACTCGTTACGTGAAGGACAACTTCAGCAAAACGAGCAGCATTGATGTTCAATTCGTGCCGATTCCCCGTTCAGAGGAAATTGCCAAGCTGAATGTGCTGATGGCAAGCGGCGATGATGTGCCGGATATCGTATTTACGTATGATCAAGCGACATTCGAACGTTATGCCGAGCAAGGCGGTCTCACTGATTTGACGGACTTATTAAATGAGCATGGACAAAACCTTAAGACGTTTCTAGGCGACGATACGCTGGAGTATGGACAAGTAGAAGGCAAACAATTTGCCATTCCGGGCAAACGAACGATAACGGCTAGATATTCATCTTGGATTCGCCAAGATTGGCTGGATGCGCTGGGCATGCCGATGCCGGCGACGACAGACGAGCTTTACGAAACGCTTAAAGCGTTTAAAGAGAAGGACCCGGGTCAAACGGGAGGCAGCGTCATTCCGCTCGGCATGACCATTGAGCCTGGACAGCTGGAGCCATTGCTGTGGTCATTCGTTCAGCCGCAAAACAGCCTGACAACGGATGAGCAGCTGGCCAACCGCGATTATTTGCCGGTGCTCCCAGGCTTCAAGGAAGGCTTGCGCTTTATGAACAAGCTGTATAACGAAGGGCTGATGAGCAAGGATTTTGGGCTGGATCAAGATAAGAAGCAGCTCACACAGGATATTCAAAGCGGCAAAATCGGCATGTTCAGCGATGACTACGACAACATTTATTATAACGATGCGGCGTATGAGAACCTGCAGGCGAACAACCCGAAAGCGGTTCTCGCTCCAATTGATCCATATACGAATGCGGAAGGACAGCATGCAAAGCCGGAATATGCTTCCAATGGCTTGTACATCATGATTCCCAAGTCAAGCAAGCATGCTGCTGAAGCGGTTAAATATTTGGATTGGATGTCTTCGACCAATGTTCTAATCGATATGCAAAACGGCGTTGTAGGCGAAAACTACGAGCTGAAGGATGGCATTCCAGTGGTGCTTGAAAATGCATCGCAGGAAGCGAAAGACCGAATTTATAACCTCGGCGATATCGTCATCGTAGCTAATGGCAGAATCGCAGGCGATGACGAGAAAAATAAAGAAGCCTTTATTTACGGGATGCCAACGAAATATCAAGAAGGCGTCCGCCAATCGATGGAATTTGCCGATACGGATACGATCGCGCCGGTCAAATTTGCCCGTCCGATTGAGAGCAAAACGAAATACGGCACTTCGCTTGAAAGCAAGCTTGATGAATTGATCGTAAAAACAACGATGGCTTCTCCAGATAAATTCGACAGCACCTTTGATACGGCATTGGTAGATTACATGTCCCGTGGCGGCAAGGAAGTGATGGACGAGCGTACGAAAGCTTACACAGAAGCGAAGTAAAGCAGCGTACGTTTGAGTTGATAGGCTAGGCAGGCAAGCTACTAGCTAGTTAGCAAACTAGCAAGCAAGTAAAAGACAGGAGGACAGTGGGGAGCCGAACTGAACCGATATAGGCGGGGCTCCCTCTGCGCCAACTGTAAATGAAAGAAAGAAGGGGCGAACAACATTGAGCACAAACATTTATTTTCGCAGGTATTGGCAGCTTTACGCGCTGATTTCACTTCCGCTCCTTTATTTTCTAGTGTTCAAATATGGACCGATGTGGGGCGTGCAAATCGCATTCAAGGATTTCAACCTGTTTCAAGGCATTTCGGGCAGTGAATGGATTGGATTTGATGCTTTTGTAGAAGTTTTCAAAATGAAGGATTTTTATTTGACGCTTCGCAATACGTTAATGCTGAATATTTTGGATTTAATCGTCTCCTTCCCGGCTCCATTAATTTTAGCAATCATGCTATATGAAGCAAAATGGGTTTGGTTCAAAAAAATATCGCAAACGATTTTGTATATTCCCCATTTCATCTCATGGGTCATTATAGGCGGCATTGTTTATCAAGTATTTGGCACGCAATCCGGCATGATTAACAATTTATTAAGCTCGCTTGGCTTTGATGCGATTCCGTTTCTGACGGATAAAAAGGATTGGCTTGTGACGTATTTGGCAACTGGCGTGTGGCAAAGCGCAGGCTGGGGCACGATTTTATATTTAGCCGCTTTGACGGGCATTAACCGCGAGCTGTTTGAGGCGGCGGAGGTTGATGGAGCAGGGCGCTTCAAACGGATTTGGCATATTACCCTTCCGGGCCTCAAAACGACAATCGTCACGCTGCTCATTATCAATCTAGGCAATATGATTACGATAGGCTTTGAACGGCCGTATATTATAGGCAATTTGGCCGTTCGCGAATATTCGGATGTGCTCAGCACCTTCGTTTACCGCGTCGGTATCCAGTCTGGCGAATATACGCTGGCGACCGTCGTCGGTTTATTCCAGGCGGTAGTGGGACTCATCTTCGTCCTTGGCGCCAATTATGCATCTAAAAAACTAACAGATGAGAGCATATTATAGCTCTTGCAGAAAGGTGCGGAGGCTCCATGAATGAACGTACGGCAAACCGCGTATTCGATACGGTAAATATTGTTTTGCTTGCCTTAGCAGTTGTAGTTTGTATATTGCCGTTTCTGCATATTATTGCGGTATCTCTCAGCTCCAACTTAGCGATTACGTCGGGCAAGGTAACCCTTTTCCCCGTCGGGTTCAACTGGGATGCGTATGGCAAGGTTTTTTCGGATATGACGATGATTCGGTCGTTAGGGTTTACTGTATTTCTTACGGCGCTGTGCGCTGCGCTATGTATGGCAATGACGATTGTTGCCGCCTATCCGTTAACGAAATCGCAGCTTAAAGGACGCAAGCTGTTCATGATTTTAATCGTCATCACGATGTTTTTCACAGGCGGCATCATTCCGGAATATATCCTCGTGCGTGACCTGAATTTGCTCAATACGGTATGGGCGCTCGTGCTGCCGGGTCTGATTAGCCCATTTTATCTGATTATTCTGATTTCTTTCTTTAATGGCATTCCGCAAAGCTTGGAGGAAGCGGCTGAAATCGACGGCAGCTCGCATTTTGGAACGCTGATGCGCATCATATTGCCGCTTTCCCTGCCCGTTATGGCGACGCTGTGCCTCTTTTACGCCGTTGGGCGCTGGAATGGCTTTCAGGATACGCTCATGTACATTTCCAAGCCGGAGCTGTATCCGATTCAGCTCAAGCTGTATCAAATGATTCAGAACAATATGGTGTCCGAGCTGTCCAGCCTTGAAGGCAACAGCGGCGGGCCGAAGATTACGCCGGAAAGCTTGAAATCAGCGAGTGTTATTTTTGCTACTGTTCCGATTTTGCTCGTATACCCATGGCTTCAGCGTTATTTTGTCAGTGGCGTAATGCTTGGAGCAGTGAAAGGATAATCAACCTCATCATGAATGACGCGAAAAAAATGCTGCTAAAGCTGCGAGCCTTGTACTTGTTTACAGGGCTTGCTGGCGGTTTGTTCAACCCTTATTTAACGACGCTGCTCGTTCATCAAGGCATGTCGGCGGGTCAGGTAGGCATGATGATGTCGCTGGGCACGCTGCTGTCTATCATCGTTCAACCATTCTGGGGCTACATGGTGGACCGTTACCGCCAGACGAAGCTAGTGCTTGTATGCAGCATCGGCATGCCTGCGGTGCTTGCTTACTTTTACAATGTCCACATATTCGCGCTGCTTGTCATCGTGTACACAACGTCGATTATTTTCAGCGTGACGCAAAGCCCAATCGCCGATTCCTATGCCGTTACCGCTGCCCGCGAAGGGCGCACCTCCTATGGGACGATTCGCAGCCTGGGGAGTTTAGGCACGGCGCTTGGCGGTTATGCCGGCGGCTTGTACTTATCTTATTTTCACATTACCCAGCTGTGGCTGCCGTTTTTTATATTCAGTGCGGCTGGAGTGGCAATGGTGCTGACGCTGTCGAATAAGTCGGATAGCTACCGAACGACGGTGAGCTTAACCGAAGGGTTCAAAAAAATGCTCGGCAACCGCAATTTTCTATGGTTTCTTGTAGCCTGCTTTTTTGTCAATCAGACGCTGACCGCCTACAATTCCTTTTTTGTGCTGTCCTTTCAGGAGGCAGGGGGAAGCTTCTCCATGGTCGGCTTTGCGCTGCTGCTCGCTTCGATGACTAATGTGCCCTCCATGCTGCTGGCCGCTAAAATTATTGCCAAGCTTGGCAGGGAACGGACGCTCGTCATTGCCGCTTTCGCCTATGCGCTGCGCTGGGCTGTGCAATGGCTGTTTCCGTACCCGCCTGTCATGATAGGTATCCAAGCGCTGCATGGCTTGTCGTTCGGACTCTTTTATGTCGCAGCGGTCGAGTATGTAGCAAACGTATCGGGCAAGGACATGCAGGCGACCGGGCAAAGTGTATTTAATATGGTTTTTGTTGGGCTGGGCGGCATTATTGGCAACCTGCTTAATGGATTTTTGTACAATGCGGGTGGCGCACAATTGATGTATCTGGCATGCACGGTCAGTGCTATAATGGGCTTGTTGCTGTTACATGGCGTTAATAAAAGAAGCCGTTCTTTGCAAGGGCATTAATTTAGGGATGAAAACCGGGCGGATAATGGCGGAACTTCTAGGGGGAGAAAGGGCATGGCATGGAAAGAATGGAGCCAGTTGTCGGAGGAGCGCCGTTATTTAGTCGATCAAGCGCTGGCTTATATGGATGCAAAGTATGATGAGAAGGCGAAGCTGATTGGCGACAGCGAGGAGCATGGCAAGCACGGCACGAGGGGCAGTGGACATTACGCACTCGGACTGCTGCTGCGCAGCGAGCCGGGCGACATAGAGCGGGCTTGCGAGGTGCTCCATAAAATTATTGATTTGCAATTCGATGCGCCAGATGAGATTTACCATGGCACCTTTAAGAGCGCACTTGAGTCAGTCGACCCGCCAGCGGGCAACTACCCTTGGAAAAGCTTAGGGCATGGCCATGCTTATTTTCTAGCGCAAACCGTTGAAAAAATAACCGAGCGTTTGGTCAGCGGAATAGAAGGCGAGCAAGCGAAAAAGGAATGGGCTGACCGGCTTGTGACGGCGGTAGATGAAGTGCTGCCTCCAGTTTGGAAAAGCTACGATCCGAATTGGCGCGAGTTCATTAGCTGCATTTTTGCTGTCATTTTGGAGCATTTTGCAGGCAAGCTGCCGCAGCAGCTGCTCGGACGTATGGAGCAATCGATGATCAAGGCGGTTACCGGCTCCATAGAACGCCGCTTGTCGGATGTCGTTCCGATGAATTCCAATATTGAGCTGATGCATACGTTTATTGTCCATTATTATGGCACACGTCTGCAGCGCAGCGATTGGCTGGAGCATGCCGACCGCGAGGCGGAGAAGCTTCACGCCCGTTATGCGGAGTTTGGCTCCTTATCCGAATTTAATACGACAACCTATTATGGTGTCGATTTGACGGTGCTTGGTTTATGGCGGCAATACGGAAAGACGGCTGCCTTTAAGCAGCTTGGGCATGCGATGGAGAAGGGGCTTTGGGCCAACATCGCCGATTTTTATAATCCGTATATCGAAAATCTTTCCGGGCCGTTTGCCCGTGCCTATGAAATGGAAATGACCGCCCACAGCTCGCTGGGTGTCATGCTGTATTTGGCGCTCGGCAATGGCTATGAGCATTTTACCGCAATAAACTGTGAGACGGAGCATGATATTATGATCGCGCTTGTCGGTGTAGATGTACCGGAGGAGTTGCTTCCGCAGCTTGCCGAGCATCAGGGCGACCGGCTTGTGGAGCAGCCTTTCCGGGAGCTGTGTGAGCGGGACCAGCCGGATGCAAATACAAATTTATGTACAGCGCGGGCTTGGATCGAGAAAGAGCTGATGATGGGTGCCATGTCAGGCAGCAAAAACACGAACGGCCAGCTTCACCCCGCCACGATTCATTGGAAAACGGCGGATGGACATAAATACGATCTCCGTCTCATTCGGCGCGAAGTCGGCAAGCATTGGAACACCCATCTGCGAGGTGTCTATTATGAAGCGGCAGTGAATGAACGCGAGCTTGAGGTAGAGGTTCAGTGCGGTGCCGCCGTTGATATTGAATTTTATTTTGAAATTACGGGGCAAGGGGTGGACGCGCGCGGCATTGCGGCCAATCGCTGGACGCTGCCAGGGCTGACGCTTGAAGTTGAGGCGGAGGCTCCAGCTCCTGTTGTGCAAGCTTTTGACAATCGTCTGGAAATCATCTATTTGGTACAAGCGAAAAAATCATTAGAGACACCTGCCGCCCCCAATACAATGAAATTTTTGCTCAGCAGAGTGCAGGGGAAGGTTTAGCACAGTGCCCCCGTTTCCGTTAGAAATGGGGGCACTGCTTCGTTCAAGCGGCGGCATGTTTTACTACAACTCGTTCACGATCAGCAGCCGATCATCCGTCTCTGCCGGGTTTCCTCTGCCATCGGTGTTATTAGTGATGACATATACACGGCCATCCTTTATTTTCACATCGCGCAGCCGCCCTTCTCCATCAAACACGACCGACATTTCCTTTGTTGCAGGGTCATAGCGATACAAGGCACTGCCCACTAGCGTAGCGATCAGCATCCGGTTCTGATCGTCAATGGCTGCACCGGAAGGCGCGATAGCCGGCTCGCCAGTATGATAGACGGGCGAGTTCATCCCACTGCCAGTTTGATCGCCATATACGGTGGGCCAGCCATAGTTGCCGCCAGGCTCGATAACGTTAATCTCATCATGACCGCCAGGCGAGCCCGATGGACCATGCTCCGTCACAAGCATGACACCTGTATCTGTCCAGGCCAGTCCCTGTGGATTGCGGTGCCCATAGGAATAAACGTACGAATCCGGGAATGGATTGTCTGCTGGTACCTCGCCATCGAGCGTCATGCGCAATATTTTGCCTGCCAGACTGTCTTTATCCTGTGATAGCTCAGGCTGCTGGGCATCTCCTGTTGTCATATACAGCAGCTTGTCCGGTCCATAGGCCATTCTGCCGCCATCATGATTATAAGCACCGGGTATTCCCTCCAGCATAACACGTATCTCATCCCAGCTCTCGCCGGTATACTTCAGCTGCACGACGCGGTTGAGCATTTCGCCATTTTCCTCATACGTGTGGTAAGCATACGCCTGCTGCGACTGTTCAAAATCCGGCGCCAGCAAAAAGCCCAGAAATCCGCCCTCGCCGCCGCCATGAACCGATTTAGACAGGTTAACGTTTTGCCTCGTCGATTGATCGCCCTCGATTCGGACAATATGGCCTTCCCGCTCACTAACGTATATAATGTCACCGGCAAACGCAATGACCCAAGGAGCTCGCAGTTTTTCTGCGACAACCTCATAGGGTTCAGTCGATTCGGTCGATGGTTCCGTTGCATCGGATGCAACTGGCACAGCTGTATCCGATGTTGATGCTGGCGATGCCTCAGCGGAGCGCTTAGCTGCCGCCGGATCTTCATTTTGTCCACAAGCGGCCAAAACCCCTAACCATAGGCTCAATATAAGTACAGCTGATACTCGTGTCCATTTCAAGATTCATCCTCTCCTTCTTGTTCTTCTATCACCTATTATTACGCTTCGGGCGCTTCGCCGAAACAGAAAAATGAATAGGGAAAGCTTCAGCCAAGCGATACGTCGAAAGCAAGCCAAAACAGGCGCTGGCTCCAGCACCCGTTTCTTTGGCAGAAGGAATAACATGCCCGTCAGGATACAGACATGATGAAACGCTCCAATATGCAATTAAACGACTCCGGCGCGTCGAGCTGGGCGCAGTGGCCGGCACCGGGCAGCAGCACAAGCTGCGACAGCGTTTCTGCCTTGTGCCAGCTGTGCGCGTGATCCACAAGCACCTTCAAATCTTGATCTCCGTATACGAGCAGCATTTGGTAGGGGACGGGCGTATCTTTTTTTGTGAAAAAATCGCCAAGCCCCGACATGGCTGCAAAAGAGCGCCGATTAAACAGCTTCGCGCCTCGGGCAAATACATCCCGGCCATAGCTGCTGGCGCAGGAAATGGTAGTCACATAACGGCGAAACCGCCCCATGGAAAATAAAAAATAAAACAGCCACCGCAGTCCCTCGCGCTTCTGTTCCTTCCAAATTTCCGCATTTTCGCGATGAATGGAATAACCTCCGACAATCGTAACGGATAGCAC
Source organism: Paenibacillus sp. JT22N7 (assembly GCF_059383875.1). Lineage (NCBI taxonomy): Bacteria > Bacillati > Bacillota > Bacilli > Caryophanales > Paenibacillaceae > Paenibacillus > Paenibacillus sp. JT22N7. The sequence continues at coordinate 455,150 of NZ_JBXENY010000001.1, forward strand.
CCGCTCGTTAAAACGTTCAGCGAAAGCTTGAGCTGCGAGCGAGCCAAGGGAAACGCCGACCACATGGCAGGCGGCAATGTTGTGCTTATCTAAAACCGCGGCCACAATGTGCGGCATATCTTTTAACGTCACTTTGGTGCCTTGAACTTGGCTGCGGCCATGCCCTGGCATATCAAGGGCTATCACCTGATAGCCGCTCTTGAAATAGCTCGTCTGCTTGCGAAATACCCGATGATCTGCGAACGCCGGGTGGAGAAACAATAGCGTTTGTTTTCCGGGGTTAGGCATGAATTGATAAGCTATGCTGCTATTGCGATACGACAGGTGCTGAGCAGTTGCTAGAAGCTCGTTCATAGGAATAGGCCTCCACATTAGGATGCTTATCATTATATTCGAGCTGGCGGGCCGTCATGCCATAAGCATGGATGATGAATAGGGGATAGACTTGCTCGGCGACTGTCTATGCTTCTACTAATTGTAATTGGTAAAAAAAGAACGCCGAAAGGGGATAGTCTCCTTTGACGTTCCTTTTATGCTTTTGCTGCTTTGCTTTACGCGCAGCCCAGCTTATTTTTCGCTAAACTTCCAGGCTCCAATGCTAGCTGGATGCTTTAACCTTCCACTCCAAAATGCCAGTGGATGCCGGGTTTTTCGACACCATTTCGATTCTCAGCGATGTCGTTGCGACAGGATTGAATGTTGTTGTGTTGTATTGGTTAATGCTCGTTCCGAGACCGACGGCGTTTTGGACATCTACCCAAGCGCTGCCGTTCCAATATTTGATTTTATACGAGCTCGGCACATCGATACCGCCATTGTCCTTGAACCAGTACACTTCCGTTTGTGTAACGGTGTAGCTCTTATCAAACGTATATTGAACCCATTGCGTACCGGTTTCCGGCCAGTTTCCATAAACCGCATGATTGCGGTCGTTGGAATGAATCGGATCAAAGCCGTCATTGAGTGCGCTAATGCTTTCCCAAGGGGATACATAAGAGGACGTAACGGAAGCGTTAAGCGCAATGTTGCTCAAATTCGTATTCCCATTATCAGTTATGCCCGGGAATCGAGTAGCATCCTTCTTCACTTGGCTCCATGTATAACGCAGCATCCAGATGTCCCAGTTCGTAATCGTTGGGGAATTTCCTGCCCACATAATGGTAGGCACTGGGAAGCCGCCCGGAGGACGCTCGTTCGCCTCATAAAAGTCTGGCAAACCAAAGCCATGGCCAATTTCATGCTCTGTAATTTGAATTTCATTGGAATTGACGGTGCTCAAAATGTAATCGTCGGACATGCGCTGGCCCCAATCGCCGCCTGCTCCGCCGCCAAAGCCTGATGTTGCCCACAAATACATGTCAAAGCGCTTGTCGAGTCCGCCCGGATAAACATAGTTGGGGTTCGTAAAATGGTCAAAGCGCGACAAAGCGCTCGGCGCTACAGGCAGCTTCGATGGGATAGCGGGATTAGAGGTGCTCAGTTGGTCAGTTATATAGTCTGTATAGATGATTTCATCTGCTTGCTTGTCTAAAATTTGCGCGGAGTTGGCTACGGCCCAGCCCACGATTTTCACTTGAATGTCTCCGTAAGGCCAGCCGTCATAATCTTTCAAATGCTTCGTCCAGTTATTCATTTGGCGCTGCAGCATGGCGGCAAGATCCTTGCGCTGCTGGAGCGTCAAGTTTTTGCCCGATTGCCAGCGCACGACGTAATTTAAAGTGCCTTTTCCAGCAACGATTTGATCAAAAATCAAATTTTTGCGAACCGTCGAGCCTTCCGTTACCATGCGATTAGTCCATACCCACTCAATGGAGTTTTTCAGGTTCGCAGGCATGTCTGCAAGCGTAATGCTGCTGACCGCGGCGGCTGAAGCCTGATAAGCGACTGCTGGCGTAATCGTTGGCACCGCCGGAGCTGCCGACGCAACGGTAAGGCTGCTTGCAAGCAGGGAGCCCGAGAGCAAGAATGAAGTCAAGGTGAGGCTGGTTTTCTTTAACATTTGTGTTCCTCCATTTTCTGAGATTGGATTTTTTTAAAACGGCTAGCTGACCCTCATCCCCACATGTACTTTGATTTTGAATTTTTGGATACATCTAGCAAACTATCAATTCGTCTATCATTTTACAATAGATGAAAAAAATAGGAAAGTATTATTTTGTAAATTGTTGCTGAAATTTGTGGATAACTGTCGAATCATGCAGCCGCCGAGCGAAAAATAACGTTGTGGAGAGGGAAACGCGGCGCTGGCCGATTGGACTAAAAATAAATAGAAAGGCAAAAAAAAGACGTTCCCCATTCAGCTTTCATGAATTGGAGGGAACGTCTTTTTTTTATCTACTGAGGGTGTAGGCCGTTTAAGCTTCTCTAATGCCAAGTGCCTTGCGAATAAAATAAATCAAATCAGTCAAATAGTTGGCTGCATCCCCTTGAATCTTAGTCCACAATCGTCTTAGTGAAAAATCATGAAATTAAGGGACGCAGACACTCGAGTCCACAAATCTAAGATCAAGCCCAAAATTTACCCAACCAATTCCTGGCCCGACCCAGCGCCAACCAGCTATTGAATTTGGGCCAACAAAAGTAATAAACATCCAGTAGGAAGCGCCGTTACTTTGCCATATATAGGTAAATTTATTTCGACAACTTACGATTGCACCTGGATCAATTAAAGCTGACACTCCTTGTGGCAATTGTGGTGGTCTGGGTGGAATGGTAGAAGGAGGAGCGAAAGCAGGAGGGCCTCCTTGAGTAGGTGTTTGAACGGGAGGCTGCGTGCTTGGGAATGGCTGCATCCCAGGTTGAGGGAAAAAAGGGGGAGCAATTGGTGGTGGCATTGAAGGGCCTGGAATTCCAAACGGTCCAAATGCGCGATAATAACAATCAGGAGAATAAGACCACATGATGAATAACTCCTTTTACGTTTCTTTGTTCAAAACATTTTGAAAACTTATATGGCAATGTATGATACACATTAGCCTAATGATACTGGGTCATGTGCCCAATTGTTGAAATCGTACTTTAATACATATTGAGCAAACATCGGCAGTCTAGGACCGGCTGCTTAAACAGCCGAAGCCATCAAGCGAGGCCTGTGGGTAGGCTGATGCTTGATGGCAAAGCAAGTTTTATAGAAGCAAATCTCCTTTTCGTTCCCGATGCCACCTGTATGCAAGCAAACTAGCGACGATCGCGATAAACAACCCGTATGCGAGAGGCTGTGCGTACTTCGGTTTGTACAACATAATGAGTTCCTCAATCAGCACACGGGAAAGCGGCTGTGTAATGAGATAAATATAAGGAATTTGCAGCGCAACGAGCGCCATATAATTCGCAGAGATGCTGGAGAAGAAAGCTGCCGCCAGAGCGGTAATCAAGCCAAGCACATAAAGGACGGCAACCGTCAGCATGATAAACTGGGCAAACGTAAGATCATACCAGAAGTAGGGAAAATTAAAGGCAGAGTTGATGGGTGCTTCGTAAAATAATTCAATGCCCGGCTGCTGACTGTACAATAGAAAGATGCAGCCGAGCTGTATAGAAATAATGAGTACAGCAGACAGCAGTGCAGCAATCAGCTTGCTGCGGAACAGGCTGCGCCCGATTCGCGAGGCATGCTGGAGATGAACGACCCGGCTGCGCCTGTCGCGCAAAAAAATCGGCGATACGATTAGCAAAATGCTGATTATGCTTATGGCATACACATAAAACATCACATTTTTAAAATTATCATAAATCATCGATGGAAAAATCGTATTCAGCGTGCCAGACGCCACCATTTCATCCATTCGCTGCAGGGCCGCCGCATCCTCATTTGAAAGATTTGCATAAGGCCGCTCCAGCCTGCGTTCATATTGCTCGATTAAATACTCTCTGCCTTGCAGCTCCCAGAACAAATCAATGCCGGGGTTGAATATCGCGTAGCGGTCTAATTCATTCCATTCCTTATTGTCGCTGAACACATCCATTGCACGAAAAGCCTCATAAGTAGAAATGCCGGCCTTCTTAAACTGCGGGTCATCATGCATAAGCTGCTCAGCTTCCTGAACCCTTTCGTGATAGCTCAGCTTGAACTGTTCGAATTCCGCTTCATCAAGCTCCAGCCCATATTGCTGCTGCATCTCGATGACAACCTTATACGCATCTTTATCGGGCCTGCCATTCGGAAAATATTCAAAATAAAACTGGATGAACATCAAATAAAAAAGGACGTTCAGTACAGCGACTAAAACGATCATTTTCAGGCTAAAAAGCTTTTTCATTTCGTGAAGGACGATCCCCACAGCTGCACCTCCGATTAATGAATATTTTGGCGTTTAAATTGCTTTAGACACACGTAACAGAGAGCAGCCAGCACAATGGCCCAGCCGCCTGCGGTTATCCATTCCCAATCCCGGATCATATTGAACGCCCCGCCTGCAGTGAACCATATATGCGGATTAAGTATGAGTTGAAAGGGAGTAAAACCGGAATAAAATAGCAGCTCCGAGCTCAACGGTATGACTCTTCCTAGCAGCAGCAGGCTGCCAAACAGCACGGCAAAACTGCCATATACAAGGTAGCTGCTGCGGATAAAAAAGCCGAGTACAAAGGCCAAGGCAGCGAAAATCAGCTGAAGCCCGTACATAAGTACTACAGCACAGCCCAAATACTTGCCGAACGATAGAACGTGCCAAGTGAGGAATGGAAAGGCCATGCCTGGCTCCCAGGTGAAAAAGCTGCTGATCGGCACCTGCCACAGTCCCTTGTAGCTAAATGTGAGAAAGTAGGCGGAAAGGGTAATGCCAGCCAGTATAGTTGTCAGTGCAGCGGTAGCAGCAAGCGCGGCAAGCAGCTTGTCCGTTTGCAGCTTTCGCCCATGCTTGGCTGAATAAAACAATAAATGCGTATGCTGTTCAAATTCATTTTTGCTTAAAAAGACAGAAAGGAGCACAACTAAAATCATTAGCTCGAACAGCAGCATCCTGAGCAGGCTTTTAAACAGCATCGAGTGCGTTCCATACAGCTTGCCATCGAAAAATAAATGCTTATATTCTCCGCTTGCCTCAAGCTGCTGAAGCCGTGTGTCCAGCCCGGCATAACGCTCTTTCAAGGCCGTTGCAGCTTGCCCGCTAAGGCCGTACAATTGGATTTGTCCTTCAGCCATTTGGCTCGTATCCAGCTTGGCATAGACTTCATCGATACTCTGCATTCTCGCAGCATAATGCTGCAAAATGCTCAGCCGATGAAAGCTGGCGATTTCAGATTCCAGAAATAGGCCCGGTTGCTGATAAACAACTTCACCCAAATTATCATAAGTGAAAAAATCATCCGCCTGCGCATATACTTTCCCTGCACGTTCTTTCGTCAGCGCGTTCATTTCCGCCAACTGCTGCTGATTATATTGCTCAATCTCAGCCAGCATCTGATCGTTAATTCGCAGACCGAATTGTCCAGCCATTGTGTTCAGTACCGCCATATCCTGGCGCTTATACGACTGCTGCATAATGTACAGCAGATTGAACGCGAGGAAGAGGGCGAGCAGTGCTAAAATAACCGGAGACAGCAGCGCTTTTCTCAGCTCATAGCGCCAGATAATCCCCCTCATGGCGTTTCATCCGCCTGCGCCTCATCCTGGTAAATATAAATGAACACATCCTCCAAATTAGGAATAGCTATCGTCCAATCCGGCTGCGGCTCGCCGCTGCCAATAAAACGGAATTTTAGCCTTCCTTGCTCCTGCCGCTCCGAGATAGACAAATGCTTGCCCCGAAAGTGATCAGCTTCCTCATAATCGACGGTCGTTTCGTATACCATTCCCTCAAGCAGGCGGCAAATGTCCACGATGGGGCGTTTGTGCAGCACCCGCTTGTCCTTGATCATAATAATTTCATCGGCAATCGATTCCACATCAGAGACGATATGGGTTGATAAAATGACGATGCGATTGCGGGCAAGCTGCGCCAGCATATTGCGAAAGCGAACGCGTTCCTTCGGATCAAGCCCTGCGGTTGGCTCGTCAAGGATGAGAATGCGCGGATCATTCAGCATCGCCTGCGCAATGCCGACGCGCTGGATCATGCCGCCGGAAAACTTGCGCATCTTTTTATCCATGACATCCTCCAGCGCAACGAGCTTCAGCAGCTCGGCAATTCGCGGCTTGGCTTCCGCTGTGCGCATGCCTTTCAAGGCGGAGATGTAAAGTAAATATTTGCGCGGGCTGTAATGCTTATAATAACCAAATTGCTGCGGAAGATAGCCGAGCTGCTCGCGATAGCGCTCATCTGCTTTTATAATATTTTCACCGTTGTATAAAATTTCGCCTTCGCTTGGAAACAGCAGCGTGACGAGCATTTTAATAAGCGTTGTTTTGCCAGCGCCATTTGGGGCAAGCAGCCCATATACGCCATTTGTAAATTCAAGATTAATGTCCTCCAGCGCGCTAAAGCTGCCGAAGCGTTTGGAAACCTGCTGTACAGTCAGCATCTTAAATCGCTCCTTCCGGATTTTGCAGTTTTCGCAATTGGTTTAGGTTTTTGATATATAACGCCCCGCAGACAGCTGTTAAAAGCAAATAAACGGAGACAGGAATCGTTTGAAGCAGCTGTATATACCCTGTGCTAAACAAAGCCTTCAAACCGATATTGCCGGCAAACCAGAGCGAGATCAGGGCGTATTTCGTTATGTCCGAGCGAATGCGGAGTATGATATACAGAAAAACAACGGAAAACAGAAACAGTGACGAAGCTGACAGCGCCAGCGCAAACAGCAGGTGAATGTGCTGAAACATAGCGGAAGCAGCAAGCACGAGTGCTACATTCAGCGCCAAACAGATGAGGCTAAAAGCCAGCATCCGCAGCGAAGCAAGCTGATACACATTGTATTTGCACACCATTTCCGTTTCATACGTATCGCTATGCTTGCGGCGAACGAAGAAGAGGGTGGATACAAGGAGGTAGAGGACGGGCGACCCGATAAAGATAGCGGCATAAATATCCTCCTCTATGACCTGCGAATGGCTTGATTCTAAAAATAGGGCGAATAGCATAAGCAGAGAGCCGGCAGCAAGCGCAAAGGCAATTTCCGTCCAGTCATGAAACATATAACGAAAGCCAAGACGGGTATACATTAAGCGCAAGTAGGCTGAGAAGGTTTGCTTCGGCACAAGCCCCCGTGCCACAATTAGATTGATTTGCTGCTCGATTTCCAGCTCGCTTGGCAGCTCAATCGTCTCCGTTTTATCGGTTTTCATCGTAATCGTCTCCCAATCTGTTTTTCAGCTTTCTGAGCATCGTATAATATTTCGTTTTGACGGTCGATTCCGGCATATGCAGCAGCGGCGCAATGTCGGCAAACGTATATTCGGCGAAAAATTTGAGCCGGAAAATATGCTGAGCGGCAGCATCCATCTCGTTTACAAGCTGCAAAACAGCTTCGACCTGTTCTTTTTGCTCAATTTCCAGCGTGAAATCCTCCTCCTCGGCAATTTCTTCATCCATCGCTGTCGTTCGTTGATCGTAGCGATAGTACCGCGAGCGGTAATAGTCAACGATCCGGTTCGTCGCAAGCTTGTACAGCCATGCCCGGAACGAACCCTTGCCTCCGTCATAACGCCCAATCGCCTGCAGCATATGGATGAAGATGTCCTGTGTGAGATCCATGGACAGCTGTTTATTCGTCGTCTGTCTAAACACATAGCTGTACATTTCTTTGTAATAATGGCGGACCAGCGCGTTCGCTGCTGCCTCGCTTGATTGTTTTTGGATTTGCTTAATCCATGCTGCTTCCGTCTCCATGCGCCCTCTCTTTTCCTAAAACGTTATGCTGCTCGACAATTTATGCCGCTTATTTATATATTCGTAGTGTAGCGTAAAATAGTTTGGCTGAAATAAATCTTTTCCAGCCACTTGAAAAAACGCTGCAGGCTTTCGCGTATGAAATCAGGCGGAACTTCCAATGCTTTTGTTGTATAATGGGAAATATATGAAGACTCTTTTAAAGGAAAGCAGCGCATAAATTGGCTAATGGGGAAAGAGGCAGATACGAATGAAGATATGGGATATGCCGAAGTTGCCGGCACCGGAGCGGCTGGAGAAGCAGATGCGCATACTCGCTGCGCTGGATTTGATGATGTGCGAGGAAGAATGGCTTCGCGTTCACCGTTATGATTCCTCATGGTCGGATGATGAAACGATGGGCAGCTTGAACAATGGAGCGGGCGATGTTGTATTTGTCGTTTTTGCACCGGAAGGAGCCATTATCAAAGGCTTCGACCATGAATCACCCTACAGTCCGCATGCGCAGGAGGAATACGGCACTTGGCCGGGCATTTATGATGAGGTGCCGGAAGCGCTGCTGCATCGTATACAGGATGTGGCTTTCACCTATGAGGATGTTACCTTCTGCATATGGTGGGAAAATGGAAATTCCGTGTGGCACAGCAGCGAATATGAGCAGCCGGGTGGTTGGGAAGATGGAGCGGATTTTCTCCTAGGCTATTTGTGCGATTCCCCGGAAAGCTATCAGGAGTGGGCGCAAGGCTACTTTGAGGAGGAGCTGGATTTGGCAGCCGTGCGCGCGGTTTTTGAAGGTGCCGAAATAACAAAAGAACTCATCGCCAGCCTGAATCCGGAGCGAGACGCTGAGGAAGCACTTGAGGAACTGGAAGCGCTTGGCCTTCTGGCACTTTCATAAGGAATGAGTGGGTTTACAGCTTGATCGGAGTATATTATAATCGTCACTGACAAGTAAATAAAACTCGCTGTGAGACTAATGAGAACAGCCGCTGGATTGAGTATATAAATTCCAAATATGGGGTGTATACATTCTTTCTGTCGGCTTTTTTTAATTTATAGCCGTTGAAATCGTTTACAGCTTGACAGCCTTCACAGTAATCCGGGCAGCCGTGAATGATTGCGAGTAGGGAGGGAACAGGCATGCAGCCGAATACGGTCATTCCGGCCATTCGGAATTTCAAGGAACTAGAGCAGGCGCTTGCCTCGCCGCAGCCCATCTTATTTTTGCTAGAGGGTGAGCTAATCCAATTGCAAGGCATTGCGGATGCGGTGCGAAGCGCGGGGAAAAAGCTGTTCTTGCATCTGGATATGGTCAAAGGCATTAAGGACGATGAGGCATCTATTCATTATTTAGCCAAGGCGATCAAGATTGATGGCGTCATCAGCACGAGAACGTCCAGCCTTCTGCTTGCTAAGAAACATCGGCTGGCCGCTATTCAACGCGGATTTCTCATTGACTCGCATTCGGTCAAGACGATTATTAATACGGCTGCGCATGTGAAGCCCGATTACATCGAGTTGCTGCCAAGCTTCGCCAACTCTATGGTCGGCAAAATCAGGCAGGAGACGAATACGGAAATTATTTTGGGCGGCTTTGTGCATACACGTGAGGATTTGCCCGCTTTGTTCGGTTCTGGTGCTATTGCGGTTTCATCCAGCAATGCGGCGCTGTGGAACGTGTAAATCAGGAGGTTATTGAATTGATGGAAAAATATATATTGGCGCTCGATCAAGGCACGACAAGCTCGCGAGCTATTTTATTTAATAAAAAAGGGGAAAAGGTTCATACGGCCCAGCAGGAGTTTAAGCAATATTTTCCAAAATCAGGTTGGGTCGAGCATAACGCCAATGAAATTTGGGGCTCTATACTGGCTGTCATTGCCGCCTGTTTGTCTGAATCAGGCATTAAAACGCAGCAGATTGCTGGAATCGGCATTACAAACCAGCGTGAAACGGCGATTGTATGGGATCGCGAGACGGGAATTCCGATTTACAATGCCGTCGTCTGGCAATCGCGCCAAACGGCAGAGATTTGCGAGCAGCTTAAGGCTGATGGCCACGAGCCGTTGTTCCGCAGCAAGACGGGCTTGCTTATTGATGCTTATTTCTCAGGCACCAAGGTGAAATGGATTCTTGACCATGTGGAGGGCGCGCGTGAGAAGGCTGAGCGCGGCGAGCTGATGTTCGGAACGGTCGATACGTGGCTGATCTGGCGCCTGTCCGGGCGCAAAGTCCATGTGACGGATTATTCCAATGCTTCGCGCACACTGATGTATAACATTAACGAGTTAAAATGGGATGAAGAGCTGCTGGAGCTGCTATCGGTACCAGCTAATATGCTTCCAGAAGTACGTCCTTCCTCTGAGGTCTACGGCTATACCGACGAATATCATTTTTTCGGCTGCAAAATTCCAATCTCCGGCATCGCAGGCGACCAGCAAGCGGCCTTGTTCGGTCAAGCCTGCTACCAGGAAGGCATGGCAAAAAACACTTACGGCACAGGCTGCTTCATGCTGATGAACACGGGTGAAAAAGCAGTGGTGTCCGAGCATGGCTTGCTGACCACAATCGCGTGGGGGATAGACGGAAAGGTTGAATATGCACTGGAGGGCAGTATTTTTGTAGCGGGCTCTGCTATTCAATGGCTGCGGGATGGCCTGCGCATGCTGCAAAATGCGACGGACAGCGAGCAGTACGCCGCGCGCGTCGATTCAACGGAAGGCGTTTATGTCGTTCCGGCGTTTGTTGGACTAGGCACGCCTTATTGGGATAGCGACGTGCGCGGGGCGGTATTCGGGCTGACACGCGGCACGACCAAGGAGCATTTTATTAGAGCAACGCTTGAGGCGCTCGCTTACCAGGCGCGCGATGTGCTTGCGGCTATGGAGGCTGATTCTGGGCTAACGCTGAAAACGCTGCGCGTCGATGGCGGAGCCGTGAAAAATGACTTCCTCATGCAGTTCCAGAGCGATATTCTCGGCGTTCCGGTCGAGCGTCCGGTCAATGCAGAGACGACGGCACTAGGCGCTGCCTATTTAGCGGGACTGGCGGTAGGCTTCTGGACCAGCCGCGAGGAAATTATGGAGCAATGGCACAAGGAGCGGGCATTCCAGCCCGCCATGGAGGAAGAGCGTAAAGAAAAGCTCTATACCGGCTGGAAAAAAGCAGTGAACGCCGCGAGGGCGTTTAAATAATAGAACGGCCCCCTGGTTGCCGGGGCAGTCATAAATAGGGGCAATTCCTGCTGTCATGCAAGATGACTTTAGGAATTGCCCTATTTGTTTATACGCGAGTATTAGCCCATTTCCCTTCTAGTGAATACGGCCCAGCCGGCGGCGTAAAAGCATAGCATATAACCGGACAGAATGATCAATGAAAATGGAAGGGTAACACCTTCTACTATTGGGGTGCCTGTAAAATAAGCCTCAAGATTCAAATGAGAAAATAAAAAATATTTTGCGAATTCCGGTTGAATTCGACTTAAGAAGGCAGAGATCATATTGCCGCCAAACAAGATAAACACAGAGAATGCAATGGCGAGAGAATTGCTTCGAAACAGTATAGAGATGACAAATGCCATAGTGACAATAACGCAAAGGGTAATCATTTTTAATCCATATGATAGGAACACATGCATAACCATAGGGATGTGTTCATAATTTTGTTTATCCTTTGAAAATATGAATGGCTCTGAAGCGCCATCGACCCCAAATAAAAGGGAACCAATAATCCAAGATGAAAGAAAAATCATACAGATAAGCAAGGCTGAGAACATAAGGACGGAACAATATTTCGCTAACAATATTTTATAGCGGCGAACTGGACGGATGAGCAGCAGCTTCATGGTGTCCCATTTAAATTCACTAGCTACGATATCACTGGCAACAATAAGCGTAAATAATGTGACGAATGGAAGGAAATTGGAGACCAGGCTTAAAAATTTCCAAGATGTCATGCGATCCGGAGACACTCCATTTTCCAAGGCATACTCGTTACGTTGAATTTGTGAATTTAAATAGGGAAGAACATCCTCTGGAGCTTCCTTCATTTGTTCTTTTAACAATTGGTTTTCTTCGTTTATAACGGTTTTCCAATCGTCTGTTTGAGAATCGTTCCTTTTATCGATATTAAACAGTGCCGTCATAATAACAATGATTACAAAAATGATAGCCATGGCCCATACCATAGGACGGCTGTATATTTTAATTTGCTCTGCTCTTATAAGCCTTATCAATGGAAGCCTCCTCTGTCAAGCTCATGAACTTGTCTTCCAGGCTCAACTGTTTGCTTTGAACAGCATATACATGGATCTGATGATGAATAAGGAGATAAAGCATTTCCGAAATTTCTTCGCGTAGCAACAGGAAAACCAATTCGGATTCCTCCACCTTGAGCAAGTTCGACGTTCGTTCATGCTTATGAAGTAATGGTAACGCTCGTTCGGTTGAGTCTATCTCTATTGTAACAACTTGCCTAACGTTTTCTGTTTTTTGCATGGATTCAATCGATTTGACTTCACCATCCACTATAAACGCCACACGATCACAAATCATTTCCATTTCATTTAACAAATGGCTTGAAATAATGACGGTTTTGTTCTGCTCCTTGGTCAAATGATGGAGATAATCTCGGAACTCCTTCATACCGACAGGGTCCATGCCATTGGTTGGCTCATCGAGCAAAATAAGGTCGGGATTATGGAGCAGCGCCTGTGCTAGTCCGAGCCTTTGTTTCATCCCTAGCGAGAAGGTTTTCACTTTTTTTCTTGCAGCTTCTTGCAGGCCGACGACTTTTAAAATTTCCAAAATGCTGTTTTTATCTGGTTCCTGTTGGCTGTAGAGAGAAAAATGAACTAGATTTTGATAAGCAGTTAAAAAAGGGTACATATGCGGTGTTTCAATGATAGCCCCGATATGTTTCGCGGCGAGTACATGATTTTGATTAGCATTTATTCCATTAATATATATGGAGCCTTGTGTTGGAAATATCAGGTTGGCAATTAGGCGAAATAGCGTTGTTTTACCTGCTCCATTGGGCCCGAGCAATCCGAAAATTTCGCCTCTTCTTACCTCAAGTGAAATATTTTGCAATATGCTTTTTCCCCGAATGGTCTTGCTCAAATTTTCGATTTGTAATGGATGAATGGTCACTGGGTTCCCACCTGGTTCAATGTAATAGATTGTCGTATTACACGTTTACTTACTAAAGCGGTTTTACGGTTTTTATAGTAAGCTTCATATGTATTACGGTTGAAAAAATTGAGCTCTTTTAAATTGAAGACATTTACTATAAAAGACTTATGCGATCTTACAAACATATCGGGCAATATGCCCATTAAATCTTTCAAAGAGACATACACATAAATTTCTTGTGTATCCGTGTGAATCAAGGTTTTTTGTCCAATACGCTCAATAAAAATAATTTCAGACAGGTCTAGGTAAACAATCTGATCTCTTTTCGCAATAATCAGTCGATTATGCACCAATTGAATATTCATAATTAACTCCTAAATATTAGCTATTTTTTAGAGAAAAAACATAATATAAAGACGCAATTTCATGAACTTCAAATCGAGAGTCGAATATTTTGAATGTAATATGATTGGATTTCGGCGGTATTAGCCCGTCTGGTACAGCTTCAGCAATGATCTGTCCATTTAAAGTAAAGCGGACAGCTTTATCAGCAAAATCTTTTTTGATCCAAATCTCTTCATTATACTTTTTATATAAAAATTGAGGATTGGTTTTGATTTTTGTTTTTTTCTCGCAAACGAACTGATCTTGACCAATATGCACATGCCATTTTTCTGTTACAAGCGTTTTTATTGTGTTTATTTCTTTAATATCAACGAGTAGATTGTTATCTTCATCGTAGGCATGTACATTATTCACCATATTATCGAATAAATAATTCATGAGCTTCTGTTTCTTATTTGAGTAATAACGCTGCATGCTCCCAACAGGGCTGCCGTTCTCATCTTCTAGTATTGCCGATGAGGTACTCAGCCTTAGAAAAGGTAAAGTCGTTTTATAAATCATAGGACACCCTTCTTATTGAACTAGAATGAGCAACAGCCTATTAGATACATATACCTCAAAAAAAGCTGCGGCGAAAAGTATGAAAAGGGCCGTTGGAATCGTTTTCTTTACAGTCACCCAATAAAAGCTTTTCAATTGTTCATAAGAGATTTTTTTCCTGAAATATGAAGTTAAATGATAAAGATGATCGATTGTAAAAAGAAAGACGATAAGACAGGCGATCCATTCCAAAACCCCATGTGAAAATGAAGTGCTGTAATAGAGTAAAGGAGAGATAGACAACGCATGCCAGCCTGTGCCCATGCCGAAAATCGCTTTTAATATAAGCAATGGGGACAAGCCCGTCAAAGAAAGCATGAACCAGATTAATAGATTGATACTATTGAAAATAAAGATAAATAGAGCATCATTGAAGCCTAGTTGACTTATTTCATGATGTTCAGATTGTCCTGGCGAAAAAAAGCCGATTAGAAAAAAAATAAAGGACAACATGCAGAAAAATAAAATCAATTTTTTTCGAAAATTCATCATTTGAATTACCCTTCAATGGATATGGAAGCATGGCCGAACTATGAAGCCGCTTGCGATTTTGTGGATAATTGATAAGCGTTAATAATACTGTATATCCAGATAATAGGGTATAAGAAAATTCCGACAACGACTGAAATAAGTAGAATAGAAATAAATTCAACAACAAGCAAAATAATTCCCTTTTTTACATATCCTAAATATAAATGCCCAAGACCCGGATAAATAAAAGAAAGTAATATAGCTAACCATGGTTTTTTCAACCCATTCACCCCCTTTCATCTTGAAATTAATAATAACAAAAATGCCCAAACTAATCAATATTGATTATTTAGAATAGATTTTTTACCATTACGTATTGGTAAATGATTGTTTTAAGTATCAAACTTACTAGTTCGAATAGATTCGAAAAAAAATAGTAATAATCAGGTTACGATGTGTTTGTAGTCAAAAACATATTTTTTAGGAGGAAATTGGATTATGTTATACAATGCTTTTACTGGTACGTCGAGTCTTGCTGATGCAGCTTGGTCTATTGCGCAATTGATTTTCAGAAAGCTTAATGTTGCGGGGGATGCTGTTTCACTTTATAACTCCTTGCTATGGAAGTTCCGCGCTATTTACAATTCATTTGGGGGCAATTTCTCTTGGGCAGATCTGGGCGGCGTCATTCTTGATCTAGGAGAATTCATTTTGAGCTTAACGCCTGCAGGGAAAATAGCAGACATTATCTCGGTTCTGTGGGGAAGCGCTAATATTCTTTAGTCTTCTACTAGAAGAATGTTAGTTTAAATAAATTTTGTCCTATTAGTAGATTAATCAGGATAATATTGGGCAAACAAGTCGGTCGTTCGCGGTATTTTTCCGTGGACGGCCGTTTCTTTTGTTTATTTTCCTTCTGCTGTGGTACAAATCGGCTTGGCTTGTTATGATGAAGAGAATACCTGCAAAACATTTTGAATTAAATATGCATTTACAGGAATATTCCTTTTGAAGTATACTTTAATGGATAACAAGTCTGGAGTAGATTTATAATGATGAAAGCGATGACCTTTAGCGCTTTAGCCGAGCCGAACCGCCTGAGTATCGTGGAGCTTCTGCGTGACGGGCCGCTGCCCGTAGGAGCTATTGCCGAGCAGCTGGAGCTGAACCAGCCCCAGACGTCGAAGCATCTTCGCGTACTCAGCGACGCGGGCCTGGTTGAGGTGCAGCCGGCTGCCAATAAGCGAATTTACAAGCTGCGGCCACAATCTTTACAGCAATTGAATGAATGGTCGGAGACGTTCCGCAGCATGTGGGAGCAGCGCTTTGACAATTTGGAGGCTTATTTGAAGGAGCTTCAGAAGCAAGAGGCAGCACAAGCCCAGCAATCGATTACTAAGCTAAAGACGGAGGATGAACATGGCTGATCAATTAGAAATTACAAGAGAACTGGATGCGCCGCGCGAGCTCGTATTTAAAGTATGGTCTGAGGTCGAGCATTTGAAAAAATGGTGGGGACCGACTGGACTGGAAATTAGCTATGCCAAGCTGGATTTTAGACCAGGCGGCATGTTCCATTACAAGATGACGGCGCCGGATGGTGCTGAAATGTGGGGCAGATTCGTTTTTGGAGAAATCGTGGAGCCGGAAAAAATCGTTTTCGTTAACTCTTTTTCGGACAAGGATGGCAATGCCATACGTGCTCCTTTCAGCGAAACATTCCCGATTGAAGTGTCCAATACGTTAACGTTTACCGAGCAGGATGGCAAAACTATTCTTACCTTGCTTGGAGGGCCGATTAATGCGACGGAGGCAGAACGCCAATTTTTCATGGACATGTTCGATTCCATGAGACAAGGCTTTGGCGGCACGTTCGACCAGCTCGAAGCTTATTTGAAAGGCGTTCAAGCAGGCTAAGCCTTTTTAATCGAGTAATTATGCAGGTTTTAAGCAATACCGAAGGCTGTTTCTTTCGCAGTGCAAGCTGCAAGGGGACAGTCTTTTTGTTATGCCGTGCTCAGGAAAGAAATGAAGGCGATCTTTACAGAGGAGGCATGTTTTGCTAAAATAACAAAGATTAATTGTTAACCAAATTTTATTTATTTAGGTTAACAATTTTATCGGATTTAAAATAATAGATACATGTCCGAATAAAAGTGGTGCAGCTTTTTATTTGGTGGGAAGGAAGGTCGTATGATGATGGAGCAACAGCTTAATGGGAGCAAGTGGGAAGCGATGGCGCAAAAAGCGCTTGCTGGACAATGTCTAACGTTAGCGGAGGGACGGTCTATTCTTGGGGCGCAGCAGGAGGAGCTGCTTCCGCTTTTGCAGGCAGCATTTTCAGTGAGGCAGCATTTTTTTGCCAGAAAGGTAAAGCTAAATATGCTGATTAATGCGAAAAGCGGCAACTGTCCAGAGGACTGCGGCTACTGCTCCCAATCGATTGTGTCGACCGCCCCTATCCCCAAATATACCATGCTTGATAAAACGACACTGCTAGCTGGCGCACACGAAGCATTGGCTCGCAAAGCGGGAACCTACTGCATAGTTGCAGCAGGCAGGGGACCTACAGATAAGGAGCTCAGCCAAGTGGTAGAAGCGGTTGAGGAAATTCGCGCGACGATGCCGCTGAAAATTTGTGCCTGTCTGGGGCTGCTGAAAGAGGAGCAGGCGAAGCGTTTAGCTGATGCAGGCGTTCATCGATACAATCATAATTTGAATACGAGCGAGAAGCACTACTCTTCCATTACTACGACACATACATATGAGCAGCGTGTCCACACGGTGCAAACCGCTAAAGCCCACGGTCTATCGCCGTGCTCGGGCGTCATTATCGGAATGGGGGAAACAGACGAGGAGATCGTTGAAATGGCCTTTGCTTTACGCGAGCTTGAAGCGGATTCGATTCCAATTAACTTTCTTCATGCGATACAAGGCACGCCGCTTGCAGCTGCGGGCTGCGTGCCGCCACTGCAAGCTTTAAAGGTGCTGGCCCTGTTTCGTTTAATCTGCCCGTCGCGGGAAATTCGCGTTGCTGGCGGACGGGAGCGCAGTCTGCGATCGCTCCAGCCTTTAGCATTATATGCGGCAAATTCGCTGTTCGTCGGCGATTATTTGACGACAGAGGGCCAGGATATTTCGATTGACCATCAAATGATTCAAGACCTGGGGTTTGAAATTGAGCGGAATGCGCTCTAATCGGACGATTGCTTAATCCGCTCTGCTGCTTCATCTGGATCGTATTATCTCCAATTTAAGGAAGGAGCTATGAAAATCATGTCGAATTTTAAGAGTAGGGCTTTAGAAAATAAGAAAATGATAAGTAAACATGGGGGAAAT
Source organism: Paenibacillus sp. JT22N7 (assembly GCF_059383875.1). Taxonomy (NCBI): domain Bacteria; kingdom Bacillati; phylum Bacillota; class Bacilli; order Caryophanales; family Paenibacillaceae; genus Paenibacillus; species Paenibacillus sp. JT22N7. The sequence continues at coordinate 472,809 of NZ_JBXENY010000001.1, forward strand.
AATGAGCAAGAAATTCAAGTTCGTCATGGCAGCAGGAATGCTGACCATCATTATCGCATTGGCAGGATGTTCATCCAATAAAGCAGAGGACGATTTGTCCGCATCCGTTCAAACAGAAGCCGTTCCGGAAGTATCGACAACTACATCGCCAATTGGCAGCAGTGAAGAAGCAGGAAATGTCACGCAAAATAATTCATTTCAACCGACCAATCAGGAAACACAATTCGTAGATACGGCTGATTTAGAGGAGGAGAATGAAGATGAGCAGCAGTCGTATGTTGGAAAAACACTTGCTCAACTGCAAGACGAAGGGCTAATCATTATTGAGGAGCAATCCTTTGAGGCGGAGCTTCAGGACTGGGGCGCGGTGCATTTTGTAAGCGGGTATTCTAATGCTAATCATAAAGGGGAGCAGCGATTTTATCTAATCAATAAGGATGGCAAAGCGGAATATCGGCTCCCTCGCAACAGCGCATCCCGTTATGAGCTGGAGGATATTCTTGCAGTTAGCTTTAAAGATATCAATCATGACGGTGAAAAGGATATTATCATTATCGGAAACTATAAGGATGCCAGAGCGGGAGCCAACGGCGGGTCCCTGACATGGGCCTCGGTGTATTTTAGTGACCATCAGTATTTTGTCCCGCTGCTCTGGCTTGATGACCTGCTAAATCGTACCGATGGCAGCAAAAGTATTGCAGGAGTTACGGGGGAGGCCGCATTGATTTATAACGAGATCGCCAACCTGGATGATGATGAAATAAAAATCGAGCATTTGGCAGCACTCATCTGCAGCAGCAAGATGTTAGAAAAGAACAGCTTGAAATATGTAAACACCTACGATTCCACTGCGATTTTTATGGATTATTCAACCTATCTCCATAAAAGCTTAATGTATCTTCTAGGGCAATGCTTCGACCAAGATATTGTTCACATGTTGGCTGGTCATGACGAGCTTGCAGAGAAGGTTAAGATATATGACGAACTTTTGGGAGATATCCTTAGTGAAGTGATAGATTATAATTACGTAAAGAGTGGAAAAGGCACCATGTGGCAAGAATTTGCGGCTAATTATAATCTTGAGTATAGGGCAGTGATTCACAGTTATGTTGTAGGCAATATTGAAAAAAAGATGAACAGTCGTTATGCTGATGTTGATGAGCTTCAAAAAGTCTGGGAACAGGTGCGCAGCCTTATGCTGGCTTTCTCGAAAACGGTAATGGATGAAAACGATGATGGCAGTATGATTTCGCAAGAAGAACTTGATGAAATGGCTGGTAATGCCGATCGGATAGACCGCAAAGTTACGGAGTTTATCGGACTGGCGAAAGATGATACTAAAGCTGGGGGATTAATTGATTTTATGATTGAAGCGATGGATATGACGTTTAGTGATTTTTGATGCGAATAAACAAGTGAAACTATGGTTTGAGGAGCGAACCGCTCATCACGAAATTGCCGTCTACGACACGACAGAGCTGGATGGGGAAAAAGGGCGCTTTCGCGTCCTGCAATTTTCTGGAGATGCGACGCAGGGCGCGCTTGATCTGGAACGCCCCGGACGTATATTGTTCGAATATCCACGGGCGATCATTCATCTGATGGAAAGCAATCAAGCGGCTTTTGAAAAAGTTTTTCTCATCGGTCATGGCATCGGTACGATCGCCCGTTATTTTGAAGATAAAACGTTCAAGGTAGCCGAGCTTGATGAGACAGTCGTAGAGCTGAGCCGGTTGTATTTTGGCTATAATCAGGATAATGTCGTCATTGGAGATGGGCGTGCTTTGCTGGAAGGAGAAGCGGAACATGCTTACGATTATGTCATTGTTGATGCTTTCACCAGACAGGGAACGCCAAAGCAGCTTGTGTCACTGGAGTTTTTTCATTTAATTCGAAGCAAGCTCAGCGAAGGTGGCGCTGTCCTTTTGAATCTCATGGGCAGGGGGGAGCGGGACAGGCTCATTCATGCCATTCAAACGACGCTTGGGGAGGTTTTTGTTTATACGAAGGCGTTCATTTTGCCAGCAGATGGATCAGCTGATTTGCAAAATATCATCCTCATGGGCAGCGATCGGCCTGTCGCCTTTCAAGCTCGCCACATGGCTGGATTCGTGGAGCTTGAGCCCGGTCAAGGCTATATTATTCGAGATTAAAGTTATTTTGTACAATCGCATTGTCAACTATAAAGCGAATGAATCAACGCATGATGAGCAAAACAAAGGAGTACAGGACATGAGCCTGTACTCCTTTGTTTGTCTATTTATAATGCGGCGGCATTTAATCAGCCTACAGCTTAAGCCCGCCGAGGCTCGCACCGGCTGCGAACAAACGCTCAATCCGTTTCTCCACCGCCGGATCGGCGATGAGTGGCGGCGCTTGATGAGGCTTCGTACGCGCATCAATAATGACGTTATCACAGGCCCAGTGCTTGTGCTCGTAGCCGCTATTTACCCCGTAAATATCATGGGAAGGGTTGCTGCGCGTAAACGTAGCCCACAGGAAGTTATCCACCTTCGCGCTTAAAAACGTGCTGTCGTCGCATAAAACAATCATCGGGCAGGAAGGCAGAGGTCCCTTCTCAGCAATTGCTTCGCTCAAGCTCTGCAATTGCGCCTTCGCATCGGCGTAGCTCGTGAATGCTGGACCTTGAATGGCTACGACGCCGGGCATAACGAGACGCGCGTTTTCAAATCCGCGCAGCTCCTTCAGCACGTCAGGCGTTTCGCGGCACAGCTCGCGAATCTTCTCTCCATAGGCGGCAAAAACGACCTTGCTGCCTTCATTAAGCCCCGTACCCGAATAGTCCAGCGTATCGATCGTCGTATTTGTATAAAAATGAATATCCCGGCGCAGCTCCAGCCGCTCCAGCACATAGGCGAGAAATTCCGCCTCATGATGCGTCGTTACAGGCTGCTTGTCCTCCGCCGTAATAAATAAATATTTGGCCAGGCTGAGCTGCCCTGTGCCCAAAATCCGGTTCGCCAGCGTCAAAATTTCCGTTGGCCGCTTGACCTGCTGATACGGCGTATACCGCTCGCTTCCAATAGCGAACAGCAGCGGATGCACGCCTGCTGCATCGACGGCGTGGACTTCCTTCACGCCGGGAATTTCCTGCTTGATCGCATCTCCCGTAAGCTCATGGATAAGTGCTCCGAAGGCGGTATCCTCCTGCGGAGGTCTTCCGACAACCGTAAACGGCCAGATCGCATTGGGCTTTGCATACACTTTATGCACCTTCATGAGCGGAAACGGATGCGTCAGGCTGTAATAGCCCAAGTGATCGCCAAATGGGCCTTCCGGCTTCGTCTCTCCAGGATGAATTTCCCCAGTAATGACGAAATCTGCGTCATTGCTAAGCACAAATCCATCTCGGTAGCTATAGCGGAAACGGCGTCCTGCGAGCAAGCCGGCAAAGGTCATTTCGCTTAAGCCTTCCGGCAGCGGCATAACAGCTGCAAGCGTATGGGCTGGCGGACCGCCAACGAAGATGCTCACCTTCAGCGGCCTGCCCAGCTTATTCGCCATATCCTGATGAATGCCAATGCCGCGGTGAATTTGGTAATGGACGCCGATTTCCTTATTCAGCTCGTAATCATTGCCGCTCAGCTGAACGCGGTACATGCCGAGATTCGCATTCATCAGTCCCGGCTTGCCCGGCTGCTCGGTAAACACCTGCGGCAGCGTTACGAAAGCGCCGCCATCGTCTGGCCAATGCTTAATGAGCGGCAGGTCGGAAATTTGAATTTCCTGCGCCGCTACTGGCACGCTGCCTGAGCTTTGCTTCGGCAGCGCTTTCCATGCTGCAAGCCCCGTTCCAATATGCCCAAACGGGTTTTTCATTGCTTTCATGGGGGCGCCGCGCAAATCGATGACGCGCTGGGTGGACTCCCATGTATGGCGGAACATGAATTTGCTCCGCTCAACCGTTCCAAACAAATTAGAGACGGCACGAAATTTGGAGCCTTTTACATTTTCGAACAATAGGGCGGGACCGCCAGCTTCAAATACCTTCATATGAATCGCCGCCATTTCCAAATGGGGGTCGACCTCTTCCTTTATTCGAACGAGATGTCCGTTTTGTTCCAAATCGAGTACACATTGTTCCAAGTGGCGATACATGTTGAAATAGCTCCGATCTATATGAATTTTGCGAAATGATTCTCAGCCAAGGTGGAAAGGCTTTCGCCGTCCTTTGGCGGCGCGGCGCGTTTCAATCCGAGAAATATAAGAATTTATAAGTGTGAAGCTTATAAATTCTTATATTAAAAAAACCAGTTATCTCTAGTTAAAACGAATTAAAACCCCTTGTCAAATTTACCGACCAATCGACAGAAAAGGTTCAAAATTTAATAGAGTTCAGATATTGAGATTTACACAGCAAGGTGCATAAACATACACTGTAACCAGATTCTATTCCAGTCACACGTCATAAATTCCAAAATTAGATAGAGTCGAGTCGAAATAAAGGGAGGGCAGCTGGCGTCGAACGATGTTGAAACTATAAATCATGTGGAGGAGATTACATGCTACACACAGTTATTGTGCCAGTAAACCAAGATTATAACATTTTGAACTTATTTACGGATTCATTGCTGCGGACAGTAAGCCCATCCACCCAGATTATCTTCATCAATGACGGTTCCGGCACAGCAGTCAGACAGCATTTGGATAAGCTTCAGTCAGAGTGCAAGGAAGGCGTGACGGTGGAGATTTTGCAGCACGACTATCCGCTTGGATGCGCCGTTTCTATTAATAGCGCGCTAAAAATTGCACAGGGGCAATATATTTATTTTCTCGATTCCGACACGATTCTGAATCACAATTGGCAGCAGCTCATGAGCGAAACGCTGGACAGCAGCGATGAAATCGGCATGGCAGGCGGCGTGCTGCTGTATCCGCAAACAGGCGGCGTCCAGCATTGCGGCATTGCATTTGCGGATACGATTGGCCGTCATCTATTTCTAAACGCGTCGCCAATGGATATTCCGAAGCAGACGTTTTCCGTGCAGCTCGTCATTTTCGCAATGTTTGGCATGAAGCGCGAAGTGTATGAGAAGGTGGGGCTGCTTGATGAAAAGTTCTTCAACGGCTACGAGGATTTCGATTACCAGATGAGAGCGCGTGCAGCCGGCTATGACATCGTTATTAATCCGGAAGTTTTGGCCTATCACTGGGAGCGCAGCAGCGGCATCCACCGCAGCTTCAATCGCAAAAACAACCTGGCCCGCTTCTGGAAAAAATGGGGCAGCGACATCAAGGCCGATATTTGGCCGTTCATGTTTGACCATCTGAAGTCGCATCTGGAGCAGCAGGATGCAGCAGCGGCATCGCTGCCGATGATTGGCGTCGATTTGGCAGAAGTGCGCAGCGATGCGGATATGTTCTGGAGCCAGCTTCGCGAGGCAGAATTCGCTACGCTGACCGAGGTGTACGACTATTCGAACCGCTTCAACTCGAATGGGGCGATTTGGCTGCCGCAGGTGCTGGGCAAGGAGCTTATTCAGAGCCGCAGCCGTCTGCTGTTCCTCGTAGACAACTTCACGCGTCTGCTGGAAAACCGCTACTGGATTGAAATGCGCCACGCCCACCGGGCACAGGATTTGATCATTGACCTCTATGGCAATGTCATCTCCATCGACCGGATTTATGAAAGCTGCTGGCCAGGAACTAAGGTGCGCTAGTACGCGCTAAATGGAGGAGAAACCATGAAGACGAGAGAGGAGCAGGCGGTATTTACTCAAAGCCTGCAATGGTTGGAGCGCGTGCAGCAATTGATTCCGAGCGGATGCAGCACGCTGGCAAAGACGCCAGAGCGCTTATTCCCCGGCGAAACGGCCATCTGCTGCGTAGAAGCCAGACAATCCAGATTTATCGATATCGACGGCAATGAGTGGCTCGATTGCGAGATGGCGATGGGCACCGCCTCATGGGGACATGCCCGTGAGGAAGTGCAAGCGGCGATTGTAAAACAGCTCGCCAAAGGGACAAGCTTCTCGGTGCCCGCTGATGTAGAGCTGACGGCAGCGGAGCTTATACTCGCCCGCTTTGAGCAGCGTTATGCAGCACTGCGCTTCTGCAAAGGCGGAGCCGATGCAGTTAGCGGCGCAGTCCGGCTGGCAAGAGCTTACACCCGCAGGCCAAAGGTGATGTCGACGGCTTACCATGGCTGGAGCGATTGGTCAGCCTATGGCTATTACGGCGGAGACGCGGAAGCGATGGGGATTCCGGCGGAAATCCGCAGCAGCACCGTTTGGGTGCCGCATGCAAGCCTGCGGCGGATCGAAGACGAGGTGCGCCGGCATGGCGACCAACTGGCCTGCATCGTGTTATGTCCGAACGAGTGGCAGCGCGAGGAGCTGGCCAAGGTGATGGAACTGGCCGCACGCCACAGCATTCTAATCATATTTGACGAGGTAACATCTGGCGCAAGAATGGGCAAGCAGGCGACCGCAGGCGAATACGGGCTGTGGCCGGATATTCTTTGCTTGTCGAAGGGGCTGGCCAATGGCCTGCCGCTGGGCGTCGTACTAGGCTCAGAGCCGATTATGCGGCTATGTGGGCAGGTCAAGTTCAGCAGCGCCCATTCGAGCGAGACGATTGCACTGGCAGCGCTTATTGCCTGCGAGAAGCTGATGCAGGCGGCACCGAGCTGGCCAAGCTGGCGCGGCGGTACGCAGAAGCTGATGACAGAGCTGCAGGCGCAGCTGGATGTGCTGGGACTGACAGAGGAGCTGGCCCTGCACGGCACCTATGCGAGCTTCTGCCTGAGGTCGCGGGCGGAGCAAGACTTTTACCGCGATCCCTTCCGCGCTTATATGATGAAGCGGCTCGCTCAGCAGGGGATTTTTACGAAGGGATTTTTCGTCTTCTCGGATGCTCATTCGGAGGCGGAGCTGTTGCTTGTACAAGAGTCGCTTAAGGAAGTTTTGCTGGAGTGGAGCAAACAAGAACATAGATCCAGCAAGTCGGCTGTTTAGACGATTATTCACAAATCGAAAGAGGAGGCAAGTTAATGAAAGCATTAGTATATCAGGATTATCGCAAGGTGGAACTTCTGGAGATGGAGGAGCCAACCATCGTATCGCCGACAGGCGTCAAGGTTAAAATTTTTGGCTCGGGCATTTGCGGAACGGACCTTAACATTGTAAAAGGAAAAATTCCGGCCAATTCCGGCACGATTATCGGCCATGAAGGCGTTGGCACTGTCGTTGAAGTCGGCCCTAAAGTAAGAAGCGTTAAAGTGGGCGACCGTGTGCTTATAGATCCAACGCAATCTTGCGGCATTTGTTCTTACTGCCGTGAAGGGCTGCACTGCTACTGCGAAAATTTCGAGGATCATCAGGTTGGCATGACCATCCACGGCACTTTCGCGGAATATTACGCAGGCGAGGAAAGATACGTGTTCAAAATTCCTGACACGATGAGCTGGGAAGCGGCCATGATGGTCGAGCCGCTGGGCTGCGTGCTCAACAGCTTCTTGAAAGCTCGCGTTAAACCAAGCGATTCGGTGCTTGTGCTTGGCTCTGGCGCGATTGGCTCCTTGTGCCAGCTTGTTGGCAAGCGGCTTGGCCGCCTGACCGTTGGCACAGAAGTGGATGAATACCGTAAAAGCTTCGCTGCAAACATCGCTGATTATGTGTTCCATCCTCAGGAGCTGACGCTGGGAAAAGTGCTCGAAATTAATAATGGCCATAAATTCGATATTATTATTGATGCGGTCGGCAATCAGCTGCATGTTGCTCTTGAGCTGATCGGCAAAGGCGGCAGAATTATTCCTATGGGCTATGACGACAGCTATGAAGTATCGTTTAAGCCGACGGATTTTATTAACAACGGTGTCAATGTCATTGGCGATGTAGCGGTTCATCAAATGATCAGTACGGCGCTCAAGTTTGCTCAAAGCTTGCCGGAGCTCGAAAACATGGTCACTTCAACCAAAAAGCTGCAGGACTACGAAGGCGCTTTTAATGAAACGATTGGTTATGACATGAGCACAGGCGCGCCAAGAGCGATGACCTCCGTTAAGACAGCACTTATTTCATAAGGTAGGGCAAGGCAAGGGCGTTTTGGCTGCGCGGCGAAAGGCTTACGGGGCGCCGCGCAGCAATGACGCATGAAGAAGAGGGGATGAGCCTTAAAGATGAAGCTGCTTGCCGATTTGCCAAAAAATCCGCGGTATTCGATTTTTCTGGAGCCGCTCTGGGCGATTCCTGGAACGATCGTTTTGTTTTATGCGCCGCTCTATATGAAGGATGCGGGACTGAGCGATATTGAAATTGGGTTGATCAATTCCATAAACCTGTATTTTGCTTTTGTGTTTCAGTTGTTTGCCGGGTCGATTACGAATAAGCTGGGACGCAAGCGCACCTCGCTCATTTTTGATATTGTAGCCTGGAGCGTTCCGATGTTTATTTGGGCGTTCTCGCAAAGCTTCTGGCTGTTTATGATTGCCTACTTATTAAATGCGACGTCCAAGTTCGTCACCGTGTCGTTCAATTTGCTCATTATTGAAGATGTCGAGGAGCGAAAGCGACCGAAAGTTTTTGGCATCATGAATATGATTATTACCGCAGCAGGAGTGCTTACACCGCTAGCGGGCTTTGTCATCGCCGATTTTGGTATCGGGAAGACGCTTGCCGTCATTTATTTTGCCGGAGGCGTAATGATGACGATTATGTTTATTGTAAGAAACCGGCTGACAGAGGAGACGGAGGCGGGCAAAGAGCTCATTGAGGTACATAGCCAGACCAAGGTGCTGAAAAGCTTGGGAGCCAGCCTGCGACTATTTGGCAAAGCGTTTTATACCCGCCGGTTGTTCCCGATTATTATCATAACGGTACTGTCGAATTTTATTTTGCAGCTGAATTTTTTTCAGGTCGTGTTTTTCAAGGAGGAGCTGCATTTCGGCGATTGGACAATTTCCTACATTCCAGTCGTCACTGCGGTAACGGTCATGGTGTTATACTTGGTCGTCATTCCCCGGCTGAAACAACGCTCGGATGAAAAATATGTCAGTCTGTCGATTGCCTTATGCACCGCCGGCTCCTTGCTGCTGCTCTTTATTCCTTCCGGCAATGTGCCGCTGCTCATGCTGACGATTATTATATTGGCGGCAGGAACGTTTATTTTGCAAACGTACCGGGATGCGCTGCTGATGAATCGCCTTGGCACGCATGAGAAAGCCGATATGTTTTCGGCCGTACAGACGGTCATGACGCTTATTGCCATTCCCTCCGGTTATTTGACGGGACTCCTCTATAATTACAGTCCGAAGCTGCTGTTCGCCGTCATTGTTGCGCTGTATATGGTGCTCATGGCTGTCGTGTTTTTCCTCCCGGTTCCTTCCAGGCAGCAGCAGGTGATGAAAGCGAACCATCACGTCTAATAACCATTTGCAAGCAAAAACGATTTCGTCGTCCTTCCAGGACGCGCGAAGAGCTTTGTCGGAGAAATATAAGCCTATTTGAAGTGCAAAACTTATAAATTCTTTTATTTCAAGGTGAAACGGCCGAAAGCCGTCCTCCGGCGGTGCTGCACGTTTCAGTCCGAGAAATATAAGCCCATTTATAAGGGGAAACTTATAAATTCTTATATTTTGGCAAAAGAAGGTTTTAAGCTAATTAGGTCGAATGGTTATACAGAAAATGGCTACGGAGGGATAATTAATGATTAATGTATTGAATCATGAAACACGCGATACACTGGCTTGGATGAACGAGCCATCGCAGTGGCAGTTCACAGAGCAGGGCGGCGTGATCATTGAGGCGCCACCGGAGGCGGATTTTTTCTGCGATCCATCAGGCAAGCATTTTGCCAGCTCAGCTCCTTTTTTGTATGCTCCAGTCAAGCGCTCCTTCGAATTAACGGCGCGACTTACGGTGGAGATGAAGCAGCAGTATGACTCTGGGTGCCTTATGCTGTACGTCGATAGCGACAATTGGTGCAAATTATGCTTTGAATTCAATGGTCGGGCAGCCTCGATCGTCTCGGTCGTCACCAAGGACGGCTGGTCAGATGATTGCAACTCGGAAGAGATTCAGTCGGACAATCCGTATTTGAGAATCAATAAAGTAGAAGACTGCGTGTCCTTCTATTATTCGCCTGATGGCGAGGATTGGAGGCTGATCCGTTATTTCGGCATGCGCACACCTGATGAAGTAAAGGCCGGTGTCGTCGCGCAATGTCCGAAGGGCAGCGGCAGCAGGGCCGAGTTCAGCTTTGTCCATCTCACCGAGCCGAACGTGGAAAGCCGATTTTAGCAGCTGCAAGCTGAAAGTCGCTGGCGGTAAGCTGCAAGTAAAAGCAGGAAGGTAGCTGATAGTAGCGATGAGTCTGAAAGCGATCATTTTTGATTTCGACGGCTTGATTATGGATACCGAGACACCTTGGTATTATGCTTTCCGCGACATTTATCAGGAGCATGGCGTAGAGCTGTCGCTGGGCCTGTGGTCCCGCAATGTGGGCACAAATTTCGACGAATTCAATCCTTTTCATTATTTGGAGGAAGCGCTGCAAACGCCAATTGACCATGACCATATTAAAGAGCTCTCTGAGCAAAAATATGCCGTTTATATTGGCGAAACCGGGCTATTGCCTGGGGTTGCGGAGCTGCTGGCGAGCGTGAAGCAGCGAAATCTGCACCTTGCGGTTGCGTCCAGCTCTACGCGTGACTGGGTTCATAGCTATTTGAAGAAGCTTGGCATCTTTGAAGCTTTTGATGTGATTCATACCTCTGAAGATGTGCAGCGGGTGAAACCTGACCCGGAGCTGTATGAGCTTACGCTGGCACGGCTTGGCATTGATGCCTCAGAAGCCATCGTCTTTGAAGATTCGCCAAATGGTTTGAAAGCTGCGAAGGCGGCTGGCATCCGCTGTATCGTGGTGCCGAATGAAGTGACACGGGATTTGGAATTTTTGAATTATGATCAGCGGCTTGCCTCAATCGCCGAATTTGATTTCGAAGCTTTGTAGCTTTTGCGCAGCACCATTGGCGAGCAGCCTTCATGCTTTTTGAAAACGGAGCCAAAATAACTCGCGCTATTAAAACCGACCGCCTTGGCAATGTCATTAGCTGTCATGGCATCCTCATGAATGAGCATTTCTTTTGCCTTGAGCAGTCGGTAGCGGGTTAAAAAATCGAGCGGGGTCATCGCATATTCTTTTTTGAACATGCGATTCAAATGCTGCTCGGTTATGTAGAGCTGCCCGGCCAGCATGGATAGGGAAATGTCGAGATGATAGTTTTGCTTAATATAGGTCAGGATGCTGGACAGCTTCGGTGTATGCTCCTTGCGTTCAGGGACGAGGTAAAGGTCCTTGGAGAGCTTCAGCTTGATAAGCAGCATATACAAGAGTGCTGATCCTGTGAAAATACGCTCCTGCCGGGTGGATTGCTGGCTTAAAATAATCTCGTCAATGAGCATTTGCGGAGCGGGATCAAGCTGAAATACGGAAAGGTTAGCGATATGTAAGGCTTGCAAAAATGCTGGCAGCAAATAACCGGTGAAGGTTAAATATTTGATGCTTAGCGTTTCACTAATTTCGCACGAAATAGAAGCGGTGTGGGAAAAATAAAGAATGGCAACGCCTTCCTGCAGCTGAATTTCCCGTTCTTGAAAAACAAGGCGGCCTGTACCTCCTACGCAGTTTACGATTTTGTAATCAGGGCTGCCTCCAGGGCAACGGTCGGGCTCAGTGACGGTAACGCTTCCAGATCCGGTAATCAATAGGGGGAGCTCGTTGTAGGTGCTGCCTGTGTCTATTGCTTCCTGCATCAAATTCCTCTTTTCTCCTAAAAGTGGAATAAAAGTGAGACTCAAACTGCGAATACCTGAATTTCAATTGGAATTATAACATAGATAAAGAAATATATGTTATATCTAGTTTTCGATGTTTTTCTCTGTTTTTCGCTATCTTTCGTTAATGTCGAATATTTGTAATGATGTAAAGAAACCGCCGTTCTTGACTTTGAGAACGGTTTTTTTTCATGTCAGCAACAAGTAAAAAAATGTAAAACAAGTTTTGCCTGCCTTGAAATGGCGACAGTTTTTTATGCTTATGTTAAAATATATGACAAACACAATAGAAGAAAGCATGGTGACGGGGTAAGCATGGGAATGGAAGCATTGAAGGGGAAACGACTGGTCATAGCAGGATCTCGAAAAACAGAGGAAATGAGCGCCATCATTGAAAAGCAGGGCGGGACAGCGCTCGTGCGGTCGCTTCAGGGTTTGACACTGCTGGATGAGGAAACGCTGGAAGCACCGCTGCGGCGGTTTGCGGCGGAGGGGGCGGACTGGGTCGTCTTAACGACGGGCATTGGCTCGGAGACGCTTGCCAGCAACGCGGAAAAGCTGGATATAAAGGAAGCGTTCTTGGAGCAGCTGACGCAAGCATCGATTGCTTCCAGAGGCTACAAGACGACGGCTTATCTTAAGCGTACCGGCTTGAAAGCGGTTGTTGCGGATGATGATGGCACGGTGCAAAATCTAATCGAAAAGCTGGCGGAGCATGATTTTGCCGGCCAGCGTATCGTCATTCAGCTGCATGGCGAGCCGTCGCCTGAGCTGGAGCATTTTTTTGCTGCTAAAAAAGCGGGTGAGGTTATTTCGCTGCTGCCCTACAAACATGTTCCGCCCGAAGTAAGCGTACTTACTCAGCTCATGGAAGAGCTCGCTGCAGGCGAGGTTGACGCGATCTGCTTTACAACAGCTGTTCAAGTCCAGTATTTATTCCGCTATGCGCGAAAAATAGGTCTTGAGCAGCAGCTCCTGGAACTATTCGCTGGTCAGGTGCTGGCAGCAGCTGTGGGCAAAGTAACTGCCGAGGCGCTGCAATTAAATGGCGTACAACGATATATCGTGCCGGATATTGAACGAATGGGTGCGATGATTATTGAAGTGGCGCATTATTATGAAGCGCAAGGCTTAACCCAATAAACGAATGGCCCATTCGAGTACGTTTGGGCTGCACCCTTTTGAATGGCTGCTTCGTCTTAAGCTTGTAGTCGTTGCATCATTTGTTTAAAAGGGGAGATATAATGGGAAAAAACAGCTTGTTCATGTTGTTGCTCATATTGACTATATGTTTAGGTGCATGCTCCTCGGAGGTTAAGCCATCTGGAGAAGCTTCGGCTGCCGCAAGCGGGACAGCGGAGACTCCAACTGTTTCTAATACGCCAGCGGATGACGGAACCAATGCTGGAGCCGCGACGAAGGAGCCCATCGCGGAGCCGACAGCAGCGCCGCTGCTGGATACTGCTGTGCTTGGCAAAGGTGCATTTGGCTTTGCCGATGAAGCAGGCAAACAGCTGCTAGTCAGCCCGGCTGAAGGGGGGAGCGAGCAGTGGGCCAGCTTCAACCTCGCGGTTGGTCACAATGGGCAGCTGCTCAAAATTAAATACAAAAGTGAGCAAAAGGCGACCGAAGCCGATAACGGCAGGCAAACGGCGCAAAATTTTGCAAACCAGCAAGGCCAGCTGTTTGAGGTCGTGGAGGGCAAGGCGGAGCCGAATGAAACGTATTTTCTAACCGATGATCAGTCGGTAAAACCGGAAATGCTGCTGTCCATAGCTGATACAAGAAGCGGGCAGGCAGCAGATGATGTGAAGGCGGCCATTGCCAAGAGCAAAAATCGCAGCGTAGAGAAGCTATGGCCGCTTGAGGAAATAGGCGCTGAAGGAAATACCTTGTATTTGGTGCAGTTCGAGCGTCAGGGCAAGGACATGCTGGCGAGTCTGGCGCTGCAAACCGCAGACGGCTTTATTTTTCAAGACTATCCAGCCGAGTTCGATGAAAGCTCGACGTGGCGGGTAGACGATGGTGGTGAGGTTATGCCGGAAATGTTTTCCTTCCTATTCGCTGCGAAGACAGCTGAAGGTATCGTTCTCGGAGTTAAATGGATGGGGGCGGAAGGGGAAAACGTATCGTTCCTTTCGGAGCAGGATGGCAAGCTATCCGAGCTTGACATCAGCTATGGCCGTTATATGTCGCCGGTGTAAAGCAATACTAGAAATTTAACCGATTAAAGAAGAAAAAGCGCCGAATGCTTCTATTTAGAAGCGTTCAGCGCTTTTTTAATTTGACGGTTGACCGCATCAACGTTAGTACGGCTGATAAGCTCATCTTTTAGCGTAAAGGCGCTTTTGAGGCGGATGATCCGATAGACGCTGTCATCGAGTGTTTGCATGGAGATATCGCCGGTTTTGACCGCTTTTTTTAGCGCCTTCAGCACAGCGATCTGCTGCTTCGCATCATGTCCGACAAGAAGAATATCGTTGCCCGCTTGAACCGCTTTGACCGCCGCATCCGAAATGCCAAAATGCTTCGTAATGCCGCCCATCGTCATGTCATCCGTGATGACAACACCGGTAAACCCGAGCTTATCCCGTAATAAATCGGTAATGATCGCCTTGGATAGGGAAGCGGGATATTGCTTGTCCATTGCTGGAATAAGCAGGTGGCCGATCATGACAGCAGGGGCTTGCTGCTTTATCGCTTCTTTAAAGGGCAGCAGCTCGAACTGCTCCAATTGCTTCAAGCTTTTGTCCACTACCGGCAAGTCCAGATGCGAATCGACTGACGTATCGCCATGACCGGGAAAATGCTTGACAACGGGTACGACATGTCCCGCTTGTATGCCCCTCATCGTCTCGATGCCGCTGGCAATGACGCTTTCCGCTGTGGAGCCAAACGCCCGGTTGCCAATGACCGGATTGTCCGGGTTGCTGTTAATATCGAGCACAGGGGCAAAATCCATATTAAACCCAAGGGCATACAGCTCGGCGCCGATAGCTTCACCTATTCCATAGGCGTACTTAGGTTTATTTTTGCTGCCAATAGACTGGGCGGATGGAATTTTCACGAAATCCTGGGGCATCCGGCTCACGGTTCCCCCTTCCTGGTCGATGCTGAGCCACAGCGGGACGGGATTTTTCTTGTTTTGTTTTTTAAGCTCATTGAGCAGGGCTAGCGTCTGCGAAGCGTCGGTAATGTTTCTTTTGTACAAAATAAAGCCGCCTACATGATACGTATTTATCATTTCGATGGCATCTTCTTGAAGGGTGGTACCTTCCAGGCCAACAAGCACGAGCTGTCCGATTTTCTCATCGACCGACATGCCGGCGATTTCTTGTTTGATTAGGTCAGGCGCTTCCGTCACAGTTGGCGTAGGCGATACAGCTGGAGTTGCTGCTGCCGACTCTGCGGGGGAAGGGCTTGGCGCCTCGGCAGTGGCTGGTTGATTAGAGCCGGAGTTGCTGCCGTTGCTGCTATTGGCAGGATCGCTCGCGCTGCCGCAGGAACTCGCACATATAACGAGAAATGAAGCAAGAAGTATTGAGGTCATTTTTTTAAGCATGTGGGAAAGTTCCTCCTTTTCTTGCAATATCCCCTTTAGGCCAGCTTCTCATACTTTATGCAAAGTTAGAAGCAAAAGCTGTCGCTAGGGCTGTTGCGGCATCATTTCCAAAATTGGGTTGTTAAGCAGGAAATGAGCCGATATAATGGAAGTAGATAAATTAACGATAATCGATAATTTGGAATAGGGACGTGTTCATGTGCCAGAAAATCCAGCAATCGTACCAATTCATTCTATTAGTACACATGTGTATATGAAGCTCAAGAAAGAGATTTTGGCTGGCGAGCTTCAGCCGGGTGCCCGCCTTATTGTACTTGAAATCGCCGGCCAATTCCAGATTAGCCAGGCTCCTGTAAGGGAGGCGCTTGAACGGCTCAAGCAGGAAGGGCTCATTATTGGCGTTCCGAACAAAGGCTCGGTGGTCTCCAACATAACGGCGAAGGAAATCAAGGACTTGTTCGTGCTGCGTGAAATGATTGAAGGCTTCGCGGTTAGGCAGGCGATGCCGCTGCTGACGGAGCAGGATTTTTCCGAGCTGGCGGACATTATTGAGCAAATGGATCAAGCTGTTAAGCAAAACGATATACTGAGCATTTTGGAGCTGGACATGGATTTTCACGGTTTTTTCTATCGTAAATGCGACAACGGGGCCATATTAACGTTATGGAAGGATATGAAGACGAAGCTTATGCGGTTTATGGCAATTTCCAATCGGCATTACACGACACTAGGGCTGGCAGATTACCATACTGTACTTATTGACGTGCTGCGCAAAGGGGATGTTGCAGCGGCCGAGCAGGCGTTTATCGAGCATATGCACGCTTACAAAATCATTCATCTGGATTAGGCCGCGACGAAAGTCGAGGGGCAACTTGCTTGTTAACCTTTCAATTTAAAGGGGAAATGGAGCATGCTGAAAGAAGAGAAATGGCTGAAAGACGATTATATGCTGACTTGGATGAGGGATCGTTTGCTGCAGGAGCTAATGTCGGAAAGAGGCGGCGGCCGAACGAATATGAAGGAGCAGCTGGCGAAGCTGAATATAAACCCTTATTTTACGTATCCGGCTGTAGCTTTGCTTGCGCCAGCGGCCTATTTTCATCATGAGCATGATCGGGTCGGTTATATGGAGAAAATAAGAGAATATTTGCAGCCGCGCATTCCGGCGGGAAGTGTTCTTTTTTTAGATGAGGAGCATCGGCTCGTGCTGCTGTTTTCCTGGGTGTCGAAGAAGATGCTCGATAATGTGCAGGCGATGCTGGGTGAGCAATTTTCCGATCCGATTACGATTGGCGTAGGGAAGCCCTGTGGCTATTTGCATGAAGTGAAGCATTCTTATGAACAGGCAGGGCAGGCGCTTCAGCATCAATTTTATCAGGGCATTGGCGAAATTATTTATTATAGTGAGCTTCGTGCTTATGTGCAGCTTCAGGACTATCCGGAGCATAAGGAGAAGGAGCTGTACGATGCTTGCCAGGGGGCGACGTCGGAAGGGCAGCTCGAAGAAGCGGTAAAAGTGTTTTATCGCAGTGTGATGCGCGGCGGGCCGATTGCTATTTCACACATGTATGAGCTGACGCTGCGTTTGCTCGTGGGAATGGAACGAAGAGTGCTGGCTGATACGGAAGCCGCTGTAGCTAATAAACCTTATGAGATTTTATCCATTCTAAAAATGAAAACGCTTCATGAGCTGGTTCGCTGCGTCAGCGAATTTGTAACAAGCTTGTGGAAGGCGGTGTCGCCTTATCAGGGCGAGAGCCATCGCAGCATCATTAAGAAAACGATGTATTATATGGAGCAGGAATGCCAGCATGTTTCGCTGCAAAGCGTGGCGGAGAAGGTGTATATGACGCCGACCTATTTGAGTTTGCTGTTCAAGACGAATACCGGTAAAACGTTCATCGAGCATTTGACCGATATCCGCATCGACAAGGCGAAAGCCATGCTCAAGACGACGCATTTTAAAAACTACGAGGTGGCGGAAAAGGTAGGCTATCAGGATTCACGCTATTTTAGCCAAATTTTCAAAAAACGGGTTGGCTTGTCTCCCAGCGAGTATCGGGAGTCGGCGGGGCATTAGATTGGGAAGCATAAAGGAAGAGGGAGCCCGCGTAGTGGCGGGCTCCCTCTCTGTTATAGACAGTCTGAATGCGTAATTATTTACAGAAATGGTATCCAGTTATAATGCTCTTACCTCTGCTTCATTATGAGGCAGCATTTGGTCGCTTAGCTTGGAAAGCTCCATAAAGTGAACTTCAATTTCATCCGTTAAGGCGAGGCCGGAATGGTCTTCCCGCAAATGGAACACATTATGATAACGGTCATTAGCCAGGAAGTAATAATTCAATATATTAATGGTCACACATTTTTTGAAAATATAGAAAAGGATATGATTTTTTCATCCTTTCTCTCTATTTCTCGGAATGAAACGCGCTGTGCCGCCAAAGGATGGCGAAAACCGTTTCACCTTGGTTCTTTATACGTATTTCCTTCCTGCAATTGACTGGAGTACCGTTTGCTCCAATAAAACAGAGTACGTTTCTCTATATCGTATTTGTTGAATAACTGCATTTCAATATTAATCAGCTTACCCTCAGATGTTTTGGCCCAAATGTCAAAAATGGACTGTTTGTCCAATGGAGCATCCTTATCCGTATAGGGGTTTAAAAGTACAATTTCAGTTAGCGGAGGTTCGTTTGACTCGGCAAAAGTGCGATTTAAAAAGGCGAGCAATACATCTTTATTTTCTTCACTGCCAAAAATGCGCTTAAAGACGAAATCATTACGAGGATCAAGCAATTCGTTCATCCCAAATTAGCTCCATTCAACATGATTATACCATGCAAAATAAGAAACCGGAATTTACTAAACGAAAGTTGATCAATTTGTGGAGTGAGGGATTACAGGGAGAGAACATGTTGGCACAAATACAGTTGAAAGCATGGTATGGTTTAATCGAACTAATGGTTATCCAGTGAAAATAGAAAATTGATAAAAATGTAGATAATTGTCAGTATTTGTTTATGACAAAATATTATATTGCATACAAGAGTGAGCGATTTGGCGAAGCGATGTCAAAGGAAGAGGCTATTAAAAAGTACTTCGAATTGAAGGGAGAATTCAAAGATTTATGCATTCTGGTCTACGACAGCAATGATAGACTGATTAAACGGATTCCTAAAAAGGGTTAATAAAAAATGCGAAAAGGTCAGGAAAATTTTCCTAACCTCCTTTTGCGTTCTATAGACGCACATCGCTCCGCGGCCCATCATGCTCTCTCTTCTTCGCATCCTCAAGCTCATCGTCCCAGCTCAAATGCCGATATTCCGCTGCGGCATCATCGTTGTTAAACCAGTCGATGAAGTCCTGCCAAAGGGCTGTATTCCACGCAGCGTCTATTTGCGCCGTTGAATACACCTGCTGCTTAAGGCGAATGAAGCCGAATACGTCGCGCACCTGCGACTTCTCCGCCTGTACAACGGTCAGCTCAGCCAAATGCGGCGGAATAAAAATAACCCCCGCAGGCGTGCCCAGCACGACGTCCCCTGGCATGCATATCGCCTTGCCGATACGTGTTGGCACGTTCATTCCGACCATCGTCACATCGGCAATCGCTGTCGGATCGCTGCCCCGATAATAGACATTAATGCCGCCGATTTCCTTCACCTGCTGATTATCGCGAATACCGCCCCAGATTACAGCGCCGCCGCGCTTCGTGCGTGTGGCAATCGCCGTAGATAAATTGCCGCCAACGTAAGTGCCGCTATGAATTTTATCGAACATGTCCACGACGACGACATCATCCTCCACGAGCGAATCAATGACCCATTGGTTGAAAAAGCCGTGGCGATCCTCCTGTTCATGCCCGTAATCAAGCAGCGTTTCATGCAGGTCGGGGCGCTTGGGCACCATGACCGCAGTAACTGCACGCCCGACCATCACCTGCTCGGGATGCATGATTTTGAACTCTCCTTCGAATTGAAACGTATAGCCGCGATTCCACAGCGGACCCCATGCTTCCTCCAGCGTTATTTTTCGCATACGGCGCAATATATCTTCATCTACTTTAGGGCGGCCATTCTCAAAGCGCTCACCCTCCCAAAGCGGGGTCAATTGCCTTATATCTTCCGGATTATCGAACTTCATCTTGCAGCACCTCTTTTCGCTACTGTAATTGGTTCAAGGGTAGAACTGTTCAAGCTATAGTTTTATTGTTGCAGGCAGCGACAAATTTGTCGATGCGACTTTTTTACGGTAATCAGCAGCGGACTATAAAAAAATCCAACCATATCATAAAATTGTCTCCTTCATTTATGAAAGCGTTTTCGTATAAAGTAAGGCTAGACAAAAAGCAACTGACTCAGGCAAGCATTTGACTCGAATAATCAAAGGGAGGGGAGAAATGGGGTGAAGCGTAAAGATAACCGGATTACCCATTTGGCTGGTTACGTATTTATTTCACCATGGCTGCTAGGATTTTTACTGCTGACGTTGTGGCCGATTGCCCAGTCATTTTATTTATCCTTTACAGAGTATTCGCTGCTCGAAGCGCCGCAGTGGACCGGGATGGACAACTACGTCAACATTTTTACGAATGATTCCACATTCACTACGTCGCTCAAGGTTACGTTCATGTTCGTGCTGTTCTCCGTGCCGCTGAAGCTGTTTTTCTCGCTAATGGTGGCGATGGCGCTGAATAAAAGCTTGCGCGGCATGAATATTTACCGCACTGCGATTTATTTTCCGTCGCTCATCGGCGGCAGCATTGCAGTAGCGGCGCTGTGGCGCAATATGTTCAGCCTGGACGGGTATGTGAATCAGGTGCTTGGCTGGTTTGGCATTCAAGGCGTCGCCTGGATATCCAATCCCGATACGTCGCTGGCTACGCTGATCCTGCTTAATACGTGGCAGTTCGGCTCCACCATGGTTATTTTTCTCGCGGGGCTTAAGCAAATTCCGCAGGAGCTGTACGAATCCGCATCGGTGGACGGAGCGGGCAAGACGCGAAAATTTTTCAGCATTACACTCCCCATGCTCTCTCCCGTTATGTTTTTCAACCTGGTGCTTGGCATTATCGGTTCCTTTCAAACGTTTACGTCCGCCTACATTATTACGAAGGGCGGGCCCATTAACTCAACCTACATGTACGCCATGTTCCTCTATGAAAAAGCGTTTAAGCATTACCAGATGGGCTATGCCTCCGCACTGGCCTGGATCCTGCTCGTCATTGTAGCGCTGCTGACGATCATTAACTTTGCCGCTTCCCGTTATTGGGTATTTTACGAGTCGGATGGAGGGAAAGCGAAATGAGCAGGCTGCGGGCAAAAAGCTTCGATCATGTATTTCTGGCGGTGTTCTCCTTCATTATGATTTACCCCGTCATTTGGTGGGTGGGCGCTTCGCTCAAAAAAACGTCAGAGCTAAGACTGCCGACCATTTGGCCCTCCATTCCGATGTGGGAAAATTACAGCAAGGGCTGGCATTTCTCCGGAGATTATACGTTTGCCCACTTTTTCGGCAATACGCTGCTGATGGAGCTGGGCAATGTAGCAGGCGGCGTCTTGACAGCGGCCATTGTAGCTTATGGCTTCGGCCGCTTGTATTTCGGGCTTAAAGGCTTCTGGTTTTCGATTTTGCTGCTGACGATGATGCTGCCTGGCCAGGTGACGGTCGTTCCGCAGTACATTTTGTTCAACAAGCTGGGGATGGTCGACAGCTATGTTCCGCTTGTGCTGCCGCATTTTTTCGGTGGCGGCGCCTTCTTTATTTTTCTGCTGGTGCAGTTTATTCGCGGCATCCCGCGTGATCTCGATGAGGCGGCCAAAATCGACGGTGCTTCCGTCTACGGCATTTTTCTGCGGATTATTTTTCCGCTCATCAAGCCGGCGCTTGTGACAGTGGGGATTTTCACCTTTATTTGGAGCTGGGATGATTTTTTTGCGCAGGTGCTGTATTTAAGCTCGGTTGAGAAGTTTACGGTCGGCCTTGCGCTGCGCATGTTCATTGACCAGTTCGATATTCAGTGGGGGCAGCTGCTTGCGATGTCGTTGCTGTCGATTATGCCTTCCGTTGTCATCTTTTTTCTGGCCCAAAAGCACTTTGTAGAAGGTATTGCTACAACAGGACTCAAAGGGTAACGGCTTTTTATGAAAAGCGCTTCTAGAAAAAGGTATTTCATTTGAAGGGGATGAACGGATAATGGGAAAAAGGTGGCTGAAAAGCAAAGGCTGGGCAATGCTGACGCTCGCTGTAGTGCTTACAATGACCGCATGCAGCAGCAATAGCGGGAGCGGGGGCAATCAGGGTATGGAGCCAAGCTCGGCAACGGAGACGGCGGCGGCTGGGGGAGCAAGCGAGGCAGCGACGACGCTCAGCATTATGTGGTGGGGATCAGACGTCCGTCATGAAGCGACGAAAAAAGCGCTGGACATTTATTCTCAGCAGTTTTCAAATGTGAAATTCAAGCCGGAATTTATGGCCTGGGATGCTTATTGGCAGAAGCTTCCGACACTGGCAGCCTCCAAGTCGATTACCGATGTACTGCAAATGGATGCGGCTTACATTCAGGAATACGTATCCAGAGGCCAGCTGGAGGATTTATCCGACATTGACTTGACCGGCATTGTGGACCCGAATGTGCTGAAAAATTTGCAAATAAACGGCAAGCTGTATGGCATTCCGCTCAGCCAGAACGCGCAGGGCTTCGCTTACAACAAGACAGAGCTGGAGCAGCTCGGCATCCCGCTACCGCATAAAGATTGGACGTATGATGAATTTTTTCAATGGGCGAGAGATGCCCGTGCCAAGCTGCCTGAGGGCAAATATCCGATTGGTGATACATCGACATGGGATGGCTTCAACTATTACCAGACGGCGATGGGCAAACCGCCTATTATGTCGGACGGAGGCAAGACGTTCACGCTCGATAAGGAGCTGTTCATGAAGTTTTATGGCATTTATGATGATTTCCGCAAAAATAAAATCGTTCCACCAGCCGAGCTAGCCGCATCTTTCCTGGAAAATGACCCGCAAGCTGACCCTATGGCTTCCGGTGTGGTGATGACCCGAGGTGCGACGACCGGCTCCGTAAGCGCACTGGAGCAACTGATGCCAGGCAAGCTGGGCGTTGTCAATTTGCAGACGGGACCGGCTGGCGGCGGCTGGGCGCAGTCGACGATTTTCCTCAGCGTAAGCGCCAATTCGAAAAACAAAGAGGAAGCGAAGAAGTTTGTGAAATGGTTTATAACGGATCAAGAGGCGGGCAAGGCACTTGGCTTGACGCGCGGCTTGCCCATTAATCCGGAAATATTCAAGCAGCTTGAGCCGACGCTTGAAGCCAAGGATTTGCTAGGCAAGGAGATTTACGATATGTCGGTGGATAAGGCACTGCCGTTTTATTCGCCGGCTGCCGGATTTTCAGAATGGGTGGATACGTACAAAAAAGAAATGGATGCCGTCTCCTTCGGCCAGCAATCGATTGAAGACGCATTCAATAAAATCGACAAGCTGGGCAAGGAACTAGCCGCCAAAGCGGGGAAATCTTAATTCAAGCAATCGTTGCATCGCTTGTAATACGAAATAGGAGGAATTAGTAATGCAGCTGGCAGAATTTTTCTCGTCGCGGCCTGACCGTCTATGGCAGCTCGCGAAGCAAATGGATATCAATTATGCGGTGAGCGGTCTGGCATGGGACGAAAAAAGCGAAAAACCTTGGGATCTTATGCCTCTTATTCGCATGAAGCAGCGTTTTGCGGACAGCGGCATTGAACTGGCCGTTATTGAATCAATGCCGCCAAGCAATGAGATTAAGCTTGGAACCGCAGGGCGCGATGCGGAAATTGAAACCTTTCAGCAGTTTATTGTCAATATGGGAAGGGCCGGTATTCCTGTGCTTTGCTACAATTTTATGGCTCAGTTCAATTGGTTCCGCACCTCCACGACGACACGTACACGGGGAGGAGCGCTCGTCTCCAGCTACGATCACAGCTTAATGCGGGATGCCCCGCTTACCGAAGCAGGCGTCGTATCCGAGCAGCAGCTGTGGGAAAATCTGCATTATTTTATGGAGCAGATTGTGCCTGTGGCGGAGGAAGCGAAGGTGAAGCTGGCGCTGCATCCCGATGATCCGCCGATTACGCCGATTCGCGGCGTATCGCGTATACTGCGCAGTGCAGATGCTTTGCAGCGCGCCATTGATCTTGTGCCAAGCGCTTATAATGGCATTACGCTATGCCAAGGCACGCTGGCGACGGCGGGGGAGCATATCCCCAGCGTCATTCGCCATTTTGCCGGGCAGGATAAAATGTTTTTTGTTCATTTTAGAGATGTGCGCGGCACAGCGGAGAAATTTGAGGAAACGTTCCACGATGATGGCATTACCGACATGCTGGAGGCGATGTACACCTACTATGATGTCGGCTTCACTGGGCCGGCAAGGCCCGATCATGTGCCGACGATGGAAGGCGAAACGAATGATAATCCCGGCTATGAGCTGCTGGGACGTTTGTTCGGGGTAGGCTACATTAAAGGGTTGATGGAGGCTGCGTCCAGACGGCAAGTGGAAAGCGCGCAAACTAGCGCAAATGCGGCAGCAGCACTAAAAATAGCGGTAGAATGAGATATAGCTTTAGGCAAAATAAAGGTACTGCTCACGGCTGGCATGTTGACATGCTGGCCACGAGCAGTACCTTTTTTAAACTATAGGAAAGGATATGATTTTCTCATCCATTCTCTATATTTCTCGGACTGAAACGCGCTGCGCCGCCAAAGGACGGCGATAGCCGTTTCACCTTGAACTATAGGAAAGGATATGATTTTCTTATCCTTTCTCTATATTTCTCGGAATGAAACGCGCTGCGCCACCAAAGGACGGCGACAGCCGTTTCACCTTGTTGCAGCTAAATTAAGCCTCCAGCTCAATCGTGAAGCTGGCTTCCAAAGCTTGGCCCGGCTGCACCATGACAAGTCCTTTTTTGTGGTTCAACGCTTCATTTGGGGCAGTCCATGGCTCGACGCATATAAAAGGCTTGCCTTCTACCGACCAAATGACGGTTGTTCCAAATACTTCGCTGTAGCTCAACTTAATTTGCTGATCACCGAAGGGAAAGGAAATTTCCGGTGTAGTAGCATCCAGCAAAGCGACCGATTCAACGAGACCGTTCAAATCCAGCGGGCCTGCAAACGGCTTGACCTGATTGTCGTTGTAATCCAGCGCTTGCTGCGCGTCAGAGCGGTAAGTCAGATTTTTTTCGGCAATTGCAAAATAAGGATGGAAGCCGGCATGTACAGGCATGCTGGTCTCGGACAAATTACTGTATGCTTGCTCAATGGACAGCTTGCCGTCCTTCAAGCGATAAGTGAATGTAAGCTTGAAGTTGAAGGGATAGGCCGCCTGCGTCTGTGCGCTGCTTTCCAGAGAAAGCGTAAGCGAGGCTCCGTTGTCGGTAGATTGCCCTTCAACGTCCCATGATGCTTGGCGGGCTACGCCATGATTACGCATATTATATCTTACGCCATCCCATTCATAGGCACCATTTTGCAATTGGCCGCAAATCGGAAACAAGACGGGAATGCCGCCGCGAATATTGGCATCTGGATCAATAAAGGTATCGCGATCAAGGTACAGCAGCTCTTGGCCTTGCAGCTGGCAGCCGATTACGATGCCGCCGCGCTCAGGGCAGATAAGGACGCGGGAATGAGTCGCATCTTCTTTAAGCTCATAGATCTGATACGTATCTGTAAAGCTGGTTACTTCATAGCCTGCTTGGTTTGCAGTCATTTCTCTACCTCCAATAGGTGCACTCCTGTTTTTGTAATGCCTTTAACACTTCCCGTCCATTATAACAATTTCAGCGGCAATAAAGGAATGATTTGTGAAAAGCAGCCCGCTTGCAACAACTTGCCTCCTACACCCGTCTGTTCATTGATCAAATTTATGGATTAGGGAGTGGGCACCATTTCAAATTTACCGCATGCACCACATTCTGCCCCGTCGATGGGAAGCCGTACTTCTGCAAGGAAGAACAGTTCTCCTGTGAACAAACGCAAACGCAAGAAGCCTGGCTTTTGGCGGGTAGTGGCAGCGTTATTCGCTGCCATCCTGATATCATCCCTGCTTTTCCTGAGCTGGTTTTTCTTTACCGCTTCAGGAACGAGCTTTCGCTATAAGCTGGCGGATGCGTTAATTACAACCCAGCACCGCTTTCTGGCAAAATATTTAATCGGCGAGCAGGGACTTGCCGATCGTGTAGCCGATTATGCCAAGCAGTTTCAGGAGATGGGCGAGGAGCTGGACACCCATCAAATTACGCTGCCGACTGGTGCAGGCGACCATGCTGCAGAGTCACTGACCAGCGTAGAGGAAGTCGATGGCAAAGGTTATCACGGTTTTCTCATGACGGTGAAGGACCCGACGAAAATCCGGCTCGTCGTACCGGAGAAAGCGGGCCGAGGCGAGAAGGTAGGAAGCATGGTCAAGCGGACAGGTGCCATTGCTGGTGTCAATGCCGGAGGGTTTGCCGATCCAGAGTGGCAGGGCAATGGCTTTCAACCGATTGGGCTTGTCATTACGCAGGGGGAAATTTATTATAACGGCCTTGGCAAGGATGCAAGCGCGCAAATTGTCGGGCTGGACAAGCAAGGTAAAATGCTGGCAGGCCGCTATTCGATCAAGGAGCTTATGAAGCTGGGCATATCTGAGGCGGTCAGCTTCGAGCCGCGAATGATTGTGAACGGCAAAGGCTTGATCAAAAATCACGCCGATGGCTGGGGCGTCGCGCCACGGACGGTGATGGGGCAGAAGGAGGACGGCTCGATTTTGTTCCTCGTCATTGATGGCAGGCAGATCGGCTACAGCATTGGCGCCGATCTGTATGACTGCCAGCAAATTATGCTGGAGCATGGCGCAGTCATTGCAGCCAATCTGGATGGCAGCTCCTCTTCCGTGCTGATTAAGGAGGGTGGCGACCTCATTAATAAGCCCTCTTCTAAAAGCGAAGGCGGGCGATATCTGCCAACCGCGTTTCTCGTATTTGACGATCCTTCTGCGGTGAACGTACCGAACGTATGGGCAGGGCTTAACCCCGGGGACATTGATCCTTCCAAGTGGTAAAAGTCTAAAATAAACAGCAAAAAAGCAAAAACAAACAAGCTGCTTCACTAATCCCCTTAGGGCATGTGAAGCAGCTTGCTTCTTATGAACACTTATTTATTTTAGAATAATGTTGCTTTCGTATCCTTCCTGTTGACTAACTCCACAAACGGTCGTTCGACAGCAGCTTGTTCCACGAGTCAGTGGACTCCCAGATGCCAGGAACATCGGGATGCAGATGCTCGGCAAGCACCTCGTCATTCAAATCATCAATGCCTAGTCCAGGCGCATCGCTGACAGTTATGAAGCCATTCTGCACCAGCTTGTTTGGCAGCTTGCTGCTAATCATAATATCATCCCACCAAGGCACCTCGCAGGAATGGTATTCGAGAGCGAGGAAATTTTCCGTTGCTGCTGCGACGTGAGCCGCCGCGAGGCAGGCAATCGGGCTCTCTGCCATATGGATAGCCATTGCTGCGCCGTAGTCCTGCGCCATATCGCCGATTTTTTTCGTCTCTAAAATTCCTCCACTCGTGAGCACATCCGGATGAATGACGGATACGCCGCCTGCTTCCAGCAAAGGCTTGAAGTTTTCCTTCAAATAGATGTCCTCGCCCGTACAGATCGGAGTTGCGACTGCCCGTGCAAGCTTAGCGTATTGCTCGGTATACTGCCACGGCAGCATATCCTCCATCCAAGCGAGGTTAAACTTCTCGACGCGACGGCCAAGCTTGATACAGCTTTCCAGCCCGATATGTCCAAAGTGGTCAATGGCGAGCGGTACCTGATAGCCGATGACGGAACGGACATCTGCCACATATTGCTCAAGCAGATCAAGCCCTTTTTCAGTCACCTGAATGGCGGTAAACGGGTGAGCAATATTATAAATATCATAATGGCGGTTCGTTATTTCGCGAAGCTGATCATCTGTCATGCCGTCAAAATTTTGATTGTAGCGGTTGCGCGATTTTTCCCGCATTTCCTCAAGAAAGCCGAGCGGGGCGCTTAGGGTGCCTGGTTCATGGATGATTTGGCCAATGCCGAGATCCATTTTTAGAAAAGTAAAGCCTTCGTCCATGCGTTTCTTAAGCGCCTCGCCCATAGCCTTGCCGGTGTCTTTGCCTACGACTTCCGTATCGCAGTACATGCGAATGCGGTCGCGAAAGCGTCCGCCCAACATTTGATAGACAGGAACGCCATATGCTTTTCCCGCCAAATCCCATAACGCAATTTCAATGCCGCTTACACCGCCGCCTTGACGGGCATGGCCGCCGAACTGCTTGATGCGGCGGAACAGCTTATCAACATGGCAGGGATTTTCGCCCAGCAGCCGTGCCTTCAGCATTTGTGCATACACTTTATCGGCTCCGTCACGCACTTCGCCAAATCCGACCAGCCCCTGATTCGTATATACTTTAATGAGGCTGCTATGGAAAGGGCCTCCTACAATGTCAGTGAACCGGATATCAGTAATGCGCAGCTCTGTCGGATTCGAGCTTGTTCGCACATGAGCTAGCGTTTCCTCGTACGTTTCTTTATTCATCACAACCGTCACTCCCCTGTTATCGTTATTATTTGGCTTACCCGCCCGCTACAGCAGCATGCTGCCCCCGTCCAAACGAATGGCGGAGCCGGTCATAAACTCGCTTTCTTCGGATGCGATAAAGCAGACGAGCCGGGCGACATCAAGCGGCTTGCCGACACGTCCGAGCGGAAATTTTTTGCGGATATCCCGCTTTGGGCGTAAGGGCTTTGCTGCATCAGGGTTTGAGACAGCGGGGCCAATGGGCCGAGATTCTCTTGCAGACTGTACGCCAACGTCAATTTGCCCAGGCTCTATGGTATTGACGGTGATGCCATACTTAGCCAGCTCGATTGCAGCTTCCCGCCCGAGCATGCGGACGCCACCCTTAGTCATGGAATAAACAGCGTCAAAATCAGTTGGCCGCTTGCTGTGAACCGAGGAGATGAGAATGATACGGCCCCCGGCAGGATTGTTTTTCATAAAAGGAATAACGGCTTGCATACACTGCCAATAACCCTTCAAATTAATGTGCATCATGCGGTCAAAGGACGTTTCATCATGGTCAAATAGCCCATAATTAAGCTGCAAAGCAGCATTGTTGACTAAAATATCGATTGTTCCGTCAGCCTCCGCTGCCGGAAAGGCATGTGCGGCTTGCTTCATTAATCGTTCAATTTCCGCTTTGCTGGCAACATCGGCTTGCACTAGCACGGCCTCTCCGCCGGCTGCCTGAATTTGCGCTAGCGTTTCTTTCGCTCCGGCATCGCTGCGATTATAATGAATGACGACCTTTGCGCCACATTGTGCGAGCTGAATGGCGACACCTTGGCCGATGCCTGTTCCTGCGCCTGTTACGAGAGCTACCTTGCCTGTCAGGTCCATGCTCATCCTCCTTGATCGCTCAGCTCTGGGGGACGCTTCATATTGAAATCCATATAATGCTGCAAAAATCCGCCATCTAGCCGAATGTCTGCTCCATTAATATATCGCGCCTCGCCAGAGGATAAGAATAGGGCAAGCTGCGCCAAATCATCATAGCTGCCGAGTGCTGCATTTGGCAC
Source organism: Paenibacillus sp. JT22N7 (assembly GCF_059383875.1). Taxonomy (NCBI): domain Bacteria; kingdom Bacillati; phylum Bacillota; class Bacilli; order Caryophanales; family Paenibacillaceae; genus Paenibacillus; species Paenibacillus sp. JT22N7. The sequence continues at coordinate 501,841 of NZ_JBXENY010000001.1, forward strand.
TTTGTAAGCGTAATCCTCATACAGCGTGGATAGCTCGCTCGCGAACCGCTTATCATCGCCTTCTATTGGGCCCAACTCAATCGTATTGACAGTTATGCCGCTGCGTCCGAGTACGAGAGCTGCTTCTTTCGCCAGCATGCTGACCGCACCTTTGGACGCGCTGTAGGCGAAGGAGGAGCCGGTCGGCTTCTGCGCATGAATCGAGGAGACGTAGACGATCGACCCTGACCCGGCATCAGCCATTTGCTGGCCGACTACCTTCGTGCATATAAAAGCGGATTTAGCGTTCGTATGCAGCAGATCTAGAAACAAATCCTCCTCGCCATATTCAATAGAGATCGGTTTCATGAGATCATTATTATGAATGAGCGCATCTACATTTGCTCGGCCAAGCTTGGTCGCTGCTTGCTCCAGCATCGCTTGCAGTCCACTGCTGCTGCAAAGATCTGCAGCGCTCACGAAGACATGGAGTCCTAAGGTGCTAGCCCGCTTAAGCTCCTCCCTAATATGGGCGCCGCCCGACATGCTATTTAAAATAAAATGCGCGCCCTGCTCGGCAAAAAGGCGGAAAAGCGCTCTTCCAGAGCCGCTGTCCGCATCGGTAATAAAGACGACTTTCTCTTTTAGCATCATCGTAGTCATAGATCCCCTCCAACGGGCGGATTGCTTATAATCAGCTAATGTTCAATCCTCCTTTATCTTAAAGGTTTGACCCAGCTAGTTGCGATGCCGTAAATTTATGATTTTGTTTGAATTTTATATGAAGGATAAAAGCGCGGCGACTGCTTGTGTCTCGCTTAGGTATCAGGTACTATTAGTGAAGAACATATTGCTTTAATCGGCAGCCTTCTACAAAAAAAGTGAAACATGTACAGGCTTGCGCCGTATAAGGTGAAAGGGTTCAAAGAGACGAGACTAGATAAAAATGAGGGAAGTCTATGGAAGCGTTGCGCACATTTTTTGCCCATCCGGTTGTAAGGAGAATATTGTTTATTATGTTGGTTGTACTGTTGTTCTACAGCCTTCACAATATGCTCAATTTACTGCTGCTCCTCTTTCTTGTAACGTTCGTTATGGGACGGCTTGAAGGATTTATTACGAAAAAGCTCAGCAAGCTGTTTCCGATATCGCCAATTTTGGTGACGGTTGTGTTATACGTATTGCTTGTGACCGGATTAGTATTCGGGATATCGAATTATTTGCCTAAAATGATCAATCAAGTTGTGGATATGATTAATAATATTACGAGGTTTTTAGACACCTCTCAAGACAACCAGATTGTCGGAGTACTGGTCGATGCTTTAGAGAAGGTGGACTACCAGAAGTATTTGGGCAGTGCCGTTGATTATATTATGAAGCTGGGAAAATGGCTGGAAATTATTTTGTTCGTAATTTTGCTCAGCTTTTTCTACCTTTTGCAAAAAAACAAGGTCGATCAGTTTACCGAGAAATTCCGCTATAGCAAAATTTCCTGGGCATACCGGGAGTTTCATTATTTCGGCAGCAAATTTGCTTCCTCCTTCGGCAAGGTGATAGAGGTACAACTGCTGATAGCCCTGTTTAATACAGCGCTGACGATGATTGGGCTCTGGATACTCGGTTTCCCCTATTTGATCGCGCTGACGATTATGGTATTCCTGCTCAGTCTGATTCCGGTGGCAGGCGTTATCATTTCGTTCATCCCGATTGGTATTATCGGCTACCAGATTGGCGGGCTGCCGATGGTGCTGTGGGCGATCGGCATTATTTTGTTCATACACGCGGTGGAGACGTATTTCCTTAATCCAAGGCTGTATGCGCACAAAACAAAGCTTCCGATGTTCTACACATTTATCATCCTCATCTTCTCCCAGCATTATATGGGCATATGGGGACTCATCATCGGTATTCCCATCTTCATGTTCCTCATGGATGTGCTGGATGTAGAGAAGCCGGAAAAGGCAGAGCTTGACAAAAAACCACTGTAACCCAGTGGTTTTTTTATTGTTTGCAGCCGTTTAATTCAGGTTGGGCCGCCGCAAAATTCGTCTATGCAAAACTGCGAAAAAGTCCATTGAAGGAAGCAAAAGGGCAGAGTAGAATAAAGGAGCTATCATTGAGAATTATTATCATATAAAAGGGAGAGGTCTTATGTTTGTTTCGTTGTTTTCTGCTTCAAAACGATTGATTTTTGTGAGCGCGGCAGCTTTGCTCATGCTGCTGCTTGCAGCCTGCGGCTCGAATGCAGGCCATTCAGCGGAGGGTGCGGGCTCGACGCCTGCCGCAGCAGCAACTGAGTCTGCATCTGCACAGCCAGCAGCGACGGAAGAGCAGGCTGCAGCCCGCATTTATAAGGATGTAATGGGCAGAGAGGTAGAGCTGCCAAGCAATCCGCAGCGAATTGTTGCGCATTATTATGCTTCCGAGATGATGGCGCTTGGTTTTCCAATGGTAGGTACGAACTTCCTGAATGCCAAAGCGGTTCTTGGTGAGGAGAAGCTGCAAGGTATCGCAGACGTTAGCGGTGAGGGCGTATCGACGAATTTGGAGAAGGTGCTGGCGCTGGAGCCTGATCTTATTATCGTGCCAAATTTCCTGGATGCGGCGGAGTTCGAGGAATTGTCCAAAATCGCCCCAACGGTGGTCATTGATTACAGCGGCGACATTTTTAGCCGTCTGCGCTCCTTGAGCGAAATTGTCGGCAAGCCGGAGCAAGCTGAAGATTGGATTAAAAAATATGAGGCGAAAAGCGAAGAGAAGCGTGAGCTGCTGAAGCCAGTTGTTGCAGCGGGTGGAACAGCTTCCGCGTTCGTCGTGCATGTAGACGGCAAGCTGTACATTTATGGGCCGCAGCGTTTGGGGCCAACGATGTATGATGCACTCGGATTTAAAGCGCCGGACAAAGTAGGCGAGCTGTTCAAGGACGGCAAGGACTTGTGGAAGGAAATATCGCTAGAGGCGCTGCCGGATTTTGCTGGCGACCATATATTCCTGATTTTGCAGGATGACAACGAGGATGCCAAGAAGGGCACGGAAGAAATAATTAACGGCGCTGTGTGGAAAAACATCCCTGCGGTGAAAAATGGCCATGCCTACATCGTGGGCAAACGCTGGTCGTTCAACGATCCGCTTACACTTGATTGGCTGCTGGATGAAATGACGAATGAGCTGCTAGCGAAGCAATAAGCGGCTAAGAGCAAGCCATATACGAGTATAATCGTAATAATATGAAGCCTTAGCTATGAGCCGTTTACGCCTCTCCCGGAATCTTTTATAATGGGAGCATATATTGATAACGGTTATCACTAGCGGGAGGTAAAGGATGGCATATCAGCATGATGGACAAGCGGCTGCGCTTCCTCCAGCACTTTTGTTCTCGGGGCTGGAGTATCGGCTCTATGACTGCCGGAAAGATGAAGAGCAGGGTAAAGGGCGGGCCTTCGTCTGGCTGACCGCCTATACGTTGCTGGCCGTCACGCAGGGGCAGGGCACCATTACGATTAACGGGGTGAGCCATCCCGCTGCATACGGCAAATGCTTTTTGCTGGCGCCCAACACAGCGATCGGCGTCGAAAGCGAAGCTTTTCAGCCGATTCGATTATACGAGCTCTCTTTCGAGATCGGTGCACAGGAGGAGGAGCTGCTTGCGGATGGCGGCGAAATGGTTTTTGAACCATTTGCATTATTGGAGGATATGCTGCTGTCGCTTCGCGGCAAGCCGCCCCTTGGAAAGCTGGAGGCGCTTCAGCGCCATATTCAGTTTCAGCAGCTCATGCTGGAGGTGCTGAAGCGCCAGCACAAAGAGGAGGACGAGCCGGATGCCAGAGGGGCAGTGGAGCGGACGATTTCTTTTATGCAGCATTCGTACAAAGAGGAAATTTCGATTGGGCGTCTGGCACAGGAAGTGAACATGAGCCGCTGGCAATATGGGGAAAAGTTCAAAGCATTAACGGGCAGCACGCCAACTGCTTATTTGACTGCACTGCGGATCGAGCGGGCAAAGCAGCTGCTGCTCAGCCAAACGGCCCGCGTTCGCGAAATTGCCGGGCGGGTCGGCTTCGGGGATGAATATTATTTCAGCCGGCGCTTCAAGCAGACGACCGGACTTACACCGACGCAATATATGCAGGAATTCGGTCGCGCTCCGCGTATATTTTCGATTCAATACATTGGCGAGCTGCTGGCGCTTGGCATTCGCCCGATAGCGGTGAACAGCGCGATGTTTCCTGTTTTTGAGGAGGAGGCGCTGCGCGGCGTTCATGGCATTGAGGAGCCGATTGATGCGGAGCAAATTATGCAGCTCAATCCCGATTTAATTTTGTACCCCAGCTTTATAAAGGCAGCGCTCATCGATCAATTGGTAAAAATTGCTCCTATGGCGCATGTGAGCTGGAACGATGATGTGTATGGACGGCTGCGTGCGGTGGGCGAGCTGCTGGGCAGACAAAAGGAGGCGGAGGAGTGGATCGCGGGCTATATGGAAAAGGCGGTGCTGGCGCGCGAGCGGCTAGGCTGTTGTATCCGTCCGGGCGAGACGGCTTCGGCGTTCGTTTATGTGGATCAGACGCTGTATATGTATGGGACGCATCATTTTGGGCATACGCTCTATGAGGGGATCGGCTTTAAGCTGCCTGAGCGTTTGAAAGCATTGACGGAGCGGAACAAGCAGCTGAAATGGATGCCGATACGGCTTGAGGAGCTGCCGGTTTACGCGGGTGACCGGGTGTTTTTTTCGCTTGCCCCTACCGGGGTGGATGAACAGCAAGGACGGGCGATTTTGAATCATCCGATATGGAACAGTTTGCCCGCCGTCCGCAGCGGCAGCGCCTATATCGTCGATCCAATATGGGGGAATTACAATCCGATTACGCTAGATAAGCATTTGGAGGAAGTCGTAAGGCTGCTTGAAGAAACGCGCATGTACAGCCCTGCTGCTGGTTCCTGAGTCGTAGGCTTCAAGATAGCTGCTGAAGCGCGGCAAGGAAATTAGAACTATTTTTGCAGAAAATGGTTTTAGGAGCATCCAGAGGAGGTAAGGATTGGGGGGAATATTATTTTCAATAGACAGGGGTAGATAGATGTGAAAAGCAAAAAAATGGTCATTTCCGCAGCGGTGTTCGGCATGGTGCTTACCGGCTCGGCAGGCGTATATGCAGGAAGCAACTTGGAGCAAATTAAAGCTTATTTGAATAATGGCTTAAAAATCGAGCTTAATGGCAGCGCGTACACGCTAGTTGATGGAAATGGCGCCAAGCAGGCTCCAATTACTTATAAAGGGTCGACCTACTTGCCGGTGCGTTCGATTGCAGATGCTTTGAATGTGCCCGTTACTTACGATGCAGGAAGCAATAAGGTAACCATCGGCAGCAGCTCCTCCACCGGAGGCGGCGGAACCGATAGCAATGTGTACACAGGCCAGCGTCCGAAATATTTGCCGGCAGATTTCCCGATTCCGAAAGATGCGAAAATAAAAGAGACGGTGGAAAACAATCGCGACAACAAAAAATCGGTGTACTTCGTCTATGAGACGAAAAATGGATTGGACTCGCTTGGCGTAGTCTACAAAGCCTATTTCCAAACGAAAGAGCTGACGGATACTTCAGAGGATGTAAGCAGCAATTCATTAACGATGGTAGGCAAAAAGGATGACGATCTAGCTGTAACGATTACCGGTGCTCCTGACCGGGACAAAGATGGCTATTACGAAATTACAGTGGTGTGGTCAGGCAAGTGATATAGTCGTTGAAGCAAGCTGTTATACTCGGTTTGAGGGCAAGCGGACACAGGGATTTCCTGTCGTTCGCTTGTTTTCGTTTTAACTGTTGTATAAATTTTTACATAAGATAAATAACAATTTAGCAAAATCTATTACTATTCGTATTGAATAGGTCGATAGTATTAGTAGTATCTGTTGAATAATGTATTGAACTAGTTTGAGGGGAAACTTTCGACAGATCATATAGAGAGATATAGAGTAGAACAGCGAGGGAGTGGTTAATGTTTAGAATTTTCTGATAAACAAACCGGTATAAGGCTAAAGTGCGAATCGGGACATAACAAGTTTTGACAATAGAACTTTAGTCACAGTCATGGGTGGGAAGCAAATAGAATGCAGCCTACTGCAACAGCCGGATGACCGAGCCGTGAACGAACCGTCACAATCATTTTTGAAAGTAGCATTACATCATACATATAGGAGCGTTGACAGAATGCAATTCATAAAAAGAATGTCCTTTTTTTCTAAAAATTTGCTGCTTGCCTTCTTTAACATCGTATTGATTGGATCCATTTTAATTGCATCAGGCTACATCATTCAGAAGGATATTTTGATTAAGCAGCTTCGTGGACAAATTAGCGCCATTACACAGGAATGGGCACAGGAAATGGAACCTGCGAAAATCCAGCAAGCCATTGCCGAGAAAAGCTACGAAGGCGCCACCCAATTGGAATTGAAAGCAACGCTGGATCTGATACATAAATATAACCCGAATATCGCACAGGCTTATGTATTCGGAACGGAGCTGACGAATGGCAATCAAACGTCAATTATTGCTATGCCTACAAGTCTCGTAGAAGCCTTCTCCGCTGAAAACATGGGTGTTGGCACGATGTATGAGCAGCCAGCAGCAATGTCGACCGCTGTAGAGGAAATGTTGAAAACCGGAGTGCCTACATTCACCAGCTTTTACACTGATGATTTCGGCATTTGGACGACGATTCTTTATCCCATCAAAGACAGCGGCGGCAACGTATTCGCTTTCTTCGCGGCGGATGTAGATGCGAGTGCGGTGCCTAACGGTCTGCACACGCTGCTGATCAGCGGCATTTCAATCATGCTCATTTTCCTTGTGCTCATTTTCTTGCTTCAGTTCTTCGTTTCGCGAATGACCATGAAGCCCATCAAAGAGCTGATTAAAGGTATTGAAGAAGTAAGCGAAGGCAACTTGAATGTCGAACTGAAATCGGGCGTCGACGATCTCGGTGTTGTTAATCACAAGTTCAACATTATGATTCGTAAAATTAACGACATGATGGTCAAAGTGCGTCTAACTTCGCATGCTGTAACAGATTCGGCTAAATCCTTGTATGAGTTTTCCGAAAAGAACAGCAAAACGGTAGAGGAAATTACCGAAAACATGCGGGAAATCAACATCGAAATTGCCAACCAGGAGTTGTCCTCCGGGGAAGCAGCCAAAGCAATGAACGAAATGTCGACCGTTATTCAAAACATTGCTCACAGCTCGTCGAGCGTAGCAGAAGAAGCTGGCGATATGGAGCACAAATCGAAGGAAGGCAATAAAGTCGTAGGCCAGGTTGTTGAGCAGATGGAACAGATTGAAAAGTTTGTGGTCGAATCCTCCAGTGCCATTCAATCACTCGCCAGCCGTTCACAGGAAATTGAAAATATCGTTTCGCTCATTATGGGCGTTGCGACACAGACCAATCTTCTGGCGCTTAACGCAGCGATTGAAGCGGCAAGAGTCGGCGAACATGGCAAAGGTTTTGCAGTCGTAGCAGGCGAGGTTCGCAAGCTGGCGGAGCAGTCCAATAGCTCGGCAACGCAAATTTCCGGATTGATTAAAGAAATTCAGCAGGAAATTACGACAGCTGTCCATGCACTGAATCAGGGAACAGGCCAAGTTCGTACGGGCTTGCAAATTTCCAGCGAGACGGGTTCGCTTCTGGACGATATTTTGTCCGCTACCCGCAGTGTAACGCTGCAAATTCAAGAAGTATCGAGCTCCACAGAGCAAATTTCAGCTGGTACGGAAGAATTGACGGCTACGGCTGAAAATCTGTCGGCTTCCGCAGGCATTACAGCAGCAAACAGTGCGAAAATTTCCAAATCGATTGCCGAGCAAAAAGAATCGATGAATGCCATTGTGGAATCGTCGACTCAATTGACGCAAATGTCGGAAGAGCTGCAGGAGCTCATCAACCATTTCCAGGTCCGTACTTCTTAATCCCGGTATAACTATCATAAAGGGAGCCCTGCGGCTGCGTGGCGGCTGCGGGGCAAATCCCCCACAGGAGGTTTTACAATTATGACGGAAAATAAACACACTACAACTAACCAGATTGCTTCCAGCGATTTTGTCTTATTAATTCCACTAGATTTTTCGCGTCATAACCGCACGTATTCTTATGCAATGGAAGAATATGCGCTGGGCGAACAGGTAAGCCAACTGATAGAAACGAGAGAAGAAAAGGATTTAGAAGCAGAGGCCGCTGCGGCGTATGCAGCGCTCTTATACCGACTTTCAAGCGAGAAGCAGCTGCTCATCGGTGTGCAGGATAGCCAGGGCAACGATAAGCCATGGTTAGTCCAGATCGAAGAAACGCCTACATTTGATAGCCTAAAAACCTCGTTAGTGCAAGCTGTAAAGGATGGATCAACCTCGGAACAAGCCCATTATGACACTCGCTTCTCGCATCGACACCCGGTACAGCCTACTTCGGAAATTATCAGCCTTCAACTTCTGAAACACAATGGAAAGTGGCAGCTCAGCATGCAATATGACCGATCGTTGCTGGAGAAAGCAACCGTCGACCGCTATGCCGCTTATTATAAGACGCTGTTCACAGCAGCTGTAACAGATCCGGCCTCGCATGTGGCAGCCATTGATCTATTAACCGCTGAGGACCGGCTCGTCTATGAGAAAATGAATGCGACAGCTGGCGCTTATGATCGCAAGCAGACGATTCATGGCATGATTGAGCTTGCTGCGGCGCAGCATGGAGAAAGAACGGCAGTATCATCTATTCACGGAGAGCTTACATACCGCGAGCTCAATGAGCAGGCGAACCAAATGGCGAACCTGTTGATCAGCAAAGGCGTGAGCAAAGGCGATTTCGTCACCATTTACATGGAGCGGAGCTTGGAGCTCATTGTCAGCCTGCTTGGCATTTTGAAGGCGGGAGCCGCCTATGTGCCGCTCGATCCCGAGCATCCAGAGGAGCGCAACCGCTACATTTTGCAAGATACCCGGTCGGTATTTGTGCTGACCAAAGCGAAATACGAAGAGCAGGCGCAGCATCAGTCCGAAGGGCTGGAGCAGTTGAAGGAAATTATCGTAGTGGAGCATATCGATTATGACAGGGTAGAGGCTTCGAACCCGAACGTTCAGGTAGCACCGGATGATTTGGCCTATATTATTTATACGTCTGGCTCTACGGGAAGGCCGAAGGGAGCTCTCATTGCGCATGAAGGAGTCGTCAATCTCGGCGACACGGTGCGGCAGGATTGTGAAATTGGGCATGAGGATATACTGACGCAGTTCGCGACCTACAGCTTTGACGCATCGGTATGGGATACGATTGGAGCGCTGTTCTATGGTGCGCATTTGTACTTATTGTCTCCAGAGGAACGCGTATCCGTAGAGGAATTTGCTTCAGCGATCGAACGGACGAAAACGACGATTATTACGATTTTGCCAACCGTCTTTTTTAACCAGCTATCGGCTTATTTGTCGGAGGAGGGTTACAAAAAGCTTGCAGGCGTAAAGCTGATCACTGTAGCAGGAGAGGCGCTTTATGGCGAGCAGGTGCGGGCGTTCCAGCGGAAGTTCCAGGACAATATCGCTATCGTCAATGTATATGGTCCTACGGAATGCACGGTGTGCACAACAACCCATAAAATCAGCGGATATATTTCCGATGATTTGACCAACGTGCCAATCGGCAAGCCGATCCAAAACTACAAAGTATATATCGTCAACGAGCTGAACCAGCTATGCCCTGTGCATGTGCACGGCGAGGTGCTGATTGAGACAATCGGCCTGGCGAAAGGGTATTTAAATCAGCCGGAGAAAACGGCGGATGCCTTTGTCGCCAATCCATTTGGTGACGGTCAAATTTATAAGTCAGGCGATATTGCGAAGCTGCTGCCGGACGGCACAATTGAATATGTAGGACGCCGGGATTCGCAAATAAAAATTCGCGGACATCGCATTGAGATTGGGGAAATCGAAGACAGCTTTTCGAAAATCGCCAATGTGCAAAACGTAGCAGTCATCTGCAAAAAAGATGCACAGGAGCAAAATATGCTCGTTGGCTTCTTTACTTCAAAGGACGGTAAACCGCTCACTACCGTTACCATTAAGCAAGAGCTGGGCGATAAGCTGCCCTCTTATTTTGTACCGAAATGGATCGTCCAGCTGGACGAAATGCCGATTTCGCCAACCGGGAAAATCGACCGGAAAAAGCTGCACAGCTATTCCTACCAAGAGGAGCAGATCAGCGTCGACTACGTTGCCCCTCAAAATGGCATCCAACGAATGATTGCGGGCGCATGGGCCGAGGCACTCAGCCTCGTTCATATCGGCATTCATGATGATTTCTTTACGATTGGCGGCGACTCGCTCGGAATTATTCATATTTTGGCCAGTCTCAAGCCGTATTACCCGGAATTGAAAATTAATGATTTATTTCAATATAGAACGATCGAAGCGATTGCCGCTCGCATCGAGCAGCTTGCTGCCGAAGCGCCAGAGCAGCAGGAGACAGCCCGTCATGTTGGGCCAGCTATGCCACTGGAAGAGCTGCCAGCTATGCGTTATAAGCCTGAACCGTCTGTCAGCTTTGAGCTGCAGCCGAAGGCCTTGCTGTTAACTGGAGCTACCGGATATCTAGGCGGTTATTTGCTTTATGAATTGCTGATGCAAAGCGACGCGACCATTTATTGCCTCGTACGGCCAGGAACAGAGCCGGGTGAAGCGAGACTGCGGAGCCATCTTGCCTATTATTTTGGAGATGCGGCTATTCCATTAATGGAAGGGCGCGTTGTAGCGGTAGAAGGCAATTTGGAAATGCCGCGGCTCGGGCTTGAGGAGCAGCAGTATCAGCAGTTAATGAGCAGTCTGGATGCAATTATGCACAGTGCAGCGGATGTGAGGCACTTTGGCGAAGAGGGACAGTTTGCCCGTACGAATGTGAATGGGACGGCGTATTTGCTGGAGCTAGCCGCAGCTTGCCGCCAAACGGTTCGCTTCCACCATATTTCTACGCTCGGCATTCCAGAGGACTTGGCTTTAAGCGGGCAATGGGAAGCAGTTGTAGCCGCTGGAGAGCTTGCGCCGGAGCTGCATGTTGAGAGCTTGTATACGAACAGCAAGATGGAAGCAGAGAAGCTGCTGTACGCTGCTGCTGAGCAGGGCGTTCCCGTCAGCATTTACCGGGCAGGCAATTTGTCCTGCCACTCGGTAAGCGGAAGCTTCCAGCGCAACATTGACAGCAATGCGTTTTACCGGATGCTCAAATCGATGCTGCTGCTTGGACAAGCGCCAGAGGTTACTTGGGACATCGATATTACGCCCATTGATTATGCGGGCCAGTCGATTGTCAGTCTGGCGCTGCAGCCGGATACAGCCGGAGGTGTCTACCATATTTGCAACCCGGAGCCACTGCCTTACGAAACGTTGATGGACATGCTGCGCAGCAATGGCTACGCCATAGAGACGTCAAGCCCAGCCGCTTATACGAAGTGGCTGCTTGATAAAGCCATCCTGAAAAATCAGGAGGGTGTGCAGCTTGCGATCGCGCAATTGGAAGGCGATGGGGCGAAGGACTCTGCCTATCGCTACAGCTGCGAGCGGACAACCGCTGCTTTGCAGCAATCGGGCATTACATGCGCAGCGCCTAATGAGCAGCTAATTGGAAATATGCTTGCGTATGCAACGTCGATTGGCTACTTTCCGCAAGCGAGCGAGCGCCGTCCGGTCAGATAGGTACGTATATTCGCAAGATAATAGAGATAAGCATGAATGACGAATATGCAAAATGAGAAGCAAAACGCCAAGCATCAGACCTGCGAAGGACTGGAGCTTGGCGTTTTTTTACTATAAGAAGGTGGGCTGGATTAAAAGCTAGGGTTTGGCTTCTGGAAGCTTCTGCTCAGGTTTTCAGCATCAAGATCGCGCACGCGCTTCTCGAAATCCTCTAGAACATCAATTAAATAGGATTGACCGTCAGATTCTGCTTTGAAAATAAACTTATCGGCATCGTGGATGACCACATCGTGGCCGCACAATTTAAGGCATTTGGCATAATCTTCTACAGTGGGGTGCTGGTTCTCTTCCAGAAAAATCAACCCGTGCAGCGTCTTCGTTTCATGGGGGCGAATGATTTTGAAATGTACGGTATGTTGGATAGACATATGGGCTTCCTCCTTATTCTTCCGGGCTCGCTTCTATTATAATCCATTAGGCGCAGAGAAGCTGTGAAAAATGTTACAATCTTTTAGACGAATAGCTAGCAGGAGGAGTTGCACCTATATTGACAATAACTGAATGATCATTTATTATTAGCGAAGGAGCTCGATTTAAATTATCAACAGTTTTATTTTAATAAATGATCGTTCGTTTATATGGAGTTTATCTTTCATTAACCATAATTTAAAGGAGTAATCGCCATGCTGACTGCTATTATTGTGCTTGCTGTACTGCTGCTTGCGGTAATGCTTGTTTTAAAGTTCTATCCTGCGCTTGGAGGCGTGTTAACGAAGGAGCAGCTTGCTGCATTTTCACGTTTGCCCCATTACAAGGACGGCAAGTTTAAAAATTTGAGTGCGACGGCTATGGACAACAGTGCAAGCAACCTATTTTCCATGCTGCGCGATTATATGAAAACAAACCCAAATCGCAAGCCACAGGCGCAGCTGCCGCTGCAGAAGCTGCAATTTGGCGGGGACGATAAGGGCGAGCAAGCGCGAGTCACTTGGTTTGGACATTCGGCTATGCTGCTGGAGCTGGATGAAAAACATATATTACTCGATCCGATGTTTGGCCAAGCGCCGACGCCGTTCCCTTTTTTCGGAAACAAACGTTATAGCGGCAAATTGCCGTTTGAAATTGCCGAGCTGCCGCAAATTGACGCTGTTGTATTATCCCATGATCATTATGATCATTTGGACTATGATTCGATTCTCAAGCTTAAAAACAAAGTTCGCCGTTTTATCGTTCCGCTCGGCGTAGGCAGCCATTTGGAGCGGTGGGGAGTGGAGAAATCGATTATAACCGAGCATGACTGGTGGGAAGAGCTGGAGTTTGAAGGCATTCGCTTGGCGGCCGCTCCAGCGCAGCATTTTTCAGGACGAAACCTCAACAACCGGGATTCTACGTTGTGGTGCTCCTGGGTAATTACAGGACGCGCAGCTAACATTTATTTTAGCGGCGACAGCGGTTATGGCGCGCATTTCAAAGAAATTGGCGAGAAATATGGTCCGTTTGACCTGACCCTTATGGAATGTGGACAATATGATCCGCGCTGGGCGTCGATTCATATGATGCCGGAGGAAACGGTGCAGGCCCATGTCGATGTAAAAGGAAAAACGCTGCTTCCGATCCATTGGGGAGCTTTTACACTCAGCTTCCACGATTGGAATGATCCAGTAGAGCGCGTGACGCAAGCGGCCAAGCAGCTGAATGTGCAAGTTGCAACGCCAATCATTGGCGAACCGGTAGCCGTTGGGGCTGGCCGACTTCCATCCTCCATTTGGTGGAAAACCGCACAGTGAAAGGCTAATTGAAAAACTAACTTAAAATCCAACTACAAATCCAACTAAAAAACCGTCCCGAAGCTGAGGCTTCAGGACGGTTTTTGCAATAATTTGGGCAGCATGCCGAGCAGCTTGTTTGCTGTTTCCGCATCGCCGTAGTTCCAGCTATTGTCGACTACGTAAGCATGGCCCTTTTGCACAGCCGGAAGCTGCTGCCAGAGTGGGCTGCTTATAAGTGATTCCATCGCTTGCCGAGAATCCTCTGTGTCGGGCACGATCATAAACAGGCGATCACCGGCATAATGGGGCAGGGAGCCAACTGTAATTTCCTTATAAGCCCGCTGAGCGGTAATGAGCATTTTCACTTCGCTGATTGGGGCAAAGCCAAGCGGATGATAGAGGGTGGATGCCAGCCCGCTGCCAGCCATAATAAACAGCCGATTTCCCCGTTCAAAAATGAATACGGAGGCGGTCTCGCCTTCCCTTATATGGCTGCCTAGCTGCTGCCACATCTGTTCCGTCCGCCGCTCATGTCTAGCAAGCCAGCGCAACGCCTCCTGTTTCTTGCCTAGCCAGTCGCCCAGCATAAGCAAACGCTCCTCCAGCGTTCCCCAAGAGTTAAAGGCAAGCGTCGGAGCAATGTCCGCCGCCTGCTCATAAATCTGCTCGTCACCGCTCGCTAAAATAATCAAATCAGGCTCCTGCTCCGCTGCTTGTTCTTTATTGAACACCGGGAAAACGGAATAATCCGCTCCCCCTACCGTTTGAAACCCGAGTACATGCAGGTCACCCAGTGTCTCGCCATAATACAGGATGCGCTGTGGCTCTGCTGGAATGATAACTTGATGTCCCATCCAGTCTTTCACCTGAACGCGCTGCCGCATGGAAAGGGCATACTGCCTTGGCGAACCGCCGGTCATTTGCCGGAAGCGGCGGCTGAAATAATATTCGTCAGCGAAGCCGCACCATTCGGCAATTTCACGCAGCGAGGCATGGGAGTTCGCGAGCCATTCCTTGGCATGGTCAATGCGCAGCGATACTAAATAATCGAGCGGCTTTTTGCCAGTGAGCGCTTTAAATAAGGAGCTGTATTGCCACTGGGGCATGTTCGTCAGCGCTGCGAGCTGCTTGACCGTAAGCGGACTCTTATAATGAAGCTGAATATAGTGAACCGTATCTTCTAATGAATACAGCTGGCGATTCCCTTGGCTTGCTGGAAGATGCTGCTCCAGCAGCATGCCCATCAGCTTTTGGAAAGCGAGATTTTGCTTATACGCTTCGATGCCTTGCAGCGCTTTGCCATCTGCCTGTATCGCTTCCAGCAGCTTGGCGTATGGAGCAAGCGGGTAAAGGCGCAGCTCATGCTTGCCAGGAAACAGCGATTGCTGGTAATACGATGGCTGAACATAGTCGAGGCGAACGACCGAATAAACGAGGCAATAGTAGTTCATCGTTTCATTCGTCTGGCCATCAAATTGGTAGCAATCTCCGGGGGCTAATTGGAATGCGCTGAACGCTTCAAACCGGACATAGCGATTGTTCAAATAAAGGGTGCCTTCACTGTCGACAATGATGAGCAGCGTATGGCTCTCGACGGTTTGCTCGGCGAAAGTAATGTCCGCAGACTTCGTTAACCGTTTCATGCTGACAAGCTTAAGCATAAGGTGGTGAAGCGGAACGGACGGGGTTTCATGGGCATTCATGCGAGCGGAACTCCTTACTTTTAAGTTCATTAGCAATAGGATTGCATTGTTTCCTTTCATTATGCCATAGAATGGAGGGGAAGCGAATGGACGAAAAAGAAAACAGGCCGAGCCAGGGCTAAATCATGCCCTGTAACTCGACCTGTATCGTTTATTATTTGTAACGAAGCTTGCGCGTTAAACGTTATTTTTTCAAAATTTCTGCTGGCAGCGCGTCAATGAGCCAGTCGCGGGAAGTTGCGTCGCTGGATGCATTCTGAATGTCAAAGTAGTATACTTTTCCTTCTTTTACAGCAGGGAGGTTTTTCCAAATGGTGCTTTTCAGCAATTCTTCCGTATCTTTCTTGGCATCTTCAGGTACAGGGTTCAAAATGAAAATACGATCGCCTGCAGCTTCAGGCAAAATTTCCGAAGAGATTTCCCGGAAGCCTTCGCCAGCGTCAATAATTTCCTGGATTAACGGAGTCGGCTTGAAGCCGTCCTCGTTGTAAACCGCTTGTGGAAGTCCAGCATTGGCCATAATGAACAGGCGGTTGCCTGGATACATTGTGAAGACGGAAGCTGTTTCTCCTTCTTTCAAGCCGTTCTCGTGCAGCATAGCCCACATTTCTTTTGTTTTCGCTGTATATTGGGCAATCCAATCCTCGGCTTCCTGCTTCTTATTAAGCAGATCGCCCAAAATGCGCATGCGGTCCTCAAGCGGAGCAAACGTATCAAAGGTAATGGTTGGTGCGACTTTGGCAAGCGCCTCATATTGGGCGTCATCTGAGTTGCCGAAAATGATCAAATCAGGAGAAAGCGACAATGACTTTTCAACGCTGATTGGAAAGCCAACATCTTCCGCATCTTTAATTTGCTCCTCGTAGACGGACCCTTCTGTGTTTTTCATCACCCCGATAGGTGTAACGCCAAGCGCAAGCAAATCGCCTGTCGTCTCGCCATGGTAAATAACGCGTTGAGGCGTAACCGGAACTTCAACTTCATGGCCTGTCCAGTCTTTGAAAATGCGCGTTCCCGTTTCAGCTTCTGCTGAAGCCGCTGGGCTTTCGGCAGCTGGTGAGCTGCTCGCTTCTGTAGTAGGAGCGGTGCTTGCCTGCTCAGCAGCCGACTGCTCCGTGTTGCTTCCGCATGCCAACAATAATGCCCCCATTAATGCGACAGTAGTAAGTAAAGAAATAATGCGTCCTGCTTGTTTCATTGTGGTTCTCCTCCTGCATCGTCTCAAAGATATTGATTATCATTATCGTCGACTAGCATAATAGATTGCGGCCAGTTGTACAATGGATAAAATTCAAAGCTAATTTGGGTTTGTACAAATTCATGTGCAGACAGCAGAAGATGTTCACCATCCTGTTAAATTCTCCTGCGCCACTGCCCCCAATACTCTCCTATAATAAGGGTAGAGGAAATAGTTCAAGGGGGTGTGAGCGATGTTGTGTTTTTTGATTCTTACGGCTTGTTTTTTTGGAGGCATTATTTATATTATGAAGGCCGGAGCAACGATTGTTGAGGATGACTCGATCATTCAGGATCGGATTCTTGAAGGACTAAGCTAGGATAGCAGCAAAAAATAAACTTTTTTCATTATAAAGCTTCTTCATCAAGCATGGCGGGCGGCAAGCGATTGTTATCGTTTGGCCGCCTTTTGCTTGCCCTTCACGCCTATTCAAGGCTCCGCTCAGCGTGACAGGTTGCAACTCGGCAGGCAGGAGCGTAATATGGAAACGAGGACTTCAAGCAAACTTATTGTTAAAGGAGTGCAGGAAGCGATGCAAATTATTTATCATGGACATTCTGCTGTGCAGCTCATAACAGGGGACAAGTCGCTGATTATTGATCCGTTCATAAGTGGAAATGGGCAGGCAGTTACGAAACCCGAAGATATTAAAGTGAATGCTGTCCTTCTGACACACGCTCATCAAGATCATATTTTGGATGCGGCGCCAATAGCTAAAGCAAATGATGCTCCTGTTGTAGCTAATTTTGAACTAGCGGCTTATATGTCATGGAAAGGTGTACAGACGATACCGATGAATATTGGAGGCACCGTCGATTTAGGCTTTGCGCAGGCCAAAATGGTACCAGCTATTCATACTTCAGGCATTATTGACGAAGAAAAGCAGACGATTACATACGGCGGGCTGGCTTCGGGCTATGTCATTCGCGCTGAAGGGCTGACGATATTGCATGTCGGCGACACTGCATTGTTCAGCGATATGAAGCTGATTGGCGAACATGAGGTCATTGATGTTGCCTTTATTCCGATTGGTGATCACTTTACGATGGGACCGGAGGAAGCCTTGCAGGCAGCAGAGTGGTACCGGGCCAAGCTGGTCGTTCCGGTTCATTATAATACATTTGAGCCAATCAGACAGGATGCGCAAAACTTTGTGGAAGCGCTGGAAGCGCGCGGCCTCATCGGCAAAGTGATGGCCCCGGGAGATAAGCTCGCTCGATATTATTAAGCAGGTTTAAGACGGTAGGCATCAGGCTAAATTCTCTTAAACAGCAATTGAAAGCAGGCTGCCAGTGACGGCAGCCTGCTTTGTTTATTTTATCGGACCCATCGAAGAGATTGTGACTTTCGCAGATACGGTAATGTCGGCTTGCGACAGCGCTTCTGCCCAATCATCCTCTACTTTTTTGAACGCTTTGTACTCATACGCCCTTGCGTACACTCCAAGTCCGACTGGATCGACCTTGAGCTTTTGGAATTTGGCAATAAGCGCTTTGAAGTGATCGGTCACCTGCTGGCCGATCATGTCCTCCAGCAGCTTGCTGTCATTAAATACATCGAAGGGGAAAAGATGCTCGGATAGGCCAACAACCATGCTTACTTTTATATCATATTTGAAGCGGTTGTTTTTAAAGCTGGTTTTAATTTTGGTTTTGACCTTTCCTGCAGAAAAGCTGACCGTATTCGTGGAAAACGGCGATTTTTTCGGCTCCTCCGGCAGCTGATAGGAAAGGCTAAAGCCTGGTAACGCATTTTTCTGCAAAATGCGCAGCAGTACCGTTTCCTGTGCATCGAGCATCCCTTTGTATATGCCTGCTTTCGATACGAGTGCCGTTCCCTGAATTCGAACTTTGCCGCCAATGATTTTGACCTGTGAGAAATAGGGGGTTATTCCCTTATCAAGAAATTGTCGGTGAAGCTCATGCGCCGTCGTACTGACCGTTTCCGAATGGGAACTAGTGGAGTCTACCATGCCGCGGAGCAAAATAGGTAGCATCGGCTGATCCGGTGGATTCAAATACAACATCTCTGGAACGGAGCCGTCAACGACAATGACCCGGTCCGTAACCGTATTTCGGGCATCGCGATAGATGACGTCGAGCATTTGAAACCAGCCCTCATAATTCAGCATTCGCCTGCCAAGCAAGATGACCTTATAATTGCGCCCTTGCGTGGATCCAGCCGTCTGAGCGTCCTGCTCAGACCTGGACTGTCTCAGCGTCTTAGCCGTTCCGGTCATTTCCATGCTCTTCTTCTTGATGCGATTGCTGAATACAGGTGCGGTCAAATAAAAATGGAATTTTTTATTTTTATCCAAATCCATCCCCAGCACAAGCGGGGTAGTGGCATTTTCCAAATTTAGTTGGTCGCTGCAGCTAGACAGGAGGAGCATGATAACAATAAACAGTGTTATCCGGGTGATGGATGAGCTCATAGGCTGCTCCTTTCTTCCTTCCAAAACTTGCTTAGCCATAAATAGCAAAGCAGGCATACTGGAAAAATATATTCCAGTATCAGCCCAACCCAAAATAATTGTCTGACCAGAAAGTTGTTTATATTGTAGGTCGGAAAATAAAAAAACGTCCCGACTGCCAGCAGGATAATCAGCAGCCGCAAGGGAATGCCAATGCTCTCCCGCTTGAATATCCAAGCTATGCAATAGGTAAGCAGATACATCATTGGGATCCAAATAAGCGAGAAAATGAACAGATAGAAGGAGATGAATGGAATCTCAATGCGTTCAATAAATTTGAATTCAATCGATTTCAATACACTGATGACAGGATCATTATAGAGATGGGATTCCTCCGGGCTGAAATAGACGTAACAAATAATTGTGACGAACAAATACAACAGCATCGTAATGGAATTTGCAATTACAATGCCTTTGGTGGCATACTCCTTATACTTCAAATGCGGATAAAGAATGAAAATGGATACCATGCCCAGCATAGGATAAATCGTCGCTTTTACCGCGGCCAGAATGGGCAGCCAGCCTTCCTTGAGTAGAGGCAGCAAATATACCCAGTGCGCATGTTTGAGCGTATATATGTACACAAAAGGAATCCAGAGCGATATCCAGATGATCAGCTCAGCGTATCTCGCAACGTTGCGTATGCCGTGCCGGACAATCGAATAGGCCGGAATGAGCAGCAGCGGCATGAGCACGAATGATTGCGTAGTTGGCAGCAGCCAGGTTTTCGTTACGAGAATCGTGCGCGAAAGCCCATCATACATCAGGTAAAAAAAATATAGCGCAAACAGCACAGCAGCCAACACCCCGGCCCACCGTCCCATATATTCCGACAGCAGGTCGAATAAGGTGCCGTTCGGATAATATTTCATGATCCCAACAATCGCAAGTCCAGCAATCAGGCTTAGCGCCCAGCCAATAATCAGGGCGATCCAGCCGTCCGTATCCGCAGCCTCCGAGAGCTTTCTGGGCAAGTTTAATACTGCCACGCTCACCTGGCTACCCGAAATTATGGAGATAAACTGGAAAAGCGTGATTTGCTTTCCCACGTAGCTATTCATTCTGTGTCCTCCTTGATCCGGCTTTGTCTTTGCCTTATTGACTGTTTAGGAGCCGTACTTAACGGACGCTTGTCCATGAGCCACAGGGGAACCCTTACAATTGTGTCCTTCAAGTCAGCCAGTCTGACTGGACCAATCGGGGTTCCATAGGCGGTGCCAAGCGATTTGAGCGACAAAATATGACCGATCAAAGTCATGAGCCCAATGACGAGGCCAACAAATCCGAACATGGACGCTAGTATCATTAAAATAAAACGGATAAGCCGCACCGCTGCTACCATGTCATAGTTAGGCAGAATAAAGGATGAAATGGCCGTAAAAGCGACGACAATAACCATGACGTTACTGATAAGCCCGGCCTGCACAACCGCTTGTCCAATAACGATACCGCCGACGATGCCGACCGTTTGTCCGACTGGCGCAGGCAGCCTTATCCCAGCTTCCCGCAGCAGCTCCAGTGTAATTTCCATTAATATCGCCTCCACAAACGGGGGAAAAGGAACCTGCCCCCTTGATTCCCCAAGCGTCAGCAGCAGCTTGAGCGGGATGATTTCAAAGTGATAGGAAACGACGGAAATATAAAAGGCGGGCAAAAATGCTGCCATAAAAAAAGCGAACATTCGCAGCAAGCGAAGAAATGTCGCAATCGTCCAGCGCGAGCTGTAATCGTCAATATTTTGAAAGAAGGACATGAAGGTTACGGGAGCAATCAACACGTTTGGGGAACGGTCGACGACAACCGCGCAGCGTCCTTGCAGCAGCTGGGAAGCGGTCGTATCAGGCCGCTCCGTCGTTATGAGCTGCGGAAACAACGAAAAAGGATTATCCTCGATAAATTCGCCCAGCTCGCCTGTATTAATGATGGCATCGACATTGATTTGCCGAATTCGCTGTTCCAGCTGAGCCATATACTTCTCGTTGGCAATATCCTCGATGTACAAAATGGAAACGGTCGTTTGTCCTCTCTCGCCAACCATGAGCCGTTTGATTTTGAGTCCGCGGTGGGGGAGATAACGGCGAATGAGGGCGATGTTTAAATCGCCTGTCTCAAGAAAGCCCTGATGTGCGCCCTTCAGCGATGATTCGAGCTGAGGGTCTTCGATATTTCGCTGCGGCCATCCCTTTGTATCGAGGGAGTAGGTCCGCTCGCTGCCATCAATAAATAACAGGCTGTTCCCCTGAAAAAGCCCCATCTCTGCTTTCTCCCAGCTGTATAAATGCTCTACATGACCGACGGTGACGGCAATTTCCTGACTGTTCTCGCCCATCTCTTGCTGCAGTGGACGGAGAACATCGTCATTAATCGCCGCTTTGTCGTTTAACCCGTCGATATAGATCAGCAAAGCCTGTTTGCCTGATTGTTTAATGGTCAGATGGCGGGTAACCATATCGGGGGTTTCGGTAAAAAGCTGCTGAATTTTTGCTAGGTTTTCCTTTAAATCGGTGCTAATGCGGTCGCTATGCGGTATATTTTGCTCTGTATTGTTGTCAGGCATAGCTGTAGACTTCCTCTCTGTCGATTCATTCGGTTCAGCTATTTTTTCCAGCACAGGCAAATTGTATGCAGATGGACGTTTGTGCTTTCCCCTTGGATAGTCGTGCTAGCAGGGCTGTTTTTCTATATAATGAAAAGCAGCATACGCTGCAATGAGGGAGAGCACAGGGAATGACGACATTTTTGAACGATACATTACTGGAAATTAAACAATCAAGGCAAGCCTCGTGTCCTCCGGTCTGGGCGGAGGGCGGACTTCCGCTTTCAAGCCATACTCTGCTTTATGTGGTGAAGGGCAAGGGAGAGGTTACGATAAACGGGGAACGCGAAACGCTTGCCCGCGATGGTTATTATCTTTTTTCTCCGGATACAACGATTGAACTATCTCTTAGCACAGCTGCGCCAGTAGAGCTGCACTGGGTTGTTTTTGATATGTTTCGCATGAAGGTGAGCAGCGAGCATCAGCGGGAGTATGAGCGAGAGCTGGAGTTCCCTGTGGAAGGGCTGATAAAGCTTAAGGGAAGCCGCTTCAAGCGGCTGCTCTATTTGCTAACGGCAGAAGAAAGCACGAGGCAGGGGAAAAGCCGTTTTCTGGAGCAGCATTATTTGCACGAAATGCTGGAGAGCTTTATTGCACATGCGGCTCCCGCTGCGGCGAATGATTTAGAAGAGCGGCTGGGGCTGACGCTGCGCTATATGCAGACCCATTTTCGCGAAGACATTCGAGTGGATAAGCTTGCTGAAATTGCCCAACTGCACCCGTCCTATTATTCTCAGGTGTTCAAAAAAGTGATGAATAAGACGCCGGTCGCTTTTCTAACCGATCTGCGGATGAATAAGGCGAAGGAGCTGCTGCTGCTGACTGATAAGCCGATTCATGATATTGCCGGGGATGTCGGCTATGGGGACGAATTTTATTTCAGCCGCCGCTTTAAGGCAACGAGCGGTTATGCGCCGACGGTTTACACGCGGAATCGGGAATTGAAAATAAGCTCGCTTTCCTATGCCTATACGGATCATCTATTTACGCTGGGATTGGACATTTGCGCGGCCCAGGTTCATAGGCATTTGCCTATTGTGACAAGGGAGCTGGAACTGCCAAAGCATGCGGTCGATCCTTGGGAAATCGGGCGCCAAATCTTTCTTGAAGTGCAGCCGGATTTGTTTATTTGCAAAGATAATGTGCTGGCGAAGGCGCTCAAGCATGTGAATGACGTAGCGCCAATTGTAGGCATACCTTGGACAACGATGGATATATACAGCCATATGCATGAGCTGGCCGAACTGACGGGCAAGCAGGAGGCTGCGCGAAAATGGCTGGATCGCCATGAACGCAAGGCGGAGCAGATCCGCAGAAGCTTGCTGCGCTCTTTTTCCATAGGCACGACAGCGACGATTTGCGTCGCACGCCAGGGGGAGCTGCGCATTTATGGCACCCGCAACATTGGGCATGTGCTTTATCGCTCGCTGCAGCTTTCACCGCCTGCTAAAATCCGTGAGAAGCTCGCGCAGCATGCGCCGGGAACGGGCTTCAACTGGGTTTCGATACAGCCTGAGGAGCTGGCCGGTTATGAAGCCGATTATTTATTTCTCGCTTTCTCGAACGAGGCGGAGCATAAGCTTCTTGTAGAATTGCTGAAAACGAATGCGGTGTGGAGAAGCTTTCCAGCCATGAAAAATGATCGTGTCTATTTCCTTGATAAAACAAAATGGATCGTCTACGCTCCTTATGGCATAGATTTGCAGTTGGAGGAAGCGAGCAAATTGCTGCTTTCACCGAATAGATTATCGCTGTAAACCTGAGAATAATCCATATGGCAATCTTGAATTATGTCATGTACGGGAAAGCGGGAATCGTTATAATGAAGAAGATGATAATGATTATCAATATTGGTATTCGAGGAGGCTTTACGGGTAAAAGCGTATGAAATGGAACAAAGGATATACGATTAGTTTATCGCTTATTGCAGGCTGCGCATGGCTTGTGTTCTCACTGTTTATAGCGGTGTCGGGTGGCGCGAAGGAAATAGATTTGCATACGGTTTGGACGGCTGTTTTCGATTATAATGCCAGCTTGACGCCGCATCAAATTATACATGAGCTGAGACTGCCGCGCGTATTGGGCGCAGCACTTACGGGCATGGCCTTTGCTGTAGCCGGAGCTATTATGCAAGGGGTAACCCGCAATCCAATGGCGGATACGGGCTTGCTGGGCGTAAATGCCGGGGCGGCTTTCGTTGTAGCGCTTTGCTTTGCGCTGCTTCCAGCGTTATCCTATTCGCAATTAATGCTGCTCTCCTTCGTCGGCGCTGCTTTAAGCACCTTGTTCATCATGCTGCTGGGCTCGGCGGCTCCGGGCGGGCTTACTTCGCTGCGGCTGACGATTGCTGGCGCTGTTGTTGCTGCTATTTTGCATTCGCTCAGTTCTGGCATTGCGATTTATTTTGACCTCAGCCAGGATTTGGCGTTCTGGTATGCAGGCGGTGTAGCGGGAATTAAGTGGATGCATTTGAAGCTGCTGGCCCCCGTTATACTTGCTGGCCTGGCAGGTGCAATGCTGCTCGGACGCCCCATTACGTTTCTCTCTCTTGGTGAAGAAGCGGCGACGGGACTGGGCATTAAAACAGCCCGCATCCGCATACTCGGCCTGCTCATAGCTGTAGTGTTGGCAGGAGCTTCGGTGTCGGCTGCAGGCTCTATCGCTTTTGTCGGGCTTGTTATCCCGCATATTGCCCGACGAATCGTAGGCGTCGATTACCGGTTTGTGCTGCCGTTTTCGGCGCTGCTTGGCGGAAGCCTGCTCGTCTGGGCTGATTATGCCTCGCGTATGGTCAATCCGCCGCGGGAATTTGCCATTGGCGCAATGGTCGCTATGGTCGGCGTTCCATTTTTCCTCTATTTAGCACGTAAAGAGAGGAGGGAGCTGTAGTCATGGATCAATCGGCATACCGAGCTCCCAGAGCGATTACGGTAAGCATCGTCATGTTTATTTTGGCTATTGTGGTCATTATGATTGGCTTAAACACAGGGACGATTCGCTTATCGCCGCTTGCAGTTTGGCAGACGCTTCTGGGCGGGGGAACGACGGAGGAGCAGATGATTTTATTCGACTACCGGCTGCCGCGCATCATTGTCACGATGCTTGGCGGCATCGGGCTTGGCGTAGCCGGAGCGGTGCTGCAGGGCGTATCGCGCAATGCGCTGGCTGATCCGGGCATTTTGGGCCTGCATGCCGGAGCAGCCTTCGGGCTAATCGTATTTGTCTCCTTCTTTCGGACGATGGAGGGCTCGCTTGCGATGCTCATTCCGATGTTTACCTTTGCCGGAGGCAGCATGATCGCCATCATCATTATTTTGCTGGCGTATGACAGGCAGCGGGGAATTATGCCGATTCGGCTCATTCTTGTAGGGATTGCGGTAGAAGCAGGCGTAAGTGCGATTACGTTGTTCCTATCCCTTAAGCTTGACCCGGATACGTATGCTTTCGCTGCTCGTTGGCTCGCGGGAAGCGTGTGGGGCAGAGATTGGATCAACGTCTGGGCGCTGCTGCCGTGGATCATCATTTTGGTGCCGATCATTTACTTAAAATCGAAGACGCTGGATTTGTTCAGCTTTGGCGATGAAATCGCTTCAGGCGTAGGCAGCAGCGTTACGCGAAATCGGCTGCTTATGATTATTCTTGCCGTAGCTTTGTCCTGCGCCAGCGTCTCCATGACCGGCGGTATTGGCTTTATTGGTCTTGTAGCTCCGCATTTGGCACGCAGGCTAGCGGGTCCTCAGCATCGCTATTTTTTGCCGGCGGCGGCTAGCATCGGGCTTGTGATACTCGTAGCTGCGGATACGATTGGACGGTCTATTTTTCAGCCTAATGCGATTCCAGCCGGTGTCATCGTTGCCCTTATTGGCGGGCCATATTTTCTGTACATGCTGTTCAGGAAGAAAGTTTGAGCAGGGCAGTTAAGTGAAGAAGGGTAGATCGGATAGGTAAGGAAAGGTTTTGCAATAACTAACAGTAGACGCTGAACGGACGTTCAGACGATGAATATGGGGGACTTAACGAGTTATGAAAAAATCACGGTTTTCTTCTAAAGCGCTGCTGACGCTAATCAGCCTAATTGTCGTGGCAATGCTGGCGGCTTGTGGACAGGCTGCCTCGCCACAAAGCACGAATGGGAGCAATGCAGGCCAAGGGGCCGAAGCTGCTGCAGAAGCGAGTGCTTCACCAAGCGCTGAACAAGTGGAGCCGCATGGCCCTGATGTGAAAATTGCCTCCATGTCGATTCATATTACGAACAATCTGCTTGCTCTAGGAATTAAACCAGCTGGCTCGGTTGTCGGCGGCGACGTGAAGGACTTCCTGCCACATGTGGCGGATCGTCTGGAAGGCACGGCGAAGCTTGGCGTTGTTACAGATCCGGATATGGAAGCTGTGCTGGCGCTGAAGCCTGATGTTATCTACATCGATGAAGTGTACTCCGGCGCAGACCTCGCCAAATTCGAGAAAATTGCCCCGACGATTTCCATCGATATGGATAATGGCACTTGGAGAGAGCATTTAAAGCGGATTGCCGAGCATGTCGACAAGCAGGCGGAAGCGGAGCAGTTTATTAAAGATTATGAAGCGAAAGCGGATAGCGTGAAGTCGCTTATTAACAGCAAGCTTGGCGCTGATGCCAAGGTGATGGCGATTCGCACAACAGCGAAGGAGCTTCGCGTCATGGGCATGAAGCGTCCGGTAGGACCGATTATGTTCGAGGATTTGGGGCTGACTCCGGCAACGGGCGTTGAAAAAATTACGGATGAGCCTTATGCCGTCATTTCGCAGGAGGTGCTGCCTGATTTTGACGCAGATGCGATTTTCGTCATCATCAGCAAAGGCAATGAGGCGAAAGCGAATTTCGAGCAGCTGGAGCAAAATCCAGTATGGCTCAATCTGAAAGCTGTAAAGAACAACCATGTCTATGTGCTTGACGTGCAAAAGTGGCTCGATTATTCGTCGCTAGGTCACAGCATGGCGCTTGACGATGCGCAGAGCCTGTTCGAGAAATAAGCGAATAAGGCAGTGGGCTGGGTTAATAAAACGGTGATGGAACAGAATTCACCGACCGATCATCTAATGGCTGCGGAGCGCGAATGTGCTCTGCGGCCATTTTTTCAAAATATAAGAATTTATTAGGCTCATCCTTGAAATATAGGAAAGGATATTGTAAAGCTATCCTTTCTCTATATTTCTCGGATTGAAACGCGCTGCGCTGCAAGAGGATGGCGACAGCCGTTTCACCTTAATAATAGTCTTAATATCACAACTAAAAAGTCGGAATACGATTAGCCTGGGCAGGGCGGAATTCGCTATACTTAGAAGGTGAGCAACACATCTACAGGCAAGCGAAGGGATGGGATCGGTTTGGCAGACAAGCGTGATCAGGCTACGACTATTCAATATATTCATAATAAAAATGGGCCGAAGCTCGGCTATTCCACCTTGTCCGGCGTCCGTATTTTGGAGCAGGACGGCTTTTATTTTAAAGATTTGAACAAGGATGGCAAGCTGGATAAATATGAGGATTGGCGTCTTAGTCCGCAGGAGCGGGCCGAAGATCTCGCTTCGAAAATGAGCGTTGAGCAAATCGCCGGGCTTATGCTCTACAGCAGCCATCAGGCTGTTCCGGCTAGCCTGGGCTGGCACCCCGGAACCTATGGGGGCAAAGCCTACGCGGACAGTGGCGCGGACTCGTATGCGCTGACGGACCAGCAGCTTGCTTTTCTGGAGCAGGATCATTTGCGCCATGTGCTGCTGACGATGGTGGAAAGCCCGGAAACGGCGGCGCAGTGGAACAATACGATGCAGGCGTACGTTGAAGGCTTAGGGCTGGGCATTCCGGTAAATACGAGCTCAGATCCGAGGCACGCGACGGATTCGACGAAGGAATTTAATGCCGGAGCTGGCGGCAGCATCTCGATGTGGCCAGAGACGATGGGGCTTGCCGCTACGTTTGATCCGGAGGAAGCGAAAAAATTCGGCGAGGTTGCAGCGAAGGAGTATCGGGCACTTGGCATTGGCACGGCGTTGTCGCCACAGGTCGATATTGGCACCGATCCGCGCTGGTTCCGATTTGGCATGACGTTCGGCGAAGATCCCCAGCTGTCCACCGATATGGGCCGTGCTTATATTGACGGCTTCCAGACGTCGGAGGGTGAGCAAGAAATTGCCGAAGGCTGGGGATATGACAGCGTGAATGCGATGGTGAAGCATTGGCCGGGCGGCGGCTCGGGCGAAGGCGGCCGTGATGCGCATTTTGGCTATGGCAAATATGCCGTTTATCCAGGAGAGCAATTTGAGCAGCATTTGCGACCTTTTACGGAAGGGGCGTTCAAGCTGGATGGCAAGACCGGAAAAGCTTCTGCGGTTATGCCTTACTATACGATTTCGCAGGGACAAGACCCGGTTAATGGCGAAAATGTCGGCAACTCCTACAACAGCTACCTCATAAACGATTTGCTGCGCGAACGGTACGGCTACGATGGCGTCGTCTGCACGGACTGGGGCATTACTGCAGATGAAGGCGATGACATTACGAGGCTGATGAGCGGCGGCCGCTGCTGGGGTGTGGAGGAAGGCTACAGCGTAGCGGAGCGCCATTACAAGCTGCTCATGGCTGGCGTAGACCAATTTGGCGGCAACAATGAGACGGGTCCGGTTATTGAAGCTTATCAGATCGGCGTGCAGCAGCATGGCGAGGCGTTCATGCGCAGCCGTTTCGAGCAATCGGCGGTGCGGCTGCTGAAAAATATTTTCCGGCTTGGCCTCTTTGAAAATCCTTATTTGGAAGTGGCGCAGACGGCTGCGACGGTCGGTTCCCCGACTTTCATGGCGGCAGGCTATGAAGCCCAGCTGAAATCGATGGTGCTGCTGAAAAATAAAGGGCAGACGCTGCCGCTCCCTGCTGCAAGCGGGCGCCTGACCGTCTATATTCCTAGGAAGTTCCGGCCGGAGGGTGCGAGCTGGCTCGGCCTGCCGATACCGTCCTTCGAGGGTTATCCAATTAGTGTGGATACGGTCCAGAAGTATTTTGACGTGACGGACAACCCTGAGCAGGCGGATTTCGCATTGGTGTGTATCGAAAGCCCTCATAGCACGATGGGCTACAGCAAGGCAGACGCCGAAGCGGGCGGAAATGGCTATGTGCCGGTCAGCCTTCAATACCGTCCTTATACGGCTGTACATGCTCGTGAGACGAGTCTTGCAGGCGATGCTCGCGATGTGCTGAATCGCAGCTACAAAGGGAAGACGGTTACCGTTGCCAATGAATCCGATCTGGATATGGTGCTGGACACGAAAGCGAAAATGAAGGGCAAGCCCGTTATCGTTTCGATTACGCTCAGCAACCCAGCGGTAGTCGCTGAATTTGAAGCTGAAGCCGATGCTATTATTGCCCATTTTGGCTTGCAGGAGCAGGCTCTGCTGGAGACGCTTATCGGTGCTTCCGAGCCATCTGGTCTGCTGCCATTCCAAATGCCGCGGGACATGTTGACGGTAGAAGAGCAGTTTGAAGACACGCCGCATGATATGGATGTGTATGTGGACACAGCAGGCCATGCGTACGATTTCGGCTACGGGCTGAACTGGAGCGGTGTCATTCAGGATGCAAGGACGGCAAAATATGCTGGCGGCAAGCACAGTACGAAATAACATGCCGATTAATAGCCTATGTATGGCTAATCAACAACGCCCGCCACTGTCAGAAAGCTGATGCTGGCGGGCGTTGTTCGCCTGTTCACAAGTGTTAGGAGCCTGGCAGGCGGCATAAAGGCGTCCCCTTGTTTCAAGCCGAAAATTCCATTATGATTAATTTATCGGTTTGGAAAGGAAGCGAAGCATGAACGATTACGAAGCAAACAAACAGCAGATCCTGGACGCGTTGTGGTTCAGGCATGCGACGAAGGAATTTGACCCCGAGCGAAAAATATCCGATGAGGATTTTCATTTTATTTTGGAAACGGGCAGGCTGTCTCCTAGCTCCATTGGGCTGGAGCCATGGAAATTTATCATTGTTCAAAACCAGGAGCTGCGCGCGAAGCTGGCTGAAGTATCCTGGGGAGCGAAGAAACAGCTGGAAACGGCTAGCCATTTTATCGTTCTTCTAGCCCGCCGCAATGTGCGTTATGATTCGGAATATATGAAGTATATGTACACGCAGGTAAAAGGGATGCGCGAGGAAGTGTATCAGAAGGTGCCTGTTATTTATAAGGCTTTTCAGGAGTCAGATCTGCATTTGCTGGATAATGAGCGTACGCTGCTGGATTGGTCGTCGAAGCAAACGTATATCCCGCTGGCCAATATGATGACCGCAGCTGCGCAAATTGGCATTGATTCCTGTCCGATTGAAGGCTTTAATCTGGATCAGGTGCATGCGATTTTGGACGGGGAAGGGCTGCTGGAGGGCGGGAATATGGAAGTTTCCGTAATGGCCGCTTTTGGCTACCGGCTCGCTGAGCCAAAGCGCCCAAAATCAAGGCTGCCTTTAGAGGACATCGTGCAGTGGGTTGACTAAGTTTTTATAATAAAACGCATTGGAAGGCTGCTTGCTGGCAGCACTCCAATGCGTTTTTGCGTTGCCGCTATTGCGGCATGTATCGCTATAAAAGATTAGCCGCCGATTTTGAAGAGCTTATCGAGCGAGCCGCCTTCGGAAATGATCTTAATGGCGGTTGCAATGAGTGGCGACATCGGCAGAACGAAAAACTTGTCCGAATGATCGCTTAGGGCAATCGTATCCGTTACAACCACCTGGCGGATGTTCGGATGCGTCAGCTTCTCTATGGCGTTGGCCGAGAACAAGCCGTGCGTCGCGCAAACGTAGGCGTCATGAGCGCCTTTTTTGTGGAGCGCTTCTACGACGTTTACGATGGTGCTGCCTGTATCGATCAGATCCTCAATAATAATCGGCGTCATGCCTTCTACTTCACCGATAATATGGGTAATTTCCGATTGGTTGTGGGCAGGGCGGTTTTTGATCATAATCGCAAATGGGCAATCCAAATAGTTCGCCAGCTTCTCAGCCGTTGAAGCTCGTCCAGCATCCGGCGAAACGACGACGGGATTGACGATATTTTGGCTTTTCAAATGTCTGATAATGAGATCCAGAGCCGTCAGATGATCGACCGGAATTTCGAAAAAGCCTTGAATAGGATCTGCATGCAAATCCACGGTAATGATGCGGTGAGCACCGACCGTAGTCAGCACATCAGCTACCAGCTTGGCGGAAATCGGCTCACGAGGAGCGGATTTGCGTTCCTGGCGCGCATATCCATAATAAGGGATGACGAGATTGATGGTTTTGGCGGAAGCGCGCTTCGCCGCATCGATCATAATCATCAATTCCACTAAATGTTCATTAACCGGATGGGACAGCGCTTGTACAATAAAGACATGGCATGTCCGAATAGGTTCTTCATACGATACGTGAATTTCGCCGCTTTGCTGACGGGATATCGCTACATTGCCCAGCGGAATTCCGAGTGAACCACAAATTTCCTCGGCAAGCGCGCGATTGGATGATCCCGAAAATATTTTTACCTTCTGCATTGTGCTCCTCCTTCAAGTTTTGCGCAGCAAAACTACTTCGAAAGCATAAACTTAAGTTTTGCGCAGCAAAACGATTTCGCAAGCGTAAACTTAAGTTTGCTACGAAAAACTACTACATTCCATTATACATTGAAGGAGGTCAGATTCAAGTCATAGTTCGTTCAATTTAGGAAGCTAGCGTCCGTTTGGACGAGGGTTTTCGTTTAAAGGCAACAAGCCCCCGACTTGCTGGCAGCTGGTATATAAATACAAAAACAGCCTCCAAGTCTGCGATTAACGCAAGTGTGGAGGCTGTCTTATTAGTATTAGCGATTAACGAAGGTTAGGGATTGCAACATCCGGATTGGCATCAGCTTCATAATCAATGCCGTCGGTTTCAAAGCCGAATAGCTGGAAAAACTCTTTGCGGTAGCCAGCAAGGTCGGACAGCTCGTACACATTTTCTGTAGTCAGCTCTGACCATAGCTTTGCAACCTCAGCTTGAATTTCAGGTCTCATTTCCCAATCGTCAACGCGGATGAGGCCTCTGTCATCAACAAGCGTTTCTCCAGAAGCATTGTACAGGCGATCCGAGAACAGGCGGTACATTTGCTCAATGCAGCCTTCATGCGTTCCGTTTTCTTTCATTACCTTATACAGCGCGGAAATGTACAGAGGTACAACCGGAATCGCCGAACTGGATTGGGTAACGAGCGCTTTGTTGACGGAGACGTAGGCACGTCCGCCTTTCGTGCTGAGCTGCTCGCTCAGGCGCTTCGCCGTTGCTTCGAGATCATTTTTAGCATAACCAATCGTGCCTTCACGGTAAACCGCATGCGTAATTTCAGGTCCGATATAGGAGTAGGCAACAGTCGTTGCGCCGTCTGCCAATACGCCTGCTTCCTCAAGCTGATCGATCCACATTTGCCAGTCCTCGCCGCCCATAACGGCAATCGTCTGGCTGATTTCTTCCTCAGTTGCTGGCTCAATCGTAGCTTCCGTTACATCGCCGCTGTGGAAGTTAACCGTTTTGTTCGTATAGGTTCCGCCAATCGGCTTAATGACCGAAGAAAAGGTTTCACCGGTTTTCGGATGGGTACGGCGAGGCGAAGCTACACTGTACACGACCAGATCAATGCTGCCCAGTTCGCTGCGGATCAGGTCAATCGTTTGGGCTTTGATCTCATCAGAGAAAGCGTCGCCAACGATGCTGTACGATTTGCGCCCAGCTTCAGCAGCGGCTTTCTCGAAAGCAGCGGAGTTGTACCAGCCTGCGGAAGCGGTACGCGCGCCTTCAGCGGCTTTGTCAAAATAAACGCCAATCGTATTGGCGCCAGCTGCAAAGGAGGAAACGATGCGCGATGCCAGACCGTAGCCTGTCGAAGCGCCGATTACGAGCACATTGCGCGGTCCTGCAATAGCTGGCTTGGATGCAACATACTGGATTTGACGAAGGACTTGCTCAGCGCAGCCTTCCGGGTGTGCTGTCGTACAAATAAAACCGCGTGTTTTAGGTTGAATGATCATATTTAATTATTCCTTCCTATTTGTAAAATGGGCTTGCTATCCATATTGCTGAACAATTCTCTACCATTTTACCGATTTTTCCGTTCAAATGGAAGGGCACGAAAAAACGCAAGACCGAGTAGAGTCGGCCTTGCGTGAGATGCTGCTGGAAAGGTTCAAGCGGGGTTATTCAAAATGCTCGCCGGCTGTTTTAATCTGGCTGGCAACTTGGACGATCGATTTGCCTGCTTCCGCCTGTTTTTTAAGCTGCGCTTCGGTAAGTCCCAGCGCCTTGGCTGCTGCGTTTAGCCTTACATTGTCTACCGCGCTGCTTTTGCTATCTGCGGCAGTTTTACTCGTCGTCGTTGTTTTTGTCGTAGTAGTGGTAGTCGTCGTTGTAACGTACTTTTGCTGAACGGCTTTTTTAACTTGTGTTTTCAGCTCATTTACGACTTGGGTCGATTTAGCTTGCGTCAGCTTGCCTGCTTTGACATTGGCTGCGATTTGGGTCGTTTGAATCTGCATTAAGCAGCTGATGACCTTGTCTGTAGATACGCCTTTCGAATTAGCAATCGTTTCCAGCGTTTTGCCCGCTTTCAGCTGAGTGTTCAGTTCGTCACGCGTTACATTCAGCAGCTTGAGCAGCGGTTGGCTAGTAATGATGGCGAACAGATCGGTTTTGACGGTAAAGCCGCCGCTTGTTGCTGTTTTAATCGCGGTTTGGCTGGAAGCCGTAATCGCTGCAGCTGTCTTGACTGGTGCTGCGGAATTTATCGTTTGTGCAGCAAATGCAGAGCTGGAGAAGGTAAGGGCAAGTCCCAGTGTAATCGGGATTAGTTTTTTCATCGTTCAATCACTCCTAAAGGTTATAGTTAGTTTGTATGTGCTTGCCGGCCTCTATAAGATAAGCGATAAAAGTGAAAAAACGGAGAAAGCCGGCAAAACAAAAAAATAACTTGGAGTGCTGAGCTAGAAGATTCCTCTACTTATTAATGGGCAACCCAGCCGCCGTCAATGACGAGCTCGGAGCCGGTGACGAAGCTCGACTCATCCGATGCGAGATACAGCGCGCCATAAGCGATGTCAGTTGGCTTGCCGAGCCTTGGCCATGGCGTAACCTGCTTGGCTGCTTCAAGTCCCGCGGGATTGGTCAGTTTATGCTCGGTCATCGGTGTTTCAATCATCCCGGGATGAATGGAGTTGACACGAATAAAGTCTTTGGCTAAATCGATCGCTGTCGTTTTTGTCAGCAGCCGCACGGCTCCCTTAGAGGCGTGATAGGCAGCTTCTCCACCTGCGCCAATGATGCCGAAAATCGAAGAAATATTAATGATCGAGCCGCCTCCGGCTTTGCGGATTTCAGGCACGGCGTATTTCATGCCTAGAAACACGCCGCGGGAGTTGACCGCCTGAACCTTATCCCAACGCTCCACCGTTTCCTCCTCCACGTTGAAGGGCGAAGCGATGCCTGCGTTATTGACCAAAATATTTAGTTTTCCATAACGATGGACGGCCTGCAGGGTCACATGCTGCCATTGTTGCTCCGACGAGACATCCTGAGCAAGTGGGTATACATCGCCGCCCGTTTCGCGAATAGCTTCAGCGGTTTCTTTCAGCGCGGCTTCCGATAGGTCTGTCAGCACAACCTTGGCGCCTTCGGCTGCGAAGACAGCGGCTATAGCGGCTCCAATTCCTCCGGCTGCTCCAGTGACAAGGGCTACTTTATTTTGCAATCGTTTCATGCCGTATGCACCTCCAGGTAAGTTATACAACTGTCTTTATATAACTAGGATAGGAGGAACGCTGGCGGCGGTAAATTCCAAATATTCAAGCTGGGTGTACGTTTTAGTGGTTAAAAGACGATTAGAGGCTCCCATTTAATTCCCGATAGGAGCTGGGCGTTATTCCCGTCGCTTTCTTGAAGACGCGAACAAAATATTTCACATCATTAAAGCCGACCAGCTCGCCAATTTCATAGACCGTTTGCCTAGAGGTGGAGAGCATTCGCTTAGCTTCCTCTACCCTCAGGTTTGTAACGAATACAGTGAAATTGACGCCATATTGCGATTTGAATAAGCTGCTCAAATAGGAGAAGGACAGCTGAAAGCGCTCGGCTGCCTCCAGCAGCGACAGGGAAGAGTTGCGATAGTTTTGTTCCACATATCGTTTAATGCTAAGTGCGGTATGGGAGCTGGAGCCATTCGTCGCCAGCACGCCATCTGCCAGCTTGTCAATAAGGGGCTCAAGCTGCTGCGAACGCCAAGCGGCCAGCGACACAAGCGTGTTCGTGCGTTTAAGCTCGTTCAACGATTGCAGTCCTTCCAGGCAGGAAGGACTCGTTGCATGTTTGCTGATAGAAATCCAGAGCTGCAAATACACAATCCACCGTTCCTCAAAGGTGTGGAACCGCTGCTCATATTCCTCAAGCAGCTTTAACACCGCTTGCTTGCCTTCCTTCTGAACCGAAAGTGCAAAGCTGTTCTCATCCTGTGGCGTCAAGCCCACCTGACTTGCGGTAGTCGAGCAACGCAGCATATGCAGTTGTTTTTCGGCTTCTCGGTAGGCTTGCTGCAAAGACTGGGCATCCCCATTAAAAATAGCACTGGATACCCTTGCTGCATTAGCTTCAAACGGAGGGAGGAGCTTCAGCCATTCGGCAAGCTTGTCCTTCTCGTCAGAAGCCGCGCAATACACCGTATGCGAGCCAAGCGGAATGGCGATGAGGGTAATCCCTAACGGAAGCTCGCTTTGCTGCGGAAGCGGCTCATTCGCAAGCAGCAGACAAAGGCTTGAATAAGGCAGCTCCTCGCAGGCAGCCAGTGTCGTGTCGTCAAGAATAATTTCGCAAACACGATTTTTCAGCTCTATATTGCGCGTGCTGCTTTCCTTGTCTAGTTCAGCGGTCAGCTTCTCCATGGCGCGCGCTATTTCCTGGGGGTTAATCGGCTTCAGCAAATATTCTTTAACCCCGTAAGCAATCGCTTTTTTAGCATAACTAAAATCATCGTATCCAGATAAAATGATGCATTTTGGCTGCTTGCCGTTTGTGGCCGCAATCCGGCCCAGCATTTCAATGCCGTCCACCTTGGGCATTCGAATATCGGTAATGACGATATCGGCTTCATTGCAAGCCAGCCATTCCAGCGCCTCCAGGCCATCGCGGAAGCTGCCAGCATGCAGCAGGGGCAGCTCATTCCAAGGGATAACCTCTTCAATTCCTTTGCGAATCCATGGCTCATCTTCCACAATGATAGTCTTGTACATGATTATCCCTCCGGTTGATAAGGCAATGTAATGATGACCAGCAGTCCTTCCTCCATAGCGCGGTAAGTGAGGCCGTATTGCTCGCCAAAAGCAAGCTTGATGCGGTTATTGACGTTGTATATGCCGATTCCGTATTCATAAGCGCGATTATGCCCAGCCGATTCCTGCGAATCCTGCTCCAGGCTAAGCGACATGTCCAAATTGCCAAGCTTATCGTTCATTTGCTGGACTTCTTCCTCGCTCATGCCTTCGCCGGAGTCGCGGATGGTGAGAATAACCCGGCTTCGTTCGCAGTACCCGGTAATGTTAATAAAGCCTTCCTTGTCTATATTTCGAAAGCCGTGCACAATGCTATTTTCAATAATAGGCTGCAGGACGAATTTGATCGTGCGGCTCTTTCGGACGTTGGGATCAATATCGATTTTCGTTTGAATCGCTTGATCGAAGCGGATTAATTGAACCTTCAAATAATGCTCAATATGATGAAGCTCATCATCGATTGTCACAAGCTTCTCTTCATTGACAATATTGTAGCGGAACATCTGGGACAGGGAGCGAGCAAGCTCTGAAATGAGCGGCACACGGTGGATCAGGGCAATGGAATTGATCGTTTCCAGTGCATTATGGAGAAAATGCGGATTAATTTGTGCTTGCAGCGCCAGCAGCTTCGCTTTATCGGATTTCATTTTCATCTCATATTCCCGATTTACGCTTTCCTTCAGCCGAATAACGATGTCCTCGAAGTAGCCCTCCAATTCCTCAACCTCGTCTTGGCGCCGGCTTGGGCGCATCATTTCGATTTTTCCGGTGGCGTATTGCCGCATTTTCCGATTTAACATAATAATCGGTCCCGAATAGTAGATCGATAGAATAATAATGAGCACGACGCACATAATTCCGCTCGAAAGCATCAGAATACCCATTAAATGATGAATGTACGACAGCTTTTCCATAATGGATGATTCCGGCGTGTACACAATAATGTACCAGTCTGCGAAAGCATTATACGAATAGAAGACGACCCGTTTGACATGCAGATAATCGACGGTAAATGAGCCTTTGCCCTCCTTGGATGTGAAAATTTGTTCATGCAGATGCTTGGAAGCGAGATGCTTATTCGTGGAAAATAACGTTTGCCCGCTATGGTTGCTAATAATGACGTCGCTGTCTTTTCCCATGGCGGTATTGGCAAGGCCATATAAAATAAATTGCTGGACCTGATCGTTTCCTTTATCCTCCAGCTGCAGTGCATTGAGATTAAGAAAGATCAGGCTGTTGCTTGCTTCATCTAAAATATTGAGATTACTCTCTACAACATTATCGTAGAGCTTGCTGCTCAGCGCCTGAAAAGCCAACCACTGGACAGCAATTATCGGAATCATAATGACGATGGTATGAACAAGCATCATTTTATATTTTACACTCAAAGGCACTCTCGCCACCGGGACCCTCCTTTAATTTCTGATCATGGTATAGACGATAGACTTTTATAACGCTTGTTAATTAATATATCATGAATAGTAAAGAGCTTGACAAGTGTTATTTGAAAAATAAATGCATGAATGTGTAGGAAATATTAACCTGATACCGTAAAAAAGTACACCTTTCCGCAAATTGTTAGAGTTTTTTTGTTTTGTAAGCGATCTTATAATGAATTCAAGCGGCCGGGGCAAATGCAACTGGCTCTAAGCCCTAAATCAGACGAATGACAAAATCATGTGAGAAAAGTTAACGGGAGGGTTAAAAATGCAACGATCTGGTAAGGTGAAACTTCCTACAGGAAAAAAGGTCGCCGTAAACATCGGTGTCGATTTTGATGCAGCATCCGTATGGATGGGGACATTCGACCGCTTCTCGCCTGCCTATCTGTCACGCGGCGAATTTTGCGCAGAGGTGGGCGCACCGCGCTTGCTTCATTTGTTCCGCAAATACGGCATCACGACAACCTGGTGCATTCCGGGCCATACGATCGACACGCATATGGAGGTATGTCGTGAAATCGTAGCCGCCGGACATGAAATCTGCCATCACGGTTATGCGCATGAAAATCCAACCCATATGAGCTATGAAGAAGAGGAAGAAATTTTGCTCCGCGGCTTTGCGGCGCTGGATAGGCTGGGGGTCAAGCCGCGCGGCTACCGCTCGCCTGCATGGGATTACAGCCCCAATACCTTGAAGCTGCTGGAGAAGCACGGATTCAGCTATGACAGCAGTCTGATGGGCAATGATTTGCATCCCTACCGCCCAAGGGAAGTCGTAGAGATTAATATGGACAAGGCGAATGTATTTGGCCCGCCTAGCCGAATCGTGGAAATTCCGGTTTCATGGTATTTGGATGATTTTCCAACCCAAGAATATGTCATTGGCGGAGCGGAAGGCATGCGCTCTACGCATGAGGTATTCGAGCGTTGGAGAGATATTTTTGACTATGCTTGTGACCATGAAGAGGGCGCATGTTATGTGCTGACGACACATCCGCAGACGATTGGCCGGGCGCATAACATTCAAATGCTGGAGAAGCTGATTCAGCATATGGAATCGCGCGGAGCCTGGTTCGCAACGCTAGGTGAAATTTATGATGCCTATACCGATAACGAGGCAGATGCAAGCAACTCATAAGAGAAAGCCTACACTGGTTAAATAGGAGGCAACTATGACAAACATTCGTATTTCTGCTGTACAGTTCCGCGCCGAGCGTGTATCCGGCTTTGAAGACTTTGAACGGCAGGTTCGAGGGCTGATGGAGGAAGTGCCGCTGGATTCGGATTATGTGCTGTTCCCTGAGCTGTTCACCGTTGGCCTGCTGACCTCATTCCCTGATTGGGAGACAGCGGGACCGTCAGCGATGATGAGGCTGGACCAATTTACCGTTCCTTTCAAGAAACTGTTCGCAGACCTTGCAGCGCAGCGGGGGCAAATTATTGTCGCCGGTTCACATTTGGAGAAGCGGGGCGAGGATTATTTTAATGTAAGCACGATCTTTCAGCCGAATGGCGACATAGCGGAGCATAAGAAATCGCATATTTTTCCCGCAGAGGGCAATTGGAAGACGAGGGAAGGCGAGGAGCTGAACGTCTTTGACATTGGTCCGGCCCGCATTGGCATTGCGATTTGCTATGAGGCTGAAATTCCCGAGGTCTCCCATATTTTGAGCAGGCAGGGAGCGGATATTGTATTTTGTCCATCCTATACGTACACGGAGTTCGGTTTTTGGCGGGTTCGTCATTGCGCGCAGTCCCGCAGCATTGAAAATCAGATTTATGTCGTGCATTGCCCGACGATTTGTGAGATCGGCAAGCCGATTGACAGCGGTTATGGCCGCTCCGCAATATTGACGCCATGCGACACGCCGTGGACGGCCAACGGCATAGCTGTTGAAGCGGAAACGAACGTACAAACCGTCATAACTGGAGCCGTCAATCTGGATTTGCTTTATGAAAATCGCAAGACTGGCGCGGCGACGACTTTCAATGACCGCATTCGCAAAAGCGGAATGTACGCAAATCATGCTCCATATGCACAGGAACGTTCCAACTAACTTATGAGAAAAGGGAGAGGATTTTATATGAAACGTTTATCCGCGCACATGATAGCAGGAATCGCCCTTCTTGTTCTTGTTTTTGCAGCCTCCGCTTGCAGCGGAAATAGCTCCAGTCCAGGCACCGATTCACCCGAGCCGTCTGGCTCGTCAGACGCAGCGGGCGGAGCTGGGAAAATTGCATATTTTTCCGCTGGAGCCTCAAATGCATATCTTCAAAAAGGGTTGGAAGCAGCAGAATCCAAAGCGAAGGAGCTCGGATTCGAAATCGATACGTTCGACGGACGCTTTGATCCGTTGACGCAGCTCAATCAAATTCAAAATGCGGTGACAACCGGGAAATATAAAGGGTTCGTCGTTGAACCGGTCGATGGCAACCAGCTCTGCAAGGTGTTGTCCAAGGATGTGCCGGCCAAAGGTGTAGCGGTAGCCATCATTAATGCTACGCTGTGCGGATCGCCGGATTGGCAGGAAGGAACGCTGACTTATGTGGGCGGTCAGGAAGTCAACGTTTATAAAGAAATCGTGAATAAAATTTTCAGCGACAAGCCGGAAGGCGGCACAATCGCCGTCATTGGCGGCCCGGCAACTGGCGGTCCGTACTTGAGCATGAAGGCAGCCTTTGACAGCGAGCTGCCAAATCACCCGGAGTGGAAGCTGATTGGCATGCATGCGACGACTTATACGGCGAACGAGGCGTTCCAAGTGGCACAAAATATTTTGCAGGCCAATAAAAACCTCGACGTTATTTTCTCCAACTATTCGGGCATGACCGTCGGCGTCGTTAAAGCGATTGATGCGGCCAAACGCGATGATGTAGCGGTCTATGATTTCGGCGGCGACAAATGGGCCTTTGATTCGGTAAGCTCCGGCAAAATCAAATCGACGGTTGTCATGCTTCCGGTCGAGGAGGTTCAGCATGCGATCCAGGCGCTCTACGATTCGTTCAACGGTAAAGAAGTAGAGAAATATATCGATCTGACCAAAGATCCGATTCTCCCTGGCACACCGTTCGTCTATAAGGACAACATGGCTGATTTTACAGCTAAAGGATTGCCAGAATATTAAGCGGAGGAGAGGTTGCGAATGAGTGGAGGAGCTGTGGCTGAAGCGGTGCCGGTAAAGAAGGAAATGGCGATTGAAATATCGGAGCTTATTAAGTCCTATGGAGGCTTTCGCGCCCTGAACGGGGTGAATATCGACATTCAGCGCGGAGAAATTCATTCGCTGGTTGGACAAAATGGAGCGGGAAAATCGACGCTGCTTGGCATTTTGTCCGGCCGGACAGCTCCGAGCGAGGGGAGCGTCCGCATATTTGGCAGCGAGCTGCATTACGGCGACCCAAGGTCCTCGCGCAAGCTCGGTGTTGCGACGATTTATCAGGAGCTGACGATTGCCCCCAATCTCAGTGCGCTGGAAAATGTTTTTCTAGGGCAGCTCTTGTCGGTCAACGGCTTTATTTCCCGCAAGCGGATGACAAAGCGCTACATGGAGCTTTGCGCAATAATGGGTGTGAATATTTCGCCGCTCCAGCGGGCGGGGAATATGTCGATTGCCGATCAGCAAATGCTGGAAATTATGCGGGGCCTCCAGCTGAATGCAAGCATCCTGATCTTGGATGAACCGACGGCTTCGCTCGCTCCCCCTGAGCGCAAGTCGCTGCTGAAAACGATCAAGACGCTGCAAGCGGGCGGTATTACGATCATTTATGTGAGCCATCATCTCGATGAAGTGCTTGAGCTCAGCGATAGCGTGACGATATTGCGCAATGGGGAGAAGATTGTGAGCCAGCCGCGTGCCTATTGGACGAAGGACAAGCTGGTGTCTTCCATGCTAGGTGCAGAGGTGGCGGAGGAAATTGTCAGAGTGACGCAGGAAACCCAGCATGAGGATACCCCTCCCGGCCCGGAGCTGCTTCGGGCAACCGGGGTGAGTGTGCCGGGCGCAATCGAGGATATTGCGATTACGCTCCATGCCGGCGAAATCGTCGGCATCGGCGGGCTGGTAGGCTCGGGGAGGACGACGCTCGTGCGGGCGCTGGCCGGACTTGAGCCCAAATCGACCGGCACTCTGTGGATTGAAGGAAAGCAGGTCAAATGGCCGCGTGAGCCAGGCTATCCGATGAGCCTGGGCATTGCCTTGGCGCCGGAGGATCGCAAGCATCAGGGGCTGGTGCTCGGAATGTCCTGCGAGGACAATATCAACATGGTTAACTTTGGGCAGGTCAAGAAGCTGGGCTTTTACCACAAGGCGAAGGCCGGCCATATCGCTGATGGACTTAGCAAAAGATTTGGCCTTACCCGTCCGATTCAAACGCTTTGCCGCAATCTCTCCGGAGGCAATCAGCAGAAGGTGCTGCTGGCGAAAGTATGCAATTTGCGCCCGAAGGTGCTCATTGTCGATGAGCCTACCCGTGGCATTGATATTGGCGTCAAGGTCGAGGTGCTGAAAATATTACGCCAGCTTGCAAACGAAGGCATGGCGATTGTCATTATTTCCTCAGAGCTGGAGGAGGTCATTGCCGTAAGCAACCGCGTGCTGGTGCTGTCCAAAGGACGGCTGGTGAAGGAGCTGAGCCAGCGCTCGGAAATTAGCGTCGATCATATTTTGCAAGCTACATTTTAGAAAAAGGGGGTTATCGTATGAGCACGCTGGAAAATCAGCTTAATAGGAATATGGAGCGACAGGGATTGTTCAAAAATATGAATAGCCTCATGCTGCGCTACGGAGTGGTCGTTGCTTTTATCGTTGTGGTTGGTTTGTCTGCCATCCTGTATCCGGGTTTTTTGCGCCCGGCGAACTTAGTCAATATTTTTAGCCAGCTCGCGATTGTCGGCATTATGAGCATTGGGATGACCTTTGTAATGATTACAGGCGGACTCGATATGTCGGTGGGCGGCATTTATGCGCTGTGCGCCACTTTAATTGCGAGCTATGCGGACAGCATGCCGCTTCCGGTTGCTTTTGCCATTACACTCGTTGTCGGCTTGGCTGCAGGACTCATTAATGGTGTGCTCGTGACGAGGCTCAGGGTTCCACCATTTGTAGCTACGCTGGGGACAGGCTCTGTGTTTACGGGAATTGCCCTTATTTATTCCAATGCCCAGCCTTTCTTTGTCCAAAAAGAATCGTTTCAATGGATGGGCTCCGGCGAGCTTGGCGCGATTCCCATCGCGGTGTTCCTGCTATTCCTCGTTTACGTCGTTGGTGCGATCGTGCTTGCTTTTACAACCTATGGCCGTTCGCTGTATGCGCTTGGTGGCAATAAGGAAGCGAGCCGCTTGTCCGGCCTTCGCGTGAACTGGCTTATTTCCAGCACTTACGGCTTAAGCGGATTGTGCGCAGCTGTATCTGGCATTCTCATTGCTTCACGGCTCGGCCAAGGTCAGGCGAATATCGGCGAGACGATTGCACTGGACGTAATTGCGGCAGTCGTCATTGGCGGAACCTCGCTAAGCGGGGGCGAAGGAGCGATCTGGAGAACGATTGTGGGAGGCTGTATTTTGGCGGTGCTGTCCAACGTCTTTGACAGTTTGTCGCTAAGCCCGTACTGGCAGTCTGTATTCAAAGGCTGCATTATTATCGGCGCGGTTATGTTCGATTATTACGCCCGCACGAAGACGCAGACTTGAGCAGGCATGTCCATCGTTTGGATCGTATAGTCCGGAAGGGAGACGTTTGAATGCGCCTAAAAGGAAAAACGGCCGTCATCACTGGCGGTGGAACGGGAATTGGTAGAGCGACCAGCTTGCTGTTTGCAGGCGAGGGGGCCAGCGCCGTTGTAACGGATATTGACGAGGATAGCGGTCTGAGGACTGTCAAGGAAATCATAGAGCTGGGCGGACAAGCTTTATTCGTTAAGCATGATGTACGCAGCGAGACGGACTGGGAGGAGGTTGCTGCTCAGACGGCGAACATTTACGGCAAAGCGGATATTTTATTCAACAATGCGGGGCTGTTTTTGATTAAGCCGCTGCTGGAGACGACGCTTGCGGATTGGGAGCGCCTGATGTCCGTTAATGTAACAGGAGTTTTTCTTGGAATGAAGCATATTATTCCCCTGATGCTGGCCGGTGGCAAAGGCGGCTCGATTATTAATGCATCATCCAATGCGGGCCTGTTTGGGGCCTCAGGGCTCACGCTGTATGGCGCGACCAAAGGGGCTGTCCGCATTATGTCGAAGGATGCGGCGCTTGAGTTTGCTTCAGCGAATATTCGGGTCAACTCCATTCATCCTGGCTATATTCATACGCAAATGATAGATTATGCGGCAGAGCTTGCAAGCAAGAAGGTGGAGGATCAAGGGGCGCTTGTTCCCCTTGGCAAAGTAGGCAGTACGCTCGACGTAGCACGGCTGGCCCTGTATCTTGCCTCCGATGAATCTTCATATGCGACAGGAGCGGAATTTGTACTGGATGGCGGCGTATCTGCCGGTCCTCCAGATGTATGGAAGCAAAAATAGAACCGGATGCCAAAATGGCGGAGGAAGCATACATGACGATTAGCAGTTTGATTATAAGGTTGGAGATGGATCATCGGCTGGTTCAGTTCGGCGAGATTGCCTCTCAGGTCAGCCATGCTGGCGGCGATATGACATCAATTGATGTCATTCGCTCTGGCAAGGACATGTCGGTACGCGACATTACAGTCCATATTAATGATTCGGATGAAAGCCCATTGTTAAGGCGGCTGGATGAGCTGCAAGGGACGAAGCTAATCCATGTATCTGACCCGGTATTTCTCGCGCATTTGGGCGGGAAAATTGCCACGAGCCCGAAGCTAATGGTCAAAAATCGGGATGATCTTTCCAAGGTGTATACGCCCGGAGTGGCTAAAGTGTCGAAGGCCATTCATGAAAACCCGGATAAGGCGTATTCGCTGACAATCAAGCGCAATACGATTGCGGTTATTACCGACGGAACGGCGGTGCTGGGGCTTGGCGACATTGGACCTTATGCTGCTGCTCCCGTTATGGAAGGCAAAGCGATGCTGTTCAAGCAGCTTGCGGATGTAGATGCGTTCCCGCTTTGCCTGGATACGCAGGACACGGAGGAACTGATCCGCACAATTAAAGCGGTCAGCCCGATTTTTGGCGGCATAAATCTTGAAGATATTTCTTCGCCCCGCTGCTTTGAAATTGAGCGCAGGCTAGTGGAGGAGCTGGATATTCCAGTATTTCACGACGACCAGCATGGTACGGCAATCGTTGCGATGGCTGGCCTGCTGAATGCGCTCAAGGTAACGGGGAAGCAGCTTGCGGATGTGCGAATTGTGGTGAATGGCATTGGAGCGGCAGGCGTATCGATTTGTAAAATGCTGCTTGCCGCAGGAGCGAGCCGTCTCGTCCCGATTGATCGGGACGGCGCTATCGT
Source organism: Paenibacillus sp. JT22N7 (assembly GCF_059383875.1). NCBI lineage: Bacteria > Bacillati > Bacillota > Bacilli > Caryophanales > Paenibacillaceae > Paenibacillus > Paenibacillus sp. JT22N7. The sequence goes on from NZ_JBXENY010000001.1 coordinate 546,529, forward strand.
CTTCGGCGGTGCCTATGAAAATCCGATGTGGCAGTGGCTGGCGATGCAGCCTCAGGTTGAACGAACTCCCGGAAGCTTGAAGGAACTGCTAGCTGGAGCGGATGTGTTCATCGGCGTATCGCGGGGCGGCCTGCTGAATAGCCAGGATATTCAGACGATGGCGAAGGACAGCATTGTGTTTGCAATGGCGAATCCCGCGCCGGAAATCGAGCCGGAAGAAGCATTGCCCCATGTTCGCATTTTTGCAACGGGTCGCAGCGACCTGCCGAACCAGATTAACAATGTGCTTGTGTTTCCCGGCATTTTCCGGGGGGCGCTGGACTGCCGCGCGCGCCATATTAATGAGGCAATGAAGCTGGCAGCGGCGCGGGCCATTGCTGCCGTCGTTTCGGACGAGGAGCTCAATGAGCAATATATTATTCCGAGCATCTTTAATGAGCAGGTCGTTGCTAAAGTGCGGATTTCCGTTATTGAAGCTGCTATATCCACGGGATGCGCCCGCCGAATACCGCCGGAAATTGGCTGGAAAATGGCATGAGCAGCATGGCGCGGGAGAAATGGCTGACGAGTGTAGGCATCGATCTGGGCACAAGCACAACCAAGTGGATTGTTTCGAAGCTTAAGGTTGTAGAGACCTCCGGAGGCTTTTCACTGCCGCGCTATGAAATCACCGAGCGAAGGCTGGCTTATATAAGCCCGGTTTTTTCAACTCCGCTGCTAGGCGAATCCGAAATTGATCTGCAAGCTTTATCGTGTCTATTGGAGCGAGAATATCAACAGGCCGGCATTAAGCCGCAGGATGTGCAGACCGGAGCCGTTATCATCACGGGCGAGACGGCGACGAAGGACAATTCTGAGAAAATTGTACATGCGATGGCCGGGCATGCTGGACAATTTGTCGTCGCAACAGCAGGTGCTGATCTGGAATCCTTGCTTGCTGGGCGAGGTTCTGGAGCGGCTGCCCGCTCAGCGTGGCAGCCAGGCGTAATCGTCAACGTGGATGTCGGCGGCGGGACGGCAAATGCGGCCTATTTCCGCGATGGCGCTATGATAGGGACGGTGACGCTGCATATTGGCGGCCGTCTTATTCGTTTAACACCTGAGGGGAAAGTCGTATATGTATCAGCCCATTGGCAGCTCTGGGCAAAGCAACAGGGCTATGAAAGTGAGCTGCCCGCGATAGGCAGTCTGCTTCCGCTCGCAGCTTTGCGTCTATTGTGCAAGCGAATGGCAGAGCATTTGTATTCGTGCATCATATCAGGCGGACATGCGGTTCGCTGTGGATGGGAAACGGATGTGCTGCTTGTCGCGCCGCCTGCCGGTGAACTCCCGATGCCAGGCGAAATTTTTATTTCCGGCGGAGTGGGCGCATTGATGGATATGTCAGATTCCCTTACAATGGAGGAAATAGCCAAATATGGTGATATCGGGCCGGAGCTAGGAGCGCAGCTGGCGCAATTGGCAAGTCGGCATGGGGTTCCGGTCAGGCAAGCGGAAGAGTCGGCCCGTGCGACGGTTATTGGCGCAGGAACGCATATGACGGAGGTGAGCGGAGCGACGTTGTATTATGATTTGGAGGCGCTGCCGCTGCGCAACATTCCGGTTGGCATCTGTCGCTTGCCGCCAGCCGATGACGAGATGCAGCAAGCGGTGCGGGCCAGTGTGCAGCTGGCAGCTGGCTTGTATGGCAGCGGAATGTCCGATCCGCCCTTTGCTTTAGCTCTGCAAGGCGGCGGAGTTTGCTCGTATATTCGCCTGCAAAAGCTGGCAGCAGCGTTATACGCCGAATATACGGCTGCTGCTCCTGAGTCCTCAGTACTGCTGGTCATTTGCCAAAATGATATGGCTAAGGCGCTCGGACATGCGCTTGCGAAGCGGCTGCGTGGCAAGCAGCGGCTCGTATGCGTCGATCAGATAAACGCCGTTGACGGCGATTATGTTGACGTTGGCCTTCCAATAAAGGAGGACATGGTTCCGGTAATCATGAAAACGCTGGTGTTTCACCGGCGGGAGAGCGGGGAGGAACAGACATGAAGTTATCCGTTACACTCAAAGGCCGGACTTACTCCTTCCATCATTTGAAAGAGGTGTTGGCCAAAGCAAACGAAGAGAAATCGGGAGACCGGCTGGCAGGCATTGCTGCTGCCGATGCGGCGGAGCGGGTTGCCGCCAAATATGTGCTCTCGGAGCTGCGCCTCGCAGATATTCGGGAAAATCCGCTGCTATGCCCCGATAAGGACGAGGTTTCGCGGCTGATCGAGGAGGATCTTGCCGAGGACGTCTATCAGGCGTTCGCCAACTATTCGGTCGGCGAGCTGCGGGAGTATTTGCTTCGCTCCGATACGACAGGCAGCGAGCTGCTGCGGGTCGGCTCGGGCTTGACGAGTGAAATGATAGCGGCGGTATGCAAGCTGATGTCCAATCTGGATTTAATTCAGGCGGCTTCGCGGATGGAAATATTGACAACCTGCCGGACGACAATCGGCTATAAGGGGACGCTTGCTTCCCGCGCCCAGCCGAATCACCCGTCCGACCATGTTGGCGGCATGAAGGCTTCGCTGTTCGAGGCGCTCAGCTACGGCATCGGTGATGCGGTCATTGGCATCAACCCGGCGACGGATGCGGTTGAAAATATGAAGTCGCTGCTCTATGCGACGAAGGAGGTCATAGACCGCTGGGCGATTCCAACCCAAAACTGCGTGCTTGCCCATATCACGACGCAAATGCGTGCAGTGGAGGAAGGGGCTCCTGCAGATATGCTTTTCCAGAGCCTCGCCGGAACCGAGGAGGGCAATCGCGGCTTCGGCATTGATCTGGCGCTGCTTGAGGAAGCGGATGCTTTAATTCGCGCACGGGGTACAGCGGAGGGGCCGAACCGCTGGTATTTTGAGACGGGGCAAGGCTCCGAGCTGTCTTCGGAATCGCATTTCGGCATCGATCAGGTTACGCTGGAAGCCAGATGCTATGGCCTTGCAAAACGGTTTAACCCGTTTATCGTCAACACGGTTGTCGGCTTTATCGGTCCTGAATATTTGTATGACAGCAAGCAGGTCATCCGTGCGGGGCTTGAGGATCATTTTATGGCGAAGCTTCACGGGCTGCCAATGGGCTGCGACATTTGCTATACGAACCATATGCAGGCTGATCAGAATGATATGGATAACTTGAGCATTTTGCTCGCATCTGCTGGAGTCAGCTTCGTTATTGGCGTTCCGTTAGCGGATGACTGCATGCTGAATTACCAGTCGTTAAGCTATCATGATATTGCCACCGTGCGCGAGACGCTGCGGATGAAGCCGGCTCCTGCGTTTGAAGCATGGCTGGAAAGCGTTGGCGTCATGCGGGGCGGCAGGCTCACTGCTGAGGCGGGAGATGCCATCCGGTTTGTCTATTGAGAGAGGAGGTCATCTAATGGATCGACAAAGGCAGGCCGAAATCTTTGAAAGCCTCGCGGCCCACTCGCCCGCCCGAATTGGAGTTGGCCGCTCAGGTACCCGTGCGCTTACGCAGGAAGTACTGAAGCTGAGGCTGGATCATGCCCATGCGGTGGATGCGGTATACGGGGAAGTATCTCCGGCATTGCTTGCGGAATTCGAATTGTTTTCGGTTGATACCCAGTTTCATGACAAAGAATTATATTTGAAGCGTCCTGATAAAGGCAGGCTGCTGTCCGAAGAGGGGAGTGCGGCAATAGCGGAGCGCTGCTTGAAGCGTCCTCAAGTGCAGGTCGTTGTGGCGGATGGGCTGAGCGCCAAGGCGGTCGATGCCAATCTGCCTGATATTCTGCCTGCTTTAATGGATTCATTGGAAGCAAACGGGCTAACGGCGGGAACACCCTTCTACGTCAGAGGGGCGCGGGTTGGCTGTATGGACGATATCGGGCGGATTTTGGAGCCTGAGTTGCTTGTCCTTCTCATTGGAGAACGCCCTGGCCTTGCGGCAGCTACTTCAATGAGCGCTTATATGTGCTATCGCCCCTATCCGGGAAGGAAGGATTCGGAGCGAACGGTTATTTCCAATATTCATGCAAGAGGTACGCCGCCCGTGGAAGCGGGGGCTCATATTGGCTCTGTTTTGCGCAAAATGCTGGAGCAGCGCATGAGCGGGATCGGATTTATCGTCTGAGCTTAAATAAGAATGTGGAGAGGGTTCAAAAATCGTATGCTGAAAGCCGGAACTTTCTGGCGCAGGCTTCTGTAAAACGGAGGCCGCGTACAGAGCGTTCCGGCTTTTTTTGATTTGAGCGTTAGTTGGACATCTGCTTCCATTTTTTACATCGGCCGCGTTCATAGCTTGTACATTTTCAAAGTGTAAACTGGTTGCTAACCCTGTCAAACGTAGAAGACGTATGAACTGGAACGGTGTGAAGACACTGGAAAAAGCACAACATACGGGCAAGGCGATACGAGGAGGAATAGTATGCTGCAAGGCCATATTTTGTTAGCTGAGGATGATGAGCGGCTAGGGAGATTAATTGTGCAGATGCTTGATAAATCCGGCTATCATCAGGTGGACTGGGTACAGGATGGCGAGGATGTGTATGATTATTGTCTCGCTGCCCATTATGAGGTTGTCGTACTCGATTGGATGATGCCGGGCATGACAGGTGTAGAGGTATGCAGCAAGCTGCGGGAGCAGGGCTACAGTGGAGCCATTCTCATGCTGACGGCACGCGATTCAGCTTCACGATCGAATAGAAGGCCTCGATTCAGGGGCCGATGATTATTTGGTTAAGCCGTTTGAGCTGTTCGAGCTGCTTGCTCGTTTGAGGGCGCTGGGACGCCGGAATTTTGCACCGCTAGTAGAGGAAGTCGTTCAAATTAGCGATATGACACTCAACCGCAGCACACAAGCAATGAAGCAGGGAGAGCAGGAGGCGGCGCTTAGCCCGCGCGAGTTCCAACTGCTCGATCTGCTGCTTCGCAACAAGGGGAGCGTTTTGCCGCGCGAATTGATTTTGGAGCGGATATGGGGCTTCGAAACGGATGTTGCGATGAAGACGGTCGATGCGACGATCAAGCTGCTGCGCAAAAAGCTGGAGCCGTTTGGCAACGCCGACAAAATCCAGAGCATTCGCAGCGTCGGGTACAAATTTGATGATTAATCGGTTGTTCAAAAATAAAGATATGTTCGCGCAAACGCAGGCGCGGCTGACGCTGCTTTATGTCGGCTTGCTGTCGCTGTTTCTCGCCGTGTTTGTCGTCGTTGTATATTGGCTGCTCTCGCTTGTTATTTACAATGAGCAGAAGAAGGATCTGCTGTCGTTTCTCGATCAGTCGACGAACGTTATTGAGAAGCAGATGAAGGACAATCGGCAAGCGGAAGAAATTGACTTGAATGACCGCAACTTGCTTGGATTTGGCAATGACCAGTTTTTTTATTATTTGATTGGAGCAGATGGCGCGCTTATTGCGGGGAAAGAAGTATTTCCTGTTTTGAGGCCAGAGCTGCTGGAGCTGGTGAAGGACTGGAAGCCCGGCAATAACGAGGTCAGCTACGAGACGATAACGACAGATGCCGCTTCTGCGGACGGCATGCCTGGGGACAGGCCGCCAGCAGGCAAGCTTTCATTAATGATTGCGGGCAAGCCTGTTCTGACGGGGCAGGGCAGCTCCAGCATTTTTTATGTGGCGAAAAATATTTCCCAGCAGCATTCGCTGTTTCAATGGCTGCTTTGCATTCTCATAGGCGTCGCAGCATCATTTACGATTGTCGCTTTTCTAATTGGGCGATACATGTCGCACCTTGCTATGCTGCCCATTGCCGAATCGTATGATCGGCAGCGCACCTTTACAGCGGATGCGTCGCATGAGCTGCGCACGCCGCTGAGCGTGCTGCTGATGTCGATTAACGCGCTCGAACTGGAGCAGGAGAGCTCCGGCAGCAAGGTTGAAAGAGCTTGCCCCGTCCATATGGAGCGTGAAAATGCTTCAGTTACAGCCCGATCTGAAAAGGCTGCGGAGGATGATAATGATTTTGTCTCTAAGACGCTTGCGACGATGAAGGATGAAGTGAAGCGGATGACGCGGCTCGTTGGTGATTTGCTGCTGCTGGCCCGTTCGGATGCGAGCGAGCTTGAGCTGGAGCATAACATGTTTGATTTTCGCCCCATTGCCGAGAAGACCGTTCAATCGATGGAGACGCTGGCCGCTGCCAGAAGCATACGTCTGGAGCTTGAAGCGCCAAATCGGGCGATGATGCGTGGCGACGCGGAGCGCATGAAACAGGTGCTGTATATTTTACTTGATAATGCGATTAAGTTTTCGCCGGAGGGAGAGCGTATTATCGTCCAGCTAAGCGCATCGGCGTCGGAGCGTCGGGGCTTGCTGAGGCTGACGGTGCAGGATAAAGGACCGGGTATTAAAGCGGCAGACGCTGCGCGCATATTTGACCGTTTCTATCGGACGGACAAGGTGCGAACGCGGCGAACATCCGGTCATGGGCTGGGACTCGCAATTGCCAAGCAAATGGTGGAAGCCCATCATGGGAAAATTGGCGTATGGCCTGAGGTTGGCAAAGGCAGCACCTTCTATGTGATGATTCCGGTTGCCTTCAAATGAGAGGGACAAGCTTGCTTGAATAAAAAAAGGAGAGGAGGCCGTTTGCTTAAGTTTATGCTTAAGCAAACGGCTTTCCTCTCTTTTTCCATAGAAGCGGGAATGCTATTTACGCCTATTCGTGAATTTGTGTCAGCAGATCGCCAAGCACCTTCATCGCTTCGGTTTCCTGCTCGCCGTCGATTTCCAGCGTCACTTCCTCGTTCACGGCAATGCCGAGCGTCAGCATGCTGAGCGAGCTTTTGCCGTTCACTTTTTTGCCCTTATTCAGGACGGAAATTTTGCAGGGAAAGGCGCTGGCGGCTTGAACGAACGTTTTAGCCGGGCGAACGTGAAAACCTGTTGGGTTAAGAATCGTAAAGGTTTGACTGATCATGAGGAGATCACTCCGTTTCGGATGTATTTTATTTCAAGTATGGTTTGGAGGCTAATCCTTATTGCCGTTTTTGCTCTACAAAGGCGGTTACTTGCTCATAGCTGCGAATGCGAAGCGCCTGCTCCGCGTAGGCGGCCCATTCGGGCTGGTCCAGCTCGCCAACGAGCTGTCTAGCCTGCAAAATCGCGCCAGCGCTCATGCTGAATTCATCCAGCCCAAGCCCAAGCAGCAGCGGAATGGCCGTCGTATCGCCAGCCATTTCCCCACACATGCCCACCCATTTGCCTTCCTGCTTCGCGGCTTTGATCACCATGCTGATGAGGCGCAAAATCGAAGGATGCCATGGCTGATACAAATAAGATACCGTCTCATTCATCCGGTCCGCCGCCATCGTATATTGAATCAAATCGTTCGTCCCGATGCTGAAAAAATCAACCTCTGGCGCGAACAGATCAGCGGACACAGCAGCGGACGGAATTTCAACCATCATGCCGACTTCTATGTGGTCTGCGACAGCGATGCCTTCGGCAGCAAGCTTTGCCTGTTCTTCGGCGAGCAGTTTTTTTGCTTCAAGCAGCTCCTCGATGACCGCAATCATTGGAAACATAATTTTAAGATTGCCATGGCTGCTGGCACGAAGCAGAGCGCGCAGCTGCGTGCGGAAAATATCCTGGCGGTCAAGGCAGAGCCGGAGCGCGCGCTGCCCAAGGAACGGATTGCTTTCCTTCGGCAAATCCATGTAAGGCAGCTCTTTGTCGCCGCCAATGTCGAGCGTGCGGATGACGACGGGCTTGCCGTTCATTTTTTCCAGTACGTATTTGTAGCTGGTATATTGCTCATCTTCGGTTGGAAGCGAGCTGCGTCCCATATAAAGAAATTCGGTGCGGAACAAGCCGATCCCTTCAGCGCCATTATCGAGCGCACGCTGCACATCTTCCAGTTTCCCGATGTTGGCCGCAAGCTCTACCTGCTTGCCGTCTCGGGAAAAGGTTGGCTGATCCTTGAGCTTAGCGAGCTCAGCTTTATGCTTGTCATATTGCTGTTTTTGCTGCTGGAAGGCAGCGAGCTCGTCAGCGGACGGATTGATAATGATGGAGCCCGCTTCGGCATCCATTATGATAAAAGCATCGGCCGGCAATGAGCGAAGAGAGGAACCGACGCCAACGATGGCCGGAATTTCCAGCGTCCGCGCCATAATCGCGGAATGGGAAGTGCGGCTGCCGATTTCGGTAATGAAGCCGCGCACGAAGTCCAAATTGAGCTGGGCCGTATCGGAAGGCGTCAAATCCTCGGAAATAATAATACATTCCTCAGTCATATTCGCAAGATCGAGATGGGGCACCCCGCGCAAATGGCTCATAATGCGGCCCGCCACATCTTTAATATCGACGGCGCGGCCTTGAAGCAGCTCATCCTCCATCGCTTGCAATAGTTCAATGAAGGAAGTCGATACTTCATGAAGCGCATATTCAGCGTTAATGCCTTCGTCGCTCATTTTTTCCTCTGCAGCATCAATGAAATCAGGGTCTTCCAATATCATCAGATGGCCTTCAAAAATTTCGGCTTTATCCGCGCCAAGCTTTTGCTCTGTGGAAACTCGAATCGCTTCAATCTCTTCCTGCGCTTGGGCTACTGCGCTGCGAAAACGCTGAATTTCCCCAGTGGGATTTACAGCTTTAAGCTTTTTCGGCGTATAAAGGTCTTGATGAATAAAGTAGGCGGGAGCTGCCGCAAGCCCTGGCGATGCACCCGTACCTTTCCATACTGTTGTCATGCAACCTCATTCCTTTCCTTGACTCAATGGCTCCTCAGTATCTTGCCTGCTTGAATTAAACCAAGAGCCGTTCGTTTCAAAAATAATTACAGCTTGCTGTAGGCTTCCACAATTTGCACGTGCAGCGGGTGTTCCGCTGGCAATGATGTATAACGTGCAATAACGTCGCTGAGTGTGGAGCTTGAGAGAGCTGCTTGAATTTCTGCAGCCTCGGAATCTTCTGTATAGTTGAAGCGCAGCGCAGCGGCCATCGCTTTTGTCAAATGGTCAGTTGGCAGTCCGAGCTCAAAGGCGAGCAGGGCGGGCCTTACGAGACGGTCATCCGGCGACAGCTTGCGAATCGGCGAACGGCCGACACGCACCACTTCATCGGTCAAATAAGGATTAATAAAACGCTCTAAAATTTGCTCAATATACGCTTGATGCTCGCTTTCCGAGAAGCTGTAAGTACGAACAAGCATTGCGCCCGTTTCTTTGAGCGCACCCTCGACTTCCCTACGGACAGCGGCGTCCTTCATCGCTTCCTGAATAGTGGCGTATCCTTGCAAATAACCATGATAAGCGGCAACGCAATGCCCGGTATTAACGGTGAACAGCTTGCGTTCGATGTAAGGCTGGAGCTGATCGACATAATGGATGCCGGGAATTTCCGGCGTTCCTTGCGGGAGCGCAGAGCGGTCAACCGTCCACTCATAAAAAGGCTCAACTGTCACTTGCAGCGGATCGTCATGCTGCTGAAGTGGAACGATGCGGTCAACGGCAGCGTCTGGAAAAGCAATCGCTTGCTCTGCCTGTGCTTTGACGTCAGCAGCCAGATGGGAATAAACAAGCTCCTTAAGCTGCGAACTGCCGCCAATCGCATTTTCACAGGCGATAACAGGCAAGGGAGAAGCAGCAGCTGCTTGGTTGTTCGCCAGTCGAAGCGTGATGCCTTCAGCAATGGCTCCGGCAATATGCTTCAGGACTGACACGCCGACGGCTGTCGTGACGAGGTCAGCCTCGGCAATGGCTGCGGCAACGAGCGCCGTATCATTGCCGTTAATCGCATTGACGCCCGAGACGGTGAACGACTCAGCTTGCTCGCTTGCAAGCTTAACGGTGTATTGCTGTTTTTCCTGCAGCAGCGCAACAAGTGAGGCGTTCACATCGACGAAGGTGACGCTGCAGCCTGCTTGCGAGAGCAGGAGGCCAATGAAGCCTCGCCCAATGTTGCCTGCGCCAAAATGGACGGCCCTCATTCTTCCATACCTTGCTCAAAAATAGCGATGAGCTCGCCCTCAGAGCTGGCGGTCAAAATCCGCTCCATATCGTCTTCCTCGGATACAAGCATCGCAACGCTCGTTAAAATGTTCAGATGGTCATCGCCGACCGCAGCGAGCCCAATAACGAGTCTAGCTGGCTCGTCGCCGCCAAAATCTACTCCGCCCGGCACGATTAGTATCGACATGCCCGTCGAGTGGATGAGGCTTTTGGAATCATTGGTGCCGTGAGGCATCGCAAGTCCGCCGCCAATATAAGTCGAGAGCAGCTCTTCGCGCTCAATCATTTTGTCAACGTAGGAGGCTGGAACATGGCCCGCTTCAACGAGCAGTTGTCCCGCAAGGCGGATCGCTTCATATTTGTCGCTAACTTGTACGTTCAATTTCACTTTGTCTGTGGATAAAATAGTCATGGCTCATTTCTCCAATCCAGTTTGAATTTGATTTCTTTCTCTAGGTGAAAGGATAGAAAAGCTTGAATTTCCGCTGCGCTGCCGTGCTTGAGCAGCTCTGTCAGCTCCGTCATCAGCAGCATCGCGCTCACTTCGCTCAAAATCTCCAGAGCGGTACGGCGAAGCTCGGCAGGGCCAAGCATCAATAAAATTTGTTTCACTGGAGCACTGCTGCTGTCTCCAAACGGAAGCGGCTCGTTAAACCGAAAAAGGCTGAGTATAGGAAAAGCGATCGCATCGGACCGGGTATGGAACAATGCCAGCTCCGTATCAGGAATAACCTGGCTGCCATGCTGCTCCCGCGTCAGCAGCAGGCGAACGACCTTCTGTTCGTCGGACACCGCATGCAAGTGCCGGATCGCCTCAATAAGCTCCTCGGTAACGCCTGTTAAATCGCCTCGCGGAAAGCCGGGCCGTTCCGGCATCGTATACACCTGAAAGGTTTCCAGCAGCATAACCGAATCCGAGGCGTACATTTTCAACTGCATCAACCGTTCCAGCGGCGAGTGGCTGCTCGTTTCCGGCGTTTTGGGCGAAGGAGCATGCTTGAGCGTAATATTTTGAATAAAGGACCGCAGCCGTTCTACTTCCGCTTCCAGCAGCAGGGGACTCAGCTTAATATAACGCTCGGCAGCTATCGGCAAATCAACCGTCGAAATAATAAGATCGTATTGCTGCTCCGGCATTCGTGCTGCTTCGTACCAAGAACGGTTGCCAATCAGCTCGATTTGCGGCAGCTCCTTGCTAATTCTAACGGCCAGCAGCTTTGACGAACCGATACCGCTGGTGCAGACGAGCACCGCTCTAACTTTTCGCGGAAACTGCTTGAGCCGTTCCATGGAGGCGCCAAAATGCATGACCATGTAGCCAATTTCCTCATCAGGCACTTCGATCCTGCTTATAATAGCATTAACGCCTTTGCGAATAAGGGTAAACAGCAATTCATAATCTTTCTTAATTTGCGCGAGCAGCGGATTGCGAATCGTGCTGCCTTCCTCTATTCTGCGAAAGGCAGGCAGCATATGCTGATGGAGCCCTTCTCTTAGGGAACGGTCTTCGGTAAAAGGCTCGCCGAGCTGCTCCTCCATAAACGCGATCAGCTTCGTTACGCTTGCATTGAGCGTCCAATCTCCCTGAGCGAGCAGCAGCCCATCTTCCTCAGCCGAATCGGTCGCTTTAAGCAGCTTGGCGATATAGCGGACCTCCTCAGCAGGAAGCTCCAGTGCGAGCATGCTCAGCAGTTCCTCGGCCTTGCTTTCTCCTCTCGCAGAGTAGGAGGGAGGAACGCCATTAACATGCGGCGGAATCAAATGGCTTTCCTGAATTCGCGTCAGTGTGACAGCAAGCCGAATGAGCAGATTTAAATGCTCTTTTTCTGACAATTGCAGCTGCCAGCCGTCCTCCAGCTTCCAAAACGCCTGCTCCAAGGAGAAAAAATGCTTCCTGCCAACCATCGCCAGCAGCTCTTTCGATAATGGATGCAAGGTGATGGCTTCCTGAGCTTGGCCGAACAGGTCGGATTCGTCCAGATGGGTTTGCGCGAGCCAGGCAATAAACAGCCTTTTTGCTGACTCCGGCCCGCTTATTTCTACACCGTAGCCGCGCCTGCGCACGAGTGTCAGCCCGTGGCTCTGAATCATTTGCTCCAGCTCGTCAAGATCGTGGCTAATCGTTGGCATCGTAACGCGCAGCTGATGGGATAGCGAAAATTGCTTGATCGGCTCATTATGCTTAAGCAGCTTGCATAATATAAGCGCCTTACGCTCCTCGGCTGAAAACTCAAATAGATCCGCATGCTCAAGCGCTTGCTTAAAACGTTCCAGCCTCTCGCTGTCCGCTTCGATTTTGATCCCGATTCCGGAGCGCTTATGCAGCTTGATATGATTGGCAGCTAGTACAAGCTCAATGTCACTGAGCTCGCGGTGAATCGTTCGGGTGCTTGCTCCGACCTCAGCGGCAATATCTGCCGCTGTTATTTCATCCCGCTGCTCCAGCAGCAGCTCTACAATACGTCGCTGTCTCGTCGATACTTTGATAGGAGATCATCCTTATCCGGGAAATGGACTTAACGCCGACATTAAATGTCAGCGTTAAGCGCAAAGTCTAGGCTTGCTTCGTTTAAAATATAAGAATTTATAAGCCTCACACTTAAATTGGACTTATATTTCACCCTCGAAACGGCAGCTTTGCCACCAAAGGGCAGCTTCAGCCGTTTACGTTTAGCTTAATCTTTTGATCAAAGCATCATACTCGGGGCTCTTCAAGAAATCTTCAATGGAGATGTGCTCAGCTCCAGGAACTTTCAGTCGCGCCCGTTCAGTCAGCGATTTATGGGTAATGACGATATCCGCATCAGAAGGGAGATCGTTAATCGCCGTGTTGGTCACCTGTATAGGAAGACCGGCTGCTTTGACTTTCTTTTTCATAATGGAAGCGCCCATTGCACTAGAGCCCATTCCAGCATCGCAAGCAAAAATAATTTTGCTCACATCTTCCTTCGATTTCACTGTGCCAGCAGCTGCGGAAACTGTGCCAGCTTGAGCACCAGCTGTTTCAGCGCCTTTAGAAGAGGCCTTCATATCTTGCATTTTAGTCGTTGCTTCCTCAATATCGCCTTGAGCGTTTTTGCTTGTTTTCAGCAGAAGCGCGCCGATTACGAATGATACTGCCGCCGCGATAACAACACCGCTAATCATGGCAAAGTAGCCGCCCTTAGGCACGAGCGCAAAATAAGCGAGAATACTTCCTGGTGAAGGAGCGGCTGTAAGGCCTGCGCCCAGCAGGGAGAAGGTAAACGTACCAGCCATGCCGCCGCCGATAACCGCAAGAATGAGGCGCGGATTCATGAGGACGTATGGGAAATAAATTTCGTGAATACCGCCGAAAAACTGAATGATGATAGCGCCTGGAGCAGAGCCTTTCGCTGCGCCTTTGCCAAACAGCCAGTAAGCGAGCAGTATACCAAGACCGGGACCTGGGTTAGACTCCAGCATGAACATAATGGATTTGCCAGTAGCCAGCGATTGCTCAAGCCCGATTGGACTTAATATACCGTGGTTAATCGCATTGTTCAGGAACAAAATTTTACCCGGTTCAATTAAAATGTTCGCCAGCGGCAAGAGGCCGTGGTTGATGAGAAATTCTACGCCGGAAGAAATCAGATTGCTGAATGCGGTAACCAGCGGGCCAACGCCTTTGTATGCCCCAATCGAGAGGGCCGCGCCGATGATGCCGGAAGAAAAGTTATTGATAAGCATTTCGAAGCCTGATGGAATTTTACCTTCCAGCGCTTGGTCGAATTTTTTCAAAATCCATGCAGCCAGCGGACCTACGATCATAGCTCCGAGGAACATCGTAATATCCGATCCGAGAATAACGCCCATCGTGACCATGGCTCCGATGACGCCGCCGCGGGTGCCGTGAACCATTTTACCACCTGTATAACCGATCAGGAGCGGAAGCAAATAAGTAATGGTTGGGCCAACAAGCGTTGCCAAATCTTCATTTGGAAACCAGCCGGTCGGAATGAACAGGGTTGTAATAATCCCCCAGGCAATAAATGCGCCGATATTTGGCATAACCATTCCGCTTAGGAATCTGCCGAATTTCTGCACCCCTACCTTTACACCGCCGGATGACGATTGTTGTACTTCTTGACTACTCATGACATGACTCCTCCTCAATGAATTGCGAAGCAATAACAGCTTCGATAGGCGCGGGTATATGAATGAACGAAGCGATCATCACGCGCAATATGTTTTCACCGTTTGTCATGTTACTCCTTACAAACGGGATAATAATCATGTTAATGGATAGCGTTTACAGTCGCAATGAAAGGAAAAGAAGAAAGCGTCATGAGCGCTGTTGACAGTATTTATTTTGGCAGAAATGGAGGGGAATATGCGAATGATTCGCCAATAAATGATCATTTATCTATTGAAAAGGCGAATATTTGAGCATTGAAAGGTGAAAAAAGTCCGTCTATTTTCCGGAGTAATCTGAAATGGTGTTCACAATAAATAAGGTTGTAGAATAGGGAAATAAAGAAAAGTAGTCTGACACCTATTTTCAGTAAAATAGATTAACGTCTATATCGTTAGTAGTTAAAAGTCTATACCTTCGATAGAGAAATCTCATAATATACAATTGTTGTATATGGAGGTGTTTAGCTTGTGGAGTGTCAATATCCATAATAAAAAAGAAATGACTTCAGTAACAAGAAAGCCTGCACGTAATAAGAAATGTATCGTCAAAAAAAAGAACATACGTATAACAGATAAACGGAAACTGAAGAGCTCTAATACTGGCCGAAAAAAAGATTTTAAAAAGAAAACAGTTATTGTTTGCCCTTTGAGAAGAAAAAAAGAACGTAAAAAGTTTATTTTATCGAGAAAAAAATTTAAACGTGTTGCTTGTACACAACCGGAAAATATTATAATAGCTCCGGGAGATATACAAGGACCTCCAGGCTCTCAAGGGACGCAAGGCTCTTCAGGCTCGCAAGGACCTCAAGGCTCTTCAGGCTCGCAAGGACCTCAAGGCCCTTCAGGCTCTCAAGGCCCTCAAGGCCCTCCGGGCTTGCAAGGGATTCAAGGCCCTCAAGGACCTTCAGGCTCGCAAGGGATTCAAGGCTCTCCAGGCTTGCAAGGACCTCAGGGCCCACCAGGACCGCCAGGACCTGTCGTCCTTCCTGATATCATTATTTTGCCAAGTGCTCAAAGATATTTTTATATTGTGACCTCAGATATACAGTCCTCTGTAACGATTCCAGCTAATGAATTTACAAATGATGAGGGAACATTAACAACCGCATTTACAGGCATAGGTCAAAATAGCTATAGTAATCTTTACATCAATGGGATATTACAAGAAGGCAGTATATATAGCTTAAATGAAAGTGCCTTGAACATTAATCTAAACAATCAAACTATTTTTTTAGGTACGCCTATTATTATCGAAATCATTCAATTTTTTGCTCAAGTAACCTTATAAAATGTGCGTTTAATCAGATGTTCCGCCCTTCCCTTTAATCTATCTCTGTCATTTACTAATAGAGATTGAAGAAGGGAGGTGATATAAATGGCAATTACAAAACCCTTTATGGCTGCTCGAAGGTTTTCTGCTACAATTGGAGACGGAACAGGTGTCGGCGTTGCATTTAATATTCTTGCAACAGCCACCACCAATGATGCCGGAGTTGCTGCCACAGCTTTTCCAACGGCACCCGCGTATTATAATCTTTATATTAATGCGCAGATTCAAACAGCAGATACTTCAACCGTTACTACCACTGCGATCACCATACCTGGTGGCGATGCACTCGATCCTGCGACACCAATTGTAATCGAATTTGTTGTAAACTAATCATCTTTATGGATGAGATGCCGACAATAATATTGTTTTGGATTGTCGGCATTGTCTTTTTAAATGCTTCTGGGGATATTATTTTCGTACATATCTACTTGAAAAACAAATAAAGGAAGTGGAGATGAATGGCGATTATATACCCTATCATTCCCCCAATAATTTCCGGTGTTATTTATAATTTAGGTGCTCAAACTGTTCCTGTAGAAACGGATGTTATTTTTGATTCAAATGGCATTCTTTCACCTGGAATCACCCATGACCCCGAAACCGCACAAATTGCAGTTAGCAATCCGGGCAAATATGAGGTTGCTTTTTCTGTATCGTGTGTAGAACCAAACCAATTCGCCCTATTTTTAAACGGCACACTGGTTGCGGGAACTGTTTATGGCTCAGGTGCTGGCACTCAGCAAAACAATGGGCAGGCTATAATTGCTCTAGCGGCTGGTGATGTTCTTACTCTGCGAAATCATAGTTCAGCTGCTGCGGTTGGCCTTCAGACTTTGGCCGGTGGCACACAAACAAACGTAAACGCTTCTGTTGTCATCAAAAAATTAAGTTAGCTCCTAACAATATGGATGAATTGTGAACATCTTGTTTGCATTTTAGATCGAACGGCCGATGTAATGGAAGGAAGTCGAATAAAAAGTTGAGAGCAGCCTTAACAAAAGAAAAGAGCGTAAAAAATCGCTTATTCTGCGATTTTTTACGCTCCGTTTCACAAGTTTGGTTACAGCCTTCTGCGGTTGTAGAAAATAACGAACACACTCGACAAGATTAATATAATTAAGGCGATGCCTGCAGTAATAGCTTCCGAAGCGCTGCCCTGCGGCTGAGTGCTTTGACCGCCGGGACCGCCGCCTCCCATGCCATTGGGCGGTGCCATCATGCCGCCTTGTCCGCCCATACCGCCTTGTCCACCTGGACCTCCGCCGCCAAAGCCGCCACCACCGAAGCCTTGACCGCCTTGCTGCGCACCGTTAGCACCGTCAGTTGGAGGGTTGCCACCTGCTGGATTAGCTCCGTCAGTTGGAGGATTGCCGCCACCAGGGAAACCGCCCCCGCCGCCCATTCCGCCACCACCACCGCCAAAGCCGCTGCTGCCGCTGCCGGAACCGTCGCCCGAGGAAGGAATTGTGCCGTCAAGCTGCTGGGTGACGCTTGCTACTTGAGTGCTTGCGAAGGAAAGCACCGTCGTAATGCCCTGCTCATACTCTTCATAGGAATAGAAGGAAGAAGGGTCCGCTTTTACATAAGGAGAAATCAGCTCGGCTATTTCTTTTACTCTGGCTGCGAAAGTATCATCTGCCAAATATCCTTCTATCATTTGTTTGATAATCGCGTGGTACTGCTCCTTGTATTCATCGACTGCCAGCAATTTGGCGATGAGAGGCCGATCCGCCAGTGTGCCGGACGTCGGTTCATCAATGAGCACGCCCGTGCCGCCAAAGCCGCCGAAGGACATATTGTAATCCCAGGGCAAAACCGAGAACAGGCCATCATCCTCATATAAATAGTAGTTATGTTTTTTCTCCGATAAATAGCTGTCCATATTGCCCGCAACGGCGTTTAAGGCAATAAATTTCAGCGCTTCCTGTACATCAAGAACGCTGTCATAGTCCGTACCATTATTTAATTCATCGAGCATTTTCAGCAAAATATCGTCATTGGACGAAGCGGACTTGAGATCAAGCCCCGTGTACGATTTCATCGTCTCCAGCCAGTTCAGCTCGCTGCCATTGCCGCCGTTTGCTTTGTAAAGCGCACCATAGCTGTTGCCGAAGTTGCGTTCCAGATAGGCATCGCCAATTTGCTCGATCGCTAAATAGAAGCCCCAAAGCTCGCCATTTACATATACATTCACATAGGAATATTTAGGGGTTGGCAAGCCCATTGCTTCGGCAAGCTCATAGGAAAGAAACTCGCGCATATAGGAGGCATCGCTGAAATTATTGTTCAGATTGATTTTGCTAATGCCATTAATCGTCTGATTGACATATTCGTCGAAAGACAGCTTGAAGCTGTAGCGGTCCGAATCAGTCATATTGACGACGCTGCTCAGGCTGAGATTGCCCTTCGTGCGGATGCCGACATTTTTGAAAACTTGGCCGTTGTAATCGACCGTCGCTTCCTTAAATTCCTCTGCGCTGGCGTTGTCCAGCATATTTTGAAAGTCATCTTTGTCCACTGTAATTTTTACATCGATAACCTTGTCCTTGGGAAATACCGTCTCATCCAGCGTCTGCTCCCCGCCTGAGACAACGTTTGTTTCCGTTGTCGTTGGAGTAGAGCCTGTACCATTGGTACAGGCTGTAATGGTGAGAAGCAGAAGGAGGGAGCACAGGCTTAGAAGCAAGGTTGAAGCTTTTGCTTTCATGCCGGAAACCTCCTCATAATTATGATACATAATCCCCGCTGTAGCTGATCAAAACGGCATTTTTGACACCTGATAGCTCGGAAAGCTGGTTAACAAACGCGCCTTCCTGATCACGAAGCCGAATTTCAATCGTCATTTCCACATTGCCGCGCGTAACGGTTTTTTGCTTCACATTGTAACGTTTAACGAGTTTGTTCAGACGGCCGTGAATTTCTTTCTCGGTCGTTTCATTGTCGCAGTTGACGACAAGCAGGTAAGGCTGCTCAACCGAGCCGCCTTTGACAAAGAAGAAGAGAATAAGGCCGACCACGACAGAGCCAATAACAGCGAGCGTATAGAAGCCCGCACCCGATACGATACCGGCAACAGCTGCCCAGAACAGGAAGATCAGGTCGGTCGGATCTTTAATTGGCGTTCTAAAGCGGACGATGGATAATGCGCCGACCATACCGAGCGAGAGCACCAGATTAGAGTTAATCGCGATAATGACCATAGCAGTAACCATCGTCATGCCGATGAGTGAGACGTTGAAGCTTTTGGAATAAAGCACACCGCTGAAAATCCGTTTGTACAGCGTATAGATGAAGAAACCAATCAGAAAAGCTACGCCCAGCGTAATGAGTATTTTCGAAATGCTAATATCGGAAGTAAAGTTGCTCATCACCGAGTTTTTAATAATATCGGCAAAAGAAGTGGACGTTTCCGTCGTTGTAGTTGTTGCGGCAGCTGCTGTAGTCGTCGTCTCCATCGTTTAAAAATCCTCCCAAGTGTTGAATTTAAGATATTTGCGGCAGATCACGTATTTGGATGCCGAGGTACGGTGCAGCCCTTCAAGCTGAAGCGCAGTTTGAATATAAGCCGGCATGTATTCATCGAATTTCACTTCGAGTATCATCCGGTTATCTTCCAGAGCGATGACGGGATCTAGATTCGGGTCAAAAATGTCCAGCGCATGCAGCCCCGTTCGCAAATCCTTGTCGAACGTAATCCGTACATTGCCATTTTCATAAACATAAGGCTCGCGCACATAATCGACGATCACCTTCGGGCGAAGCAGCCGGTACTTCATCTCATTGTAAATTTCCATAAGCAGCGGCTTATCAGGCCGGTTGAACACTTCATAGTCGCCAGCCATCATCTGGTCGTACATGGCCCGCGTAAGCGGCTCCTTGACTTTGGCGATGTAATCCTTGAATTTGATTTTTTTCTCAAAATGGATGACCTTGTCCTGCGTATTATAAATGCGAATCCGATATTTGCTTCGGTCGCGTACGCCGCCCAGCTTCTCATGCAGCGCTTTATTGTTCACATCGTCGAAGTACAAGCTTCGAATGTGGTATTCGCCCGTATCGCCGACATTGGCATCCTGCTGCATCATATTTTTTAGCCGCTGCCGGATGATGAAATATTGATGCTGGTTGATGATAAATTTCAGCTCATGCCGGAACTTTAAATTTTGCTGCAAATGACTCCCTCCTTCTCTCTATCAATCGTTTAGCTGTTATGGTGTCTTCGCTAAGCTGTTTGTAAAGCTATTGTAAATTCAGATGCTGATGTGAAAATGAGTGCCCGCTGAAAGATTGCTGAATGCCGGGTGAAAAGTTTGACTTGCTTTAGGCGGGAGCGTTATCGTAAAAGGCAGCACAGGTATGAACTTCACGGGAAAGGAGATTAAGATGAAAAAAGAATGGATATGGATTTTGGCCCTTTGCCTTGTACTATTGCTTGTCGTTGCAGGAATAGAATGGCTGAAATCGGCTGGGACAACAGAGAAGGCGGCTGGGAAGCCTTATGCTATCGTTACAACCTTTAAAGAGGATGCGGCAACGAGCCGCGCTTTCACCTGGTTTACGGATAATCCGCAAGCGGGAACAGTGATTGAATGGATTGAAGGAATGGATGCTGCAAAATTGTCAGGCGAGGGCGAGGGGGCGCAGGTCAGTCGTCTTGAGGGGAAGACATCAACGCTGGATACAGGCAATGGCGCAGTAAGAGGGGGGCATAAGCTGGAGCTTACGGGGCTGTCGCCGGGCACAGCCTATACGTACCGTGTGGGCGACGGGAGTGAGAGCGGCTGGAGCGAAGCGTTCCATTTTATGACGCAGGCGCAGGCTGCGGATCCATTTACTTTTATAAATGTGACCGATTCTCAAGGGGTGACGGAGCAGGATTTCGAGCTGTGGGGAAATACGCTGGATCAGGCGTTTAGCACATTTCCTGGCGCGCAGTTTATTGTGCATAACGGCGATTTGACGGAAAATCCGGATGATGAAATCGCGTGGCAAAACTTTTTTGGCAAGGCGCAGCAGTGGGTTACGCGTTTTCCGCTTATGCCTGTGACAGGCAATCATGACGAGGTCGATAATAACGCAGACGAATTCGTCGCTCATTTCAATTTGCCAGCCAATGGAGCGGACGGCTCGATTGAAGGTACAACGTATTCATACGACTACGGCTCGGCGCACTTCATCATGCTGAACACGGAGTCGAACAAAAAGGAGCAGACCAAGTGGCTGGAGAAGGATTTGGCAGCTACAGACAAACGCTGGATTATCGTATCGGTTCATCGTGGCCCCTATGCCGGTAATCAATACGAGAAAATCGATGATTGGGTTAAGCTGTTTGACAAATATGGGGTTGATCTCGTGCTTCAGGGGCATAACCATGAATATGCAAGATCGTATCCGCTGAAGGATGGCAAGGTGACAGGGGATGGAGATGGTGTCATCAGCACGTCAAGCGGTACCGTCTACGTCGTCACTAACGCAGCGGGCCAGAAATTTAATGAGATGAAAGAGGATCAATTTTATCATAAGGTTCATTTTCAAAATAATAAGCAAATGTTTGCCGGCATTACGATCGAAGGAGATAAGCTGACATATGAGGCTTATGATGTGGATGGCAATAAGCTGGATGCGTTCGTGCTGCAAAGTGAAAAATAAAACAGGGTGTCCCCGCGGCCAGATTGTGGCCTTGTGGGGCACCCTGTTTGCTTATACATCCGCTAACGGCAGCTTGACGGTGAATGTACTGCCTTCGCCGACGGTGCTGGCCGCCTCAATCGTTCCGCCATGCGCTTCAACGATGGACTGCGTAATTGAAAGCCCGAGGCCTGCTCCGCCGCTTAGGCGGGTGCGGGAAAATTCACTGCGATAAAAACGCTCGAACAAATGGGGGAGATGCTCCGGCTTAATGCCCGCTCCGTTATCGGTAATGGAGATGGCGGCATAGGCTCCGGCTTTTGCGAGCTTAAGCGATATTTTGCCTTGATTGGCGTCGGTATGCTGGACTGCATTTAAAAATAAATTGAGCACCACCTGCTTGAGCTGATCGGGATTGTAGCACCCGCTTAGGCTCACAGCAGCGTCAATCCGCACCTCACGCTGGCCGCCCAAAATATGCAGCTGCGGCTCCAGCTCATGAATGAGATTGCCAAGGTTCGTATCGACCTTAACGAGCTCTGGCGTCTGATCAAGCTTGGCTAGCAGCAGTAAATCTTCTACGAGCTTGTTGATGCGCGTCGATTCAAGCTTCATGCTCGTTAAGGCGCGGTGCAGCTGCTCCGGATTTGAAGCGGCTCCGCGCAGCAGCACCTCCAGAAACCCATGGATGGAAGTGAGCGGCGTCCGCAGCTCGTGCGAAGCGTCAGCAACAAAGCGCCGCATCCTCTCCGTCGTCTGCCGCTCCGTCTCGAAGGAGCTTTCCAGCCGACCGAGCATGCCGTTGAACGCTTCGGAAAGCAGATCGATTTCCTGCTGTCCTTGCGATATGGGCAATCGCTCGGTGAGATTAATGGCATCGGTGCGCTGTGCGGCCTTCACGATGCGCGACAGCGGTGCGAGCGTCTTGCGCAGCAGTGGCAAGTAAAGCGATAAGCCACCGGCCAAGGCAACAATAGACAGCCCGGCGAAAATAGCTAGCTGCGATGCAAGCACCGTTTGCAGCAAATCGGTGTCGTTGCCTGCTTGAATGAGTCCATCTGGCGAATTCGGCGGTCCGGCAAGCCGAAAGACGACAAGCTGCTGGGCGCCTTCGCTATTGCTGAGCAGCTGATAACCGCCGTCGCGATGCTTTTTCAAATCCTCAAAAATTTTCATGTATTCCGCTTTGCTTAGCTCTGGTGTCCACGTTTCACTGCTAGTTGTTAATATCGTTCGTTCACCTGTGCTGCTCACATAGGCAAGTGATAGGCCTGGTTGAGTAATCGTAGGCATATTGCTTGGGCCTTCCTGCGAAGGCGGCGGTGAAAATGTGGAATCATCCGATGCCATCTCGCCGATATTGGGTGATTTTTTCGGGTAAACGGGTTTGCCGTCTGAATGCCACTGGGGAGGCATCGCCTGAATTTGCGCTTCCAAAGCCTCGGCTCGATTATTATATATAAAGTCCTTCATTAAAACATATTGCAGCGTTCCAATTAACAGAAGCAGCCCTGCCAGTACGAACAGCGAACGGCTAAGCAGCTGATAGCGCAGCGATTCGGGCTTTAGTAGGCGAAGCAGCAGCGGAGCTTTGCGGTCCGTCATGGCAAATCCATGCGATAGCCAGAGCCGCGCAGCGTGCGAATAAGCCGGTGCTCCTTGTCCTGCAGCTTCTCGCGCAGCGAACGAATGTACACCTCAACGATATTTTCCTCGCCGCCAAAATGATAGCCCCATACTTTGTCCAAAATAAGCGCCTTGCTCAGCACAATGCCGTTGTTCATTACAATAAATTTCAGCAGCTCATATTCGGTAGGCGACAGCTCCAGCACTTGATCCATGTAGGATAGCTCCTTGCGCAAATCGTCGATGCGGAACGGGCCGTATACGACTTCCCCGAGCAAATTCGGAAATTGATTGCGTAGCCTTGCTTGAATGCGGGCAAGCAATTCCTCAAAGCTGAATGGCTTAATGACATAATCGTCAGCACCAATGCGCAGCCCTTTCACGCGATCCTGCGTTTCATCTTTGGCAGTCAGCATAATAATGGCGATATTATCGCCCGTTGCTTTAAGCGCCTGGCAAACCTCAAAGCCGTTCATGCCCGGCATCATCACATCCAAAATGACTACATGGGGCCTAAAGTCGCTAGCGACCATAATCGCTTCCTCGCCATTGCTGGCTGTTCGAACATCCGCGCCTTCATTCAGCAAGCCAAGCTCCAAAAACTGCACGATATGCGGCTCGTCATCAACAAGCAGCAGCTTAATTCCTTTTACCGACATTTTATCATCTCCAGTTTTGCAAACGGTTGCTTCTCAACACGGGCGATCTCATGAAAAAGTCTACCATGTTTGCAAATCTTGTTCAAACCTAGGACAGCCCTGCGGTTAGAGCGGTCTTTTAAGTGTTTGTTAAGTGGGTTTTTGTAGAATGTAGTCGATTAGAGTCGAAGGAGACGATCAATAGTGATGAATAGGGGATATGTCAAGCATTTTTTAAGAAAATTATGGGTATGGAGCGTAATCATCTCAATGGTTGTGCTTCCTGTATCAGGAGTTTCAGCGCAAGCCGAAACGTGGAGTCAGTATGCGAAGCTTGGTATAACGATGAATGACCAGCTAGGTTCTTTTGATCTACCCGTTAGCGTTTCGGTATACGGCAGCAATAGCGTATACGTAGCCGATTCCAACAACCATCGCATCCAGAAGCTGGATGTTTCTACGGGGGAATGGAGCGAGTGGAAGAAAAGCGGCGGTGGCTCGGGAAGCGGACTAGGAGAGTTTAAAAACCCGTCAGGCGTTGCAGTAGATGGCAGTGGAAATGTATATATAGCGGATATGGGCAACCATCGCATCCAGAAGCTGGATGCTGCTACGAATACGTGGAGCGCATGGTCGAAGGCTGGCGGAAGCTCAGGAAGCGGTTTAGGGGAATTTAAATCGCCTAGAGGCGTAGACGTTGACCTTAACGGGAACGTGTATGTAGCCGATACCGACAACCATCGCATCCAGAAGCTGGATGTTTCTACGAATACGTGGAGCGAGTGGAAGAGGAGCGGCGGAGGCTCGGGAACTAGCCTGGGAGAGTTTAATTTTCCTAGAGGCGTCGCGGTAGACGAGGGTGGTAATGTCTATGTAGCCGACTCTCGCAACAACCGCATCCAGAAGCTGGATTTCTCGACGGTGTCATCGGGCGAGTGGAAGCTGATCGGCGGCACGCTTGGGAGCAGTCTGGGCCAGTTTAAAAATTTGTCCGATGTCACCCTTGATCATAGCGGGAATATTTACGTAGCCGATACGGGAAATCATCGGATTCAGAAGCTTGATGTTTCTACAAATTCGTGGAGCGAGTGGAAGAAGAGCGGCGGAGGCTTGGGAAGCCAGTTAGGCGAGTTTAGGAGTCCATTCGGCGTAGCGGTAGACGAAAGCGGCGATGTGTATGTAGCCGATAGCGAAAATCACCGGATTCAGAAGCTGGATAGGCTGGCGGACTCTTGGAGCAACTGGGGTTATATGGGGGCGATTGCAGGCGATGGCCTCGGCGAATTTGATGGTGTAACAGGAATCGCGATAGATGATGAAGGCGATGTGTACGCGGCCGATTATGAAAACCATCGCATTCAGAAACTCGATGCGATTACGGGCAGCTGGAGCGCGTGGGGGAAAATAGACGGAAGCTCGGGTACCGGCCTGGGCGAGTTTGAAAATCCGACTGGCGTAGCTGTTGATGGCAATGGAAACGTTTATGTCGCTGATCGTAACAATCACCGGATAGAGAAGCTGGATGAAGGTACGGGAACGTGGGGGGCATGGGGAAAAGCAGGAGGCGGCCAAGGAAGTGGCTCTGGGGAATTTGCATACCCTTCCAGCGTTGCAGTAGACAGTGAGGGTAACGTCTATGTCGCTGATACGAACAACTTTCGCATTCAAATGCTGGAGGCTTCAACCGGAACATGGAAGACTGTAGGCGGAGGAAACGGAAGAAGCGAGATAGGCGAGTTTAATTATCCGACTGGTGTTGCGGTAGACAGCAGCAACAATATTTACGTAGCCGATACAGATAACCATCGCATTCAAAAGCTGGACATCTCCAAAGGCGAATGGGAGGAAATCGGCAACGGAGAAGGAAGCGGCTTGGGCGAGTTCAACGAGCCATACGGATTGACGGTAGACATTAATGGGGATATTTACGTTGCGGACTTGGGCAATCATCGCATTCAGAAGCTGAATATAGCGGATGGAATGTGGATTGAGTGGTCAAAGAGCGGGGGCGGGGAAGGAAGCGGTCTTGGCGAGTTTAGCAGTCCGACCGGTGTGGCAGTTTACCACAATGAAATTATATATGTGGCTGATTTCGGCAATCATCGTATTCAAAAATGGGATTATGCTGCTCCGAGCGCTCCTATTAGCGTTGCAGCAACCGCAGGCAACGGAGAAGCGACGATAAGCTTCACTATGCCTGCCAATGATAGGGGCGGCGAAATTACGGGCTACACGGTAACGGCTAATCCAGGAGGCCTGATAGCGACCGGCACGGATAGTCCAATCAAAATGACCGGTTTGACGAATGGTCAATCCTACACGTTTACCGTTATTGCATCGAATAGAAGCGGAGATTCACCTTCCTCGGCGGCAACGAATGCCGTTACGCCAATGACACATCCGGACGAACCGACCGGTGTGACAGCGACGGCAGGCAATGGAGAAGCGACGGTAAGTTTCATTCCGCCTGCCAGCGATGGAGGCAGCACTATTACGGGCTACACGGTAACGTCTAATCCAGGGGGAGTGACAGCGAGCGGTACGGGCAGCCCCATTAAGGTTACAGGCTTAACAAATGACACAGCGTACACCTTTACCGTAATCGCGATTAATGAAGTGGGCAATAGCGCGGCTTCTACTGCGTCCGTTGCTGTAACACCGGTAAGTCCTCCCAATAACAACGGCGGAGGAAGCACGCCGTCGCAGCCGGCACCTTCAACGGCGCCGGAAGCCGGCCCATCTGACAGTTTCGTTCTTATTAATGGTAAATCGCAGAACTTGGGATCGGCTAAAGTAACGAAAGTTGATTCCCAGAGCGTAACAACGATTACCGTTGATCAGAAAAAGCTGGAAAGCCTGCTTGCAGCAGAGGCTCATTCGGCGGTCGTAACGATACAGTCGAAAGCCAATTCCGATGTTATTATCGCAGAGCTTAATGGGCAAATTATTCATGAAATGGAATCGAGGCAGGCGGTTCTGGAGCTGCAAACGGATAAAGCAATTTATCGTTTACCAGCGCTGCAGATCGATATCGGAGCCATTGCAGATCAATTTGGCAAGTCGATTGCCTTGCAGGATATTCGCTTTCAGATCGAAATTGCTGTGCCCAAAGAGCCGCTTAAGTGGACTCACGATGAGTCTGCTGGAGCAAAGATAGCCTTTGTCGTTCCACAGCTGGACTTTAGTGTAAGAGCCATATATTTGAACGAGAGCATCAATGTGAGTGAGTTCGATGCTTACGTAGAACGCAGTATTGCAATTCCTGCAGGTGTGGATACGAGCAAAATGACGACTGGGGTTGTAATTGAAACGGACGGAACGCTGCGCCACGTCCCAACGAAAATAGTGTTACGCGATGGAGTTTCTTATGCTAAGGTGAGCAGCTTGACGAACAGTGTCTATTCCTTAATCTGGCACCCGCTCGCGTTCAAGGATGTAGAGGGACACTGGGCAAAACAAGCGGTTAACGATATGGGCTCGCGCCTGATCGTTAAAGGGGACGCGAACGGCATGTTTAATCCCAATCAAGAGGTAACCCGAGCGGAGTTCGCGGCGATTCTGATCCGTGCTCTGGGCTTGCAGCCCAAAATGCAGGGGACGAGCTTCGTCGATGTTGCTCCGAACAGCTGGTTCGCGGGAGATTTGGGCACAGCATCCCAATATCGCTTAATCAGTGGCTTCGGGGATGGGACGATGCGTCCGAACGATAAAATGACGCGTGAGCAAGCGATGACCCTCCTAGCCCGAGCAATGCTGCTAACGAAATTGAAGGAGAAAACATCACCAGCTGCAGGGCAAGCGCTGGATGCTTTCACCGACAATGGTGCGGTATCGAGCTGGGCCAAGGAAGGCATTATCGAAAGCTTGAGCTATGGATTAGTAACAGGACGAAAGGGGAATGAACTTGCTCCAGGTGCATTTATTACCCGAGCTGAAGTGGCCGTTCTCGTTCAGAAGCTGTTGAGCAAATCGGATTTAATCTAGATAAATCGTTATTTTTCAATAAAGAAGACTCAAGCTCCACTGGCGGTGGTTCTTGAGTCTTCTTTGTTTGAACATTGGCATTCCACTCAGGGCGAACGACTATAACCTTTTTTCGCTGGACCTCAGCCTTACTTTTATTGCTCCATTTGTATCGTTTCTGTTTTTTAAGCTCAATTTCAGCTTTGCTTCATTCGATTTTCAGGGAAAAGGCGCACAATCTCTCATAGTGAAGCAAGAGACGGAAGCGAAAGGGCGGCTGAGCCATGGCAGTAATAAAAAAACAGCGCATGGATGCAATATTAATGGTATGTATCCTCGTATCGGCATTTTTGAATGGATTTTTAATCTGGACAGATGACCATGTCAATACGTATTACACGACTACGGTCGCAAGTATGCTGCAAAGCTTCCACAATTTTTTCTTTGCAACCGTAGATTCTGGAGGCTTCGTAACCGTTGACAAGCCGCCGGTCACGTTCTGGGTGCAGACGGCTTTTGCCTATGTGCTGGGTCTGCATGGCTGGAGCGTGATTTTGCCCCAAGCGTTAGCAGGTATTGGCTCGACGATTTTGCTGTATGTGCTGCTCAAACCGTCCTTTGGCCTTGCGGCAGCACGGATCGGAGCAGCAGCGATGGCAACGATGCCGGTTGCGGTTGCCGTGAGCCGGACGAATAATATCGATAGCATGCTCGTTTTTACGCTGCTGCTTGCCGTATGGCTGTTATTCCGTGGAACGAAGCAGGGCAAGGCGATTTGGCTGATAGGCGCTTTTGCCGTCATAGGTGTTGGATTTAATATGAAAATGATGGAAGCCTACATGGTGCTTCCGGCGTTTTATTTATTTGCTTTAATGGCGTGGAAGGGCAAATGGTTTAAAAAAATCAGCCTGCTGGCAGGAGCGACCGCCCTTATGCTCGTGATTTCCTTGTCCTGGGCGGTAGCAGTTGATTCTATTTCCACAGATAGTCGTCCCTATGTGGGCAGCAGCCAGACAAACTCCGTGTTGGAGCTGGCTTTCGGGTATAACGGACTTTTAAGGCTGACTGGAAATCGCGGAGGCAGTACAGGCTCGATGATGGGGCAGCAGCAGCTTCCAGCGGTTGGAAATACAGATTTTGCCCAGACGAATATTGTAAATAGCTGGTTCAGCGGCGATGTGCCAGGCGGGAACCGCAGCATTGCGGCTATAGAGCAGGATGGGCAGGGGGCGAGCGTCGATGGTGGCAGCCGCCGTGGCGGAAGCAGCCAGGGCGCGGATAGCAATAACAATAATGGCGGCGGGACTGGTGGGCTCCCAGGAGGTGCCGGGGGAGATGCTGGAGCCGGCGGTTTTAACGGCGGTCCAGGTGGGGGAATGGACGGCATGGGTGGTCGCGGCGGCGGTGGCTCAGGCGGCATGTTTGGAACAGGAACAGCAGGGCCGCTTCGATTATTCCAAGCCGAGCTGTCCGGTCAAGCAAGCTGGTTTTTGCCTTTTGTATTTGTAGGCTGCGTGGGTTTGCTGGCTAGCATTCGCAGACGGAATATGACGATGAAGCATAAGGAGGCGTTGTTCTGGCTGGCGTGGCTGGTACCGGTTATGGCCTTTTTCAGCGTCGCAGGTTTTTTTCATCAATATTATTTAATTATGATGGGCCCCCCGATTGCCGCACTGCTTGGAGCAGGCTGGAGTGAGCTATGGAGACAATATCGCAGCAAAGCGGGCTGGGTAAGCTGGCTACTGCCGCTCGGTATTGCCGCAACAGCGGGGTTCGAATGGTATATTATGCATCCATTTGACGCGACAATTGGCAGCGGGTGGTCGCTTGCCGTGCTAGTTGGCGGAATGGCAGCAAGTTTGCTGCTCATTGGCTGGCGGATAGCGAAGCAGAAGCAGGCGAAGTCATTAATACGGCATAGTAGTGGTGGCACGGAAGGGGAAGAAGCAGGGGCAGATGCTGGCGCAGATAACGAGCTGTATGGCGGCAAGCTGCCGTATGAGCATGGCGGATATTTGACAGCGAATGCTGGCGTTCAAAACGGAAAGCATGCGGCGAGCCGCCAAAAAATTTGGCAGCAGCCAGCCGTGAACCTGATTGCGCTGCTCGGGCTGCTTGTGCTGTTCATTGGCCCGGCTTACTGGGCGGCGACGCCTATCGTATACGGGCAGAGCAGCCAGCTGCCGGAGGCAGGGCCTGATCAGACGAATGCCTCTTCCCGCGATGAGCCGCTCAATGAAGCAGCGCTTGCTTTTTTGAAGGCGCACAATACAGGCGAGAGGTACCTGTTTGCGACGAACAGCTATTCGACCGCAGCGCCGTATATTATCGATTCCGGTGAAAATGTCATTATACTCGGCGGTTATTCCGGCTCCGATCCCGTTCTGTCTGTAGACCGGCTGAAGGCGCTCGTGGCCGCAGGGGAATTGAAATATTTTCTCGTTTCGCAAGGCGGGCGCGGGGGCAGCAATAATAATGAGCTGACGCAGTGGATTACTTCCCATGGCAAGCAGGTTGAATCCAGCGAATGGCAGACGACAGCTGGAGGCGGGAATGCGGTGAATAACAGCGATACAGCTAGCAATAATAGTGGTGGCTTCAACAGCAGTAATTCTAGCGCTGGAATTGGCGGAAGTAGTAACGGATTTTTCACGAATCGAAATAGTGACAACAGCTTCCGCGGCTTTGGCGGAGGCGGCAGCAATATAACGATTTATGAGGTAACGCCGGAAGCTGCACTTTTGAGCGACAGCGAATAAGTATGGCTCTTATATTGAAATGGAGCCAACTGCTCCAGTTGAAAAAGCATAAAAGCCACGCAATACCACATGCCAGTGGTTTTGCGTGGCTTTTGCTATAGCTGCTGCTTGCTGGCCTATTATTCCGCCACTGCAAGCTTAATCCGAATGCTGGAAGGATCGGTTGCAAAAATAATGCCGTCTGACTCGTCAAGTGCTGCTCCCGCCTCACGCAGCCTGCTTATAGCTGTATCCCTTTCCGCTTGATTTGGATAGACGATGGTGAAGTAGTCCAGCCCAGTAGTATTGGCGGCTGGTGCAGGGGCGCCAATGCCGGCCCAAATGTTAAGCCCGATATGATGGTGGTAGCCTCCGGCTGAGACGAACAACGCTTTGAAATCGGTGTAGTCGCCTACGATATCAAAGCCGAGCAGCCCATTGTAAAAGGCGCGGGCAGCCGGAATGCCATTAATATGCAGATGAATATGCCCGATGATTGTGCTGGGCGGCAGTAGCGTAGCGGCAGCCGGATCGGCAGCGGCAAGAAGTCCGTCCCAATCGACGGGGTTGCTAGCCATAACGTAATCGCCATTGTCTTCTTTTTTCCACTCTGAGCGTGGTCTGTCTGCATAAATTTCAATGCCATTATTGTCAGGGTCCGTGATATACAGCGCTTCACTGACGAGGTGATCGGCTTGACCGATATGAATGCCGGAGGCGATTAGCCGGGCTAGTGCTGCGCCGAGCGCTTCACGATTAGGCAGCAGCAGGGCATAGTGGTAAAGGCCAGTCGTCGTTCTGCGTTCGGAGACGATGGCATTTGGAATCTCTTCCAGCTCAAGAAGTGTATGGACGCCGTCAGCCGTAAGGCGGGCAACGTTGTCTCGCTGCTCAAGCACCTGCAAGCCAACAACCTCTTGATAAAATGGCAGCGAACGTTTCAAATCGCTAATGTACAGCTTTACTGTCCCAAGTACAGTATCAGCATTTATGCTGTAGGTCATGTGCAATTCCTCCTGTGATAAGTTGATTACTAATTGTAACTAACTATATTTTATGAACTAACTTTTGTCAAGTTTAATGTCAATTTGAAACTCAATGTCAAATATGACGTATTATTGACTAATTGATGGTGAACTGTGGTTCTAATGTCATATATATGTTAGAGTAGTGATAAGGCCTCTTGAACAAAGAGGCCTTAATGATTAGAAGGAGGAAGAAAGCATGGCAATACGGCATGGATTAGAGCTTCATAAAACGCATACAGGAGGCGAAATTTATTATGAACCTTAGTGGTGGGGATCACAGAAGAACACGTTCCAGCAACCCTTTTTTGTATTTGTTTTTCAAATGGATTTCTTTAACCTCATCGGCAGTTATTGTACTGCTGTCCTTGTGGTGGCTCATTCAATTTTTGTTTCAAAGCACCGTAGCAGAAGAGCAATAAGCGGAAAAAAGGCCAGTACGTTTTGTCAGGCTGACCTGCGTGAGCATGTCTAACATTAGGAAAGTGATTGGCTGAACGTAAACGGCAGCTAATTCCAAATATATTAAAAGAGGTACAGCTAACGCTTCGAACCGTTAGCTGTACCTCTTTATTTTTTAATGAAATGTCTAGATTGGCGATATTACTTCAACAAGCCGGCGTGACGCAAGCCACCCCGAATGCCATTTTCACTCACATGAGTCGTTACGTAATCAGCGAAGGGCAGCAGCTCCGGATGGGAGTTGCCCATGGCGATGCCTAGTCCGACAGTTTCGAGCATTTCCTTGTCATTTAGTCCGTCACCGAAGGCAAGTGCTTCCTGCGTCGTCAGTCCCAAATGCTCCAGCAGCGCGGCAATGCCAAGCGCCTTGGAGCCATCATTCGTAAGCACGTCCATCGCGAACGGATGCCAGCGAATATAGCGCAAGCCTGGGATGACGTCTGTATACAGATGCTCATCCTGCGGCTCGCAGTGAAGAAAAATTTGATAAATGTCCGCTTTTTCCCAATAGCTTGGATCGAAGCCCGGCTGCGCCACGCGCAGTGATGTCACGGAATCGAACACCTGCGGATGCGCTTCAGCGTTGGAGAAAAATGCGTCATGGCCTTCAAAGACGAGGGAATGGTTATGAAGTCCGGCATGCTCAACAAGCGCCTTGACATCTGTGCGAGGAATGGGATTGTGGTATACGGGAACGCCATTGTACACGACGTAAGCGCCGTTCAGGCTGACGAAGGAGTTAATCGCAAGCTTCTCTGCAATATCCTTGAAAAAATAAGGCGCGCGTCCCGTTGCAATGACAGCCTCGACGCCCTGCTCCTGAATTTCACGAATCGCATCAATCGTATCTTGGGGAATTTGTTTTTCTTCATCTAATAATGTGCCATCAATATCAAAAAAAGCAATTTTATAACTCATCTTTTGTAGGTCTCCTGTTCTGTCTAGTTGATGTTGTAACTCGGCAGCCAAATGTTCTATACCCCTTATACCATTCGCTTCTGTCTTTAAGCAAGCTTATTTGAGGATTGTTTGCAAAAATCTCTGTAAGGGCATAGGTATATACTTCATTATATTATATAATCAAATGTGTGAAAAACTTATTGGGAAATGCGGACTGCCGCAATCCCAAATACAAGAACTAAGGAGACAGTAAAATGGCAAAAACATTTATTTTCGGGCATAAAAATCCGGATACGGATACAATCTGTTCTGCGATCGCATATGCTGATTTGAAGGCTAAGCTGGGCTTTGAGGTTGAAGCGGTTCGTTTGGGTGAAATTAGCGGAGAAACGCAATACGCGCTGACTCATTTCAAGGCTGAGGCGCCGCGTCTTGTAGAAACGGTAGCCAATGAAGTAGAGACCGTTATTCTTGTTGACCACAATGAGCGTCAGCAAAGCGCAGCAGATATCGACCAAGTTCGCGTGCTGGAAGTTATCGACCACCACCGTATTGCGAATTTTGAGACAAGCCACCCGCTATACTATCGCGCTGAGCCTGTAGGCTGCACAGCTACGATTTTGAATAAATTGTACAAAGAAAACGGCGTAGCTATCGAGCCGCAAATCGCAGGTCTAATGCTGTCCGCAATCATTTCCGACTCCTTGCTGTTCAAATCGCCAACTTGCACCGAGCAAGATGTAGCGGCTGCTAAGGAGCTTGCTGCTATCGCTGGGGTTGATACAGATGCATACGGTCTGGAAATGCTGAAAGCAGGAGCAGACGTGCGCGACAAATCGATCGCTCAGCTGCTTTCGCTGGATGCGAAAGAATTCCAAATGGGCAGCAGCAAAGTAGAAATCGCGCAAGTTAATGCGGTTGACACAAACGATGTACTGGTTCGCCAAGCGGATCTGGAAACAGCGATTAACGCTATTATTTCGGAAAAAGGCTTGGACCTGTTCCTATTCGTCGTAACTGACATTTTGAACAGTGATTCCGTAGCGCTTGCTATCGGCAGCGCAGCAGGCGCAGTTGAGAAAGCCTACAATGTAACGCTGGCTGACAACAAAGCCGTTCTGAAGGGCGTAGTATCCCGCAAATCGCAAATCGTTCCTGTATTGACAGAAACGCTTAGCAAATAAGTGTGAATGACGCATGGCCGCCCTCTGAATCAGCCTGATGCTGGAGAAGGGGCGGCCTTTTTTTATTTGGAGGAGCATTAGAAATACAAGGATAAGCAAAAACGTCCTGAACGAATTAGCGTTCAGGACGTTTTTGCTTATATAGGAGTTCAATTGTAGAATGCTATAGCTGCGTTGTAACGTGTTGAAAGGTTGGGCCTAGGATTTCAATACGCGTCGTGCTGTCACGTAGCGCTTATGCCAGTATGACTCGCCAAGGCTGCTGATCGTCACGCCCGTGCTCGTGGCGCTGTGCAAAATTTTGTTATTTCCCGCATAGATAGCTACATGGCTAATGCCTCTGCCGCTCGTATTAAAGAAAACAAGATCGCCTACACTAAGGTTTTCCTTAGTCACTTTGGCTCCAATGGATGCTTGGGAGGAGCTGCTGCGTGGCAGCGAAACGCCCATGGCATCGAATATGTATTGGGTAAAGGAAGAGCAGTCAAAAGCGTATGTAATGCCTGCTGGGGCTCCATATTTATAGGGGGTTCCGATAAACTCCTTGCCGGAGTCGATTAATTGTAGGGAAGTTTCAGTTGCGGCATGTGCCTGGTTGCCGGAAGCGAAGGTGAAGGCTGTCAAACCAATACTTGCGCATAAGCTCAATTTGATGACGGAGCGAAAAAAGTTTCTCTTAATCATTATGGTGTGATTCCTTTCGTTGTACGATTCGTTTTGGCTAAAAACACTATACCACACCGAAAAATGAGCCTTTTCTCATGATGAGAGCGCAAAGGAAGGGGAAATCATGTTGTTTGGTGTTTATGAGAAGTTAATGAGAATTTATTCATTTATGTTTGAAACGTAAATGGGGGGTGTATGGGGCGCTGCGCTGCGTGATGGGGTTGGGGCTCGATCGCCATTAGCCTTGGATTTCTATGCAGTTATTTCCACCCTATAGGTAGAAATCCAACGCTAAAAGCGAACGCTCCGCTTCCCCACCCCCCACTTAAAATTTCAAACCCTAAACCCGAATGGCAAAGATAAGAAAACACGAAGAGCAAAAACGTAAAAGCCAAAAGGCAAAACCCAAAGTCCAAACCCAAAAGCCAAAAGCCAAAAGCCAAAAGCCAAAAGCCAAAAGCCAAAACCCAAAACCCAAAACCCAAAACCGCTTCATACTCTCCGTTTTGGATTTCATTTATAAAAAAACAATTGACTTGGTGGACACAGGAGCCGCTATTTCAATAGAAATACCGGTTATGAGACAGGCAGCGGACTCAGAAGCAGCTAATGCGCTCTCCACACCCATTTTGAAGCGATATGAAGGGCGATAGCGGATCTCCTGTCCGCTTACGCCTGAATATCGCATTAAAAGCTAGAATAGCGGAATCTCAGTCCTCCAAACAAGGAGTAGGCACCCAAGCCGAGCGATATCAGCAACAATCGAACGAACGGTAAGGTTCTCAAATCTTGAATTGTCTGATGAGATTGGCCGCGAATAAACGCTAAGCAAGCTGGAGGCAAACTCTGTTTTGCCTACAAACTCTAGAAGCTTGAAAATGGGTTATTGACAGCCATTTAATGAGCGCTTTATAATTAGGTTGCCTATTATTTTAGTTATAAGATAATCATAAGGAAAATAATTAATGGGAAAATAATTGGTAGCCTACATGAAAGGGCAAAGAAATATAAATGAAAGGAGGGCTCCCTTTGGAACATAACGAAAACGACACAAGCAATAAGAGCAGCAAAGACAAGACGGACGACACAAGCAAAGAAAGCAATGCAACGGAACACAGCGAGAAAATTACAAATGAATTAATTCGTGTGTTTCGCAGCTTTCATCGGCTCAATTGGCGGCAGAAGCCGAATCCGGACGGCAAGTTTAGCGAAATGCAGGTGCTGATGTGCATCAAGCGCGGTTCTATGAAGGCGCAGGATAAGCCAGGGATGAAAATCTCGGTCATCAGCCGCTTGCTCCGGGTAACCTCTCCCACGATCACCCAACTGGTCAACGGGATGGAGACGAATGGACTCGTGCAGAGAAACGCTGATCCCGATGATCGGCGGGCTGTACGCATCTCGCTGACAGAGGAAGGGGAACGCATCGCGGAGAAGGTCATTGCCGATTTTATGAATCGAATGGCAGGACTGGCGCAATACTTGGGAGAGCGGGATTCGCATGAACTGGTTCGTATTTTATCCAAAGCATTTGAGTATTTTGATGAGCTGAATGAGTCTGAACAAACGGGGGATGAACAGCAATGTTAAGGTTATTTCGCTTTTTAAAGCCGTTTCGCTGGCTGATAGCCGCGGTGCTTGTGCTAGTATTTATTCAGTCGCTGTCGGATCTATATCTCCCCACGCTGATGGCGGACATCGTCGATGATGGCGTATCTAAAGGAGATACCCCGCTTATATGGAAAATTGGCTCCTTTATGCTGCTCATAGCGGCGGTCGGCGGCATTAGCTCTATCGGCGCCAGCTATTTTTCGGCAAAAGCTTCAGCGAGCTTCGGGCGCCTCGTGCGGGAGAAGGTGTTTGGACATGTGCAAAACTTCTCGCTGCAGGAGTTTGACAAAATCGGCACGGCCTCGCTCATTACGCGTACGACGAATGATATTACACAGGTGCAGCAAGTGTTGATGATGATGATGCGCATGATGGTAATGGCGCCGATGATGTGCATCGGGGGCATTATTATGGCCATTTCGAAAGATGCGAAGCTGTCGCTTGTGCTGGTTGTCGCATTGCCTGTTCTCGCTGGAGCGATATTGCTCGTCGTCCGCAAAGGTATTCCACTGTTTAAAATGATGCAGGTTCGTATGGATAAGCTCAACTTGGTGCTGCGCGAAGGACTGACCGGCATTCGGGTAATCCGCTCATTCGATCGGACAAATTATGAAAACAAGAAATTTGACGCTGCCAACAGCGATCTGACCGAAACGGCGATTAAAGTCAACAAAATTATGGCGGTAATGATGCCGCTTATGATGCTGGTCATGAATTTATCGACAGTGGCGATTATCGCAATTGGCGGGCTGCGTATCGAGAATGGCGATATGGAAGTCGGCTCACTAATGGCTTTTATCCAATATGCGATGCAAATTATGTTCTCGCTTCTAATGTTATCGATGATGCTCGTTATGATTCCGCGTGCTTCGGCATCGGCGGTGCGTATTAATGAAGTGCTGGACATGGTGCCGGATATTGCGGACAGCGCCAACGTCAAGAACACAGGCACGCGCAAAGGCTATATCGAGTTTCGCGATGTGACGTTCAGCTATCCGGGAGCCGAGCAGCCTGCTTTATCGAATATTTCGTTCAAGGCGGCACCTGGCGAGGTGACAGCTATTATTGGAGGAACAGGCTCTGGGAAGTCGACGCTCGTTAATTTGATTCCGCGCTTTTATGATACGGCGGGTGGCAGCATCATCATTGATGATGTGGATATTCGTGAGCTATCCCAGGAAACGCTGCGCGAAAAAATCGGCTTTGTGCCGCAGAAGGCCGTATTGTTCACCGGCACGATCGCGGATAATATCCGCTACGGCAAAGAAAATGCAACCGATGAGGAAATGGAGCATGCGGCAGAGGTGGCGCAGGCGGCCGAGTTTATCGGCACGATGAAGGAAGGATTTGGCGCCAGCGTATCGCAGGGAGGAAACAATCTTTCCGGCGGGCAGAAGCAGCGCCTATCCATTGCTCGTGCGCTCGTTCGCCAGCCAGAAATCTATGTGTTCGACGACAGCTTCTCGGCGCTCGACTTTAAGACGGATGCGAAGCTGCGTGCCGCCTTGCGTGAGGAAACGGTACATTCGACGGTATTGCTCGTTGCCCAGCGGGTGAGTACAGTGCTCGATGCTGACCGCATCATTGTGCTCGATGAAGGCGAGCTAGCCGGAATCGGGACGCATCAGGAGCTGATGGAGTCTTGTGATGTGTACCGGGAAATCGTATATTCACAGCTTTCGGAGGAGGAAATTGCATGAGTGAGCAGAAGCAGAATTCCCCGCAAAGGCCGAAAGGAATCGGCATGGGTCCTCCAGGAATGGGCATGATGATGCCCCCTCAGAAGGCGAAGGATTTCAAGGGCACCTTGAAACGGCTGGCTGCCTACTTGAAGCCGCATCGCACGAAGCTTGCGCTTGTGCTGCTGACCGCGATTTTAAGTACCGTATTCAGCATCGTCAGCCCGAAAATGATGGGGCAAGCTACAACGAAGCTTTACGAGGGAGTAATGGGAATAGCCCAAGGCGTTCCGGGTGCCCGTATTGATTTTGATGCGATTAACACGATTCTGCTGACGCTTGTTGTGCTGTATTTGATCAGCGCCGCATTTGGCTTCATTCAGCAGTATTTAATGGCTGGCGTCGCCCAGAAAACCGTCTATGATTTGCGCAAGGATGTAAATAATAAATTTGCACGCCTGCCGCTGAAGTTTTTCGATTCGCGCTCTAACGGCGAGGTGCTGAGCCGGGTCGTCAATGATGTGGACAATATTAGCAATACGCTTCAGCAAAGCTTGACGCAGCTCATAACGTCATTCATTACCCTCGTCGGCGTCATCGTTATGATGCTGACCATCAGCCCGCTTTTGACGCTGATCGTTTTCTTGACGATTCCTGCGAGCTTACTTGCAACGAAGGCGATTGCCAAGCGTTCGCAAAAATATTTTGCCGGCCAGCAGGCTGAGCTTGGACGCTTGAACGGACATGTCGAGGAAATGTACACGGGGCATAAAATTGTCAAAGCATTCGGACATGAGCGCAAATCGCTGGATGAATTTAATGAAATGAACGAGAAGCTGTATGATTCTGGCTGGCGCGCACAATTTGTGTCCGGCATCATTATGCCGATTATGAGCTTCATTAGCAATATCGGCTATGTGCTCGTATGCGTCATCGGCGGCTTGCTCGTCACGAGAAATGCGATTAAAATCGGCGATATTTTGGCATTTATCCAATATACAAGACAGTTCACGATGCCGATTACGCAGCTGGCCAACATTGCGAATATTATTCAATCTACAATCGCCTCCGCAGAGCGGGTATTCGAGCTGCTTGATGAAGAGGATGAGGTGATCGAGGCGAAAAATGCCAAAGCGATCAGCAAGCCGTCTGGCGCCGTTCGCTTCGAGCAGGTAGATTTTGGCTATAAAGCCGATGAGCCGCTAATTAGCGGGATGAATATTGATGTGTTGCCTGGCCAGACCGTCGCCATAGTCGGTCCGACCGGAGCGGGCAAGACGACGATGATTAATTTGCTAATGCGCTTCTATGAGCTGAATGGCGGTCGTATTACGATTGACGGCGAGGACATTACAGCGCTCCAGCGCAGAAGCTTGCGCCGAATGTTCGGCATGGTGCTGCAGGATACATGGCTGTTCAATGGCAGCATTCGCGACAATATCGCTTATGGGCGGGAGGATGCTACGGAGGAAGAGGTTTATCAAGCGGCTAGAGCAGCGCATGCGGATCATTTCATTCGGACGCTGCCAGATGGCTATGACACGATATTGAACGAGGAAGCATCAAACATTTCCCAAGGGCAGAAGCAGCTGCTGACCATTGCCCGGGCCATTTTAGCTGATCCATCGATTCTGATCCTTGATGAAGCGACGAGCAGCGTTGATACGCGTACAGAAATTATTATCCAACGAGCGATGGGCGAGCTGATGAAAAATCGAACCAGCTTCGTCATTGCCCACCGCTTGTCGACGATTCGCGGCGCTGATCTGATTTTGGTCATGAACAATGGCTCTATTATTGAGCAGGGAAGACACGAAGCGCTGCTGGAGCAGGGCGGTTTTTATGCCGATCTGTATAACAGCCAGTTCACAGGCAAACGGACAATTAGCGAAGTTGTATAAGGCTTTAACCAGAAAGCTTCTCCATCCGAGCGAGGATGGGGGAGCTTTTTTTTGCTGCCACGCTTTCGTGCGAATAGTAGGGAAACGCCCATTCACCAGTTTGTAGCGAGCAATTACGTAAGCGTTTACGTCTACCCGATTTATTTTTCAAAAGAGGGTTGATAAATGCGGTTGGATTGTTTATTATGAAGTTAAATTAATGTTATCAATAAATGATTTATATTTTTATTAATCCATGTGGGAGGCAATAACGATGAGCAATCAAATTACAATTAACGCAGACATTGCTAAAGGTACGATTAACCGCAACATATATGGACATTTCTCCGAGCATTTGGGACGCTGTATTTATGAAGGCTTCTGGGTTGGCGAGGATTCGGTCATTCCAAATACGAAAGGCATTCGCAACGATGTTGTGGAAGCGCTCAAAAAATTGAATATTCCGGTGCTGCGCTGGCCGGGCGGCTGTTTTGCCGATGAATATCACTGGAAGGACGGCATTGGCCCAAGCGAAGAGCGCAAGCGCATGATCAATACCCATTGGGGCGGCGTAGTCGAAAATAACCATTTTGGCACACATGAGTTTTTGCTGCTTTGCGAACAGCTCGGCTGCGAGCCTTATATTTCCGGCAATGTAGGCAGCGGCACAGTACAGGAAATGTCCGAGTGGGTTGAATACATAACCTTCGACGGCGTATCGCCAATGGCGGAGCTGCGTGAGAAAAACGGCCGCGAGAAGCCGTGGAAGCTGAAATATTTTGGCGTCGGCAATGAGAACTGGGGCTGTGGCGGCAATATGCGTCCAGAATATTATGCGGATCTGTACCGCCGCTACCAGACTTACGTTCGCAATTATGGCGACAATGAAATTTACCGCATTGCCTGCGGCCCGAACGTCGACGATTACAAGTGGATGGAAGTGCTGATGCGCGAAGCAGCTAACAAAATGGACGGCATCAGCCTGCACTATTACACCGTTCCGAAGGAATGGCAGGACAAGGGAGCAGCTACCGGCTTCCCTGAGGATGAATGGGCGATTACGCTGAGAAAAGCGCTGTGGATGGAAGAGCTTATTACGAAGCATTCGGCGATTATGGATCAATATGATCCTGAGAAGCGCGTTGGCTTGATCGTCGATGAGTGGGGCACATGGTTCAATACAGAACCGGGCACGAACCCAGGCTTCCTGTACCAGCAAAACTCGATTCGCGATGCGCTCGTAGCTGGCCTTACGCTGCATATTTTCCACGATCATTGCGACCGTGTGCAAATGGCGAACATTGCCCAAATCGTCAATGTGCTGCAATCGGTTATTTTGACAGAAGGGGAAAAAATGCTGCTGACGCCAACCTATCATATTTTTGATATGTTTAAGGTGCATCAGGATGCTGAGCTTCTGGATACGCATACGACTAGCGCCCGTTACGAGCATGGCGACGAGAAGCTGCCGCAAATTTCAGTATCGGCTTCCAAAGCGGCAGATGGCAAAATCCATATCAGCTTATGTAATCTGGATCATAGTGCCGAAGCAGACGTATCCATTGCGCTGCGCGGCTTGGGACAAGGCCAGAAAACGATCAAGGGCACAGTGCTAGCAGGCGCGGCCATTGACTCGCATAATACGTTTGAGCAGCCAAATGCAGTAGAACCTGCCGCTTTTACAAGCTTTACATGGGATGGAGAAAAGGTATCGGCTAAGCTTCCAGCGATGTCGGTTACGGTGCTTGAGCTGATCGAGCAATAATAAAGGGATGAATAGAACGCAATGGAGGCGGACGGCATGAAGACGGGCATGGACAGGAGCGCAAGAAGCTGCAAAGGCTGTGATGACAGCTATACCGTCACAGAAGCGCAGATCCAGCGGATTTTGGCTGCGCCGATGTTTCAGTCGTCCGAACGCTGCGTGGACGATGAGGTGTATGCAGCGCGCCTTCGGGAATGCGGCAGCTGTCCGAAGCTGATGAGCGGGACGACATGCATCGTTTGCGGATGTATTGTGCAAATCTCCGCCAAATATAAAGAAAAAAGCTGTCCGAACCCAAATGATGTCAGGTGGCGCTCTGTTGCAAGCCATTGACGACAGCCGTTTACGCTTGAATGCAAACAGAGCTTGCCAGGAGGAATGAGTAGATGAAGGCGCCATTATTCAGAGATCCAATCTTTGACGGAGCGGCAGATCCGGTCGTTATTTATAATCGCGAGCAGCAGGAATGGTGGATCATTTATACGAATCGCCGTGCTACGGTGGAAGGTCCGGGTTTTGCATGGGTGCATGGCACAGATTTAGGCGTTGCCTCGTCCGCAGATGGCGGCCGCAGCTGGAATTACCGGGGAACGCTGACGGGGCTGGATATTGAATGGGGACGAAATACATTTTGGGCCCCGGAAATCATTTGGCATAATGGGCTTTACCATATGTACGTCAGCTATATTCAAGGCGTGCCCGATGATTGGGCGGGCCATAAGCGGGAGATTTTTCATTATACAAGTGCTAATTTGCTCGACTGGACGTTTGTTTCTAATGTACGGCTTAGCTCGGATCGGGTCATTGATGCCTGCATTTATGAGCTTCCGGATGGACGCTTCCGCATGTGGTATAAGGATGAGGCGCTGGGCTCGTTCACCTATGCCGCAGACAGCAGCGATTTGTATAACTGGAAAGTGGTTGGTCCTGTCATTACGGAGCGGGGCCATGAGGGGCCGAATGTATTTCGGCTGCAAGGCTCATATTGGATGATTGTCGATGAATGGCGGGGACAAGGCGTCTTCCGTTCGGATGATTTGGAACGCTGGGAGCGCAACAACTTGATCTTGAATGAGCCAGGCCAGCGTGAGGATGACGGGACCATTGGCTTGCATGCCGATGTCGTTGTCCAAGGCGAGCAGGCGTATATATTCTATTTCACCCATCCCGATAGACGCGGCGATTGGGAGGTGCCTGGTCAGGTGCCGGGGTATCTCACGCGGCGCAGCTCCATTCAAGTTGCCAAGCTTGAGGTGAAGGATGGCAAGCTGGTCTGTGACCGCGATGCGGAGTTTGAACTGGTGCTGGAAGCGGAAGCGCAATAGTGTCATACGATCGAAACTTGCTAGATAGCTGCGGCCTTTAGCCAGACTAAAATAACAGCACCCCGCATCTTCCTCAGCTGATGAGGCGGAAACGGGGTGCTGTTTTATTTAGGTTATATATTTTGAAAGCTGCTTTGAATCATTTAGGTCAAAATAAGCACGCCGTAAGGTTCCAGCATGACTGAGCCTTGAAGCGTATCCCCGCTTATAAGGTCGGTGCGCGGCTCGCTGAGATTGAGCTCGGCAGCTTCCTCCGCATAGTTGAGGAGGAAGTAGAGCGGCCCAGCCTCGCCCTCGCGAATAGTCAGCTCCACCTGCTCCGGCAGTGTGAGCCAATTGGCAACTGGCGATGACAAGCCGAGCATGCCGATCACGTTGCGTGCCGCCGCCTCATTGAATACAGCGCCGTAATACCAAGCAAAGCCAGCTCCAACGACATTGCGGGTAACGGCGGGCTTGCCTGCATAATAATCGGAGGCATATTCGCCAATGATCTCGACGGTATCGCTTTCGATTGCGAGTACATCATTGAACAGATCCGCGGTAGTTGCTTCACCGCCTCCTTGCTTCCATTCGATCGTTGACGGCTTGCGCGTACCTTTAATTTGCGTAAACTCCTCGACGGAAATGCCGACAAGGCGTGCGGCGGCGCCAGGGAATGGGCGCATGTAGCAGTGGCCGCGCTCATCCTTGTAGCCGGTGCGGCAGCCGAATATAATGGTGCCGCCGCTAGCCACATATTGCTCCAGCAAAGCAGCTGTTTCATCCCGCATAATGGCCGGATGCGGATAGACGAGCACGCGGTAGCGCTGCAGGTCAGCAAGCGTTGTACCGCTTCGCATGTAAAGGACATCATTTGGAATATGCTGGCGCTGCAGCGCTTTGAACCATTCCTTGCTGCTTTTCCAGGAAAAAGGCCCGTGCCAAATATCATATTCGCCATCCCACTCATTGTCATAATCGCGTACGAGGGCAACCTCTGCCCGGTTGCGCGAACCGACAATGTGCGGCCCGGCCTTGGCGAGCTCAGCGCCGATTTGCGCTGCTTCACGAAGACGGCGGTTCGGGCCATTATGGTAGTCGTTCAGTCCATGCCAATAGATTTCATTGCCAAAGGCTGCCGTTCTCCAGCGGAAATAAACGACCATATCTGCGCCATGAGCAATGGATTGGTACGTCCACAGGCGCATTTGACCCGGCTTCGGCGAAGGCATATCCATGCGGTTCACCCAGCCGCCTGGTCCAGCCTGCTGCTCCATAATGCAGAAATTCGGCGAAATGGAGCGAGTTGTAGACAGCGTCAGGCTCCAGCCGCGATCGAGCAGCGGGTTATCTTCATTTTTGTCATAGTTAATGGTGGAAAATTGCGGGTAGGAGTCGTAGCTGAAAAAGTCCAGCAGCTCGTCCGTCATCCGGTGGCTGTCGAGATGGCCGAACAAGCCATTCGTCGTTACCCACTGCTTGGGCGCTGCCTCGCGCAGCACCTTGGCCTGCACCTCGGCGTAAGAAATAGTGCTGTCGGAAATAAACCGCTTCTCATCCAGCGCCTGATGCGGATTCGGCTGTCTTGGCGCCGCTGTCGGACGCGGAAGAAAGACTTGCTCCCAAGCGGAATACGTCTGATTCCAAAAGACAGCGCCCCAAGCTTCATTCAGCTTGTCGAGCGTAACGTATTTGCGCTGCAG
The DNA here is from genome assembly GCF_059383875.1 of Paenibacillus sp. JT22N7. Lineage (NCBI taxonomy): Bacteria > Bacillati > Bacillota > Bacilli > Caryophanales > Paenibacillaceae > Paenibacillus > Paenibacillus sp. JT22N7. The sequence continues at coordinate 590,756 of NZ_JBXENY010000001.1, forward strand.
CCACTCTCGAAAAGCCAGATGATCCGCTTCCGAATAAAATTCGGAAATTTCACAATTGAATTCATTGTCGATTTGCCAGCCAACGACGGCCGGATGATCACAGTAATGCTCCGCCATTTGGCGAGCAATGCGAGCGCTCAGCTCCCGATATTTGGGACTGTTATAGTTGGTGTGGCGGCGCAGACCATGCTGAAGCGTGACCCCATCAAAGGTTACGTTGAGCACCTCGGGATACTTGAACGTCAGCCATGCAGGCGGCGTTGCTGTAGGGGTGCCGATAATGACCTTCAGCCCATGCTTATGAGCCAGGTCAATGACTTTGTCAAACAGGTCAAATTGGAATACGCCTTCCTCGGGCTCGAACACCGACCAGGCAAATTCGGCTACCCGAATGATCGAGAGCCCCATTTCCTTCATCCGGCGAAGATCATCATCCCATAGCTCCTCAGGCCATTGCTCAGGGTAATAGCAGACGCCAAGGGCAAACTCATTTATTGGGTTTACGTGTGTCATTAAAGTTATACCTCCATAGAAATAATAATAAATTGCTATCTATCGGTTATTTTATTATTGTAGAATCAGTATTTCAGTGCGTATATACTATTATATTGTGATCGATATGAAAATATTGCGCTCTTTGGCGAAAAGGAGCTAATCGATGCGTACCTACTATCAATTGCCCGAGCCGGCTGCCGGGCATTATGTCTGTTATCCGGATTCAGTCGGCCGATATAATGATTTTCCCCAGCATAACGAGCGGCGGGCCGCAGGGGCCATAACTGCCTATAATTTGCATATTGTCTGCTCTGGAAGCGGCTATGTCATGAAGGAGGGGCAGCGCGTCAGCCTAAAGGCGGGGGAGGGCTTCTTATATCCTCGGGGAGCTTACCAGCATTATGGAACCGATCCCGAGCAGCCATGGGATGTGCGCTGGATTCATTTTATGGTGCCGATGGAGCTTTTGCTGCTGCGGGCAGCGGATGCTTCCAGCGTGTGGCTGTTTGCCGTTTCGCAAGCTTCGCTTGCGCGTTTTGTGGAGCTGACAGAGGAGATGTACATGTTGTGCGGCAGCTTCGAGACGCGGCATGAACCGCGGATGTCAGCGCTTCTATATGAGCTGCTGGCGGAGCTTGCCCATAATTCGGAGCGCCTGGAGCACGATGCGCTGCCGCTCATCACCAAAAATGCGATTCGCGAAGCGGCAGATCTTATACGCGGCACGAGTGGACAAGCGTGGACGCTGCCGGAGATGGCAGCGCTGTGCGGCTACAGCCCGTATTATTTTTTGCGGCTATTTCGGCAGGTAATGGGGCGTACGCCGCAGCAATATTTGACCGCCTGCCGTATTGCCGCCGCCAAAAGCCTGCTAGTTGCGACCAGGCTGCCTGTCAGCGAAATCGCCAGCCGAACGGGATTTTCGCAATCCAGCTACTTCATTCGCGTATTTCGCAAAGCGGAAAACGTCTCCCCGAAAGCTTACCGCGAAATGTATAGCTAGCCTGCCGAGCTGATCTTGCCTTTCCCCGCGAATGCTGGATAATTATTCATCCTTGTGGACAAAATGGATAACGGCAGCAAGCCGACATTTTAAGCGCAAAGCGGGTGAAGCAACATGCAGCAGGGACAGCCATCGATAAGCGCAAGGCAGCTAGCTATCCTCGTTATTTATTTTATCATGGGCGATATGCAGTTGTTTTTACCCTCTCTTACGGCCGAATTCGCAGAAGAAGCCGCCTGGCTGTCCGGGTTAATAGGCCTGCCCATCGGACTTGGCATGGCTTGGTTTATATACAGCCTCAGCAAACATTTTCCGGATATGACGCTCATCGAAATGAATAATCAGGCTTTTGGCAAACTAGCCGGAAGCCTTGTTTCGCTGCTTTTTTTGGCGATGATGTTCAACACCTCGATTACCCAAATCAGGGAGATCGGTGATTTTGTCACCACACAAATATTGATTGAGACGCCAAATATCATGATCTGCCTTCTGATGATTTTTCCATTAGCGATCGCGATACATGGGGGCATTCGAGCGGTCGGTCGAGCGGGCGAAACGATATTTCCCTTATTTGTATTGGTGTTTGTACTGCTCCTGCTGTTGCTCCTGCCGAGTTTGAAGCCTACTGAACTTTTGCCTATCTGGGGTGCGGGCGCTTCCGGCATTATGAAGGGCTCATTATTTTTTGTAGGTTTTCCTTTTTGCGAGCTATTCGCTTTTTTGATGATTTTTCCGAATGTTGTTCAAAGCAAACACCGTGCCCGTGACTATATGCTGGGGGTTTTGATAGGCGGACTAGCGATTTGGGTTATGGTTTTGCTGTGCTTGCTAGTACTTGGTACTTACATTACCCAACATTCTTTCTATTCCCCGTACATTATGTCGAAAAAAATCAACATCGGCAACTTCGTTCAGCGGATGGAGGCGATTTTTGCAATCAGCTTCATTATTACCGCCTATTTTCGCAGTTTAATCTACGGTTATGCTTTCGTTCTCGGCGTATCGCGGTTGTTCAAGCTTCGAGATTTTCGAATATTAACGGTTCCCTTCGCATTTATGGCGTTGGGTTATTCTTATATGGTGACGCCAGGAATAGTGTTTCTTAATACGTTAGCCGTACCCTGGGTGTTCTGGATTTTGACGTATTCGCCGGGGCTGCTGCTGCTTGGCTGGGGACTTGCAAAACTGCGGGGCAAGCTGCCAATGAAGGAGACGGCCGAATAGCCGGCAACAGCAAAAATCCATTTATGGATAATTCAACATCTTGCTGGACAAAATGGATTACGGCTATATTTCAAACGCAAAGCGGGTGATACGAAGTGCAGCGCGAACAACAAACGATTAGCGTGAGGCAGCTAGCCATCCTCGTTATATTTTTCATTATTGGCGATATGCAGCTATATCTGCCTCCCTTGACAGCTGCTTTTGCAAAACAATCAGCCTGGATGTCGGGGTTAATTGGCGTGCCATTTGGTGTTGGAGCTGCTTGGTTTATTTTCAGAATCAGCAAACGGTTTCCAGGGAAAACCCTAATCGATATTAATAATCAAGCATTTGGAAAAATAGCCGGTGGACTTCTATCCCTCGTATTTCTCGTAATGATGTTTAATACTTCGATTACTCAGGTTCGGGAAATCGCGGATTTTGTAACGACGCAAATGATGACGGAGACGCCGCAGCTAGTCATTTGCCTGCTGCTGGTTTTGCCGATTACGCTTGCCATTCGCGGTGGGATCACGACGATTGCTCGACTGGGCGAGGTGGTCTTCCCGCTTTTTTCCGCTTTGTTTATTTTGCTCATTATTTTGCTTATCCCAAAAATAGATTTTACTCAACTGCTGCCGATCGAGGTAACGGGATTTCCGGGCATCGTGAAGGGGGCGCTTTTTTTTATCGCATTTCCTTTTTGCGAAATGTTCGCATTCCTGATGATTTTCGATAGCGTGGAGGAAAGCGAACACGCTGCCCGTGATTATTTGCTGGCTGCTCTTGCTGCAGGTATAGCCATTTGGGTAATTATTGTGCTGTGTATATGCGTTCTGGGGGTATTCGCTACTGAACATACCGTCTATTCGCCCTATGTGATGGCTAAGAAAATCAATATCGGCGACTTTGTGCAGCGTCTGGAAGCGGTGCTGGCGATTGATTATATCATTTCCACTTATTTTCGATGCATCATATATGGCTATGCTTTTGTACGGGGGCTGCAGCAGCTGTTTAAGCTTCAGGACCATCGTTTTATGATGCGTCCATTTGGGTTTCTTATTGTCGGCTATGCTTATTTTTTGGCACCGGGCATCGTTGCTTTTGTACAATTCGATGTGGCGTGGCTGTTCTGGGTGTTTACTTACTCGCCGGGGCTGCTGCTGCTAAGTTATATAGCCGCCCGATTGAGACAGGGCTGGAGCAAGAAAGGAGAGGGCTAGCGTGAAGGGATTTCCAATTATAAGGAATAATTGGAAGTCCTCTTGGACAATATATGCAATTATGTGCAGCTTGGGGAGGTGGTTTGTAGATGAACGCTTCTGTGGATAAGCGGCTGGATCGGAAATTAATGAGCAATCTCTCGTTCATCAGAGCCAGCTTTGGCAACAGCCAGGATCTCGTGATTAAAGAAATGAATAATGACAATGGCTTGCAAGCGGCGCTTGTTTATATGGATGGATTAACGGATTCCACTGTGATTCATCATGTTATATTGGATTATTTTATGTCTGAGGAGCAAACGGCGAGCCGCAAAAGCGGCAATAGGCTGTTATATTTGAAAAATGCGGTGCTCGCGGTCGGTGAAACCGTTACGATCAGCGAATGGGACCCGTTATTTTATCAACTGCTGTCCGGCTGGGCTGTTCTGTTATTGGCAGACAGTCCAGATGCGATTTGTGTAGCCGCCGAGGGCTGGAAGGATCGCAATGTCAGCGAGCCTACCTCCCAGGTTGTCGTTAGGGGTCCAATGGAAGCTTTTACTGAAAATATTGCTACCAATAGAGCGCTCATTCGGCGGAAGATCAAGGACCCGCAGCTGTGGACAGAAGGCATGGAAATTGGCAAGATTACAAAAACCTCCGTATCGATTATGTATCTGCGCAATGTAGCGGATGAGAAGATCGTGGAGGAAGTGAGAAAGCGGCTTGGTGAAATCAATATCGACGGTATTCTGGAGAGTGGCTATATTGAGGAGCTGATTCAGGATACTGCACTGACGCCCTTTGCTACGATCTACAATACGGAACGGCCTGATACGATTGCAGCCGGTCTTCTGGAAGGCCGAGTTGCGATTTTGGTAGATGGTACGCCCTTTGTGCTGCTGGTTCCGGCGCTGTTTATTCAATTTTTCCAATCAGCGGAAGATTATTATCAACGGGCGGACATCAGTACTCTGCTGAGGATTCTGCGGTTTATTGCTTTTATGATTACGCTGCTTGCTCCGTCGCTTTATATCGCCATAACGACCTTTCATCAAGAAATGCTTCCGACGAGCCTGCTTATTAATTTGGCGGCTCAGCGTGAGGGAGTGCCTTTTCCAGCCTTTATTGAAGCGCTTGCGATGGAGCTCACATTCGAAATTTTGCGGGAAGCTGGCGTGCGAATGCCGAAAACCGTTGGTCAAGCGGTCTCGATCGTCGGTACGCTCGTTATTGGACAAGCCGCTGTAGACGCGGGCATCGTCTCGGCGGCGATGGTCATTATCGTATCGATTACGGCGATATCGAGCTTTGTCATTCCGGCTACGAGCATGTCGATATCGGTACGGATGATTCGTTTCGTCTTAATGGGGCTTGCCGCTTCCTTTGGTCTATTCGGCATTTTGCTGGGCTATATTTTGCTCGTTCTGCATTTGAATAGTCTGCAATCGTTCGGCATTCCCTATATGCAGTCGTTTTCCCCATTCATATGGAGCAATCAGAAGGATACGCTGTTTCGGCTGCCCTGGACGAAAATGCGAACGCGCGCTGTTGCAACCGCAGAGAAAAATTTGGTTCGGCAAAGACCGAGGAACAAACAGAAAATTTAGGGGGATAAAGCATGAGCAGATTTACTTGGCGAGCAGGCAAACTGCTCTTGCTAATGCTGGTATGGTCAATTGCAGCTTCTGCAGTCAGCGGCTGCTGGAATCGGCGGGAGCTGGATACGCTCGGCATTCAGCTGGGAACGGCCATTGACAAGGTTGGCAATCAATACCGGGTCTCCGTTCAGGTTGTTATTCCTAGCGAGCTGTCGGCAAAGGCGGGCGGGGGAGGGCGCTCGCCGGTTGCCATGTATGAGGCGACCGCGCCAACCGTATTTGAAGCGTTCCGCAAACTGACGGAAACCAGCTCGCGAAAAATATATTCCGCGCATATCCGGGTGCTGATCATTGGGGAATCGCTGGCGAGGGAAGGGATAGCCAATGTGCTTGACCTGCTGTCACGGAATCCTGAAGCCCGTACGGATTTTTATTTAATGATTGCGCATGATGCACCGGCGAATCAAATTTTGAAAATTTTGACGTCGCTGGAGAAAATTCCGGCGGAAAATTTATTTTATGCGCTGGATACATCTGCCAAAACATGGGCACCCACGACAACGGTTACGATTGAAAGTTTGATCGAACAGCTTGTTACAGACGGAATTAGCCCTGTGTTGACCGGAGTTCGGCTGGAAGGCAAAGCCCGGCAAGGGGAAAATATTTCGAATATCCAGCAAGCGGATTCACGAACGCGTACCCGAATTACCGGGCTTGCTGTTTTTCATTCTGACAAGCTTATTGGCTGGCTCAATGAAAATTATAGCAAGGGCTACAATTATATAATGGATAACGTGACAAGCACCGTAGGCCATCAGACCTGTCCAGATGGCGGTTATATTGTCATGGAAGTATTGCGCAATAAAACGAAGCTTATCCCCAAGGTCGTGGACGGCAAGCCGGTCATTAAGGTGAAGATGAAGCAGGTGGCATCGGTAGCCGATGTGGAATGCAAAATCGATTTAACGAAACCAGAAACGATCAAAATGCTTGAAGAAAACGGAAAGCAGAGGATAAGGGGGGTCATTCAGGGAGCTGTTGAGCATGTTCAGAAAACCTATAATTCCGATATATTTGGCTTTGGTAATACGTTTCATGAATACAAGCCAAAGCAGTGGGAGAAGTGGAAGGATGACTGGGATGAGCTGTTTCCCCAGGTCAAGCTGGAATATGACATTGAGCTTCAGATTCCGAAGGTCGGCACGACAAATGATGCGTTTCAAAACTATTTGAAGAAATGAGGAAGGCTAAGTGGCTGGAATTCTGATTATATCGGCTCTGGCCATAACGCTTGCGGTCATCGAGCTGCCGAAGCTCGCGAAAAAAGGCTGGAAAAAAGAAATTTTTGTTTATCTGATTATGCTGGCGGGGGGTGCTTTTTTGAGTATATGTGCCTTCAACCAAATCAGATTGCCTAGTCCACTAAATATTATTGTGTACATTTATAAGCCGCTGGAAAACTGGTTTAATGCATTTTAAGTCGAGGGGGTGAGGGCATGCCGAAGCAGGGAAGCATAAGCGCTAGACAAATGGCTGTACTCGTTCTATTTTTCATCGTGGGCGATATGTTCTGGTTTATTCCGACCTTGCTTGCTTCCATTCTGGACTCGGATGCCTGGATTCCCTCTTTGCTAAGCATGTTCTCAGGACTTGTCGTCGTCTGGTTTGTAGATAAGTGCTACCGCCTTTTTCCGGGGCTTACATTGATTGAGATTCATCGAGCTGCTCTAGGAAAATGGCTGGGCGGCTTATGCAGCCTGTTTTTCTTATTTCTGCTTTTTAATGCCATTGGTACCCAATTGAGAGTTGTTGGTGACTTTGTTACAACTCAAATGATGCCGGAAACGCCGGTACGAGTAATCGTGCTTATGATTACTATTCTAGTTGTTATTACCTTGAGGGCTGGTCTGGTTGTTTTTGCAAAATCGGCCGAGATTTTTATCGTGGGTTTGGTGCTGATGTTCATCATGTTCATTGTTATGCTGCTTCCAGAAGCTTCACTCTCCAATCTACTGCCTGTTTTTCATCATAAAGCAGCGGACTATGGCAAAGGCGTACTGTATGCAACCTCTTTTCCCTTTTTTCAAATGGTTACCTTTTTTATGCTCTTTCCTTTCATGAAGCAGACAAACAGCTGGACAAGAGATTTTATGCTGGTCTCCCTAGTAGCGAGCTGTTCCTTATTTCTGATCGTTATTATGTCGCTGCTCGTGCTGGGCGATTATATGACGGAGCATCAAATTTATGCCGCGTACGCCATGGCCAAAAGAATTAGCATTGGCCGATTTATAGAACGTGTAGAGGCTGTATTGGTCATCAGCTATATCGTTTCGACCTATGTGAAAATGTCAATTAATGCGTTTGCCTTTGTATACGGCCTATCTCAATTTCTTGGCCTGCGAGAACAACGTGCAATTATATTTCCATTCGGCTTGCTGATGTTTGGGCTGGCTTATACCATTGGTCCCAACATTCCGTATATTAATAGCTTTGTTACGATTTGGCCTTTTTGGGATTTGACCAATATGTTGATTTTGGCGCTGGCAGCCGTCATCATGGTAGTGTTTAAGAAAGGGAGGGTAAGCAATATTGGCTAATGAAAGGAAAAATCTATTAGATCAGGATGGCGGATGGAAGAGCTTTGCTTAGTTATCCGCATATTTAATAGAATGAACAGACCATCCCTAATCTCTCAGCATACGATATTGTATGGATTGAGAAGAGGAGGATACCTGATGCCTGGGTTTGTATATTTTTGCTCCATTTGTGCGTTTCTGGGGTCTATTGTGACATTTGCTTTTGGTGTATGGATGGAATCGCTTACACTGCTGATCGTCGTTATGGCTATTGACTATGTGACTGGTGTGTCTGCATCTTTAAAGGAGGGTCGAGGCCTTAACAGTTCATTTGGAGCATGGGGAATTGCTCGCAAAGGGCTTATGCTGCTCGTTATACTCATCGCACACCGTGTAGATCTATTGTTGGATGCTAATAATATGACAATGGGAGCGGCTATTTATTTTTATATTGCCAATGAACTGATCTCTATTACTGAAAATTACGGAAGATTGGGTTTGCCGCTTCCGGATAAAATTCGTCAAATGATTGAAATTTTAAAGGATAAAAATAAGTAAACGTTGGGCAATGTAGCACTTGTATAAACCGGCTCACTTTGTATATAATAGGAACAAGTGTTCTTATTGCGAAGGGGGCTGTTTATTTCGATGAAGCCATTGGAGAAACCGACTGCGCGTGTGCTAGTTATGAGGCGTCAACCGATTCAGAGAGAGGAGGAGCTTGTGCTGGCAAGGCGTTATGTGCTGCTTGGCATCATTGTACGGATTCTGGATCATGATATACGTGTGCTTCATTCAAGCGAAGCCAAGCTTCCAAAGCTTTATGAGACGATGCTGCTTGGCTTGCAGGACCGTGTGTTGCTGGAGCTTACTGCTCTTCGTAAACAGCTGAGAAGCAAGGGCATTGAAATGGTTGAAGAGAAGCGAAGTGAGGATGGGCTGGAGGCGCAGTATATTTGTCGAGGGTACCGCCACCGTTTCATTCTGTTATGGGGATATATTCGTTCGGAATCGGAGCAGTTGCTTCGAACGTATTGTCGATAATAATAAGAACTGCTTTACAAATGAAATGTCAAGCAACACCCTAGCTGCTTTTAGCGGCAATTGAGAAAAGTTCATCATTTTGTCATAATCACCAAAAAAGTTTTCCCCTTAATCAGTTTAAGCTTGAGTACATAGGACGATCTTATGTAATATAAGAAGTAAACATTAGATAGTAAAGGGGAGTACGTTGTAATGCATAAGTGGATTATGTTTGTATTAATGACAGCGGCATCACTGCTAGGTGTTTATTTGCTAACAGCAGGCTTGCCGGCAAAGCCAGTGGATGAATCTGCTTCACTGCCTGAAGGTACGGTTTTGGTAAACGTACAAGCCAACGCCGATTTCACTTTTGATCAAACAGAATATAAAGTGAAGGTTGGAGACAAAGTCATTCTTCGTCTGAAAAACAAAAGCGGTATTCACGGTTTGAAAATTGATGAGCTGAATGTTGATCTTGAAGGCGAAAAGCTGGAAACGAATATTGAGTTCGACAAGCCAGGCGAATATGTGATGCATTGCTCCGTTCCATGCGGTACGGGTCATATGGAGATGAAGACGAAGCTAATTGTAGAAGCGGCTTAATAAACGAATTTTTCATTAAAAAGAGAAGGTGCTTTGGGGCGCTTTCTGCACATAGGTTTTATAAACAAGAAGAGGAGCCGACTGGCTCCTCTTTTTAAAAATATAAGCATGTATAAGTTTCCCCCTTGTAATCGGCTTATATTTCACCCTCGAAACGGTAGCTTTGCCGCCAGAGGACGGTTTTCGGCCGTTGATGCTAGGCGCGATAACGCGTTCTGGACGAGGTTCGGTACACGATGACGTCGGCAATCAATCCGAGCAGCGCCCATGTAGCAACAGTAAGTACATACATAAGCATCACACTTACCTCATGAACATCGATAAACAAGTCAACGAACCAGGCTGGGACGCTGAACATAAAGAACACCATATTATGCGGGTCGTAGCCGGTTGAATTGTACAGGCATAAAGCCAGTCCAATCAGGGCGGCGATGGCTGTAAATTTATAACGCATGTTAAATCAGTCCTCTCTTATCGGATTAACGTTGCCGGATTGCGGCTGCTTGGGTTATTATGTGACAAAAGGGTTTAAGCAATTCCACTAGTCGAAGGGAGTAATACGATAATGATTACGCATATTGTTTTGTTTAAACTAAAGGATAACAGCGCCGAGAGCGTGGAAACGACCGCACAGGTGCTTCGCAATATGGAAGGTAAAATTGACGAATTAAAATCGATTACGGTTGGCCTGGACGTCCTGCATTCCGAACGTTCTTATGATATTGGCCTGATTACAACTTTCGAATCGCTTGATGCATTGGCGGCTTATCAGGTTCATCCGGTACACCAGAAAGTAATTGAGCATATGACCCAGGTTCGCGAAGCATCTGTAAGCATCGATTTTGAAAGCTAAGGCGCTGCGAGAAAATTAGCGGTACTTTATTTCGTCGCTGTCTCCAAGACACGCCAGCCTTAAGAGAGGACGTTAATGGCAATGGGAGAAGACTTATATCAAATAATGACGTATTTGTTCGTCATTATTGCCAGCAGCATTATTATGGTCGCTGTGCTGAAGCGCAAGGCCAAAAAGAAGAAGTAACGATAAAGGTGGCGAAACGGTATGTATTACGTGAATCGCGAACAAATTGCGGTGAGGCTTAATGCAATTCCTGATATTTCTGAGGCACTGACCTTCATTGCAGCCGAGTGGAATGGCAGCATGCTGCAAGGACTGGCACAGGAGCGGGCGCTGCATCTTGCAGTTGAAACCGTTACCGATGTCGGCAGCTATCTTATTGACGGATTTATGATGCGTGATGCGAGCAGTTATGAGGATATTGTGGAAGTGACTGGAGCGGAAGGCGTGTTTTCCGCAGAGCTGCTGCCGACGTTCAAGCAATTGGTACAGCTGCGCAGGCCGCTCGTTCAGCAATATTATGAATGGCAGCGCGGCGAGCTGCATCCGCTAACCAGTCAGCTAGCTCCGCAATTGCTGCGTTTCAAACAGGAAGTGGAGCTTTATCTGGAGCGCGAGCTGGTTGATTTTGAGGGAAAAGTTTAAACCGAATCGTACACACCATACTTTTAGAATATGTTACAATACCTGTAACAAGCGTTCGAAGGTGGCGATAGGATGAAGCAGCAAAATCAACGAAGCGCCGGTCCTGCGCCGGATAAGAGAACGTCTCCAGGCTCTACGCGCCAGCGCATTTTGCATTTGCTCAAGATGAATGGCTCTATGAATGCCGCGCAGCTTGCAAGCGAGCTTGCGCTGACTGAAATGGCCGTGAGGCGACATATGTACGCACTTGAAGAGGAACAAGCTATACAAATTGTGATGGTCAAGCAGGCAATGGGAAGACCGCTGCATCGATACGAACTTACCTCACACGCGGATGACCGTTTTCCAAAAAACTACCATACGCTGGCGCTTGATTTACTCGGTGAGCTGGCAGACGAGGCAGCTACAGCAGGCCTTATTACCCGCATGTTTGAAGGCCGCAAGCAGAAGCTGTTGGAGCGTTATGCTCCGCGCATGGCGGGCAAAGCACTGGAGCAGAAGGTGCTGGAGCTTGCAGCTATTCAAAATGCCGGAGGTTATATGGTTGAGGTCGAGCCGGCAGGCGAGGGGCATTTTGTATTAAATGAGTATAACTGCCCAATCGCTCAGGTAGCGAATCAATACCAGCAGGCTTGCAGCTGTGAGCTGACGTTATTTCAGTCGCTGCTTCATGCAGAGGTAGAGCGGACCGAATGCCTCGCTAAAGGCGGGACCAAGTGCACGTACAAAATAAGTGCCGTATAGGTTTTATATAGGGTCTATATACGTTTAAGGAAGAAACCGATGAACAGGCAGGTCATATGACCTTGCTCTAGCCATCGGTTTTTTTGCATGCCGTTGTGTCAAGACAAGCCCATGCTGCTTATAATGGCATTACGAAATGGGCAGATGCCCTGCTCTGGTTTACAACGGGAGGTGAACGGGCGATGAACCTTATAGCGGGATGCGCGATTGCAGCTACATTAGCATTTATTGGGTTAGTGGTGGGCGTATTGCTTGGCTTGCGCAAAGGGCTGATTCAGCTCGAAAGCTTGCGCACAAGCGCCGACGAGCTGCGGGGACAGCTGCAGCATACAGCGGCTGAGACAGTCGCTTTAATGGAGCCGGCTAAGCAATCCCTCCTGCTGGTGCACCAGCAGCTGCAAAATGTCCAATCCTTGTTCTCAGCGGCAGGGCAAATTGGCGAGACGATCGAGCAAACGACAGAAACCGTAAGCCGGGTCTCCTCGCTATTGTCCGAATCCGCTGCCCAGCATATAGCGAAGGCTGACACGAGAAATAAGGCAAAAGAAGCGATGGAATGGGCAGAGCTAGGTATGCTGGCGTGGCAGCTTTGGCAAACTAAGCGCAAGCATAATAGCTGAAAGCAATAACGGCGCGGAAATGGCGGAATGCGCCGCAATAATGAAGGGAGCGAATCGTATGGCAAAGCAGAAGCAAACGAAAGGATTTTTGTTGGGGGCATTGGCAGGTACGGTTGCAGGAACCGTTACAGCGCTGCTGCTCGCTCCAAAAGCAGGCAAGGAGCTGCGTGAGGATATTGCAGGCGGCGTTCAAGATTTGAGTGAAAAAACGGTTAGAGCAGTAGAGCAGTGCGGCGAGAAAACGACTAGGGCGGCAAGACAGCTGGGCGATAAAGCGGTACACATCGCGGATTATGCCAAGGATGGAGCAGAGGCTCTCATTAGCAGCGCGCGTACATGGAGAAAAGGCGGGCCTCAATTAACGACGGAGGCTGCTGGCGAATTGGGGCAACTAGAAGACTTAGTGGAAGCAGCAAGCCTTTCGGAGGAGCTGGCATCTGAGGGAACAGCTGAAACGGTAGCAGCGGAAGCGATTGAAAAATAGTGCGTCGACGACCGCGTTGTAAAGCTGTGTTATATAAGGAATAGAGCAGCAACCATGCATGGAGCCTGCCTTAATAGGGAGCAGGCTCTTTCCTTTTACACAAATATAAGCATATATAAGCTTCACACTTATAATGGGCTTATATTTCAACGCGAAACGGTAATTAGCCGCCAAAGGACGGCGACAACCGTTTCACCTTGAAATATAGGAAAGGATTTCGTAACGATAACCATTCTCTATATTTCTCGGAATGAAACGCGCCGCACCGCCAAAGGACGGCGACAACCGTTTCACCTTGTCAGCTGCTGTCCATATTTTCCAGGGTGCGTATTGCGCCGCTTCTTAAGCGTAATTCTTGTAGGCTGTCCATAATTGAGATAAGATGTAGGTACGTTTTGATAGCTGAAAACATATGCTATTGATGTCTTATTCTCCTCATGAGCGACTACAATACGTTTAAGAAAGCGGTGTGTTTGTGCAGCAACCGATTGCCATACTTGATTCAGGCGTGGGCGGGCTTACCGTCGCCAAGGAAGTCATGCGCCAACTGCCGCGTGAAAAAATTATTTATTTTGGGGATACGGCTCGAACACCATATGGACCTCGTCCTTCGCAGGAAGTCGTTCAATTCACACGGGAAATTGTCGATTATTTAATCCAGTTTCGGCCGAAAATGATTATTATAGCTTGCAACACCGCTACAGCGGTTGCACTGGAGGATATACGTTCTAGAGTAAACATACCTGTCATTGGTGTTATCAATCCTGGGGCAAGAGCGGCCATCAAGCGCACCCAGACGGGCTGTATTGGAGTCATTGGTACAGAGGGAACAGTAAGAAGCGGCGCTTATGAACAAGCGCTCAAGGAGCTGTCGCCAAGCGTACGCGTTATAAGCGAGGCTTGTCCGTTATTTGTTCCGCTTGTGGAGCGGGGCAATTTTCGTTCCAGCGAAACGTATGAGACGATTCGCCGATCTATCGGACACTTAAGCCTATATCCGATGGATTGCCTTATTTTAGGCTGTACGCATTATCCTTTTTTGACAGAAGCGATCGCTGAAGTTGTTGGCTCCCGCATAGAGCTGATCAGTTCCGCAGACGAGACGGCTCGTGATATTAGTACGATCCTTCATGATAAGGGTCAGCTTTCCCGAGGAGAAGTGCTGCCTGTTCATCAGTTTTTCTCCAGCGGCGACCCAATAATGTTCAAAGCCATTGCCCAGCAATGGCTTGGCGAGCAGATTGAGCTGACGCCTGTCGTATGGCAGGTGCCAACGATCGGATAACGGCTCTAGCCGTTTCTGCCATCCTTCGAATAAGCTTTCCAAGCCGCTGGCAAGTGGCAGAGGCCACTGAAAAACTTGTGATTTTAGAGGAGAGCAATCAAGCACAAAATAAAAGACGACCCAAATTCCCGTTTTAAGGAATATCGGTCGTTTTTTCGCTTTCTAGACAGGCCATTATGGCTGGTTTTTCATTTCATCAGTTTCAATATTCTCTTCATATTTACAGCGAAGATCGCCATAGCTCCTTGTAATTCCATGCCAACAAGATCCGAGGATGAGGCTACCTCATACCTGTGTCGGTGTTTCAACTCACTGTTTTTCGCTTCTATTTTGTAGCGTTCCTTTGCCTTTTCTTTGAAATACTCGCTTTCTTGGAACGCCATCTGGTCCGTGTGCTCGCTAGATTTAATCGTCACCGATTTTAGCCCCTTCCGTATAGCATCCCTCTTGAAAGGGGCATCGCTTGCACTTCTCGACATCGAAGTAAAAGGGATCGGTTTGGTTTTTCCTTGCTCCTTTATGCCTTGCCTTGCTTTCCGAATCGCCAGATGACCAGCTTTGCAAACGTACATACCGGCGTCTTTGTTAAACTCAAATGCTTCTTCTTTCTTGCGACCCCCTTGCGTAATTTGCGGATTCAGCTTCGCCGCTAGCTCCATATCATTCGTTTTGGTATACGCAATGTTGTCTTTTTCTGAATAAGCCGTATCCCCAATGACCGTTCTGACTTCCATCCCTGTGGCCTGACTTTTTTCGATCAGCGCTTGCAGCTGCTTGCCGTCACTCTTTTCGCCTGTTGTGACAATAGCCGCTGTAATGATTCGTTCTTCGGTCATCGCAATATGGGTTTTATAACCAAAAAATGAAGAATCCGCGCTCTTATGGCCGACCCTTGCATCTTGGTCTTCCGAGATTCGAAGCTGCTCAAGGTCATCTGCAACCGTTTCTTTAAGCAGATTTAATGGTTCTTTTATCTTAGGCAGCGCACAGATACCTCCCTCAGCTTCAATCACATCGATGAGCTTTTGACAATAAGCGATTTCATCCTCCACTACATCGTTCGTGTTCTTTGCTGGGGAGTTGGCCTTCAAGGATTCATCGATCTTGTATTCGGCTTTTCTTAGCTTTTTGGAACGATCCTGAAGGATTTCCCGTGGGGACTTCTGATTGTACCGAGCTTTTGTATGGGTCGCGTCGACGATGATCGCTTTACTCTGGATTACACCTTTCTCGATTGCAATGGCTACCGTTTTGTTGATCAGCAGGTCCAGCAGATTCATATCCTTTAGCCGCAACTTGCGGAACTTGGTTAACGAACGGGAGTCAATCACCGACTCTTCTGGGGCCATATCCAGAAAGTACTTAAACGACATGTCGTATGTAGATCGCTCGACAAGATCACCGTCAGACAATTCAAAAAGGGCTTTAAGCAGCGAGTACTTAAACATCCGGATCGGGTCGATAGCATTTCTACCCTTGTTCAGGCAATAGTTTACTTTCAGTTCCTCATATACAAAAGAAAAGTAAACGAGCTCATTGATTTGCCGTTGCATATTATCCTTGGGTATAACCAGTTTGTAAAGTTCAATATATGGACTGACAACCAGCGTTTGCTGCATTTGAATCATTAGCTCACCTGCTTTCCTGTATTCCTTTCATTAATACAAGAAAAAAGGCACATTCTCCTCATTTTTCATGAGTGAATGTACCTTTCTTGCTTCAAAAGGACTTTTTCAGTGGCCTCCAAGTGGCATGGGAGGCTTTTTTGCCGAATATAATTCAGGAGAGGCAATTTTGGAGCGAGGTGAGGAATACGGTTAATGTAGTGTGGGAAAATAAATACGGTTATCAGGAGCTGCTCGCGAACTGCCGCGAGCTGACGCAAACGTACCCATTTGTCACCGTTCATACGATTGGGCATAGCGTGCTCGGCAAGCCCATTGTTGCGCTGCGCTGCGGAACGGGTGCAAGAAGCATTCATATGAATGGAGCCTTCCATGCGAATGAATGGATTACGTCGGCTATGCTTATGCGATTCGTAGGGGATTATGCTGCGTCATGCGCTGAAGGCCGCTCGATCTGCGGCGAGCTGGCTTTGCGGCTGCATGAGGAGACGACGCTGTGGGCCGTGCCTATGGTCAATCCGGATGGCGTAGAGCTTGCGCAGCAAGGGGCGCTGCCTACCCACCCGTTTTATTCCCAGCTCATGGCGTGGAATGAAGGCAGGGAGTCCTTTGCCGAATGGAAAGCCAATGCGCGCGGCGTCGATTTGAATGACCAGTTTCCGGCACATTGGGAGGAAGAGTGCCAGCGGCGCGAAGTTCAGGGGCCTGGTCCGCGCGATTATCCGGGACCGTATCCGTTAAGTGAGCCAGAAGCGATGGCGATGGCGAATTTAACGACAGCACAGCGTTTTGACTTGACCGTCGCCCTGCACACGCAGGGAGAGGAAATATATTGGAACTATCGCGGCTATGAGCCAAAGGAATCCGAGCAGCTGGCGGAGCGGCTAGCCCTCGTCAGCGGTTATAAGCCAGTGAAGCTGACAGGCAGCGATGCTGGCTATAAAGATTGGTTTATCCAGCGATTTAGAAGGCCAGGCTTTACGATTGAAGCGGGACGGGGAGAAAATCCGCTGCCGCCTCAGCAGCTGCCCGCCATCTATGAGGCGGTGAAGCCGCTTCTTGTGGAGGCGTTGTCGCTTCACCGGGAACGGGAGCTTTAGCCATTTTCTAATTTAAACGCTATGCGCAAAGCAGAGCGCGAATAGCCGCAGGAAATGAAGCGCAGCTTCGATTTTCTGCGGCTATTGCTGGTTGAACAGGATGGAGGAAGAGGAGTGCCCGCCTTTAGTCCAGCTTTGCAGCAGGGATGATTATGCTATAATGAAGGCGAAAAATAACAATGAAAGGCGGCGAATGACATGCGGAAATTTTTATCGCTCCGGCATTGGCAGCGCACGTTCAGCCGAATTTTTCAACTGCTTCGCTCCAAGGAGGTTTCCTGGAAAGACAAGCTGTTGTTCCTTGTCCCGGTGCTGCTGTATTGGGTTTTGCCTGACGCATTGCCCTATTTGCCGTTTGATGATATAGCCGTGACAATGATTGTTGCAGAATGGTTTGCCCGCAGAACCGAGAACAAGTATAATAGGATAAGTTAAAATTTTTTTTCTAATTGCTGGTTAGACAAATGAAGGAGTGTTTAAGTGATGATGACAGTCAAAATTTCGCGCAATGCGGCAAAAATATTGAAGCTTGAGCTGGACAAGCCTGAGAATGAAGGCAAGAAACTTCGCGTATATGTGACGCATTCCCACGGCGACCATGCGCACTATGGCATGGGCATCGATGATCCAACGGATAAGGATGTTGTCGTTTCCACAGATAAAGATATCGATGTTATTTTGGAGAAGGACAACAAATTTCTTGACGGCATTCGCATTGACTACTTCTATGTGCCGGAAGA
This sequence comes from Paenibacillus sp. JT22N7, assembly GCF_059383875.1. Classification (NCBI taxonomy): domain Bacteria; kingdom Bacillati; phylum Bacillota; class Bacilli; order Caryophanales; family Paenibacillaceae; genus Paenibacillus; species Paenibacillus sp. JT22N7. The sequence goes on from NZ_JBXENY010000001.1 coordinate 608,561, forward strand.
AGGCTTTGCCATTACGAACCCTTCCCAAGGCAATCACGGCGACCACTAACAGGCCGTGAGACCGAAGACAATACGGAAGTAGGACTAACAATAATGGCAAATGATATAATGGTATGTGATAAATGCAGGTTTTATCAGGTTAAGACGCTAGTGCCGAAGCTGCAAAAGCTAGCGCCCGATGCGGAAATTCGGGTTGGCTGCAAATCCTATTGCGGGCCTTGCGCAAGGTCGCCATTTATTTTTATTAATGGACGTTATATAAAAGGCGCTACTGAAGATGAAGCCATTGAGAAGGCCAAACGTTACATTAAAGGATAGTCAACATACGGCAGCAGGGAAGAGACTCAACATCTGTTGGGTCTTTTTTTGCCAATTGAAGCGTGAGCGGGCATTGCCATTCTTTGAAGGCAGTGCCCGCTTATGCTTTAATATTTGAGGAGGTTGAGTGAGCATGCGTCGTTTCCGCTATTATATCGCTGGATTGATTTTGGCCTTGCTGTACATTGCAGCTGCCGAGCTAATCTGGCTCCCTGCTCCGCTTAAGCTGGCCGCTTCTGGCATGCTTTGGATTGATATGATTAACTGGCTGCTCTATGCGCTCGCTTTCATTCCATTGCTCTGGCTGGTTGGCGGCTGCCGAGGCATTGTGGAGCGGGTGAATCGTAGCGGCGGTTTTGCTCGCGTTGCCACGATTCGTTTCGAGCGGCTGCTTGCAGTCGTTCAATATGGCATCGCTCTGCTCGGTGTGTCCGCTATCGGATGCATTGCTATTTTTCCGCAAAGGTTAATACTGTCGCTGCCGCTCATCGGGGGCATGCTGCTGATTGTATGCATTGAAATGGTTTGGAGCGAGCTGCTTGCGCGCCGCAGTATGGAGAAGCGGGGAGGGCGCTGGCCTAAAACCTTTATTTGGATGCTGGGCTCTGGGCTAGCCGCTGCTTTTGTACTGGTGTACCCGACAAATTATATTGTCACTTATCCGGGCCTTACGATGAACATGAACCGCTATGCCCATGTCGAAGGAGGAGCCGCTGGAGGCAGCATTAGCGGCGTGCTGGTGTTTGATCGGCCTGCAGTGCCTGCGGACTGGCTGTACAGTCTGGTGCTGCCGGAATATACGTTTGAGCGCAAGCCTGAGAACGAGCCTTCCTTGTCAGAGTCCTATACACTCGTTTCGACGATGAAAACAGATGCGAACAGTGTGGCCGCTGCGATTGCCGAGGGCAAGGCGGGCATAGGAAATGGCGTAACAACGACGGGGGTCCGCATTATCGGGATGACGAAGGATGCCATTGCTCAGGGCACACTCGTTCCTGGCGATTTAATCGTCAGCTTGAACGGCAAGGGGGTGGCGAGTGTGACGGAACTGACCTCCTTTATGGCAGATCCAGCCTTTGTTGTACCGGGAGAAACGGTTCAAGTCGGTGTTCAAAGAGGGACGTTAGCAGAAAAATTAACGCTTGAGGTGAAGACAGCAGCAGCTGCTGCGACCGATCAATTGCCTGTGCGCGCCGTATTCGGCATTTCGGTGCAAAATGAACTGAAGCTGGATGCCCCAAGGCCTGTCAGCTATTATTCGTATATTGCCCATATCGGCGGGCCGTCCCATGGCGCCATGCTCACGCTGGCGCTTCTGGATCAGCTTACGCCAGGCGGAGTGACACATGGGCTGCAAGTCGCTGGCACCGGCACGATAGAGCCGGATGGCTCGGTGGGCCTCGTTGGCGGTGTGCCGCAGAAGGCCTATGCGGTGAGCCGGACCGATGCGGATGTGTTCTTCATACCGGCAGAGCTTGAGCAGGAGGCGAAGAGCGCAGCGCCTGAGCTGCTTGTCGTGCCGGTCAGGACCATTGACGATATTTTGCTCTGGCTGCAAACCCACGAGAAATCCTGACCGCAGGGTAAAAAATAAACCGGGGGCTTGCTGCTTAAAGGCCAGCCCCATAAAAATGCCCCATGGCATCGCCGCTTGTATTGCGGCCTGTCATGGGGCATTTGCTTTATTTTCGAGCGGCTATTTGGGTGCTGCCGACTCGAACCATGCTTTTATCATAAAGCGCGGGGATTAAATTATGGATGACCAGAAGGTCCGACATGGACAGCTCAGTTTGCGCGTCTGCCCTCAGGTTAAGGCATGGAGCCAGTTCGCCAGGTGATTGTTCCGCAACGTTCCAGCATGTGCCATGCTCGGCAAGCCCATCAGCGGAAGGGATATAATAAACGTCGCCATTCGTAAATGCGCCATTGCGCAGCACAACAAGCTTGCTGTTTTGCTGCGGCTGACGCATGCTTTCCGTAATAAGCGGCGTTCCAATCATCGCAAGCTTGCTTGACGATATTCCAAGCAAATGCAGCAGCGTTGGCGCGACATCAAGCTGTCCGCTCGGAGCGGTGTAGGCTCCTGCATAACGATCGTCTGGCAAATGGACGAGCAACGGCACCTGCTTAACGATTTGTTCCCGCTCCAGCTCATTTAACGGTTTGCCCAGAAACGCTTCAAACAAGCTCCAATCGCTGATCGAATTATCATGATCGCCATACATGGCAAATATCGTATGATCCCAAAGCCCTTCCTGCTGAAGCCGTTCAATAAGCTCGCCAAGCGCTTCATCCACGTAATGGATCGCTTGCAAATAATCGCCCATTATCGTGCCCTCAAGCTCGCCGAGCGAAAGTGTCTGTTCAGCTGCAGGAATTTGATAGGGGTGATGGCTGGACAGCGTGATCAGAAAGGAATGAAACGGCTGCGGCTGCTCGGCAATTTGGTCAAGCGATTGGCGAAAAAAGGATTTATCTCCAAGCGACCAGCCGATCGGCTCGTCCAGCTCGTATTGTTTTTTGCTCACAAAAGCATCGTATTTCATATTCGCGTACATGGTATTGCGGTTCCAGAAGCTTCCTTCGTAGGCATGAAAAACGCTAGTGTAGTAGCCGTTATTATGCAGCATCTGCGGCAAGCATTGAAATTCATTCCCGGCATATTGAATAAATACCGAGCCGCTGGCGAGCGGCTGAAGCGAGCAATTGCTGGCAAAATCCGCGTCCGACGTTCGGCCCTGCGCGGTCTGGTGATAAAAGGAGCTGAAATAGGCGCTGCTCTTGACCAGCTTATTGATGTTCGGCGTTATTTCCTGGCCGTTGAACGACTTGCCAATCATAAAGTTCTGGAAAGCTTCTGCCTGTACCAAAATAATATTGCTGCCTTTATACGCGCCAAAGCTTAAGTCCCGCTCCAGCTTGGCGCGCGATTGCCCGGATTGCTCCGTCCAGGCGAGCACCTGTGAAGTCGTCTCGGCAGAGACAGCTTCTGCATTCAGCCAATGCAGCGCCGCATAACGATACAGATCATAGCCGTGAAAGCCTAGTGCGCCTGTCACATTATAAAGTGATAAATTCCACCAATTGCTTTCGAATAATCCTTTTGCCCATGTGCGCTTGGCATCGTTAATGCCGCCAAAGGTCACCATTAATCCGATGGTCAGCAGGACGAAGCTTAACAATAAACGCGGTGCTTTTGCTCGCCAATGCGACTGCTTGCTGCGCTGGGGTAAAGCGGCCTCAGCGTTTGTGGCAGCTGGCAGGGCAACAGACATGGCAGCGCGCCGCTTCCATGCCAGCAGACCGGCATAACCAAGCAGCAGCGGGATATCGGCCAGCAATACAAAATCTTTCACTTCCAGCAGCGTAGCAATGCTGCCTCCAAGCGCCTCCACCTGCCCGGCCTGCAGCAGGACGGGTACGGAAATCAAATCCTCGAAGTAGCGATAATAAATTAAATCGGCATACAAAATAGCCGAGAACAGGGCATTCATTGCGAATAACGCAAAGAATCTGCCCCGCAGCGGCAGCAGCAGCGTCCAGAAGCTGCAAAGCGCAAGGGTGCCGATGGCGATTTTGACATCATAGACATTCATTTTCATATTGGGCACAGCTATAAATAAATCAAAGGCATACAGCTTGAGCAGCAGCACTCCGAAAAAAAGCAGCAGTTCCGCGCCATAGGGACGCCGTCCCCAGCGGGCTGCTGCTTGCAAGCTGTTGGTTAGAGCTTTGTATCTTTTTTGATGCATGAATTGAAAGTCCCTCTCTTAGTGTCCCTTTCCTCTCCCAAAAAGCGATTCTATTTCTCTATTTATTATTTTTCTGATGATTGGGATTTGCGGTTTGCATATAGGCCGCCTGGTCCGAAAAACTGGTAATAGTTGCATTCAATCCGCCCGTTGAACAGCTTGCGTTTCTTGTCGGCAGGGCGGCCCATATAATGCTCGATAGCAGCAACAGGCGTAAAAGCGAAAAATGACCAGGTCGGCAAATGGAGCGCCGACATGCCGAACTGGCGCAGCGCCGCTTCCGCCTCGCGATCATCGCCGAGTCGCTCCCCGTATGGCGGATTGGTCACGATGACGCCGTATTCGCCCTCGGGCTTAATTTTCGCGGCTGGCATGACGCTCAGCTTAATGTCTTTGCCGAAGCCGGCTTTTTTAATATTGGCTGTCGCGATTTCGATGGCGCCGGGGTCAATATCCGAACCGGCAATTTGCAGCGCCACATCGTCCTTCACCGCATCAAAGGCTTCTTCACGCGCCGTTTCCCACAGCTGGTCCGGCACTAGCGGCCAGCCCTCGCTGTTGAAGGAGCGGCGCAGCCCTGGAGCGACGTTCCACGCCAGCATCGCGGCCTCAATCAGAATGGTGCCCGACCCGCAGAACGGGTCGTAGAGCGGACGCTCCGGCTGCCAGCGGCTAATTTGCAGCAGCGCAGCTGCCATCGTCTCGCGCAGCGGCGCTTCCGTCGCTACATTGCGATAGCCGCGCTTATGCAGGCCAGCTCCTGTCGTATCAAGTGTCAGCTGCGCGCGATCATTAAGCAGCGTAACTTCGATGACGTAGCGGCCTTCATTTTCCGGAAACCACTCGGTTGCGTAGCGCTCTTTCATTTTTTCTACGACTGCCTTCTTCACGACACTCTGGCAGGCAGGAACGCTGGACAGCTGCGACTTGTGGGAACGTCCGTCCACCGGAAATTCGCCATCTCCGGGAATCCAGTCAGGCCAGTTTAGCGCCTTCGTGCCTTCGAACAGCTCCTCGAAGGTGGTCGCCTGAAATTCGCCCATCTTGACCAAAATCCGTCCTGCCGAGCGCAGCCATAAGTTGGTGCGGCAAATATCGATCGGTTCAGCCGGGAAAGTAATGCGTCCATTTTCTACTGTCAAGTCGGTATAGCCAAGCTCCTTGAGCTCGCGTGCGACAATCGCCTCAAGGCCCATCGGCGTCGTTGCGATCAATTCAATTTTCGTTGTCATTCGTGTCACTCTCTCCTTCGTATGTAAAGCGCAGTTGAATCCTCACGGTCAAAATCATACAATCAAGTATAGTAAACGCAGCTTGTTTTGACAAATGAAAGGATGAGTAAAAAAATGTCGATCGAAAATGAACAATATGCAGACAGCTTATATAAGGAAGATTTGGACCTGATTCGGGTGCGCGAAACCCTTGCTGCAAACGGGATGCCGGACATTTCCGTCGCTGATGGCTACGGCCGGCTGCTGACGATGCTGGTCGCCATGTCAGGAGCGAAGCAGATGCTCGAAGTTGGGGCACTTGGCGGCTATAGCGGTATTTGCCTGCTGCGGGGAGCGGGAGAAGGCGGGCGGCTGACGTCGCTGGAGCTCAAAGCGGAATACGCGGAGGTCGCGCGCGGCAATGTGGAGGCAGCGGGCTATGGACAGGCCGTCACGTTCAAAATCGGCGATGGCAAAGCGAGCATGGAGCAGCTTAAAGCAGAGGGTCGGCAGTTTGATTTTTTCTTTATCGATGCGGATAAGGAAGGTTATCCCGTGTATTTGGAATATGCGCTCGCTTTAGCGACGCCAGGAGCCGTTATCGTAGGCGACAATGTGTTTTTGCGTGGGAGGACTATGAATACGGCCAGAGTTGGCCCGGCTATACAAGCTGTGAGGGCGTTCAATGAGCGGATTGCAAATGACGAGCGGCTGCTTAGCACAGTGCTGCCCGGCTATGATGGACTGGCCATAGCGATTGTAAAATAGCGGGGCAGGGGGCTGGAAAGCCCTGTCTGTTGAGCGCTGCTGCAACTGTCTGCGCCCGCCTGCTGTTGTTCCCAAGAGGGAACGCAGGGGGTGGAACGAAGGTTGACGCTTGCAAGCTAATTATTTTATAATGATGGGGAATTAAAATCAGCGCCCCGCGAGAGAGGGAACGGTGTCCGAGGATCATGAGAAAATAACCTATTCGTTCAGAAGCTTATAAATGACAACTTATGATTGATCAAAAGTTCATTTTCTGAAGATAGGATTATTGCGCCCATTTCCGGACATGCCTCATACGTTTCGCTCGCGTTTTTTTGCCAGAGGACGGCGACAGCCGTTTCACCTTGACGCGCTTGTTTGCTGCTATACCTGAACAGGGATAGCTGCATGTTTTTTCGGAAATGGCTATAATTGGCGAATAATCCTCTTCAGATCGACACTTATTCGAGCTGGGGAGGTTTTTTTATGGGGAAATTAGAGGTTAGGCATATAGAAATAGCAGTACAGGATCGATTGTTAGGCAGGCTGGATGGTGTCTGGGAGCTGGGAGCTCGCGATCGCGTCGGCATTATCGGTGTTAATGGAGCGGGCAAATCGACGCTGCTGGCTGTGCTGGCGGGCAGGCTGGAGCCGGATAAAGGCACAGTGACCCGCAGCGGCTCTGCTGCCGAGCTGCGTCAGGCAGCGGGCTATCGGGGCGTGGCAGCGGCAGATGAGCAAGCAGAGCAGCAGCTCTCTGGTGTGCCCAGCGGTGAGCATGAGCTGCAAGAGGGAGCTATTCTCCGCTCTCGCCACAGCGAAGGAGAGAACGCCAGCCGCTGGCAGGCGCTGGATGCGGGGGAAGCGAAAGGCTTTGGCAGCGGAGGCGAGAAGACGAGGACGGCGATAGCTGAGCTGTTCGCTAGCGGAGCGGAAATATTGTTTGCGGATGAGCCGACGAGCCATTTGGATGCGGCAGGCATTCGCCAACTGGAAGATGCCTTCACCGCGTATCCGGGAGCCGTCATCTTCGTTTCCCATGACCGCGAGCTGCTGGACCATGTGTGCACCTCGATCATCGAGCTGGAGGATGGAGAAATCCTTATTTTCAAAGGCAATTATTCGGCTTATAAGCGGGAAAAGGAAGCGAAGCGGGCCCGCGCCGTTTTTGAATATGAGCAATATGCCAAGGAGAAGAGCCGTCTGCTGGATTCGCTAGCCAAAGTACGCCAGTCGGCGCAGGGCATCAGCCACAAGCCGAAGCGAATGAGCTATAAGGAGGCGAATCTTGGGCTTGAAGGCATGCGCAGCTCGCAAGCGAAGCTGAACAAGGCGGCGGATGCGCTGGAAAGCCGCTTGGAGCGGCTGGAGGTGAAGCAGAAGCCGGCAGAGCTGGAAATGCCTTTATTCGATGCGCAGGTGCACGAGCCTTGCCGCAGCAAGCATGTGCTGCGGCTGGAGCAGCTGGAGGCCGGGCTATCAGAGGACCGCTGGCTGTTCCGTGAGCTGTCCGTTCAAATAAAGCCAGGCATGCGCATCGCGCTTGTAGGCGGCAATGGAGCGGGCAAAACGACGCTGCTTCGAAGCATTTACGAGCAAGCGGAAGGGGTTGCAGCCGCACCGTCTTGCCGAATGGGCTATTTTCGCCAAAATTTATCGCTGCTGGATGAATCCAAAAATGTTTTGCAAAACGTGCTGGCATCAGCCGTCTATCCCGATGCGCATGTGCGAACCGTGTTGGCAAGAACCTTGTTCAAGGGCGAGGATGTGTTTAAGCAGGTGGCGCTGCTCAGTGGCGGCGAACGGGTGAAGGCGGCGCTTGCGAAGCTGCTGTTGGGGCGGCATAATACGCTGCTGCTCGATGAACCTTCCAATTATTTGGATATTTACGCTCGCGAGCAGCTGGAAGAGACGCTTCGAGCTTACCCCGGCACGATTATATTTGCATCGCATGATCGGCGCTTGGTTAGCGAGGCGGCGACGCATATCCTGCAACTGCTCGGTGACGGGGAATGGCGCTTTAGCGAGAACGAAGCGCCTGACCATGGCGGCGCAGCTGCCGACAACCCGGCAGCTGCAGGAACAGGAGCAGCGCAAGCGAGCGTGGAGCGGGAAGAGCTGCGGCTGAGGCTGGAGCAAGAATTCGCCGAGACGTTGGCGCGGCTGTCGCTGCCGCAGCGTTCAGCCGAGGAGAAGGCGGCGCTGGAGCTGAAATTCAGCGCGCTGGTCGCTAAGCGCAAGGAGCTGAAGCTTTAAAGCGCGGCTAATCGTGCAAGAGCAAGAGCAAGAGCAAGTCGCGCAAGCTTTATTTTTCATGGCGGAAACGTCTTGAAAAATAAAGCTTTTTTACTGCGGCGTGCCCGCGAAATGAGCATCGCCTTCAAACAGATGACAGCGCCAACTACACGTGCCGTGCCGCTGGGGCGAACAGCTCAAGCGCCGTATCGATAAACAGCTTGACCGCAAGCGATGCATCCTCAAGCGACGGCACGGCAAGCCGAATTTCCCGGTAGCCTTCGGGTGAAAGCTCCAGCTTAATTACATTTGGCGGCAGCGATTGCATCGCTAGCTCTGACAAAATGGACATGCCGAGTCCTTCCTGTACCATGCTGAGCAGCGTATTGACATTTTTAATGATGAATTTAATTTCCAGCTCCGTCTCGGCACGCTGAAACAGCTCCACTATAGGCGTCTCATAGCCTGATTTGCAATTAATGAGCGGATTGCCGCTAATGTCCTTAACCGAAATAACTTTATTGCCGGCCAAAGGATGATCGTCCCGCATAACGGCATACATCCGCTCCTTATACAAAGGGATCGTTTCAAACGCTTCATCCGGCGGAATGATGAGAGCCACATCGATGATGCGCGTGTGGAGCCATTCCTTCACCTCGTCAATCGTGCCTTCATGCAGCTCGAATTCGAGATGAGGATATTTGGCGGCGATGGTCCGCATGATTTTGGGCAAGAAATAAGCGGAAGCAACCGGGAAGGCGCCAACGCGAATCGTACCGATCTCCAGCCCTTTTTCACGGGAAATTTCCTGCTCAATCCGCTCATAGGATTTCAAAATTTCCCGAAACATCGTCAGCAGCCGTCTGCCAATATCCGTTAGCAGGACGCCATTTCGACGATCGCGTATGAGCAGCACGACGCCCAGCTCCGTTTCGAGCGTAGATATAGCTCGGCTCACGGCGGGCTGCGTCATATTCAGCTCAAGTCCCGCCTTCGTGAAGCTGCCGGTTTCGGCAATTTTAATGAATATCGTTAGCTGCGAGTTTGTCATAACTAAAGTGTTATGCCCCCTATGATAAACATTTATTTTATTTATGTTGCAAACTATTGTATCATTCGGTAAAACGACCACACAAGGAGCTGTTCAAGGTGCCTGGTATTTCCCGATCAGCGGCAACGATGTATTTAATTTTTCTCGTGTTTATATGGGGCATCAATTGGCCGCTTACCAAATATGCGCTGGACTTTTCTCCGCCTTTATTATTTGCGGGCATTCGAACGCTCATTGGCGGCATTTTGCTCGTAGGCTTTGCCATTTGGAAGCGGGGACCGCTGCGGCTTAAGCAGAATTGGCCTATTTATCTTATTGCTTCCATGCTGAACATCATTATGTATTACAGCTTTCAGACGATAGGGCTCCAATATATGCCGGCAGGACTGTTCACGGCGATTGTCTTTTTACAGCCTGTGCTGCTCGGTGTGTTTGCATGGCTATGGCTAGGAGAGGCGATGTACCCGCTGAAAATTATCGGCCTTCTGCTGGGCTTCGCCGGTGTTGCGGCGATAACGACGGGAGGCATTTCCGGCCATATTTCCGTGTGGGGCTTGCTGCTTGCGATTGTTTCGGCCATAAGCTGGGCAGGAGGCACGATATATACGAAGAAAATGGCGGCGCGAGTCGATTCCCTATGGATGACCGCGATGCAGGTGGCCATTGGCGGTGTCGTTATTTTGGGCACAGGGTCGATGACCGAAAGCTGGTCCGATATTGTATGGAATATGCCGTTCATATTCGATACGCTGTTCATCTCTATTTTTGTCATCGCGATCGGCTGGCTTATTTATTTCAAACTCATCCGCAATGGCGATTCAGCGAAGGTCGGCTCGTTTATGTTTCTGATCCCGCTTATTGCGATCGTGTTCAGCGTGTTATTTTTAAAGGAGCATGTCACGATCAATTTGGTGGTGGGTCTCGCACTTGTCGCATCCAGCATAATCGTTGTTAATCGAAAGCCTAGCCGCTTGAAGAAAGAGCTTCCTGTGCTATGATAGCTAATAGAATCGTTTAAGTGTAGACGGGCGTTGCCGCTTTATGGGGCAGCGCCTGTTTCGCGCAGTTATTTTGCAGGAGACGGGAGAAGTGGGCATTGGCAGAAAAACCGGCAGTCGAACGAGTAAAAACACGGGTTGGCACGCTTAAGGAAATGAACCGTTACCCCATTAAATCGTTTGCGGGCGAGCGGCTGGATTCCAGCAGGATGGAAGCTTATGGGCTGTATGGCGACCGCAGCCATGCTTTTATAGATGAAACGAAGGAAGGCTGGGACAGCTTTATTACAGCGCGGCAAATTCCGGCTATGCTTGGCTACAAGGCGAAGCTCCAAGATGATCATGGTTTTGGAAAGGGTACGGCAGCGGCTTCCGGTTTTCCCGAAGTAACGGTTACGTCGCCTGACAATCGCGAGCTCGCCTGGAACGAGCAGCTGCTCGCCGAAATACAGTCGCACACCCGCACGACCCTTTCCATGCGGCGTTATGCGCCGGAAACGCCGGATTTGCTGGGCGCGGATGCCAGCAGCGTGCTCATTGTGACCGATGCGCTGCTGGGCAAGCTTGAGGCGATGTGGGGCAAGCCGCTCGATGCGCGGCGGTTCCGGGCGAACATGATTGTGGCGCTTGCGAGCGATGCGCCGGATGAAGACAGCTGGATCGGCAAGCGGCTCCAGCTTGGCAGCGCGGAGCTGCACGTAGACGGGCATTGCGAGCGCTGCTCCATGATAACGCTGGACCCTGACACGCTGGAGCGGGATATGTCGCTGCTCAAAAAAGTCAACCAGGAGCTTAATTTGCGTTTCGGCTTGTATGCCTCGGTTAAGAAAGCGGGGCATGTCCGGGTAGGCGACGAAATATTTCTGCTGACGGATGCTTGAGTGGATTGCAAGATAAGCAGAATAGGCAGGATAGCCGAATAGGTAATGCCTTGCCTGCGGAATGTGTAGCTGATAACAGGAGTGCAGAACTGAAAAAGCAGCCTTGGCGTTTACGCCAAGGCTGCTTTTGTCTCCTTTTTCCCTGTGTGAAACCTTTACAGTTTTGTTTAGTAGAAGGTCGGCAGGTACATATGCCTGCACGATCTAGCTTTGCGAAGCCCGCCATTTGCCCCGCAGCAGCGAGCGATGCACCCAAAGCGCATTCAGCAGCATCATGACCGCGGACATAATGAACAGCCCCCGGATGCCGATCCAGCCGGATAGCGCGCCGCCTGTAATCGGACCGACCATATTGCCGAGGCCGAGCGTGCTGCTGTTAAAGCTGTAGGCACGGGATTCCATGCCGTCCGGCGTATATTTGCGAATGAGCGAATTGACCGTCGGCACAAGTCCGCCGAGAAAAATGCCCAGCACAAACCGGGAAATGAGCAGCTGCGGCACACTGTCGGCGAGCGCCTGCGGGATAAAGGTCAGTCCCGCGCCAATCAGCGAATAGCCGAGAATGCGCTCTGAGCCGATGCGATCGCTGAGCTTTCCTAGCACGGGCGACGCAATGAGATTGGAGATGCCAGCCGCAGAGCCGACGAAGCCCGCCCAAAAAGCCAAATTGGCTGTCGGGCCATGCAGGCTTTGGACATGCAGCGGCAGCAGCGTCATCGAGCTCATCATCGCGAATTGAATGAGGAAGGTGACCGCATACAGCGCCGTCAGCTCATGAATGCCGCGCAGCCGCTTGAAGCCTTCAATGACGGAAATTTGCACTTTAGCTGCTGCCTTCTGCAAGTCGAACGTCTCCTTCACGACGAACAACGCCAGCATGGACGCAGCGAACAATAGGGAGCCTGTCAAATAAAAAATCGGACGGTAGCCGACAGCGTCAGCCAGCAGCCCGCCGATAAAAGGGCCTAATATCGTTCCGGCAATGCCGCCCGATTGGAGCGTTCCCATCGCATAGCCCATGCGATCCTTGGGCGTGCTGGCAGAAATCAGCGCCACAGCCGCGGGATTAAAGCCGGAAATCGTTCCGTTCAGCATGCGCAGCAGCAGCAGATGCCACGGTGTCGTCGCAAAGCCCATCAGCACAATGACAATTGCCATGCCGATGCCAGAGCGGAGCAGCATCAGCTTGCGTCCGTAGCGATCGGCGTATTTTCCCCAAATCGGCTGGAAAATAAATTGGGTGACAAAGTTGCCGGCGAAAATAACACCAGCCCATACAGCAATTTGATGCGGATCGGTTAAGCCCAGCTCAAACTGCAAATAAAACGACATAAAAGGAATGATCATGGTCATTCCAGCCATTACGAGAAATTGTCCGAACCAGAGTACGATGAGATTTTTTTTCCACTGTTCCATGTTTTTTAGTATAGCACAAGCTGCCCGCCAGACAGAAATACGAAGAACATTTTGTCAAGGTGAAACGGCTGTCGCCGTCTTTTGGCAGCGCGGCGCGTTTCAGTCCGAGAAATATAAGCCTGTTTATAAATGTGAAACTTATTAATGCTTATATTTCAGAAAAGCACGAAATTCGCCTTGAATCAGGTTATAATGAAGAGAATGCCTAAAGAGAGTGTCATAACATTGTCATAGGAAGTCAGGGACTTGCGGTTGTTAGCCCCTGCAAAAACGGGCATAATGGAGTTAATAGAAAATTATATAGAAAAGAGGAACGGCGAACATGAGCTATAATGACCGTTTCATTCGGGCCTGCCGCAAAGAACAGCTGGATCAGGTGCCCGTCTGGTATATGCGCCAAGCTGGAAGATACGATCCTGAATATCGAAAAATAAAAGAGAAATATTCGCTGCTCGAAATTTGCAAGCAGCCGGATCTGGCTGCGGAAGTGACGATGATGCCGGTGCGCAAGCTCGGCGTGGATGCCGCTATTTTATATTCGGATATTATGAATCCGGTTGCTTCAATCGGTATTGATTTTGATATTGTGGCGAACGTGGGTCCCGTGATTGATAACCCGATTCGCTGCGCGGCGGATGTAGACCGGCTGAAGCCAATCGATGTAGAAGGCGATCTCGGCCATGTGCTGGAAACGATCCGTATTTTAGATCGGGAGCTTGATGTCCCGCTTATTACATTTGCAGGAGCGCCGTTTACGATTGCCAGCTATTTGATTGAAGGCAGACCGTCCAAAAACTACTTGCGCACAAAGGCGATGATGTACGGCGAGCCGGAAGTATGGCATAAGCTGATGGACAAGCTGGGCGATATGGTTATCGCTTATTTGCGTGCGCATATCGAGAATGGCGGGAAGGCTTTCCAATTGTTTGATAGCTGGGTCGGTGCGCTTGCGCCCGCAGATTTCCGCAAGTTTGTACTGCCGACGATCGAGCGGATATTCAGCGAGCTGTCGGATTTGCCGCATCCGAAAATTTATTTCCCAGGCGTAAGCTCAGGCGAGCTGCTGCCGGAGCTGCACAAGGTGCAAGCTGATGTAATCGGTCTTGACTGGAGAGTTTCGATTCCCGAAGGACGCCGCCGTTTGAATCACGGCTTCGCGGTTCAGGGCAATCTCGATCCTGTCCTGCTGACTGCTCCAATGAGCGTACTTGAATCGTATGCGGCAGAAATTATTGAGCAGGGACTGGAAGAGCCAGGATTTATTTTTAATTTGGGACACGGATTATTTCCTGAGGCATCGCTTGAGAAGCTTCAAGAGCTAACGGCTTACATACATTCATATTCGAAAAAATACATTGCAGCGCGTGAAGGGAAGGAAACGAGCCATGTCGGAAGCTGAAAACAGCAAAATCGGAGTTCTCGTTATGTCATATGGAACGCCGGAAAGCCTTGATGATGTAGAAGCGTATTATACGCATATTCGCCGTGGCCACCCTCCAACGCCGGAGCAATTAACGGATTTGTATGGCAGGTATGAGGCGATTGTCGGCGGCGTATTCCCGCTTCGTGAAAATACGAACGGACAGGTAGCCGGCCTTGCGGATAAGCTGGAGCAGCTCGCCCCAGGCCGTTATGCTTGTTATCAGGGGCTTAAGCATGCCCGTCCTTATATCGAAGATGGCGTAGAGGAAATGGCTCGCGACGGGATTAAGCAGGCAGTCGGCATCGTATTGGCCCCGCATTATTCGGCGATGAGCGTAGGCAGCTACATCAAGCGTGCGCAGGAGAAGGCTAGCGAGCTTGGCGTGGAGATGACGTTTGTGAAGCAATATCATCTGCATCCGAAGCTGCTGCAGGCGTTGACGGAACGGGTAACGGATGGGCTTGCGCGGTTAAGCGCATCATCGGGCGGAGAGCCGAGTGTAAAGGTGCTCTTCAGCGCGCACAGCTTGCCGGAGAAAATTCGCGAGCTTGGTGATCCTTACGAGGAGCAGCTGCTGGAGACGTCAAGAGCGGTTGCGAAGCAGGCTGGCATTGCGGATGATGGATGGCAGTTTACTTGGCAAAGCGCAGGCCGGACGAGAGAGCCGTGGCTGGGACCTGACATATTGGAGACGCTTGCCGAGCTTGCGGAGCAAGGAGTAAAGGCTGTATTGGCCGCGCCAATCGGCTTTGTGTCGGATCATCTTGAGGTGCTGTTCGACCTCGATATCGAAGCGAAGACGACAGCGAAAAATATGGGCATCACCCTTGAACGAATTAAAATGTTAAATCGCGACCCACTCTATATGGAGACGCTGGCGGAGTCTGTAATAGAAGCAACGTAGAGGTTGGTAAGAAAGGATGAATGAGATGCGGAGAATCGGAGAAGCTGATCGAATTGTCATTATTGGCGGGGGGATCAGCGGGCTGAGCTCCGCTTTTTATTTGCAGCGGGAAGCGGAGCGGCAGCGTAAAGAGATTCATATTACGCTTGTCGATAGCGCCGAGGTATTGGGCGGCAAAATCAATACGCTGCAACGTGACGGTTTCGTCATCGAACGCGGCCCGGATTCTTTCCTTAGCCGCAAGCTGGCGATTATTGAGCTGGCGAAAGAGCTAGGCATAGAGTCCGAGCTGACGGGAACGAATCCCAAGGGCAAGCAATCCTATATTTTGTTTAAAAATAAGCTTCATGCGATGCCGCAGGGACTCGTGCTCGGCATTCCGACGGAAATTATGCCATTCGCTCGGACAGGCTTGCTCTCTTGGGGCGGCAAGCTGCGGGCGCTGCTTGATTTCATCAAGCCAGCTCGGACTGCAGCTGGCGACGAATCGCTGGGCGGCTTCCTAGGCCGACGGCTGGGGACGCAGGTTGTGCAGCGCATTGCAGAGCCGCTGCTGGCGGGCATTTACGCTGGCGACCTTAACAAGCTGAGCATTCAAGCGACATTCCCGCAGTTCGCAGCTGCTGAACGCAAGCATGGCAGCTTGATACGGGGAATGCGGAGCAACAAAAAGCTGGCGAAGGCTCCCGATATGAGCCTGCTGCCAGAAGGAGCTAGAAGTAGCGTGTTTCTTACCTTTAAGGGCGGGCTGTCTACTTTGGTAAATGCGCTGGACCGAGCTTTGCCAAGCATGGAGCGCAAATTGGGCCAGGCGGTTATCGGAATTCATGATAGCGCTGCGGGTGGTGAAGCGGCAGGTTTCGCTGGCACGGCGGACGGGGAACAGTCGGGGTCCCGCTACACCATCGAGCTGGCAAACGGGGAACGGCTGCCAGCCGACAAAGTAATTATGACGGCGCCTGCGTTTCAGGCAGCGGAGATGCTGGAGCCGCTGGTCGATTGCGCGGAGCTGCGGGCGATCGATTACGTTTCGGTCGCAAACGTCGTCATGGCTTTTGACAAAGCGAGCCTTGGTGTAACCTTCAAAGGTTCGGGGTTCGTTATTCCGCGTTCGGAAGGCTTGCGGATTACAGCATGCACTTGGACCTCGACGAAATGGCTGCATACGAGTCCGGGAGACAAAGTGCTGCTTCGCTGTTATGTAGGCCGGGCAGGCGATCAGATAACGCCTTTTTTGCCGGATGACCAGCTTATGGCCGCTGTAAGAGAAGATGTGAAGAAGACGATGAATATTACAGCAGCTCCTTTATTTACGGAAATTACACGGCTGCCGCGCTCTATGCCGCAATATCCGGTTGGCCATCTGGACCAGACGAAGCGCCTGCGTGAGCGAATGGCACAGCAAGTGCCGGGCATTCATATTACAGGAGCGGCTTTCGACGGCGTAGGTTTGCCGGATTGTATTAGACAAGGCAAGGAAATTGCATCAGCTGCGCTTTCCTCTTCCTAGATGCATAGTGAATGAAGCAGCTTCCCTTCTAGTTATTTCGCATATTTATAACAAGCTTGCTATAATAGACAGGAAACTTTATTCATAAAGGAGCATCCTGTCATGAATAGATCTAGATCAGAATCGCGACAACAGCAAAAAGTCAGGCGAAAAAGAAGATTAAGACGCCTCATCATTTTCAACGGATTTATGCTTGGACTTATTGCAGTCGTTATTGGCTTATGGCTTAATACGCAAAATTGGTTTGATGCTGGGTCCTTATTTAATGGTGAAAATAAACCTCAGGCAGCAGATGCCGCCTCCGCGGGTACCGCTGGTGATCAGGAGCCGCAAAACGCGGAAACGGGCGCAGGCAGCAGTTCGCCTTCTCCATCTGTAGAAACGGCAGCAACGAATGATCCTGCTCCTACAGCCGATGAGGCTAACGGCCAAGGCGAGGCAGCGGCAACGCCAGCCAAGCAGCCTGAGGAGGAAGGTCATGAAGCAGTCGATGGAACAGGCGGCGATGACGGTTCCGGGCAGCAGCCATCGACTCAAGCTGGCGACGAGGATACGGTGAAGCTGAGCTTTGTTGGCGATATTTTGCTGGCGGCTTCGGTCGGCGACATGATGAAGCTCAATGGATACGACTATCCATATAAGCAATCGCTGCTTTATTTAAGCGAGCCGGATATTATGGCAGCCAATTTGGAGTATCCCGTGACGGATAGCGGTGTACCGGCAGTAGACAAGACGTATGTGTTCAAAGGTTCTCCAGATGCGCTTCCTGCTTTTCGGGATGCCGGCTTTGATGTTGTTAGCCTGGCGAACAACCATACGCTGGATCAAGGCGTCGAAGGCTTATTAAATACGATGAAGCATCTCGATGAGACAGGAATTTCCCATATGGGAGCCGGCAAAAATGATACGGATGCGTTTGCGCCTGTCATTAAAGAGGTGCGCGGCATTAAAGTAGCGTACATTGGACTGAGCAGAGTCGTGCCGGAAGTATCTTGGAAAGCAGACAAAAATGTTGCTGGCGTAGCAGAAACCTACGATACGACGAGAGCGAAGGCGGCGATTAAGAAAGCGAAGGAGCAGGCCGATCTGGTCGTCGTGATGGTTCACTGGGGAGAAGAGCGCAAAGATACGCCGCTGCAATACCAGCGGGATTTTGCACGCGAATACATAGATTCGGGAGCCGATCTAATTATCGGCAGCCATCCGCATGTGCTGCAAGGTTTTGAGACGTATAAAGGCAAGTGGATTGCATACAGTTTAGGGAACTTTATTTTTAGCGCTTACCCGAAGGGAGCGACTGCAGAGACAGGTGTGCTGGATGCGATTTGTACGAAAAAAGGGGACTGTGACCTGAAGTTTTACCCGATGTCCTCGGACAAAGCACAGCCAGTGCTCATGGATTCGGAAAATGCAGCAGCGCTGCTAACGCGCCTGACGAGCCTGTCCTTTGGCGTGAAGCTCCGAGAGGATGGCGCTCTCGTCTCTAAATAAAGAGCAGCGAGGAGGAGCGCATGGCAGAGCCAAGAAATGTATGCGTAGCCCACCGCGGGTGGTCAGGGCGTGCGCCTGAGAACACCCTTGCAGCGGTGAAGCTGGCGATGGAAGAGCCTGATGTGTTTTGGATTGAAATTGATGTGCAGCTATCGAAGGATCATATTCCGGTCGTTATTCATGATTATAAGCTAAGGCGTACAACGAATGGCAAAGGCGAAGTCCGCAACTGGACGGCTGCCGAGCTTGGCGCGCTTGATGCGGGCAGCTGGTTTTCGCCCTTGTTCAAAGATGAGGGAGTACCGACGCTTGATCAAGTGCTGGCATTAACAGCCGGGCGCTGCAACGTGAAC
This sequence comes from Paenibacillus sp. JT22N7, assembly GCF_059383875.1. Lineage (NCBI taxonomy): Bacteria > Bacillati > Bacillota > Bacilli > Caryophanales > Paenibacillaceae > Paenibacillus > Paenibacillus sp. JT22N7. The sequence goes on from NZ_JBXENY010000001.1 coordinate 626,851, forward strand.
ATTGAGCTCAAGACGAATGGCATTCGTTATCCTGCGCTTGAGGAGCAAGTGCTTGCAAGCGTACGCCAATTCGGTGTGGAAAATGAAGTGGTGCTGACCTCTTTCTATGCCGGAGCGCTGAATAAGCTGTTCAAGCTGACGGAAGGACGTATTCGTACCGGCTTGATTATTGACGGCTGGCGCCAGACGCTGCCTCTGGAGCTGAGCCAGACGGGGTCGACCTTGCTTTCGATTGATTATTCGAGGCTGAATAAGGAGCGAGTGAAGCTGCTTAAGGGAGCGGGCATTCAGGTGATGGCCTGGACGATAAACGAGGAACAGGCTATTCGCAAAATCGCGGAGCTGGACCGGGAGCTGATGATTTGCACGAATTTCCCGAATCGCTGGCGGCAGGCAATGGCAGGACTGAGAGATAGAACTGGGGAGGAGCGAGAAAATGGTAGGCTGGATCGATGAATGGTGGCTCAGGCTGCTTGGCGGCCTTGTTGGAAGCGGCTTAATTGCGTTCGTCGCCTATCGTTTCCGCTCTCTTTCGCTATCGGGCGCTTTATCGGCAATGGCAATGGGAACAGGCTTTGTGACATGGGGCGAACCAGTATGGTTCGCCTGTCTTATTGCGTTTTTTGTTACCTCAACCCTGTGGTCGAAATGGAAAAAGCACTCCCGAGCGAAAGCGAAGGCGGAAGCGGGATATGAAAAAACAGGACGTCGCGACGCTGGACAAGTGTGGGCGAATGGCGGAGTAGGCCTGCTGCTGTGCTTCGGCCATGCGCTGTTTCCAGCATCCGGCGATGGCTGGCTGCTCGCCTATATTGGAGTCATGGCGGCCGTAAATGCCGACACATGGGCGACGGAGATCGGTGCGCTGAGCAAGCGTCCACCGCGTTCGGTGACGAGCGGCAAAGTCGTCGCTCCCGGCACGAGCGGCGCTGTGACGCGGCTCGGTTCACTCGCGGCGCTCGCTGGTGCTGCCTGCATCGGCGTCGTAGCCGCCATCATGCTGGCATGGTTTCATCCAGCGTCTGCAGCCGATTTGCAGGCTGGGAACGCGGGGCTTGCAGGCGGCGGCCTCAGCCTAGCCTCAGCTGTAGCGCTTATTGCGGCGGCGGCGATAGCTGGCTTTGCCGGATGCTTTGCCGACTCTTGGCTCGGCGCCACCTGGCAGGCGATGTACCGCTGCACAAGCTGCGGCAGCGAGACGGAGCGCCGCACGCACTGCGGCGTAAAGACCGAGCGGACACGCGGGTTTGATTTTATGAACAATGACCGGGTTAATATGCTGTCATCCTTGCTTGCAGGTGTAGTTGGCTTAACACTGGGCCTCTGGTGGCTTTAGTTGCAAAATAAAATAACACCTTCTCTCCTTGATACGGGAGTAGAAGGTGTTATTTTTGATTTTAGCGGTTATCCCCTTAGCTCAGAAAACAAGGCAGGCAAAGAGGAGACGCAAATTTATTTTTTAGTTAGCTCTTCCATTTGGCCGATGAGGCTTTCGAACACGCTCATCGCTTGCTCAATCGGCTCTGGCGAGGACATGTCGACGCCAGCTTTTTTCAAAATATTGATTGAGAAGTCGCTGCCGCCGCTCTTCAGGAAGCCGAGATAACGCTCGACTGCTGGCGCGCCTTCCTCCAAAATTTGCTTGGAGAAGCTCGTTGCGGCCGAGAAGCCAGTCGCGTATTTATACACATAGAAGCTGTTGTAGAAATGGGGAATACGTGCCCATTCCATCGCAATATCTTCATCTACGGCCATATCGTCGCCATAATACAGCACATTGAGGTCGTAGTAAATTTTGCTCAAATCCTGCGGTGTCAGCGATTCGCCTTGCTCGCTTCTTTCGTGAATGATTTTCTCGAATTCGGCAAACATCGTTTGACGGAACACCGTCGTCCGGAATTGATCCGCATAGTAAGTAAGCAGGTACATTTTTTCCTTCGGATCGGTTGACTTGTCAAGCAAGTAGTCCATCAGCAGCGCTTCGTTCAGCGTGGAAGCCACTTCCGCGAGGAAAATCGTATATTGCGCATCGCGGTAGTTCTGGGTCGTATCAGAATAATACGAATGCAGAGCGTGGCCCATCTCATGCGTCAGCGTAAACATGCTGTTCAAGTTGTCCTTGTGATTGAGCAGCACATATGGATGCGTGCCGAACGCTCCCCAGCTGTAAGCGCCGCTGCGCTTGCCTTCATTCTCGTACACGTCAATCCAGCCGTCGTCAAAGCCATGCTGCAGCACGTTCAAATAATCGTCGCCGAGCGGCTTCAAGCTTTCTTTGACTGTTTTTTTCGCGTCCTCATACGTAATGTTCATATCGAATTCCTCTACAAGCGGAGCGAACAGATCATACATATGAAGCTTGTCGACGCCGAGCAGCTTTTTGCGCAGGTTCATATAGCGATGCATCAGCGGCAAATGCTTGTGAATCGTGTCAACCAGGTTTGTGTATACCGTCTCGGGAATGTTATCCCCATAGAGCGACATGGCGAGAACGGAATCGTGCTTGCGGGCACGGGAGTAAAAAATATTTTTCGTTACATTGGCATTCAGCGTGGCCCCGATTGTGTTTTTGAGCTTTCCGTATGTATCGTACATCGCTTGGAAAGCTTCTTTGCGCACGTCGCGGTTTTTGCTCTCAAGGAACTGGATGTAACGGCCCTGCGTCAATTCAACCTCTTCGCCGTTCTCGTCCTTCACTTTCGGGAACTTCAAATCAGCATTGTTAAGCAAGCTGAAAATCGTGCCGGGAGCCGAGCTCATATTGCCTACTTGCGCTAGCAGCGCCTCTTCATTTTTCGAAAGAACATGGGCTTTCTGGCGGCGCATTTCTTCAAGTGTATGACGGAAAGTGGCCAGCTCCGGATTTGCGATCAATTGATCCAGCGCCTCGTCGCTTAAGGAAAGTACCTCTGGCGTAATGAAAGAGAGGGCTTCTCCTGTTTCCACGCTCAGCTTCTTGGATTTGTCGGACAAGGCCTGATAGGTCGGCTCTGCCGTATCCTCATGATGCTTCATATTGGCATATACGTATAGACGCTCCACATGCAGCGACAATTCATCCTCCTGCTCGAAGCAGGCTTTCAGCTGGGCCGGGTCTGCCAATGTGCCTTGGAAAGCGCTGATTTTGCCAATCAGGCTTTTGGCAGCGGCAAACTCCTTATCCCAAGCAGCTTGATCTGCAAACAGGTCTTCGAGCTTCCAACGGGCTTCTACTTTCGTTTCGGAACGCTTAGGTACGTGATTCATCGAATTCCTCCTTGGTATAATGGTAGATGAAGTAGCATGTGGTGCAGTTTTGGAATAGGCGGGCTGAATCATTCCCTCAGCGCCACTAATACCGGCTGTCAGGCTTAGAGAGACAAGGACGGGTAGCCATTTCATAGTTGCGTTCGCCTCCGGGCATAAATTTGTACCTAGTATGTACCGGAGGCTGCCTTGTTATGTTGAAATACAAGAACTTTCTAAACTCTTAGATGTGGCAAGCGGCTGCTCTTGTATTTGATGCGTTGGCGGCTGCTCCTTGATGTATGGCTTGTCAGCTGCCGCCAGCGCTTATGAGCTTCCCATCTGAAACAGGCTGAATACAATGAGGAAAAACGAGAATGCAATTAAAACAATAGAAGCAAGTGCCAGCCCGCGGCGCAAATTGGGAGCGAGAGAATCGCGTTTTGCAAGGACTATCCATCCTAGTGCAAAGGATGCGACAATAAAGATGATATTAGTCATTAAATCCATCTCGAAACGTACACCCCCTGTAGCCGCAAGCACAACATGGCCTCGTTAGTTTTCGCTGTTAAGGTTGAATTTTCCTGCTTACACTTCCTTGAAAGCACGGATGATGTTCTCCCGCTCTTCCTCGCGGCCAACATACTGGTCAGCACGGAAGCGATTTTCGGCCCAATGCATCATTTCAGGACGGCTTACGAACGTAAAGCATTCTTCGCCCCATTGATCGGAAATATCTCGTACGACGAGGGTTTTCCCCTGTACTTCTACCGTCAGCATATTGTACTTGTCAGTTTTGAATATCTCGTATTTCTTGAACATGTTGTAGGTCACCTTACCTTTCGTTACGGCTTACACCGTATTCTTACTATTTTAGCTATCTAGGGGGTGGAAAGCAATAAGGGACGGTGTTATAATATCAGCTATAATGCGGGAAAGAAGCATTTATGAGGCGAAGCTTCTATAGAGATAGGAGCGTAATCGCGAGAAGAGTATAGCTGAGACGAGGAGAGTTGAGAAGATGAAGCAATTGAAGTATGAGCAGGTAGGCGTTGCTATTACCTGCCGGGGTTTTGATGAGTATGTACACATGTTCGGACTGGAAGAAGATGATTTGGGCGCGGGGCCTCTACTGGACATTGCTGCCGGAGGCGCTTCTTTTACCGCTGAGGCGTGTGCCCGAGGGTATGAAGCCCATGCTGTTGATCCGCGTTATGCCGGAGATGTGGAGTCGTGGATTGCACAATCTGCAGAAGAAATTGAAGTTTCCACAAACAAGCTGATCGCTTTGCAGGAGGCATTCGACTGGAGCTATTATAAGGACCCTGCGAATCATCGCGCGGGACGAGAGCGTTCGCTTGAGCTGTTTGCAAGCCATTTGCGATCTGTTGACGGGCAAGCCCGTTATCGTTTTGGGCAGCTGCCAGAGCTTCCTTTTGAACAAGGAACCTTCTCGCTTGTGTTATGCAGCCATTTTTTGTTTTTGTATGCGGAGCAGTTTGATTTCAATTTCCATAAGCAGGCTGTTTTGGAAATGATGCGACTGTGCAAGCCGGGCGGACAGGTGCGGATTTACCCGCTGTTGTCGCTAAGCTGGAATGCTTACCCGCACATGGATGAGCTGCTAAAGGCTGTCGCAGAGCGGGGCGGACAGGCGGAGCTTATGCCAGCGAAACTTCCTTTTATTCCTGGATCAGATTTATTTTTGAAAATAAGGGTTTAATTGCATTTTCCAGTTTAAGACTGTATAATATAGGGTATACGCTGATTAAACAGCGGTTTATTTTTTTAGGAGGTTGTTCATTTGAAAGGAACAGTTAAATGGTTTAACGCAGAGAAAGGCTATGGCTTTATCTCGGTCGAAGGCGGCGAGGATGTATTCGTTCATTTCTCCGCTATCCAAAGCGAAGGCTTCAAATCGCTTGACGAAGGCCAAGAGGTAGAGTTCGACATCACTGAAGGCAATCGCGGTGCACAAGCGGCTAACGTCGTTAAATTATAAGATTCGAAGTTTCTTATAATACTTGATTGCAGCATGTACAGGAGCTTCCGGTTAATCCGGGAGCTCCTTTTCGCATTTTAACAAGCCATTTTAAAAAGCCATTATGACAATGGGCAGCGGATGGTGCCGAATAATAGGTTGAAAAGAGTGGAAAAGGGGGAAAAAGGAGAACCATGGCGCGGGAAATACGTAAAAATAATAGCAGGAAAAGGCTCTTTTTAAATGGCCTTGCAGCAAAATAGAGCAAAAAGAACCGCGTTTTTCAACTATTTTTAAAGGAGGAGAATAATGATGGAAGCCGGTGCCGTGTTTCAGAGGCTTAGCTTTAGTGAAATTAAGCTGAAATTGCCTCGCGAGAGCTGGTATTACTTGCGCAATGAACAAAAGGATGGCGAATTTGAAGCAGAGGACGTTTGGTATTATAAAGGGGATTTGCGGCTTAGCGAGCTTCTGCTCGACCTTAATGCTATGCTCATTCTCGTTGAAGGAAATTTGATTGTGGATCGCTATATTGGCAATACAAATACAGACGGGGCTACCGGACTGATCGTTCTTGGCGATATGCGCGCCAGCCATATGGTTGTTGGTGGACAGGAGATCCATATTGCTGGCGATTTGCAGGTGGAAAAAATGTTTTGGGGTGATTATAATCACGGCGATCTCATCGTTGAGGGCCATATGCAGGCGGAGCTGATGATGACGAGCGATCAATATAGAGTACGCATTCAGGGGACATCGGCCTTTGAACGATACATAGTAGATTGGGACGACTTCGGTGTATGGCAGGGCTTCGACATGACCGAGCTTTTTGTTCCGGAAATTATTATAGATGAGGATGAAGAGCCGTTCGTCTGGCGAGAGGAAATGCTGCGTCTTTTGGAAGAAGACAAGCCTATCCTATATGAAGATCGAATCAAGCCGATTCGTGAACAACCGCAAATTCCTTTTTTATTCGCAGATACACAGCTCCGGCCGCTTTATATGCAGCAGGTAACTGCGGATTCTCTTTGCTTCCTCGGAGAGCCTGAAGCTGCTAGCTCAAGCTATGAGTTTTGGCTGGGCGATCAGTTTTTTCGTGCAACTGCGTATGGCAATGAAGCGGATTCGGGACATTTTCGAAGCGTTTATTTTCAGGATGGCGAGGAGTACGGGGCTTTGCTGAAAATAGAACCAGTTGCTGCGCAATCAGGCTCTGCAGCTCATTCACACCCTATGCAATGGCAGTTATCGGGCAAATATCGCAAAGTAACGGACGAGATTGTAGATTGGACGGTTATCGATGATGATTCACCGGCCGCGATCCAGCAGCTATGCCAGCAAAATTGGGTTTATTTGCTGCAAGCTGTATCGACCTATGAATATGCCCGTCATCTCATTGATCCGCAGCATATACGCGAGATATTGACTCTCCCGCTTGTTGAGCCCTATAACGATTATTATGATGAAGAGCGCAGCGGGCTATGGATCGGCGATATATATTTCTCATTTCGGCAAGAGGGAGAACTTTACAAGGATTCCCCGCGATTGGCTTTGGTGCGTATGGCCAGAGACTATACCGATGAACAGGGCGAGGCAAAGGTCGAATATTGCTCATACCGTATACAGAAGCATATGGACGGCTCTGAATGTGTTTCCGTTCAGTATTCAGAAGATGAAGATGATGACGATTATACGATGGTTAATTACGAAGGCGGAGCTAAACTGCTGGATGCGGTCAAATTTTTTGAAAAAGGCCGAAAACTGATTACACGTTACAACCAAGATATGCTGGATGGAACGAAACCTTTTTGTGGCGAAGATTTTGCGATGGAATATTGGAGGGAGAAAGGCTATATTTCTTAATGATAGGAAGTACAGGGACGTTATTTTGCCATGCGCTTTTCGCATTTTAGACTTTGACCGGATTAGGCCTGAAATGTTACACTGTTAGGTGGAATCTTTGTCGGAGGAGCGAGTGGCATGAAGTTTAAATTGTTTAAGGATCGCAAAGGGAAGGCCGATCAGGCTAAAAATAATAAGTTTGTAAAGCTGTCGCGTGAAATTTATGTGCAGGCACGTAAGGGCGGAGCGAATCCTGAGGCGAATTTTGGCCTGAAGACAGCCATTGCCAATGCACGTGCGGAGCAAATGCCCAATGACAACGTTGAACGGGCAATCAAGAAGGCGACGGGCGGCGACGCGGTCGATTATGAAGAAATTATGTATGAAGGCTACGGCCCAGGCGGCGTCGCGATTATGGTTCGTTGTTTGACGGACAATCGCAATCGTACTGCGGCTGATGTGCGCTCGGCTTTTAATAAGCGAGGCGGCAATATGGGAGAAAGCGGCTGCGTATCCTATATGTTCGATCATAAAGGCTTGCTTGTCGTGGACCGTGAGGATTTAGAAATTGATGAAGACTCGATGATGATGGTGACGCTGGAAGCTGGAGCAGAGGATCTGGTCGTAAACGAAGACAGCTTCGAGATTTTGACGCATCCGCATGAGTTCGAGCAGGTGAAAGGTGCACTTGAAGCGGAAGGCTATACGTTTGTAAGCGCTGGAGTACGCTGGCTGCCGCAAAACATGGTTGCTGTAGAAGGCGAAAATGCGGACAAGCTGTCCAAAATGATGGACTCCTTCGACGATAATGACGATGTACAGGACGTTTACACAAACTTTGAGCTTGAGGACTAACGTCTACATAGTCAGCAGGCTAGAGCAAAAAAACAGCTTCGGGAGCCACATCATCATGTGGAGCCCAAGCTGTTTTTTTGAATTCGTTCATGAGCTAGAGGCTTTCATGCGGCACTCGTTCATGCGCTGCGCCTCGTATAATGTTTGTAAATGAAACCTGCTGCTGCTATTAAAGCAAGGGTAGTACCTAAATTAAAGAAGGCTGTGCGTCCGAAGCTTTCATATACATAGCCGCCAACGGTACCGCTGAGCAGACCGGCAAGGCCCGTCCATACAACGGCGTATACCGCTTGGCCGGAAGCGCGAAATTCATCGGGTATGAGCTGTGAAATATAACGCAAGGCAGTTGAGAAGTAGATGCCGAATGTAATGCTGTGCATGAGCTGTGTCGCCACGACGAGATAAGGGCTGCTCAAATGTCCAATCAGCCACATTCGCAGAGCATACAATACACATGCGATAAACAGCAGCGGCAGCTCCTTGAATTTATGGCCGTACTTTCCAAGCAGAAACAGGACGGGAATTTCGCTGCAGGCGGAAAGGGTCCAGGCGAGGCCGACAAGGGAATCGCTAGCTCCCATTTGATGCAGCGTTACAGCCAAAAAACCTTCGTACATACGATGCGCGACCGATACGATCAAAATAAGGACGAAAAAGGAAACGACCTCCCTTTTGCCCAGCAGCTTGAAAAAACCGCTAAAATCGACTTTGCGGGCACTCCCGCGATAATCTCGCAGCAGGAAGGATAGCGCCAGCGTTATCGTAATCGTACAGACTGCGAGCGGCAGCGTCCAATTGGAGCCCATCTGCTTCAATATAATGCCGAACAAGTAGGCGGATATCGCAAACCCGAGCGAGCCGAAAATGCGAATGAGTGCATAAGGAACAGCTGTATATTGACTGGATAATAAAATCATACTGTCATTCAATGGATTAATAGGTGTCTGAAAAAAATAAAAGATCGTCATCACTAGACAGATCATCGTAAAATCTTGAATCGGGAACAGCAGCGATATCATGACCAGCTGCCCGAATAATAAAAATATAAATAATTTTTTTATCGTCTGAAATCGGTCACTTGCCCAGCCTAGCAGTAAATTGGCGAAGACGGATATGAAGGGCCCAGTTGCATAGATAATGCCGATTTGATGCTCGGAATAGCCTCGCGCCAGAAAGTATAAAGGCAGGTAGGAGACGAGCAGCGCCTGTGTTGAATAGGCAGAAAAGCTGAAGGCGCGAAGACGCAGCGTTTCTCGGGATGTGTTAAGCTTCGCCTTTTCTAGGCCAAGTTGTGTCATTGCTGTATTCACTCCATAACTGTAAAAAACCTTGATTATACAGGTGTTATAGCTAATTATTAATAGATTGTAAACCATTATAGCATGAACTGCTGGATTATTGTTTATTGAAATGGTACATTTATGAGTGGAGGTTTCATTCATCGTGTAATAATGGGCTGGTAGCCGGCGGTTATTCAGCATTTTTTTAAGAGGAGGAGGTGCATCGTGAGATTGACGACATTTTCAGGCAGCCGTGCGCCCCGAGGGCCTTTAAAACTTATGCATCGCGTATATAAATATGTGCTGCCAGAAGTTGAAGAGCAGCTGGGGAAGCTGCGGGCTATGGCAGAGCAAATTCCCGACAGGGAGCTGAGGACGCAAGCGCTGAGCAGCATAGCGAGCAAGAAATTCCATTGTCAGGGTGGGGCCGTGTATGCAGCGGCCAACTTGGAACAGCGGCATATTCTTATACCGCTTATTGTTGCGCTGCAAACGATTAGCGACTACCTGGACAATTTATGCGATCGCAGCACCTCTCTTGATGCGGATGATTTCCGCCTATTGCATCAGTCCATGCTTGATGCGGTTAATCCGGCAGCGCCGCTCCGGGATTATTATGCCCACCGGAAGGAGCGGGACGACGGCGGATATTTGCACCACCTCGTTGCCGTGTGCCAGCACCATACAGCGCTGCTTCCTTCCTATGCCAGCGTTCAGCGTGACGTAACCGAGCTGGTCAGCCTATATGGCGATTTGCAGGTGTACAAGCACATTCGCAATGACTTGCGCGAGCCGAAGCTGCTCGCTTGGTGGGAGAAGCATGCACAGCGCTACCCGCACTTGCAATGGAATGAATTCGCAGCGGCCAGCGGATCGACGCTCGGCATGTTTATGCTTTTTTTAGCAGCCAGCGGTGATGGTCTGTCGAAGCAGGATGCGGCTGCGATTAAAGAAATTTATTTCCCGCACGTATGCGGCCTGCATATTATGCTTGATTATTTGATCGATCAGGCGGAGGATCAGGCCGGCGGAGATTTGAATTTCTGCAATTATTACGACAGCTTCCATTTGATGGCGGAACGGATCGGTACGATAGTGGAGTGGGCAAGGGAGGATGTGCGGCATTTGCCGGCTTCCCGGTTTCATCGCCTTATCATTGAAGGGCTGCTCGCCCTTTATTTATCCGATCCGAAGGTGCGTGCGCAGAAAGAAGTGCGCAGCGTAACGCGCAAGCTGATGAAGAACAGTCCGCTTACCCGCCTGTTTTTCCTGATTAACAGCGTGTGGATCAGGAAGCAGCAGGCTTAGCAATATATTACATCATTTTGGAGGAATGACTATGTCTTCAGTAAAATCAATCGCAGTATTAACCAGTGGCGGTGACTCCCAAGGGATGAATGCAGCCGTTCGCGCTGTAGTGCGGAGCGCTTTGTATAACGGGCTGGAAGTATACGGTGTACAACGCGGTTATCAGGGTCTTCTGAATGACGATTTGCGTCAAATGGATCTTCGCAGCGTAGGCGATATTATTCAGCGCGGGGGCACCATTTTGCAGACGGCGCGCTGCAAAGAGTTTATGACAGCTGAAGGCCAGGAGAAAGGCGCTGAAGTTTTGCGTGGGCGTGGCATCGACGGTTTGGTTGTTATCGGCGGCGACGGCTCCTATCAAGGTGCTAACAAGCTGAGCAAGCTTGGAATTAAGACGATGGCATTGCCAGGAACGATCGATAACGATATTCCTTTCACGGATTATACAATCGGTTTCGATACAGCGGTTGGCATCGTGGTGGATGCTATTAACAAAATCCGCGACACGATGTCTTCCCATGAGCGTTCGTCTGTCGTTGAGGTTATGGGTCGTCACTGCGGAGATATCGCGCTTTATGCGGGACTTGCAAGCGGCGCCGAGACGATTCTTGTGCCGGAGGTGCCGTTCAACTTAACGGAAGTTTCGCAGCGGATGGAAGCCAATTTTGCCAAAGGCAAGCGTCACAGTATCATTGTTGTTGCTGAAGGAGCAGGCAATGGACATGATGTGTCCAGCGAAATTACACGTGGTTGCGGACTTGAGCCGCGAGTAACCGTGCTTGGACATATTCAACGCGGCGGAACGCCGACTGCTGTTGACCGTATTCTGGCAAGCCGTCTCGGCGATTATGCTGTACATCAGCTGATGGCTGGCGAATCGGGCAAAGCTTGCGGTATCGTGCGCGGAGAGTTCCTTTCTACGGATATTGACACGGTTGTCAACACGAAGAAGCCATTCAACTTGGAGTTGTATGAGCTCGCGCTGCGCCTGTCGCAATAATACCTTCTGGCTAAACAAACAAATAACCTCCGGCAACGCTTTAAGGCAGCGTACCGGAGGTTATTTGTTTGAAATAAAGGAAAAGATATCCTAACGCTATCCTTTCTCTATATTTCTCGGAATGAAACGCGCCGCGCAGCCAAAGGATGGAGACAGCCGTTTCACCTTGTGGCGAGAAGCGTAAGTAATAGCAGCTAGCCTTACTTGAATGGTTATTCGTAATTAACGCCCTCTGAATATTTATTGCCTGCATTCCATAAAAGAAATTCATGAATATCGGTGTCGGCGAGCGCCTTAATCTGTGCCTCGACTTCTTTCTTGCCATATTTCATATAATTGCCCTGTCCCAGCCAGCTGGCTGTAAAATCCTGAATCCAAGGACGAATAATCGGCTTGGCGTCGCCAATCGGGTCAAGCTTGGCATGGGTGTCCTTCATAGCGCCTACAATGGTTTCATAGGGGTTTTTATCCGGAACCTTCTGCTTAAACCAGCCTGTGCTGTAATGGCTCGGATAAACCATAGGGGATATGACGTGCACATCATTGGAAATTTTCACAAAGTCCTGCCCAATTCCTTCGGCGGCAGGCACTGATGCGGCGTAGCCGAAAATATCGACCGATACCCGCACGCCAAGCGGCTCAAGCTGCTCGCGGGCATATTTCACGAATCCTGCGACGGCATCGACCCGGCTCTGCTCGGTTTTCTCATACTTCAGCGAATCGGCTTTCTTATCAAAGCCTTCAGGAAAACGGACATAATCAAACTGGATTTCCTTAAAGCCCAGCTTGGCTGCTTCCTTGGCAACGGCTACATTATAACTCCATACTTCTTTCATATAAGGATTAACAAAGCTTTCGCCGCGGCCGTTTTTCCAAATCGTTCCGTCGGAATGGCGGAAGGACAGCTCCGGATGCTGGCGTGCCAGCACAGTGTCCTTAAAGACGACAATTCTGGCAATGGGGTAAACCTCATGCTGCTTCAATTTCTTCATCAAGTCGCCAATATCGCGAATGTACTTCTGTGTAGTTCCCAGCTCAAGCAGCTCCGGCGTCTCGGTTGGATAGGTGATATAGCCGTTGTCGTCTTTTACATCAATGACCATGCTGTTCAGCTTCGTATCATCCATGAGCTTCAGCAAGCTATCCATACGCGCTCCACCTGCACTGTGAGCCGTCACGTAGATGCCCTTCACAATGGGAGCATCTTTCTGTGGATCATGCTTAGCGCCCGCCTCAGACGTCCCCTGGCCTTCTCCATCAGAGGGGCTCGCCTGCACGATCGTTGTTCCGAGTGAAGCGTTTAGTACGGAGGCTGCGAGCTCCCGGGCGGCTGCATGATCCTCTCCGCTTCCCGTCAATAAGCTGTATAACAGCATGACAGTTGAAAAGATGATGTCCATTTCCTTCTCTCCCCGCTAGCTCTTCTTACCAAATTATAAAGCAGAATTAGGCTGCGTGACACTTATTTTTTTCAAAAAGCGTAATTTTACACAGAGAAATGTTGCTTAAAGCACCATTTTTGGGCGGGAATTCCCGGTGGGAAAAGCATGCAAAAAACCTGCTGACGCATGCGTCAGCAGGTTTACTATCAATCGGTATATCCCCTTGTCATTGCAGTAAGGCTTCTCTTTGGTGCTCGCAAATGCTGTGCTGAACAATCTCCATTGCATCCGCCGGTTCAAGTACAGCCAGTCCGTCCCTCAATACGATATTGATCGAGAGTTCCCGATCCGTAAGAAAAGGACTGAGCTCTGGTGCTAGCTTCTCTACAATTTGTGACAGTGTTACGGTTTCGATATCCACCTGGCATCACCCTTTCATCATAGGTTCAGGGCAAAACATATGGCATGAAAACGTTAAAACAGCGGGATAACCACATTATAGCAGGATCAACTTTAAAAAAACAGGGTTAACTGCCATGCGCGCAGCGGGCAGGGAATATAAAATAAAGCAAACGCTTACGCGTGCGTCTTTTGATCTGTTTTTAAGCTTCGCTGGTAAACGTGTACGATTGTATGCTATAATAGCTTGGATATTTTTCAAGTAGGCTGCAGATAAAAGGAGTATGAGAAAGTTTGAAAACATTTGCTGAATTTGGCTTGGAACCTAAAGTGTTGCAAGCAATCACGGAGCTGGGGTTTGAGGAGTCAACTCCGATCCAGTCCAAAGCTATTCCAATTGCAATGGCTGGTCAAGATCTAATTGGTCAGGCACAAACAGGAACAGGAAAAACAGCGGCATTCGGAATTCCGCTCATTAATAAAATTCCGACAAGCGAGGAGCGCATTGTCGCCTTAATTATGACGCCTACCCGTGAACTCGCTATTCAGGTAGCTGATGAAATCGGGAAGTTGACTCGATACAAAGGTTTACGCTCATTGCCAATTTACGGCGGACAAGAAATTGGACGCCAAATTCGCGCTTTGAAGAAGAAGCCGCAAATTATTATTGGTACGCCAGGACGTTTGCTTGACCACATCAACCGTAAGACGATCCGTCTTGAAGATGTACAGACGGTCATTCTTGATGAAGCGGATGAAATGCTGGATATGGGCTTCATGGAAGACATTCAGTCGATCCTGAAGCAAGTACCGGACGAGCGTCACACCATGTTGTTCTCGGCTACAATGCCGCCGAACATTCAGAAGCTTGCACAGCAATTTCTGAAAAACCCTGAGCATGTGTCGGTTATTCCTAAGCAAGTAACGGCACCGCTTATCGATCAAGCGTATATTGAGGTTCATGAGCGTCAGAAGTTTGAAGCTCTTAGCCGTTTGCTTGATATGGAGTCCCCAGAGCTTGCGATCATCTTCGGCCGTACGAAGCGCCGTGTTGATGAGCTTAGCGAAGCTTTGCAAAAACGCGGTTACACGGCAGACGGCCTTCACGGCGACTTGTCCCAAAACCAACGCGACAGCGTAATGCGCAAATTCCGCGACGGCAGCATCGATGTGCTGGTTGCAACGGATGTAGCTGCTCGTGGCCTCGACGTATCGGGCGTAACGCATGTTATCAACTTTGACCTTCCGCAAGATCCGGAGAGCTATGTTCACCGTATCGGCCGTACTGGCCGCGCAGGCAAAGAAGGTACGGCATGGTCGTTCGTAACGCCTCGTGAACTTGATCACCTGCATTTCATCGAGAAAGTTACACGTCAAAAAATCAACAAAAAACCTTTGCCTAGCATCGCAGAAGCGATTGAAGGCAAACAGCGCTTGACAGCTGAGCGTTTGCTCGAAGTTGTTCAAGAAGAAGAGTTCACGGAATACAAAGCAATTGCCATTCAGTTGCTTGAGCAATATGATTCCGTTAACTTGCTTGCAGCAGCCGTGAAATTGCTGACAGGCGAGAAGAAGGAAGTCAATATTGAATTGACACCGGAAGAGCCGCTTCGCGCGAAAAAACGCAAGCCGGACATTCGTTCGAATGGTCGTCGTTATTCTGGTTCCTCGTCCTTTGGCGGCGGCAGTGGCCGCAGCTCCAGTGGCGGTGGCGGCTATCGTGGCCGTGATGACAGACGTGGCGGCGGAAGCGGCAGCGGTTCGAGCTCCAGCTCGCGCAGCAGCAGCTATGACCGTAACCGTGATGGCGGCAGCAGCAGACCTCGCACTAGCGAGAACCGTCGTCCAAAACCATCGTCCGAAGGCTTTAACAATAACAACAACTAGGGTCATTTCTTCCTGTTCTTATACAGGATGAAGAAATAAGCCCGAATAACCAAGCTTAAGAAACCGGGGAAGTCCGTGATGCCTTACGGGCGTCCTGACTTTCCCTTTTTTATTGTTCATTTGATTAAGCCAGCCTGCTTGATTGAATAATATGCTTTGGTGCATGTCACAACCAAAATAGTAAGGAACAAGACGGAATAGTGGGGGCAGATCACATGGAGCCAAGGGGTTTAATGGGAGGTTTTTACCGCATCTCCGAATGGATTATGCGATTATCGGTAATCAATGTATTATGGCTAATATGTTCAATTCCTTTCGTATTATTGGCGTTTGTGGGCGTATTTCCAGGGAATGCTGCAGCACTTGATGAGGCGGCATATCTGGACCATGTTAAAACAACATTGATTTTCATGGCGATTGTTGCTCCTTTCACCTTATTTCCAGCTACAGCTGCGATGTTTGCAGTAGCTCGCAAATGGGTGATGGGTGAAACGGATGTCCCGCTATTCAAAACTTACTTTAGAGGATATAAGGAAAATTATCTTCAAAGTATGATCGGCGGGTTTTTCTACGCTATTCTGTTTGCCATTATGATTGTCGATTTTATTGTGTATCGCGACCAGTATAGCCTAATTTCTTATATCTTTATTGCTTTGCTGCTTCTGCTGGTGATTTCCTTGTTCAACTTCTTCTCGATGCTTGTCCATTATCACATGAAAACGTTTCAATTGTTGAAAAATGCCATTCTGATTACGATTGGCCGTCCAATACGCTCGTTCTCCTCTGCGGTAATGAGTGGTGCGGTCATCTACATCAGCACGCGCTTCACCTTTTTGATTCCGTTTTTTATGGGCAGCATTATCGCTTATCTGTCGTTCTGGAATTTCTACATGATTTACCAGAAGCTTCAGGAGCAGGCGGAAAAGGCAAGACTAGCTCAGGAGGCTCAAGAGGTCGAATTCGCAGAGCTTACAGACGGTGATTCGAGCTCGTCCAATAAATAAGCGTTTAGACATTTACAATTGTAAAGGTAACGTTTATAATAACAATACATCCTGCGATGTTCGTTTCGGCTTTACGTTGTTTTGAACCAATGGCTGTTTCTCGGGAGACCTAAATTGTTACGATGCTGACATGCCCTCTAAAGGGGACTTCAAATTCGTTTCTGCGGACACCCACCTTGCGAAAGCGAGGTTCAGAAACATGTAAGTCGGACGGCATAGGCGGGTTTTTATCTACACTCAAGAGACTCTGCTGCGCTAACACGCTCAGGGTTCTTTTTTTGTGTAACAAAACATGTTAATATAGATATTACATACAAAGATGCTGGAGGGGGAGATCGTTTTTGTTGAAGCGGACCGTAATCGGGCTGCTGCGCAGTCATGAACAAACAGGCGATAAAGCCAAAGACCCGATGCTCAAATCCCATTTTTACAAGTTGTCCAAGGAAAAGGCTTGGGAAGAAGTCGTATCTACGCTGAAGAAAATGCAGGGCTACAAGGTGCTGCATGAAGTGCAATCGGTTGGAGAGATTGTGCTGGAGAAGCGCACGGCTTTCGGCCGAACGATGGACATTACGGTGTCGGTCATTAGCGTGAATCCGGTAAATGCAGCCGTTGATATTTATTCGGCTTCCAGAGGCTCATTTGGCGACCTTGGCTCGAACTACCGGGTTATTCTTGAGCTTTATCGAACGCTGGACAAGAAGCTCTCTGCTTTTAAGACGACCGGAAACTCATAAAACGTACAAAAAGCGAGGAAGGTTTCCCTTCACTCGCTTTGTTTGTGCAGATAAAAGATTGTATACTGGATTATACGAGCGCTTTAGTTGCGTTAATCGCTGCTTCGTAGTTAGGGTGCTCTGTCATTTCTGCCAGGTACTCCACATATTGAATCGTATCATTGGCATCGATTACGAAGATCGAGCGCATATCCAGGCCGAATTCTTTAATGTAAACGCCATAGGCTTCGCCAAAGCTTTTTAGTTTGTAGTCTGACAGCAGCTCGACTTTATCAATGCCTGCAGCACCGCACCAGCGAGCTTGGGCGAATGGCAGGTCTGCGCTGATTGTAAGTACAGCAACGTTGTCGCCAAGTGTAGCAGCAGCTTCATTGAAGCGGCGAGTTTGAGCGTCGCATACGCCTGTATCAATAGAAGGAACAACGCTGATTAATTTGATTTTACCAGCATAATCTTTCAAGGATACGCTATCAACGAGTGTTTTGTTCACTTGAAAATCAGGAGCTTTATCGCCAGCTTTCAATTCTGGTCCGACTAGTGTAAGTGGATTGCCTTTAAATGCGGCAGCTCCAGCACGTTCTTGAGACATGAATAACGTCCTCCTCAAAGTTAAATGGTCAATACCCATTTATTATAATCGGAGTTCGGCAATATTGTCCAATTTTAGAGCGGGGGAATTCCTAATGATTTTTTTAAGATACGAAAGCTTTCGCGTTTATTTAAGATCTTATCCGGTGACTTCTGCGATAATCGCGTTAAATACGCTCTATTTTATATTTGTTGCTTTAAATGGCGGAACGACTAACGGAGAAAACTTGTACCGCTGGGGCGCCTTTTTAACTTTTCATGGAGATCCATACGGGCTGTTGGAGCCATGGCGCTATTTAACGTCCGTCTTTATGCATGGAGGCTTTCAGCACCTGCTTTTTAATATGTTTGCCCTGCTTGTGTTTGCGCCGCCCTTGGAGCGTCTGCTGCGCTCTGTGAAGTATGGTGTTTTTTATTTGCTTTGCGGGCTGCTCGGCAATTTGTTCAGTGCGGTTATTACGGTTATGACAGAAGGTGGCAATGGGGAGTTTGTCCATTTGTCAGTGGGAGCATCCGGTGCGATTTATGGCGTTTACGGGGCGTATCTATACTTGTCGCTGTTCCGTAAAGCTTGGCTGGATGATGGCTCGCGCAAAACCGTATATATGATTTTGGGAGCAGGTATCATTTATTCCATTATTTTGCCGACAATAGATTTATGGGCGCATGTTGGTGGCGGCCTTGCCGGCTTCCTCATGTATGGTTTATTCGATCGGGCAATGGTTCGCAGGCAGCGGATCGTCCGGAGATAATGTTTGGATAAGATAAGGAGAGATCATGGAACTTCGTCAGCTTTATTATTTCGTCAAAGTAGCGAGAAAAGAGCATGTGACACAGGCGGCGGAAGAATTGCATGTTGCTCAGTCTGCTGTGAGCCGTCAAATTCATCAATTGGAGGAAGAGCTTGGCGTAAAGCTTTTTTTACAAAAGGGCAGAAATTTGCAATTGACGCCTGTAGGTCATTTGTTTTTGAAGCGGGCTGAGGTCATATTGGCTGATTTGGACCGGGCTGTGGTTGAAATACATGAATTTCTTGACCCGGAAAAAGGGGAAATTCGGCTTGGCTTTCCGCATAGCCTCGGTGTATCCTTAATTCCGCAGGTTGTAGCTGCTTTTCGCAAGCATCATCCGAATGTGAAGTTTCGCTTTCGGCAGGGGATGTATCCGTCGCTTATACGAGATATGGTAAAGGGTGAGATTGATCTTGCTTTCATTTCTCCTTTTCCGGATGAGCATGAGCATGTATGCGGGCAGGTGCTGCTGACAGAGGAGCTTTATGCGATATTGCCGCCAGCACATGCTCTCGCTGGGGAGAGCTCGATTCGATTGAGCCAACTCAAGGATGAGACGTTTGTATTGTTCAGCGAGGGTTATTCATTGAGGCCCATCGTATGGGAAGCGTGCCAGGAGGCCGGATTTACACCGAAAATCGGCTTCGAGGGCGAGGAGACGGAGACGATCCGCGGGCTTGTCGCCGCTGGTATGGGTGTCAGTCTGCTGCCCGCAATGGCGCTTCATCATACAGGCATTTTACAGCCAGCTAAAGTGCGGGTGGAGCAGCCGCATGTGACTCGCAATATCGGCATCATTCATCGTTCTAATGAGAAGCTGTCGCTCGTTGCGAAGGTGTTCCATGGCTTTCTGCTGCATTACTTCGATGAGATGAAGCAAGAGGAATTAAAGTAAGAACCGCTATATGCAGAATGAAAAAGAACCGCTGCAAGTACCAGTTTTATTCTGGTCGTTGCAGCGGTTCTTTTTGTGTAAAAGGAAAGTGGGCCAGCCTAATGCTTTGGCTGGCCCACTCATCTGTGTTGATCGTGTATTGCTCTGAAAGCAAGTTATTCCCGGTTCGATGATGTGAAGATCATAATATATTTTAAGAGCTCCAGCAGGGAGATAAGCGCGGCTGCTACGTAAGTTAGGGCGGCCGCGTTCAGAACTTTGGCAACTCCGCGTTCTTCCTCGTTCGTAATAAAGCCTTCGGCAATCATAATGTGGCGCGCTCGATTGCTTGCATTAAATTCAACGGGCAGTGTAATGACCTGAAAGGCTACTGCTACGGAGAAGAAGATGATGCCAAGACCAATCAGATTAGCCTGTTGAAATAAAAATCCGGCGATCAGCATGAATGGGGCGATGCCCGATGCAATGTTAACGACCGGAAAAATGCGATGGCGCAGCACCAGCATTGGATATTTCGCCTGATGCTGAATCGCATGGCCAACTTCATGGCAGGCAACGGACAAAGCGGATATGGAGTTTTCATAATAAACATGCTCTGAAAGTCGTACTTTGCGTGATATAGGATCATAATGATCGCTTAGCGTGCCCCGTACGGGTTCAATTTGTACATGCTGCAGCCCATGGGCATCCAGCATTTTGCGTGCGGCCTGATAGCCGGTTAGTCCGCTCATGGAGCGAACGGTAGACCAAGTTTTGAACGTTCCTTTAACCCGAAACTGCGCCCAAATCGATAAAGCGAAAGCGATCAGGATGAGGATGTCCATTTTGTGAAAAAACATAACGTCATTCCTCCAAATGATAAATTTGACTTTCCGATCAAGGGGCGAAGCTTTTATTGTATATCTCTACATAAAATTCCCCTTGTTTAGCAGCAGCATAAGCGCTTCTATACAAGCTGCCGTTTGCGGCATGATACGAGTGTAGAGCCTGTTGGCTTGGCGAGGCTTCATTTGCTTGATCACTGGCTCCAAGTCTTTAACCTCTCGTTCCAGCTCGCTTAGACGAAGCTGTAGATCGGTCAGCTTGCGCGATACCTGCTCTTCAGCAGTTATGCTGTCCCATGCTGCTAGCGATTGTTTAATTTCTTCAAGTGTGTGCTTGCTTTGCTTCATTTGTTCAATACGTTTCAAGCGGATCAATGTTTCAGAATTATACAAACGGTAGTTCGTCGAAGAGCGTTCCGCCGGTTCAATAAGTCCCATTGAAGTATAATAGTCAATTGTTCGCGGACTGATGTTGGCCAGTTTGGCGAGTTCTCCAATTTTATAACGTTCAGCAGATTCCAATCCGTTCACCTTCTTTCCTCTATCTATATATGTCTATGTTTAATGATAATCGTAAAGTAACCATACAGTCAAACGTGTTACATAGATAGGTAAGCTAAGGGCAATTATGCCTAGGAAGCTGCTTCCTATATAGAAGATGAAAAGTACAAAGATTAAACCCCATCACGCTAAAAGCTGCCATGACCAGGCAAGTACTGTGAAAAAACTTAACATTAACCGCTTTCTTAAGGTCGAATGTTAGATTTTTTTCGAAAATAGAATAAAACGTATTGTCAAATGCGACTCTACTGACTATAATGACATTAAGTCTTTCCTGAAATGTTAGGAAACATAACGTATGGGGAGTGGTCGTAATGATTAGAAAGATGTTATTCACACTAGGGGCAATGTGCTTAGTATTCCCGGCAATGGCTTTTGCGAATGACCCATCCAATGCAACATTGAATATGGGTATCGACTCCTTATGGGTCATGGTAGCATTCGTGTTAGTTTTGCTCATGCAAGGCGGATTTATTCTTTTGGAAACAGGTTCGACCAGAATGAAAAATGCCGGCCATGTTGCAGGCAAAACGATTTTCACAGCTGGTCTAGCAGGTTTGGTTTATTGGGCGATCGGTTATGGTATTGCGTTCGGAACGGCTAATGCCGATGGCGGATCAAGCAGCTTTATCGGCTGGGGCGATTTCTTCTTTAATCCAGCTATTTCAAGTGTAAATGATGAGCTTCCAACAACTATTTTCTTCCTGTTCCAACTAGCTTTCGCAGCAGTATCGCTTTCCATCGCATGGGGCGGCTTTGCGGAACGTGCTAAATTGTCCTCATACCTTATTTTCACCGTTATCTACATTGCTGCGATCTATCCGGTAGTTGCTCACTGGATCTGGGGCGGCGGCTGGCTTGCAGCAGATGGTGCACAAGACTTTGCCGGTTCGACGGTCGTGCATTTATCCGGCGCATTGGCAGCTTTGGCAGCAACCATTCTACTTAAACCTCGTATTGGAAAGTTCAACAAAGATGGCTCTGCAAATGAAATTGCGGGACATAACCAAGTGTATACAGCACTATCGGTTTTGCTTCTGTGGGTCGGCTGGTTCGGCTTTAACGCAGGCAGCACGGTGAGCATTGGTGACGGCTTCTTCGGTTATGTTGCTTTTACAACGATGCTTGGAGCAGGTGCAGGTGCTGTTTCCTCGCTGCTGATTTCGTGGGCTGTAACAGGCAAAGCAGATATTACAACTACCCTTAACGGTACTCTTGCGGGTCTGGTTGCAATCACAGCTTCCTGTGCATTCGTTGATCCATGGGCAGCTGTCGTAATTGGTCTAGTAGCAGGTGTGCTTGTATTCTACAGCGCGAAGTTTTTCGAAAAAATGAAAATCGACGATCCGATTTATGCAATGTCGGTTCACGGTGCAGCTGGTATTTGGGGTACGCTGGCTAACGGTATTTTTGCAACACAAGCATTGGCTGACAAAGTGGGCGTAGGCCAAGGCGGCTTGCTTGATACAGGCAGCTGGAAACAATTATGGGTTCAATTCGAGAGTGTTGTTGTATGTGGCGCATTTGTTCTGGCAGCATCGTTCCTGGTACTTGGCATTATGAAGCTGGTAATGGGCTTCCGTGTAACAGAAGAGCAAGAAATTGTAGGTCTTGACCTCAGTGAGCATGGCGCTTATGGTTATCCTGAGCAAATGAAAAAAGCAGGTCAAAACCTGCAAGGTTAATAATATAAGGGCGATTCAAAGGGGAGAGACTCGGATGACGGACCCTGTACATGTAAAGCTGCTGGAGCAGATAAGCTTGGCCGAAGAGGCCGGCACGCTGCGCAGCTTGCGGGATCAGGTACATGATCGGATGAAGGAAGCTCTCCTTGCAAGCCCTGTCGAACAGTTTAATGAACAATTGAATGAGATGCATGATACGGTGATCAGCCGGGCAATTGCACTCGCAGAAGCGGAAATGGCACGGATGGGGAAGGGTTCTCCTCCCGTGCCTTACGCCTATTTATTATTCGGCAGCGGAGGCAGGGAAGAGCAAACCTTGTCCAGCGATCAGGACAGCGGCATTGTTTATGAGTATGCGGCTGATGATGAGTCGGATGTGCAGCGCTATTTTTATGAATTGTCCGCACTCATTGTCAGTTATCTTCAAACGGCGGGATATCCTCCATGCGAGGGAGAAGTGCTTAGCAGTAATCCCCAGTGGTGCAAATCGCTGTCAGCATGGGAGGAGCAAATTAACTCGTGGTTTAAGGAGCCAAGCTGGGAGGCGGTCCGTTATTTGCTAATCATAGCGGATGGACGCTGCATTTTTGGAAGTCAGCTGCTTATGCGGCGATTCAAGGATATTTTTTTCACCGACATGCTGGCCACGCCGATTATTATTAGACGCATGCTTGAAAATACGATGCGCCACAAAATGCTGCTCGGCGTATTCGGCCATTTGCTGAAGGAGCAGTATGGAGAGGATGCAGGCAGTCTGGATATTAAATATGGCGCCTACATTCCGATGGTGAATGCCATTCGGCTGTTGTCGATCCAGCGAGGCATTCGCGAGTCTTCTACGATGGATCGCATGCGGAGGCTATTGGAAGAAAAGGAGCTCTCGGAGCAGGAAGCCAAGCAATGTGAGCAGGCTTTTCTCTTTTTTCTCAGGCTCCGGCTGTTATCGATTGAAAGCTCGGAAAATGGCTGGTATGGCAACAATGGCAAAGTGGCTTCTCGCAAGCTTACTAAAGAGATGAAAGATGAATTAAAGAAAAGCTTGCGGTTCGGAAAGAAGCTGCAGCGCAAAGTGTATAAAACCACGATGGGAAGGCTTGTGTAAGGCGGTGGATGGAGACTATGAAGGAACCTAAAGGCGTGGGACGGATGTGGAGCTTATATAAAATGGGCGGCTTTACGCCGGCCATAGCCTCTATGCTGGGATCGCAAAATGCCCAGCAAATGGCTTTTATTCGCTCTGTCAACAAAGAGCAGCGCAAGCAATCCCCGCTTGACATGCTGCTTAGGGAAATGGAATTTATCGTGTTTGACTTGGAGACAACGGGATTTTACCCGTCAAATGGCGATGAAATTATTTCCTTTGGCGCCGTATTAATGCGTGGGAGCGAAATTTATTCGTCGGAGACGTTCTACAGCCTCGTTAATCCGAAGCGCCGTATTCCCCGGGCTATTGTGGAGCTGACAGGCATTACGAATGAAATGGTAGAGGATGCCCCCGATTTGATGCAGGTGCTGCATGATTTCATGGAGTTTGTCGGCAAGCGGCCGCTCGTTGCCCATGCTTCCGGGCATGATAAGCAATTTCTCAACGCTGCGTTATGGCGAACGTCGAAAGTGAACTTAAACCATCGCGTATTGGATACGATGATGGTTGCCAAGTGGCTGGAGCCGAAGCGTGATAGCTATGCGCTGGATGATTTGCTGGAAGACAGCGGCATTACGATTACACAGCGGCATCACGCGCTGGAGGATTCTTTAATGACGGCAGAATTGTGGCAGTCGTATTTGCGGCGTATTTTTGAGCGGAATATAAATACGCTCGGCGACCTGTATGCTTATCTCAGTCAGCGATAGCCCATTGCGCTGGCTGGAAGCATCCGTTCATGTAGCAATAAGCCTGTATTTCAGGCTGCAAAGGCTGCTGCAAAGAAATAATCCAATAAGACAACAATAAATCATCCGTATGGATGCCCAGCTCATCCGCAGTTGAAGGATGAGGGGGTGAAGTTGGATGAGAGTGGAAGAAGCCGAGCAGCGATTGCCGGCTTTTTTGCATGCGGTAATAAGCCTTTACCCAATCGTCTGGAGCGAAAGCAAAGGCGGCCGAAGGGGACGGATGGACGTTGGAAATAGCAGCCACGTCGATTATTTTGCCGATGTCTTGTTCACCTGTCAAAATGCCGCAGGCTTCCCTAGGAAGTGCTTCAAGGCATGAGGCAATGAGCCGATCATAAGCCTGAGTTGTTATATGTAGTAGTTGCGACTTCACGCAAATGCCCTCCCGTCAATCCTATATCGTATATCGTATAGGTATGATTTGATTTATTTTAACCCAAAATAAAAGGGGAAAACACGGCAGATTTGACGGTTTAATGAAGGAAGAGGCGTTTTTGTTGAGCTTATCTTGTCGGCCGTGTTACGATGGAAGCAGGTAAAAGCATGAAATTGGCAGGAGGATTTTGGAAAATGAAGAAGGCGTCCGCATGGTTTATAGTCGCTTTTGTGCTGGCTGGCTTGGCTATTTCGCAATATATGGAGAAAGACAGCGCAATTATTTCTGCTTCCGGGGATTTTAAGCCGAAAGCGGGATATGCTGCTCAGCAATTCGAGCTTCAGGCGCTGGATGAGCAGATGTACAAAGTCGGGGGAGAGCAGGGCAAGCTTAGCTTTGTGAATTTTTGGGCGTCATGGTGTGGTCCCTGTGAGCTGGAGGCGCCGGATTTGCAGGAGCTTCATGAGAAGTATGGGGATAAAATCGCAATGTATGGCGTGAATTCTACCAAGTTTGATAAAGAGCGCGCAGCAAGGCAATTCGCCCTGGATCATGAATTCACATTTACCATCCTAATGGATCGCGAGGGAGATGTCACGAAGGAGTATAAAGTGAATACTTTTCCAACGACATTTCTAATTGATTCCAAAGGTGTAATTCGGGAAAGAATCAATGGCGTCATTCCGCTATCGGAGTGGGATCGTCTCATTGAAAAATATTCATAAGCAATTAAGGGAGCCTGCAAGATCGTGAATACTGAACAGAAGAAATTATGGCTCCACCCTTATGTATGGCTGCTTATTGCTGTTTTGGCTGTAGCGATATCGTCGATTATTATTAAGTTTTCGAGTGCTCCTTCCTCGGTGGCAGGTATGTACCGGCTGTTCATTACCGTCGTTATTATGCTGCCGCTTATACCGTGGAAGGCGTTTCGGACGATTCGTTTAACCCGCAAGGAGTGGATGATTTTAAGTTGTGCCGGCTTTTTTCTCGGCCTGCATTTTTTGCTTTGGATGGAATCGCTGAAATTTACGTCTGTTGCAAGCTCCATGGTATTTATTACGCTGCAGCCCATCTTTGTGATGCTAGGCTCGTTTCTTCTATTTAAAGAGCGTCAGGCGATAGCGGGCAGCCTTTGTATGGCTGTAGCGGTACTAGGTTCCATCATTATCGCATGGGGCGATATCGGGGTGTCGCGTGAGGCATTATTCGGCGATTTATTGTCCTTGCTTGGAACGATGGCGGTTGCTGTGTATATGATAGCTGGGCAAAAGATCAGCGGCAGGCTGCCTTCAAATCTGTATAGCTTGATCGTATTTTTGATTGCAGGAATAGTCATGTTCATTTACAATCTCGTCAATCAAATTGCTTTGACGGGGTATGCTGCGCAGGAATGGATGTATTTCGTCTTGCTGGCGATTATTCCGACTATATTCGGACATTTGGTGTTTAATATGCTGTTGAAGCATATTGGGGCTACGAACGTTTCAATGGCGATTATCGGCGAGCCGGTGTTAGCAATGATATTAGCTTATTTTCTGCTTAATGAATATTTAGGCACCGCGCAGTTGATTGGCAGCTTTTTGACGATTGCCAGTATGGGCGTGTTTTTCCGGCTGAAAGCTCGGCAAACGGCGGTTCGCGCTGAAGTAGGCGCATAAGAAATGCCTTAAGCGAAGCTGCCTGAAAAATAGCATTCCGAGCATTCAGACCGTTTATTACTGCACGAAAAAGGGCATTCCTTCCAGCCAGTTGTTACTTATGGCTTGAGGAATGCCCTTTATTATCGTTACAGTTGCCTATTATGCGCTGATTTAATGGTTTACTAATCCATGCTGCTCGGTTACAGGGGCATCAATAGCATCGGGTTTGCCCATGTTGAGCAGGGCGTAGCGAATGCCGTCAACCAACGCTTCCCAGCTTGCTTCGATTACATTGTTGGAAACACCTACGGTGCTCCACGTGTTGTCGATGCTGGTAGACTCTACAAGCACGCGCACTTTAGCGGCTGTAGCGTCTTTCTCGTCGATTACGCGAACTTTGTAGTCGGACAAATGAATCTGCTTGATTTTTGGATAAAACTGTACGAGCGCTTTTCTTAGGGCGTTATCGAGCGCGTTAACAGGGCCGTTGCCCTCAGCAGCGGTATAAACCTGCTCACCGCCAACGTTCAGCTTGACGATCGCCTCCGTGCGGAGCGCGCCTTGCGAGTTTTCCACCAGCATTTTAAAGGATTCGACCGTGAAAATTTCTTCGACCTCGCCAAAAGCTTCTCTAAGCAGCAGCTCAAGCGATGCATCAGCACCTTCAAATTGATAGCCTTGATGCTCCAAGTCTTTAATCCGCTCCATAATTTGCTTTGTTTTGTCGTTGTTGGCGTTCACATCGAGGCCAAGCTCCTGGGCCTTGGAGATGATGTTGCTTTGGCCTGCCAGCTCGGAGACGAGAATGCGCTGTTTGTTGCCAACGAGTTCTGGCGCGATATGCTCATAGGTTTTGGAATCCTTCATAATCGCCGAGACGTGGATGCCGCCTTTATGGGCGAAAGCTGCATTGCCGACATAAGGCTGGCCGACAGGCATATGAACGTTGGCAATCTCACTGACAAAACGTGCGGTTCCTGTTAGCAAGCTCAGCTTGTCATCCGGCAAACAGTTATATCCCATTTTAAGCTGCAAATTTGGAATAATCGAACAAAGATTGGCATTGCCGCAGCGTTCGCCATATCCATTGATCGTTCCTTGGATTTGACGGGCTCCGGCTTGCACGGCAGCAAGCGAGTTGGCAACCGCCAGCTCACAGTCGTTGTGCGTATGAATGCCGATAGGAGCATTCAGCTCGGCGCGAACGCGCGACACGATTTCGTGAATTTCGCCCGGCAGCGTGCCGCCATTCGTATCACAAAGCACGAGCCAATCCGTTCCTGCTTCCTGTGCCTTGCGCAGCACCGCCAGTGCGTATTCCGGGTTATGCTTGTAGCCATCGAAGAAATGCTCCGCATCAAACATCGCTTCAATCCCGTTATGCTTGAGGAAAGCAAGCGAGTCGTAGACCATGGCTATGTTTTCTTCGAGTGTCGTTTGCAGAGCGGTGTGTACGTGAAAATCCCATGACTTTCCGACAAGCGTTGCTGCAGGAACGCCGGATTCTTTAATTCTGAGCAAATTAGCATCTTGGTGAGCCAGACTGAACTTGCGTCTAGTGCTGCCGAATGCCGTAATCTTCGCTTGTAAATTATAGGCTTTAATGCGCTCAAAAAACTCAATATCTTTGCTATTGCTTCCCGGGTTGCCGCCCTCAATATAATGAACACCTAGTGCATCAAGCTTCAAAGCGATCTTCAGCTTGTCCTCCGCTGATAGGCTTATGCCTTCTCCTTGCGTACCATCACGCAGCGTCGTGTCAAAAATAGTTAAATTCATTGTCATGGCCAGAAGGCCTCCTTCTTCACTGATAGCCTTTACAATTATAATGAATTATTATAACACTAGTTGACTGGAATGTAGAGAGCAGCCCTTACTTTTTTTAAATATAAGAATGTATAAGTTTCACTCTCGAAACGGTAGCCTTGCCGCCAGAGGACGGCGAAAAGCCGTTTACGCTTGTGACTTTTGCGGTTCTCAGCTGTTCAATTGACTTGCTACAGCGGCAGCGGTATGCTGATAAGTACAAATAAACAACGGTGGAGACATTGCGTTCAGGCGGATCTCCTCGCAGGTGGTGGAACCTTACAATGACGAATACGAATGAGCATTATCCGGCGAAGGGCCGCGTCATTTTGCATCTGGATATGAATGCCTTCTACTGCTCTGTCCATGAGGCGGAGGAGCCGGATAAATATAAAAATAAACCAACAGCCGTTGCTGGCAGCGTGGAGCTGCGCAAGGGCATTATCGTCACCTGCTCATACACTGCCAGAAAGCTTGGGGTCAAGACGGGCATGACGGTGCGGGAGGGGCTTAGACGTTGTCCTGAACTCATCCTTATTCAGCCGGACTTCCATTTATACCGCAAATATTCACGAGGTTTCATGACGCTTGCCAGAAGCTATACAGATTTGGTGGAAGCTGTTTCTATAGATGAATGTTATATGGACATAACCGGATCAAAAATATTCGGAACGCCGCTGGAAATTGCCAGCGTTTTGCAGGAGCGTATCCGTACGGAATGGCAGCTGCCCAGCTCCATTGGCATAGCCCCGAATAAGCTGCTGGCGAAGATGGCCTCGGATATGAAAAAACCAAATGGGATGACGGTGCTGCGGCTGCGGGATGTGCCCGAGCTGCTATGGGACAAGCCGTGCGGCGATCTATTCGGCATTGGGAAAAAGACGGCAGACAAGCTGGCTCGGCTCAATATTCGCACAATTGGACAGCTTGCCCAGACGGATGAACGGCTGCTCATTAAGCAGTTTGGCGTCGTTGGAGCGTGGATGAAAGGGGCAGCGAATGGCATTGACCACTCTCCTGTGAATGGAGAGCGGGAAGTGAACAAGTCGATCGGCCATACGACGACGCTGCCGAAGGATTTTATCGCAAGGGAAGATATTCACCGTGTTCTGCTTAATTTATCGGATCAGACAGCACGGCGGCTCAGACGGCAAAAACTGATGGCGCTTACGGTGCAAATTACGGTTCGCAGGCCGGATATGACGACCATCACCCGTTCGAATACGTTTCGCTCGCCAACGCATGCGATGGAAGATATTTTTCAGGAAGCGTGCCGCTTGTTCGACAAGCATTGGCCGGAGGGAGAGCCGGTGAGGCTGCTGGGAGTTACGCTGCAAAATTTGTCGCCTGAGGTGGATACAGCGGTCCAGCTGGATTTGTTCAATTATGAGGAGCAGCCGCGTAAGGAAGCGCTGACAAAGGCGATGGACTTGCTGCGGGACAAGTTTGGCGAGGATGCGGTGCTAACGGCGGGGAT
This sequence comes from Paenibacillus sp. JT22N7, assembly GCF_059383875.1. NCBI lineage: Bacteria > Bacillati > Bacillota > Bacilli > Caryophanales > Paenibacillaceae > Paenibacillus > Paenibacillus sp. JT22N7. The sequence goes on from NZ_JBXENY010000001.1 coordinate 656,293, forward strand.
GCTCAGCGATGATCCTTCCGCACTTATTCGCAATAAGCGGTTGCGGGGCACTTCGCTGCAAAAGGAAGATTTTTAATCGCAGTGTCAGGTTGCCAAAGGCTGAATGATGGTATATATTGATGAATGAAGCTTTATTATTATGATGTCATTAACGGAAGACAAGCTATATAGCGGCATTATTCCGTCACTTTATGGGAGGTATTTTGAATGGCTAAGTACACTTGGGTAGAAAAGGATACTTGTATTGCATGCGGCGCATGCGGCGCAACGGCTCCTGACATTTATGATTACGATGATGAAGGTCTGGCAGAGGTGATTTTCGGCAACGACGGCAATAAAGGCTGTGTTGCAATCTCGGAAGATCTTTATGACGATATGCAAGATGCAGTAGACGGCTGCCCGACGGATTCGATTAAAATTGCGGACGCGCCTTTCAACTAAACCCAGCTTAAACTTAAACTCCCCAACTATGCAGAAGTTGCACTGCGTAGTTGGGGAGTTTTTTTGTGTGCGAAGAGGGCTTTAAATAGAAGGTCGGCAAAGCCGTTTGCACTTGAAATAGAAGGAAGGATAAGGCTGCCGCGTATCCTAATACTTCTATTTCTACGTGAAACGAGCTTTTGCCACCGAAGGATGGCAAAGCCGTTTACGCTTGAAATAGAAGAAAGGATAAAGCTGCCGCGTATCCTAAGACTTCTATTTCTACGCGAAACGAGCTTTTGCCACCGAAGGATGGCAAAGCCGTTTACGCTTGAGTCAAAAAAAAGGTAAATGTTGCCGATATAGTGTTATTGGACTTTGAGGGGGGTTAATGATGGAGCAATTAGAGGATAACCTCTATCTAAAGCAATATGTTAGAAATCATCCTGACAATAAAATGGCGTGGTATTTGCTGGGCAAGCAATATTTACAGCTGGATAAAACGGCGAAAGCGAATTATTGCTTCATTCAAGCAGGAGAAATTTACGAGGCGTTTGAGCGCAAGCCGCATCCGCTGGCCGAAAGCCCGCAGGAAATGCTGGAGGAATGGAATCGCCAGCAGCGTAAAAAACGGACGATTCGCCGCGCGATTATGGGAGCGATTTCGCTTGTGCTACTGCTAATGGTTATGCCTTCAAACGCAAGCCAGCTGGCTGATCTCGCTGCGGCAGAAGCGAATGCTATTATCGATGCACCCATTGATCCAACCTTCGGCGTTGTGTTGACGGACAAGGGTGAGCGCAATCCAATTGGAAGCGCTTGGGAAGAGCTGCTGTCCTGGTCCAAGCGGCCGTCTGAAGCGGTTGTAGTCAAGCTGGAAGAGCAGGAAGGCTGGCGTAAATGGACAGGCAATCGCAAGCTGCTGATGTCGGTGGAGCAGCAGTCCGATTATGTACCGATGGAAGTTAAGATGCTTGATGGCGGAGTATGCAGCTGCAAGCCGGCTGATGCTTCTACGGTGAAAACGAAGTTCATGGCTTGGAGCGAGCAACAGGAGGTTCGTTGGACGCTTGCCAGCGCCATCTATCAGTACAAGCGGATGAACGAGAAGTGGCCGGAAAAGCTTGATGATCTCATTAAGCCCTATCCCAACAATGTTTTGGCTGGTGACGCATCTGGCATGAAGGAGATGTTTAAGCCGCTAGTTGCTGCAATGAAAACGGATCAGTCAGGGACGAAACCGCCTGCGCAGCAGCAAAAAGATGAGGGTGAAAAGCCGCAGACTGATTCAAGTCAACGTCAATCGAAGTTTTTGCAAAGCAATTCGGATCAACTAGCCGGCGGAGTGGATGAAACCTGGCGCAAGCCGCTCGAAATCGTCGTTGATAAGTCAACGCACAGGCTTGCGGTTGTAAGTGGCGACATTATCGTCCGCAGCTTTAAGGTGGGGCTTGGCGGGGATAAAACGCCAGAAGGCAGCTTTTATATTAGCGAGAAAGTGAAAAATCCAAATGGGCGCGATAATGGCCAGTTCGGCAGCCGGGGGATGACGCTTTCCAGTACGCTTTATGCCATCCATGGCACGGATGAGCCGGATAGCCTCGGTCAGGACGAATCGCTTGGATGCATTCGGATGGGGAAGCAGGATGTAGAGGAGCTGTTTGATCTGGTACCGATGGGGACGGTCGTAAAAATTAAAAACGGGACTCTGCCGTCCGAAATTTCGGAATCCAAGGAGCGCTTCAAGCTGAATCCGAGTCAGGACGAGACGAATCCCGGTAAAGTGTATCACTGGCTGGGCTGATTAACCGCTAACCAACAACAAGACGGTGACGGCGACAATGACAACTCCAACAGCAGCACCTATCCAGACGAGTGCTTTCTTATTAACTTCCTCTGGCGCTTTTGCTTTCACTGTGGGTGGTTTGCGTTTGGGTGAACTCATGGCAATCAACCTCTTTCTAATAAGTAAGGAATATAGTCATATTGTAATCGTTTTCGGAAAGAGCCGCAATAACAAAGGAGCAGTATTGCCCTTTTCTTTTCTGGGCAAAAACGCTACACTATTGGGTAGGACATTTATTGTAGATCGGAGTGAGTGTAATTGCTTTATTCTTCATTGGGTAAGCCGATATTTTTTCGAATGGATCCAGAGAAAGCCCACCATTTGGTTATCGATGGTTTGCATGCTGCTGGGCGCGTACCTGGCATGACGAGCATCATGCATGCGATGTACGGGGTAAATGAGACGCCGGAGCTTGCCGTGGATTTATTCGGCATTCATTTTCCGCATCCGATCGGGCTTGCGGCAGGGCTGGATAAGAACGCGAAGGCGGCAGACGGATTTTCCAGCATAGGCTTTGGCTTTATGGAAGTAGGAACGGTAACGCCGAAAAGCCAGCCAGGCAATGAGCAGCCGAGACTATTCCGTCTTCCGCCAGATGAAGCGCTGATTAACCGGATGGGCTTCAATAATGATGGCGTTGATGCGATGGCAGAGCGGCTGAATAAGCGCAAAATACACCGCATCCCGCTCGCTGTCAATATTGGAAAAAACAAAGTAACGCCCAATGAGCTTGCGCATGAGGATTATCGCTTATGCATTCAGGCGCTGTATGGGCAGGGAGATTTTTTTGTCGTCAACATTAGCTCGCCTAATACGCCGGACTTGCGTGCGCTGCAGCATGGGGATGAGCTGAGACTGCTCCTTGATACCGTTTTGGAGGAAATCAGGCAGCAGGCGTCGAAATCAGGTAAAAGCGCGAAGCCAGTGCTAGTCAAAATAGCTCCGGATATGACGGATGAGCAGCTTAAGCTGACGGTAGCAACCATTAAGGACAGCGGCGTTTCCGGCATTATTGCGACGAATACGACCGTGTCACGCACTGGACTTACTCATTCGAACGCTGGGGAAATGGGCGGCCTCAGTGGCGTGCCAGTGCGCGAGCGATCGACGGAGGTTATTCGTGCAGTTTACCGTCAGACGGAGGGCAAGCTGCCGATCATTGGCTCGGGAGGCATTTTCACTGCCGCTGATGCATACGATAAAATCCGCGCTGGGGCCTCGTTGGTTGAAGTATATACGGCCTTAATCTATAAGGGCCCAGGCTTGCTGCGTGAACTGACCAGCGGCTTGAAAGAGCGCTTGCGCAAAGATGGCTACCGCAGCATAACGGAGGCTATCGGCGCAGACCATAGATAAGATGAGGAGGCGGCCCTGATGGATGGACGAGACTGGAATCTATTTTTACAGCCATACGAGCAAACAGTTGAAGAACTCAAAGTTAAATTTAAAACGCTGCGCGTAGAGCTGAAAAGGCGGGAATCCTATTCGCCAATTGAATTTGTCACAGGCCGAGTGAAGAAGGTTTCGAGCGTTTTGGAGAAGGCAAGGCGGCTGCATGTGCCAGCGGACCAGCTGGAGCAAGGGATTGAGGATATTGCGGGCATTCGCATTATGTGCCAGTTCGTCGATGATATTCACCGGGTTGCCGGATTAATTCGTTCGCGCAAAGATTTAAGGCTTGTGAATGAGAAGGATTATATTACGAATTACAAGGATAGCGGTTATCGCAGCTATCATATGATCGTGGAATATCCTGTCCAAACGGCGCTCGGTCAGAAAAAAGTATTGGCAGAAATTCAGATTCGCACACTGGCGATGAATTTCTGGGCGACGATCGAGCACTCGCTGAACTATAAATATAAGGAAAGCCTGCCTGAGGACGTGCGTCTGCGTCTCAAAAAGGCGGCGGAGGCAGCCTCATCCCTAGATGAGGAGATGTCGAGCATTCGCCATGAAATTTTGGATGCGCAGCGCGGCTTCGAGGAAAGCTCGAATGTTGTCAGCAAAGTGCTCAGCACGATACAGGATCTTTATTTTTACCACCGTGTCCGGGAGGCAGCCCAATTTCAGATGAAATTTAATGAAATGTGGGAGCAGGAGGATTTGTTTGGGCTCCAGCAGCTTGCTCTAGACGTTGAAGCGGCGGTTTTGCGGGCGAAGAAAGGTACGCAAAGCTAATAACAAACCTCCAGTGGCGCACAAGCGAGCGCCTTTGGGGGTTTGTTGCATAAAGAGGGAAGCAGATATTTGAAGGAGAGATCGTTTTGGCAGCAAAAATAAGGCTGGACAAGCTGTTGGCCCATACGGGCAACGGCACGAGAAGTGAAATTAAAAAATTCGTGAAGCAGGGGCTCATTACTGTTGACGGAGCTGTAGTCAAGGATAGCGGCATGATCATTAATCCCGAAATGCATGAGGTCAGGTTTGAAGGACGGCAGGTCAATTACCGGGAATTTGCTTATTTTATGATGAACAAGCCAGCAGGAGTCGTATCGGCCACGGAGGATCGCAAAGACGAGACGGTCATCGATTTGCTCGAAAATGAAGATCAAGCGATCCAGCCTTTTCCGGTCGGACGTCTGGACAAGGATACAGTTGGCCTGCTGCTGTTGACCAATGACGGACAGCTAGCCCACGAGCTGCTGTCGCCGCGCAAGCATGTACCCAAAACGTATGAGGCAGTCGTGCGAGGCAATGTAGGCCGTGCCGATCAGGATCAGTTCGCTGCGGGCGTTGAGCTGGATGATGGGTATGTGACGATGCCTGCCCGTTTGAATGTACGGAGTCAGGAACAGACGGATGCTGGCGTTATGTCGATGATTACGCTAACGATTATGGAAGGGAAATTCCATCAGGTGAAGCGGATGTTTGAGGCAGTAGGCAAACAGGTTGTTCATTTAAAACGAGTGGCCATGGGCCCTCTGGCGCTTGACACTGAGCTGGAAGAGGGAAGCTACCGCGAGCTGACAGAAGGCGAGCTGGAGCTGCTTCGCACTTATCGACGGACAGATTTGCAATAATGACGTGCCATACAAAATAGCATGTAAAGGTTCAACATAAGCATAACAGTGGCAGCTTTCCAAGCATGATGAATGAGACAATCTGTCGGCATCATAGGGTAGGTTAATAAATACCATTCCTGAGGTGATTGCTGCTTGCGCGTCCAAACCTTTAAAGTATACGTCATTACTTCAGCAGATATTAGGCGTTTCATCCTAATTGAAATCGTAATCGGCATGCTGACATACAATGTGGGGCTTAAGCTGCTTCATAACGCTATTTTGGCAGGAACGTTGAGCTTTGCAGGAACCGAGAGTATTAAGCGGAGCTTGCGGCTGATCAGGCGTAAGGGTGAAAATAAAAAGTGAGCTTTGCTCCTTGCATAGCAGGAGCAGTAAATCGCAGAAAAAACCGCCGGGAGCACGAATCCTGGCGGTTTTTTTACGGTGTTGGGTTAGTATTAGTACAAAAATCCTTTAGTTATGATGACCAGAAGAATAAACAGGACCAGGATGGCACCCGTCGATGTGAAGCCTCCATGTACACCAGACATGCTAATTCCTCCTGTACAGTTAATTTCCGGCTTAGGGTGCTGCTTCATTTAAATGGTCTTTTCCCTGCCGCTCGGTATACAGTATTGTATGTTTTTCGCCCTGTTTGGAATGGACTCCTGTCATGGGTCATTTATAATTGGGCGCTAGTAAGGCCGCTAACTCCGGCGGTTTATGATGGATGTTACTGAGGCGAATGCCTGGGAAGGATGAAAAAAGCAGCCTTCGCCGTTAGGAATCGACGGAAAGCTGCTTGAAAGGTAAATTTATCTTTTGCGACCGCGACTGTTTCCAGCTCCGCCGCCACGGGAAGGGCTGGATCCACGGCTGGAACCGCCTGAGTTGCGACCGCCGCTGCCAGAACCAGAGCTGCGTCCACCAGAACTGCGTCCGCCAGAGCTGCGTGGTGCACCTGAGGAGGAACGTTCGCTGCGCTCACCGCCGCCAAAGCTGCGAGGACCGGCAGGACGTTCACTGCGCTCACCGCCGCCGAAGCTGCGAGGACCGGCAGGACGTTCACTGCGCTCACCGCCGCCGAAGCTGCGAGGACCAGCAGGACGTTCACTGCGCTCGCCGCCACCGAAGCTACGCCCTCCATTGCCGCCACGCTTGCTTCCAGTATCGCCGCCGCTTGCTGCTTCCCATGGGCTGCCGCCGCCGGACTTGCTTGGAGCTGTTGACCGTTCAGCCTGCTGCCCACGGCCTCTGCCGCCAGCTTGCTGGCGTCCGCGTCCACCGGAGGATTCGCCGCCTCGGCGAGTTTGCTGGCCGGATCGTCCCGAATCGCGTCCGCCACGTGCTCTGCCGCCGCGCTCTGACGAGGACGAATCTCCGCGGCCATATGCTTTGGCTGGAGCTGCTGAGCGTTTCGTGCTGTCAGCTGTTAATTGGCCTTCTTCATCAATCGTAAAGCGCTGCAGCGAAGCATCAATGCTGCGCTCAATATGAGCAACAGCGCCGCGATCATGCGGCGAAGAGAGAGTTACCGCTGTACCGCGCTGTCCTGCACGACCTGTACGGCCGATACGGTGAATATAAATTTCTGAATCCTGCGGCACATCATAGTTGTATACATGGGTGACGCCTTCTACATCAAGCCCGCGTGCAGCGACATCCGTTGCGACGAGAATTTGCAGCTTGGCATCGCGGAAACGCTTCATAACTTGCTCGCGCTTCGCTTGCGTCAAATCGCCGTGCAGCTCGTCCGAAGGAATGCCCTTATCCTGCAGGGCAGCATTCAGTTTTTTGGCCCGCACCTTCGTCCGGCAGAAAATAACGGCCAAATAAGGGTTATGCTGCTCAATCAGCTGCATAACGGCACGTTCACGTCCGCGATCTGTCGTTTCAATGACGAATTGCTTAATGTTGTCCAGCGTTACATGAGTGCTTTGAATACGAATATCGACCGGCGTATTCATATAGTTGGCAGCAAGGCGTTTAATCGCTTCTGGCATCGTAGCCGAAAACAGCATCGTCTGGCGAGCTCTAGGCATATGCGCGATAATGTTCTCGACCTCTGGCAGGAAGCCCATATGCAGCATTTGGTCAGCCTCATCAAGCACGAGCATTTTCAGCTTGCCCAGGTTGATCGTCTCCCGGCGAATATGGTCAAGCAATCGTCCAGGTGTTGCTACAACGATATGGGGAGCATTGTTCAGCTTGCGAATTTGTGCGACAACATCCTGCCCGCCGTAAGCAGCTAGCACCGTAGCGCCAACGGTCGGAGCAAGCTTCGTCAGCTCGCTCGTAATTTGAATAGCGAGCTCACGGGTTGGAGTCAATATAAGCGCCTGCACCTGTTCCTTGTGCACTTGAATGCGCTGCAATATAGGCAAGGCAAAGGCAAGCGTTTTGCCTGTTCCGGTTTGAGCTTGGGCAATGACGTCTTGTCCCGCAAGCAGTACGGGAATCGATTTCTTTTGAACCGGGGTTGGCTCGGTAATTCCGTTCTCATGGAGACGCGAGGCCAGCTCCGGCATGACGCCCATTGCAGTAAAATCAGTTGACATTAGACAATTTCCTCATTTCATAAAACATCGTTTGGTGTTAAGTATAACAGGTTGTACCCATGATGTGCATCTTTCCTGCACATATGCTATGCTATTTTGAAGAAAAGTATAAAATATTTCAAGGTGAAACGGCTGTAGCCATCCTCTGACGGCGCGGCGCTGTCTTAATCAAGTGCATACTTTGGTCACTACGCTTTTTTGAAAAGGAAGGTTAACGTATGAACGGAACGAATCGCGCGGCAATCAAGCCGGGCCAGCAGGTCGACATTGTGCTTAAGCAGGATCAGCGTACAGGTAAGCTGACGAGAGGCATCGTCAAGGATTTGCTGACGAACTCCGGCACGCATCCGCATGGCATTAAAGTTCGGCTGACGGACGGGCAAGTAGGCCGCGTTAAGCATATTTTACCAATGGAATAAGGAGATGGACGGGTGGCATTTGGCATATCCAGAACCGAAATGAATGCTTGGAAGGAACGGGTGCAAAGCGGCGAAATCGCTTTTTTGACGCATTATTGGCTGGACCCGCGCTTTCCGGGCATGAAGACGGTAACGAAGGTAGGCTGCTCCAATATAGACAAGCTGGCGGAATGGTGCACGTCCTATGGGCTCGATCCCCGGTATATTCACTACCGCGACAACTATCCGCATTTTGATCTGTTTGGGCCTAAGCAGCGTCCAATCTTAATGGCGGAGCAGCAGTTCGACCAAATAACCCGCTTTAGATTGCTTTAATGGTAATTGGAATGGCATTGCCGCCGTCAGGGCGGCTGTTTTGCTTCGACAAGAGGGCGGAATGATTGCAGGGCATGCAAATTGCGAGATTTTATTTTACAAGCTTTAATGAAACGAATCGTAGAAAAAAGTTCAAATATTGGATAGCAAAGCGAGGGAGAACGGTTCATGGAGCAGGAGCAGGAGCAGGAGCAGGGAAAACAGCAGTTGCTCAAGTATTTTCAAGAATGGATTACGTTTGTGGAAGGGCTGGAGCAGCGAGAGGAAGCGGTGTGGGAGCTAAGCTTGGCTCCGGGAAAATGGTCCGTTCGCGAAGCCGTCGCTCATATTGCGCTTTGGGATCGTTATTTTCTTACGACGGCAATTGAGAGATTAAGCCGGCAGCAGGAGCTGACGCTCAAGCATTTGGATTATGATGCATTTAATAAAAATGCCCGCCTGTATGGTCGTTATACTTCGATTGCGAAGCTGATCAGGCAGACGATTCAAGACCGTGAAGCGATTGTTGGGATCATCCAAGCTTTGCCGGAGCAGCATTATGCGGCTGAATACATAGACAGCGATGGGCATCCATTCCGGCTGCAGGGATACTTGACAGATTTTATCGCTCATGATCGGCATCATATGGGCCAGATAAAGCAGCTTTTGGACAGCGCCGCATTAAAGTCGTCATCTGAGGAGCAGCTGCATCTCAAGCTGGAGGAGCTGTCGATGAATGCTTGGCCTGCGCTTCAGGTGCTGATGTATGAGGGGTGGCAGCTGCGTCTGGCGAATGGCTATACAAAACGGTCAAACTCCATCGTGCCAGCAGCCTGCAGCGGGGAAGTGCTTTCGCACAAAATCACCTATGGAGAAGCTTTTTATACGGCGCGTGGAATGGATACGGCCTATAAAATCACGCCATTCTCCCAGCCGCCGGAGCTGGATGAGACGCTCGCGCTGCGAGGCTACGACAAAATAGATCCTGTCTATGTCAAGACGGCGCCCCTTGCTCAAATGCGAGAACCGGCTGGCGGGCTGGACGTTCGCATAGACACTTTTTTAAGTGAAGCTTGGCTGGAAGCCTATATGTCGATGGCGAAGCATACCGATGATGAGCGGGAGACGCTTAAAAAAATGTTCGCATCACCGCCGTTTCAGACGGGCTTTGCTGTGCTTTATGTAGAGGGAGTGCCCGCGGCTTGCGGTATTGGCGTGATGGAGCGAGGATATATCGGTCTGTATGCCGTCGTGACCTCACCAGTTTTTCGCAGGCGTGGATTTGGCGAGCAGCTTCTGCTGCATATTTTGCAGTGGGGCAAGGAGAATGGGGCGGAGCACAGCTATTTGCTCGTTACGCATGCCAATGATGCGGCTAACCGCTTGTATGACAAGCTAGGCTTTACGCTGCAATATAACTACTGGTATCGGGCGAAAAAATTACCGGCGTCCCATTAACCCGGGCGAAGTGGAGGGGCGATTACGTTGAAGCAGGCAGGCGGAAAATTCGATTCCTTTACTCAAAAAGTGACAGCCGTTCTTATTTTCGTTTATACGATATGGCTCATTTATGCAATGTTTTTTGGCTTTGGCCGGCAGGCGAGAAGCGGTGCGGAGCTGCGATATAATGTCATTCCTTTTTCAACCATCAAGCTTTATGTAACGAACTTTCATCATATGCCCTTTATCGATTGGATCATTAATATGGGCGGTAATATTGTCGTATTTGTACCCTTTGGCTTGGCGCTTCCGATTGTTTTTCGCTGGCGGCTGGGCAAGGTGCTGCTGTCGTTTGTGCTGTTTATTACGCTGCTGGAAGTGCTGCAAATGCTTACGAGGCGCGGCAGCTTCGACATTGATGATATTCTCATGAACAGCGCAGCTGTTGTTCTTGGCTATGGCATTGTTTTCTGGTTTCGGAAGCTGGCAGTTGGCAAAAGAGGCATTCAAAGAACCTATTGATGATTCCATTCTATCGGGGGACATCAGGGGACAGAAACAGCGCCCCGGACTCTCTTAATAAGAGAAGGCCGGGGCGCTGTTTATTTTTATTCGAAAATCAAGCCCATTAAGTCTTCCTTCGTTACTTTGCCGAAATAATAGCTTAAATCGATCTCGCCGAGCAGCTTGCCGAGTGCAGCAGCTTCATAACGCTGACCGATGAGCTGCTTGGCAAATTCGCTGCTCTCGCCACGACCGAAGAAATCGCCATATACGGCGGCATCTGCAATAAGACCTTCCTCAACTTGCAGACGTACATCGAACGTTCCAGCTCCTTCGATCCGCTTCGTCTGGCGCATATTGAATGCTGGAGATCGGCCATAATTCCAATCCCAGCTGCGATAGCGCGTTTGTGCCAGCTCGCGGACATCCGCCCATTGCGCCTCGGACAGCTCGTAGTAAGGGATTTCTTCACTGCCTTCAAAAATGGAAGCAAGCACGCTTTGGCGGAATTCCTCAATTGTAATCGGCTCTGCCAGAAACTCGGAAATGTTGGCTACGCGGCTGCGAATCGATTTTGTCGCTTTCGACACGTATTTTTCAGGATTCGCTTTCAAAGCCGATACGACATTTTCAATTTCGGAATCAAACAGCAAGGTGCCATGACTGAACATTCTGCCGCGTCCTGAAAATTGTGCGTTGCCGGAAATTTTACGTTCGCCTACTTGAATATCGTTGCGGCCCGTAAGCTCAGCCTGAACGCCAAGCGCGGCTAGTGCTTTCACGACCGGCTCGGTAAATTTCTTGAAGTTATGGAAGGATTGGCCGTCGTCGCTCATGATGAAGCTGAAATTCAAATTCCCTTCGTCATGATATACGGCTCCGCCGCCAGACAGCCGGCGCACGACATGGATGTTGTTTTCCTCTACGTAGCGCAGGTTGATTTCTTCCAGCGTATTTTGGTTTTTGCCAATAATAATGGAAGGCTCATTAATATAAAACAGTAAATAATCGTCCTCCGGCGGCAGCGACCGTAAAATATATTCTTCTAGCGCCAAATTAAGCGCAGGGTCTGTTATATGGTTGTTGCTTACAAAACGCATCATAACGATTCCTCCGAAAATAGTAATGGGATGCAAAAGCTTGCTGCTCCTATTATACCCCTCCTTGGGGCAAATGCCATGGATAAATGAGAGCGGCTTTTTCACCCGCAAGGAGAAAGGCGGTTCCTCGCAAAAAATGACTGACGTTTACGCATCGTTCATCTAAGCATGCAAGAAGTGAGTGTATTGGGATAAAAAGGGAGCAACTTAGAGGCTTGTCCCTTGACATCGCGTCAAAGCTTCATTATAATCGGAACTAATTCTTAAAATGTCACATATGGCGTTGATAAGGAACAGTAGTATCGCGGGGCATGGCTTAGAGAGCCGGCGGATGGTGCAAGCCGGACCTGCAGCGATATGAATCTCACCTTGGAGCTGTGCGCGCAAGCGTACCGTAAGGCCTGCGTTAAAGGCAACAAGTGAGCACTCGGCAAAGCATGTCCGGGGGCTAACTAGGGTGGTACCACGGGAGACAGCTCTCGTCCCTAGCGATCATACGCTAGGGGCGGGAGCTTTTTTGCATGGAGCCGCTGAAATTTTGCTTTACCAAGCTTAAGGAGGAAACATTCATGAGTCAAGATCAGCAACCGCAAGGCTATAATCCGCTGATAGTAGAGCCGAAATGGCAAAAATATTGGGATGAGAACAAGACGTTCGCTACGAAGGAAGAAGCGGGCAAACCGAAATTTTATGCACTCGATATGTTCCCTTATCCATCCGGTTCAGGCCTGCACGTCGGTCATCCGGAAGGTTATACGGCAACGGATATCGTGTCGCGTTACAAGCGTCTGCGCGGCTTTAACGTCCTGCACCCGATGGGTTGGGATGCATTTGGCCTTCCTGCAGAGCAGCATGCACTGGATACAGGGCAGCATCCGCGTGAAATTACATTTAAAAATATCGACAACTTCCGCCGTCAAATCAAATCGCTCGGCTTTTCCTACGATTGGGATCGCGAGTTTAGTACGACTGACCCGGATTATTATAAATGGACGCAGTGGATTTTCATCCAGCTGTACAACAAAGGCCTTGCATATGTTGCTGAAGTTCCAGTTAACTGGTGCGAAGCGCTGGGAACTGTGCTTGCCAACGAAGAAGTCATTGACGGACTAAGCGAACGCGGAAATCATCCGGTTGTACGCAAGCCAATGCGCCAATGGGTACTGAAAATTACCGAATATGCGGAGCGCCTGCTGGAGGATCTGGAGGAGCTTGATTGGACGGAAAGCATCAAGGATATGCAGCGCAACTGGATCGGCAAGTCTACAGGCGCCGAAGTGACGTTTGCTATTGAGGGCCATGACGCGAACCTTGTCGTGTTTACGACGCGTCCGGATACTTTGTTCGGCGCCACTTATTGCGTGCTTGCGCCTGAGCATGAGCTGGTTGCCCAAATTACGACAGCGGAACAAAAGGCGGCTATTGAGGCTTACCAGCTGACAGCTTCCCGCAAGAGCGATTTGGAGCGTACTGATCTGGCGAAGGAAAAATCCGGCGTATTCACGGGTGCGTATGCGATTAACCCGGTCAATGGCGAGAAAACGCCAATCTGGATTGCCGATTATGTACTGGCAGGCTACGGTACAGGTGCGATTATGGCGGTTCCAGGCCATGATACGCGCGACTGGGAATTTGCCACACAGTTCGAATTGCCGATTGTGGAGGTCGTGCAAGGCGGAGATATTTCCAAAGAAGCCTATACTGGCGACGGTGCCCACGTAAATTCCGATTTGCTGAACGGGCTTAATAATGAAGAAGCGATTGCGAAAATGATCAGCTTCCTTGAAGAAAAAGGCAGCGGCCATGGCAAAGTGACGTACCGTCTGCGCGATTGGCTGTTCAGCCGCCAGCGTTATTGGGGCGAGCCGATTCCGATTCTTCATCTGGAGGATGGCACAATGAAGCCAGTACCAGAGGACCAGCTTCCGCTGCTGCTGCCGGATGTTGATGCGATTAAGCCTTCGGGTACAGGGGAATCACCGCTTGCGAATGTTACGGAATGGGTCAACACGATTGATCCAGAAACGGGTATGAAGGCGCGTCGCGAGACGAATACGATGCCGCAATGGGCGGGCAGCTGCTGGTACTACCTGCGCTTTATCGATCCGAAAAACGACAAGGAAATTTGTTCGCCGGAAAAACAGCGCGAATGGCTGCCGGTTGACCTGTATATTGGCGGAGCGGAGCATGCTGTGCTTCACTTGCTGTATGCGCGCTTCTGGCATAAAGTATTGTATGATCTGGGCGTAGTTGAGACGAAGGAGCCTTTCCATAAGCTCGTGAACCAAGGGATGATTTTGGGCACGAACAATGAGAAAATGTCCAAATCCCGCGGCAACGTCATTAACCCGGATGAAATTGTATCGGAATTTGGCGGAGATACGCTGCGTTTGTATGAAATGTTCATGGGCCCGCTGGAAGCGACGAAGCCTTGGAACACGAACGGCGTAGAAGGAGCCTTCCGTTTCCTTAGCCGTGTATGGCGCTTGTTCATCGGTGACGATGGCAGCTTGAGTGCGAAAATTTCGGAAGGTGAAACGACCGAAGCGTTCAAGCGTACATGGCATCGCACCATTAAAAAAGTAACCGATGACTTTGAGCATCTGCGTTTTAACACAGCGATCAGCCAATTGATGATTTTTGTCAATGAAGCTTACAAAACCGAAGTGCTGCCGCGTGAAGCGATGGCTGACTTTGTGAAAATGCTGTCCCCGCTTGCGCCGCATATTGCGGAAGAGCTGTGGGAGAAGCTGGGCGGAACAGGGACGATTACTTACGAGTCCTGGCCGACATGGGAAGAGGCTTGGACGGTTGACCAAGAGGTTGAAATCGTCGTTCAAGTTAATGGCAAAATCATTGAGCGCCTGTCAATAGCGGCAGACACGAATGAAGCGGAAATGGAACGTCTTGCAAAGGAACTGGCTAAGGTGCAGGAGCTTATCGCAGGTAAAACCATCCGCAAGGTTGTAGCTGTAAAAGGTAAAATCGTCAACATCGTTGCCAATTAAACGTTAGCCACATGAAGAGGTGAACGGTCAGTTAGCTGAAGAACAGCTATTGACCGTTCACCTCTTCGCCGTAGAAAGAGACGGAAACTTTGGCGACATCGTCATGGAATTTGGCATGAGTTGTGCGAATAAGCCGGTTGAAAACATCATCGGTCTCATTACGAAGCAATTTGAGCGCCTGTGCTGTAATGCCTCCGGGAACGGCTACCCGGGCCTGCACATCAGCTGGGGTAAGGCCCCCTTCGGTCAAGAGCAGCCCTGTCCCGAGCAGCATGGCACTTGCCACCTTGAGCGCTTCCTCGCGGTCAATGCCCGTCTCTTCAACTGCTGCGTCGACGAACTGCTCCAGCAGACAAGAAATAAACGCCGGTCCGCAGCTGGAGAGGTCGGAGACGACACGCGTATAGGATTCATCAATTTGCAGCGGCTCGCTAATAAAGGCGAGCAGCGCTTCGAGCCGTTCCTTGTCCTCGCTCTGGATGCGGGAGCCATAAATACATAAGGAAGCGCCGCTCCATACATGATTCGTAATGCTGGGAATGACTTTCGCTACTTTGCATGGCACAACTTCCTCAAGATGTGAGAGCAGCACCGGGCTTGTAATGGAAACTAGCAGTTGCTCAGGCCTTATGATAGAGGCTATGTCGTCGATGACCTTCTTAAATTCATGCGGCTTAATGCAGAGAAAAACAATATCCTTGCCAAATGCGGCGCGAGCATTGCTCGCTTCTGCTTGAAGTCCGGCATAGCGGTCAGCGAGCGCCTGTGCTTTGGAGAAAGTGCGATTGCTGACGGAAATTTGATCGGATTCCAGCGCTCCCGAAGCGATTAATGCTTCAATGAGCAGACTGCCCATCGTTCCCGTTCCAATAAATCCAACTTTCATGCGATGACCTCCTTCGTTGTGAGGTTGTGAAATGGAAGCGGCCTTGTGGGGGCCAGATTTGAATCATTTTCTGATCTGAATTGATTTTCCGAAGTGAACAGGCTTTAAGGCGAAGTAAGCCTATTCGCAGTTTACCTGTTCTTCTACCGTATTCCTGACAACTTGGCAGTTATGTCAACGATTTTCATCTTTTTTGGAGCGGTCATTCATAGCGAAAGGTGTGGATTAAGGATGGGGCAACGAGCGAAGGAGAAGCAATATGGGAAAAGTCGAAATGCGAAGCGGACGATTATGGCGGGTTGTTTGCTGCTCGCCTGCGGGCTGCTTGGAGCTGCTATGCTTATGCCGAAGGAGCAGGCTCCGAGCGGCTGGATGACGCTAAATGCGGCGGTAGAGGCAGCATTGGATCCAGAGCAAGGCAATGAACCTGTTTCTGCTGGGGTGAAGAGCGAGGCTGGAAAGGCTAGCGGCTTAGGGAAGCAGGCGGATGGAGAAGGACAGCAGGGGAATACAGCGGCAAATGGCAGTAGTGGAAAACCGTCCTTGAACAGCGGTGGAGATGGGCAAAACGGGATCAGGAAGATGCCAGCTACTGCTGGTGGAGCAGTAGAAGGGGCTGTCTCATCTCGGTTGGATGGTGCTGGGAAGACGGTGCAAGGCGGGGCAAACGCTGATGCTGGTGAATTAGGGGAAGCTGATGCTGGAAGTAGCAGTGGGAATGGAAATAGAAATGTGAATGAAAATTTGACTGGATACAATACTGGGAATTCGGGGCTCCACTTGCCGGAATCTAGTGCGATTAAAGGGAGCGGTGCAGCTGAAGCGGCACAGAATGAGACAGGTGATGGTGCAGCGTCATCGACGGATTCGGGCAAGCTGGATATTAACCGGGCAACTGTTCAGGAGCTCGATGGGCTGAAGGGAATCGGACCGGCGAAAGCTAAAGCGATCGTAGAAAATCGGGAGAAAAATGGGCGTTTTACATCGGTCGATGACTTGCAGCGAGTGAAAGGAATTGGTCCTAAGCTGCTGGAAGGCATGAAAGACAGCATTGTCGCCAATCCTTAAGTGTGAGAAAATAACAGGCAGCAGCCGGATTTTAAGAAAAAACGAATATATCGCGCATTTTTGACGCAGTTGTGGCTGACGATTATTTTGAACGAGCATCAAGGAGGAAGCTGAAACAATGGCAATAGTAGGGCAAGACGCCGAACGTAAAGACTGGGATACGTATTTTATGGACATCGCTTATATGGTATCGACGCGCTCACGCTGCCCAAGGCGGCATGTGGGAGCTGTTTTGGTGCAGGGTAAGAAGCTGCTTGGCACCGCATATAATGGAGCGCCAATGGGCGTTCAGGATTGCTCGGAAGCGGGCTGCATGATTGCGGAAGAGTGGGAAATTAAGCAGGAGAATGGCGAGGAGCAAATGGTTAAAAAACAGCGCTGCATTCGCACGATCCATGCGGAGCAAAATTTGCTGCTGTTTACCGATCGAGCCGACCGTGAAGGCTCAACGGTATATGTGACAGACCAGCCCTGCTGGACTTGCGCGAATATGCTTGCGAACAGCGGGATAAAAGAGGTTGTCTATCACCGCGGTTACCCGAAAGACAGCGAGAAGGTTGTGACGCTGATGTGGCACAAAGGCATTGCTTTTCGTTGTCTGGAAGGCTATGAGCCGCCGCCGCAGGCGGGAATGTCTGTAATTTCTTGATTTTGCACGTTAATAGCAATTCATATATTTAGTGAGGGAGCACCTCTTATTGCATGCGGATCTGCATGTGATAAGAGGTGCTTTTTTTTTGTGAATTTCATGGAAGAGGTGATTGTAAATGGATAGAAGACCGCTGCTATGGTTTGCGGTATGTTTTGTGGCAGGCTGCGCAAGCGGCGCGAAGTTGAGCGGCGCAGGAGCTGCGCTGGCGTCGGGCGGTGTGGCGGTAGCCGCCCTGGCGCTGGTTTTGTCGGGGCGGCTGACGCGAAAGCTGGCTGCCGTATGTGTAGTCGGCTTCGTCCTTGCAGCTGGGGAACGAATGTGGGCGGATGCCCGCAATGTGACGGGACTGCTGGACGTGCTGCGCGCCGCAGAGGCGCATGGGTCGGACGCTGCGATAGCGGTTGAAGCGTCCGGGACGATTGCGTCGGTCGTCGAGATCGACGGCGACCGGGCAAGCTTTGAGCTGGCGGTCGAAGCCGCCAGCGTAGCGGGCTTTGGCTCGCCGCGCCAGCTCGGCGGCGAGCGGATGCTTGTGCAGCTGCGGCTCGAGGAGCAACCGCAGCAGGAGGTCGCCGCTGCCTGGCGGCGCGGCGACGTCGTTGACGTTAAGGGCCAGCTGGCGCAGCCCGCTGGTCCGGCTAATCGCGGCGGCTTCGACTACCGCCGCTACTTGAGCAGCCAGAAAATCCACTGGCTGCTTCAAGCTACGGGCACGGGCGTGATCGGCATCGCGCCTGGCCCGCCATGGACCGCGGCCGCGCTGCTCGGCCGCGTCGACACCGTGCGCGCCTGGCTCGCCGCACGGCTTTCGAGCATGTACCCGGGCATGCAGGCCGGCTACATGCAAGGTCTTGTCCTCGGGATCACGGATGACCTTGATCCCTCCCTCATGCAGCAATTCGCTCGTCTTGGCTTAACGCATATACTCGCCATATCGGGCCTGCACGTTGCGGTATTCCTCTACGCGCTTGGCCTGATTTTACGGCTTTGCCGCATGACGCGAGAGCGCCTGCTGCTGACGCTCGTTTTTGCCGTGCCCTTCTATGTGCTGCTCAGCGGCGCTTCGCCTTCGGTTGTACGGGCCGGAGTGATGAGCATGCTTGGCCTGCTGGCAGCGCGCATGCACAAGCTAAAGGATGGCCTGCATATATTGGCGGCAGCAGCCGTCATTATGCTGGCGTTAAATCCTTTTTATCTGGAAAATGTCAGCTTCCAGCTTTCGTTTATCGTAACGCTAGGTCTTATTCTTGGCGTCCCTCCAGTAAGGCGCGCCATGCCTCACTGGAAACGGGGCAAAGCGCTGCTCGATTTAATTGCTGTCAGCGTCGTGGCACAGGCCGTCTCGTTTCCGGTTTCCATTTATTATTTCAACCAATTCCATTTGCTGTCGCTCCCGGCGAATTTGCTGCTCGTGCCATTTATCAGCTTTATAATTATGCCGCTAGGCGGAGCCGCGCTTTTTATTCACATGGCTTGGCCAACAGGCGGCAAACTGCTCGCATGGGTGAGCGTCTACGCCAATGACTGGACATTTTGGCTCGTGGACTGGCTCGCAACAGCAGATATATTTCGCACGATTTGGGCGACTCCACCGCTATGGTGGATCGCGGCTTGGTATGGCGCTCTAGCGCTGCTATTTCGCTTACTTCCAGTGCGCGAGTTATCAGACGCCCGTGAGCAGGGGCCAGAATCAGAGCATAGCAACCTTGCAGCTGGCCACGAAAACGGCGAGCTCGAGACGCAGCCGCTCTACGAGCTTTCAGCTATACATCGAAAGGGCAGCATTACTGCTCCCAGCAAGTTTTCTGGTGGCTTTGCCGATTTTTCGTATGCATCAGCTGCAAAGGCGCTTCTTTTCCATGGAAGCTTTTTTTCCGCCGTGCTTATCGTGCTAGCACTGTTATTTTTCGCCTATCATCCGGATTTATTTGATCATGACGGCCGCGTTCATGTGCTTGATATCGGACAAGGGGACGCTATTTATGTCAGAACGCCGGAAGGGAAGCATCTGTTGATCGACGGAGGGGGAACGGTTTCTTTCCGCAAGGCCGGCGAGGAGTGGAGAGCGCGCAAGGACCCTTTTGAGGTAGGCAAAAAGGTTGTCGCCCCGCTGCTAATGAAGCGCGGAGTGCATCAGCTTGATTTGCTCGTCGTCAGCCATTTGGACAGCGATCATATTAGGGGGCTTAAAGCGGTTATGGATTCGATCCCAGTCAAAGGGCTGTTATGGAACGGCAGCGTGAAGCATTCACCTGATGCGGAGGAGTTGCTGGCCTATGCGGTGCAGCATGAGATTCCGATGTACCGGGCTGAGGCGGGGCAGGAGTGGGAAATGGGCAAGAACACAAGTCTGAACGTTTTATGGCCCCCTGCTGTTAACCAAACGGAAGGAAGCAGCGTTTCCAACATGGAAATCAAGGAGCTCGAGGAGCAGAATGAAGCGAGTGTTGTCCTTTATTTGACGATGAAGAATTATACTTTTCTGCTGACAGGAGACATCGGATTTGATACGGAGGAGCGTTTGCTGGCCCTTATGGATGAAAATCAAGCTTTTTATGCAGCTTGCTGCGCCAATGTTGATGTGCTTAAAGTAGCGCATCATGGAAGCCGTTATTCGACTGCTGCCAATTGGCTGAAACGCTGGCAGCCGCTGAGTGCGGCGATTTCCGCAGGTGCGACAAACAGCTACGGCCATCCTCATGGCGATGTGCTGGGACGCTTGAAGGCAGCCGGAACCGAAGTGCGCCGAACAGATCAGGATGGTGAAATTGAATATCGGGCGGCATCGGGAAGGCTTCAGGCCAGAACGATGAATAAGGGAAATTGATTTTCAATCATAATAAACGCAATCACAAAAAGGAGAATTTTGAATAAAAGTGCATGTAGTATAGGCAGGTATGCAACCGTATTTGAGCTGCATTCGAATCCAGATCCAGATCCAGATCAAGATCAAGATCCAGATCAAATATAATGTCACAAGTATTCCCATTATTACTGGAAATGTCACCGCTTATGAATGTGGACCTACGTACCGAAAGGCAGCTGGGTGGTCAGCGTTCTAGTGGCTTATTCCCTGTACAAAGCAAGACTAGGCGGACACAGAAGCAGCTATTTCAACAAAATCAAGGGTATGGCACAAGTGGCGGACTCAAAAGCCGCTAATGTGCTGTAAATGGCCATTTTGCTGCGATAAAGTGGGCAATAACGGATTTCCTGTCCGCTTAAGGTCAGAAATCGGTTCAAAACCCAAAATAGCGGAACCTCAGTCCGCCAAAAAGGAGCGTGCGCCCCGAACCGCGGATTCTCAAAAGCTGTGTTTTCAGCCACAATGATCTAAGCTACAGTGATCTAAGCTACAGTGATCTAAGCTACAGTGATCTAAGCTACAGTGATCTAAGCTATAGTGATCTAAGCGCAGTGATCTAAGCGCAGTGATCTAAGCGCAGTGATCTAAGCCGCAGTGATCTGAGCACAGTGATCTAAGCTATAGTAATCTAAGCTACAGTGTTCTCAACCACCATGATCTCAGCAACAATCGCAGCAAGAGGTTCCCCAGCCTTGAATCGACAGGCGAGATTTGACTTGAAAAACGCTAACCAAGGAGCAGCGAGCCTGCTCCTACATGCACAACCAAAAATAGCAGCATGTCTTTGCAGCTTTCTGCGTATCTTTAGCGCATGAATCAAGCTATACTATACATTTCCTTCATATATATATTTAGTTAAAGAAAAGCAAAGTAGATTGGATCGCGATGTAGGCTTCTTTGAAATGATCCTGTAAAATGAGCATAAGTAGCGGCAGGAGATTAATGGCAAGGATGTGTGAAGCTGATGATAAAAATAAACAGAGCCGGTAAATATGCCATCGATATCCGATTTGATATAGATGGTGCAAGTGAGCTTTACGAAGCTTTCCTCCTAACGCTTGCAGGGGAGGAAGCGGTGATTGCTTTAAGTGAAGCCGCGCAAATTAACAGTAAAAAAGTGAAGGAGCTTGGTCTTGCACAGGTTGACGACGAAGAAAGTCTCCATTACGCCCAATCGGCTTTAATGCTGAAGCTCGATAGTGACAGCATCGAAAACATTTTGGACAAGCTCAAGGCATGCGTGGGCGGAGAGGATTTTTTCCCGGCTGAATGCTGCGAAGTGCGCTTTGGCAAAATGAATATTAACTTTTATGCGTTTCTGGAGAGGGCAGTTGATTAAAAGAGCAAGGCTGTCTAGTTCCATGCAGTCATGAAGTTGCTATATACGCTGCTTGCTTTTTTTGATATTCTTGAGTGTGGAGTACGCTTCTTTCAATCGGAATATGGGCCGTGTGGCTAAAATAAAAAATGAATTTGTACGAAGGTTTGCAACATTTTACGTAACCTGCTCGTCAGAGAGGTTGCAAGAGAGGGGGATCCTTCGTGGTGGAGCCTGGCCTTATTAGAGCCGCTCAGTCGGGAGATCGCGATGCATTGATTACTCTATTGCGAGAGATTGAAACACATGTTTATCGGACAGCCTACTATATAGTCAACAACGAGCAGGATGCAATGGATGCGGCACAGGAGGCACTCATTCGCATTTATACCAAAATCGGCTCTTACGAAGAAAAAGCCCAATTTAAAACATGGATTCAACGCATTGTAACGAATATCTGCATTGACAAGTTTAGAAGAAACAAACCAACAGTATCCATTGATGAGCATGATATGGTGTTTCACGAGAAGCAAAATGTAGAGGATGAGGTTTTGTCCGCTTACGCAGCTCAAGACATCCGTAACGCTATTGATAAGCTACCCGATCATCACCGTGCTGTTGTCGTGCTTCGATACTTGCAGGATTTTTCCTACAATGAAATAGCTGAGTCTCTGGATTTGCCCCTAAACACAGTTAAATCCTATTTATTCAGAGCCAGACAGCAGCTTCAAACGTTACTACATGATTATCAGAAAGGTGGTGTCCGGGGATGAACTGTCAAGAGGTGATGGAATATATGCAAAGGGAGCTTGACGGCGACCTTGATGAATACGAGAAAGCAACCATGACAAAACATTTCAAGCAATGTCCGGACTGCGCAGCAATGTTTGAGCGGCTGAAAAATTTGTCTGCGGAATTGGAAAATCTGCCTCATGTAAAGCCAAGCTACAGCCTTGTGGATGCTATTATGCCTCAATTGGAGCAGCTTTCATTCGAAGCGGCTGGCTCAGTTGTGGCGCAGCAAGAGCAAGAGCCTGCAATGCCTAAGCGAAGGAAAACGCCGGATCGCGCCGCTTCATCAAAGCTTCGGCAGCTTACAGGCGTCGTTGCGGCGTGCCTCGTAGCTGGCACATTTATCATTTCCTATAACGCAGGCTGGTTTAATGGGTCGCAATCAAACAATGACATGAGCCGGACGGAAGCAAGCGCTACTGCTGCTGACAGCCCGATCGCCAATTACGACACGTCGGAGCTCAGGCAATTTGTGGCTACTGATCCACAAACTTCGGGTGAAGTGAAATCAGAATCGCTTGATACGGGCATGAGTCTTAAGACGAATGTAACTGATCGAAGTGGCGATGGATCAAATCAAGATGGCGGAAGCGCTGCCGGGAATAACAACAGCGAATCTGGAACTTCTGATTTTGGTTCGGCTTCGGGCCTTACTGCTCCGGATTCCAAAGATGCAAAGTCTGACGCGGGTACAGACACTAACATTTCTCAAGCTCCTGCAGAGGAGGATGGCAAACCATTGGAAAGCCTTTCAGGCGAATCAGAGAAAGCTCCTCTTGCAACCGTTCCATTGGTTTCTGCTGACGGCGTTTATTCAGCAGAGGTCGTTGGGTATGCCATTAAGATTTATGAGGCAAGCGACCATAAGCTGCTGTTGGAAACGGCGCGCAAAAACGGCCAAATCGCTAATTTGAGCTGGTCGGAGGATAATAAAATTTTAAATTATGAAATTCATCTGGAGTCGGGCGGCATTGAAAAATATGCGGTTGACCTGAATACGCTCAAAGATAACAAAGCAGCGCATTAATTTTAGTTGAATGACTACAGGTGTATGCACACTTTCCGCTCTAACTGCGTATGGTAAAGAGTGGAGAGAAGATGCGACGTGTTAGCCTTGATCGTCGTATGACCATCAGCAGAAGGAGAAGCCATGGATCTTTCTGCTGATGTTTATATAGATGTTCAGGGACAAAGGGATGAAGCCGAAACGGGCTCATCCCTTTGTTGCCGTTCACAGGAGAAGGTAGGGAGGAATAGCCTTTGGATGGGAAAGAAGCTTTGAAGGAAATCAAGGGCAAGCGATTTCGCCCTGTGTACGTCGTATTTGGCAAGGACCGTTACCGGATTCAGCAGTTTGCCGATACGCTTGCGGACGCGATGTTTACTGCTGACGAGCGGGAACTGGGCATCGTCAAATTCGATACAGCGGAAAGTGTGCTTGATGAGGCTGTGCTTGAAGCGGAGACGCTGCCCTTCTTCGTTGAGCGCAAGCTAGTCATCGTCAGAGACGCCGTCGTCTTTGCAGCTGGCGGAAAAGAAGGAGGCAAGCTGGACCATCGCACTGACCGCTTGCAGCAATATATAGAGAATCCTTCTGAAACAACGGTCATTTTGTTTCTGATAAATG
Source organism: Paenibacillus sp. JT22N7 (assembly GCF_059383875.1). NCBI lineage: Bacteria > Bacillati > Bacillota > Bacilli > Caryophanales > Paenibacillaceae > Paenibacillus > Paenibacillus sp. JT22N7. The sequence continues at coordinate 680,093 of NZ_JBXENY010000001.1, forward strand.
CGGAGAAGCTGGATGAACGGCGCAAGCTCGTCAAGCAGCTGAAGGATCGCAATGCGCTCATAGCTTTTCAAGAGCTGGATACATCCGAATTGAAGGGCTGGGCGATCCGCCGGGCTGCGGAGCAGAAACGCACACTGGATACGGAGGCGGCTGAGCTGCTTCTGTCACGGGTTGGAGCTCATATGCAGCAGCTGGCACTGGAAGTGGACAAGCTCTGTCTGCACGCTGGTGTTGGCGGTCAGATTGGACGCAAGGAAGTGGAGCTGCTTACGGTGTCGACTGTGGAAGAGGATGTATTCGCATTGGTTGATGCGATTGCGGAATTGCAGGTGGACAGGTCGCTTCGATTGTATCGACAATTGCTGATCAGACGCGAGGAGCCGATAAAAATCGCGGCATTGATTGCACGACAGCTGCGTATTATGCTGCAAATTAAAGAGCTGGAGCAGCATCGTTATTCGCCGCAGCAAATGGCTGGGCAGCTCGGGCTCCATCCTTATGCGGTTAAGCTGGCTGCGGAGAAGTGCCGGAAGTTTTCAACGTCGCGGCTAGGGGCGCTGCTGTCCTCTATTGCTGATCTTGATTACAAGATGAAGACAGGGCAAATGGATAAAAACTTTGGCTTGGAGCTTTATTTATTATCGCTTGGCGCCCCGAAGCGGATGGCGTAAAGGCCATCCGCCACATCATATACATACAAAAAAGCTGTCGGCCGGATAACCGGAAGACAGCTTTTTTGTATGTTCAAGGACGGTTTAAGCTTGCGCCGAAAGAGCGTTAAGCTTTTTAGCAAGACGAGATTTTTTGCGGGCAGCCGCATTTTTATGAATCAGGCCTTTAGTAACCGCCTTGTCCAATTTTTTCGTCGCAGCGATTAGAGCTGTTTTAGCAACAGCTACATCAGTGCCGGCGATAGCTTGGTCAGCAGATTTAACAGCCGTACGAAGCGCGGATTTTTGGGAAGCGTTCAAAGCGCGGCGTTTTTCGCTCGTTTTGACGCGTTTAATTGCGGATTTAATGTTTGGCATCGAGTTTCACCTCCTACGAAATATGCACAGGCAATCTTTAGCATACGCTATAATTCTGGATAACACAACTTAAAATATATTATCACGCGTATACCCAAAAAGCAATAGCACGCATGAAAACCAAATGCTTGCGAACACTAATGGCAGAAAGCATTTATTTTTTCAAGGAAGAAGGGTATGCGGTGGGACAACTTGATTTGCAAGCTTACAACGTTCGAACAGATTTGGCGCTGGAAGCAAAAGAAATGGCCGAGCAGTCGGGCGGCGTCATTCCAGGCATCCACTCCGAGCGTCAAGACGAGGATGGCATCGTCATTACAAGCCTTCATGTCCAAAATGAGCAAGGAGCTGCGGCGATTGGCAAAATGCAGGGCCATTACGTCACGCTGGAGGTTCCGGGACTGCGTACGCAAGATACGGAGCTTCAGAATCGGGTGGCGACGATGTTCGCCAAGCATTTTGAGACCTTTCTTGAACGCATCGGTGTTGGCAAGACGGCACGTGTACTCATAGTCGGGCTTGGCAACTGGAATGTGACGCCGGATGCGCTGGGGCCGATAGTTGTAGAGAACGTAATGGTGACCCGTCATTTTTTTGAGCTGATGCCGGATCAGGTTGCCCCTGGCTATCGCGCGGTCAGCGCTATTGCCCCTGGCGTGCTAGGCATTACTGGTATTGAGTCCAGCGACATTATTCAAGGCATTGCCGAGCGGACGAAGCCCGATGTCATTATCGCCATCGATGCTCTTGCTTCCAAGGCGGTAGAACGGGTGAATACGACGATTCAAATTGCCGATACCGGCATTCATCCCGGCTCTGGCATCGGCAATAAGCGCAAAGGTCTGACAAAGGAAATTTTAGGAATCCCAGTAATTGCCATTGGAGTCCCGACCGTCGTGTACGCATCCACAATTGTAAATAATACGCTGGAGCTGATGCGCCAGCACATTGAAACCAATAAGGGCGACAGCAATCAGGTATTTGGCATTATGAACCAGTTGGAGGAGCAGGAGCGGCTGCAGCTCGTCAAAGAGGTGCTTCACCCGCTCGGCCATGATTTGCTCGTTACGCCAAAGGAGATTGACCAATTCATCGAGGACATCGCCAATATTATTGCTAGCGGGCTCAATGCTTCGCTGCATGATGCGGTTGATACCGATAATGTAGCTGCCTATACCCATTAACAGCAAGCCGCCATACGATGCCTTTCAACACACGGGCATTGTATGGCGGTTTTTTAAAATATAAACAATAATAAGTTTCCCCCCTTCTAATCGGCTTATCTTTACCCTCGAAACGGTAGCTTTGCTGCCAGAGGACTGCGACAGCCGTTTACGTTTGTGCAGCTTCTTCATAGACTTCTATAAAGCATGCCCCTCTCACTCTAAATCTAGCAGCCCATTATATTAAAAATGAGGGTGCGGTCGGTTCTACTAACGCCAACTCGTTCATAGATTAATAGCAGCAAGACAGCTCTAGCATAGAACCGGGAGGTAAGCGAAACGATGAGACGTAAAATCATGCTGCTTGATTTGGCGTATGGAAGCCGGAAAATTCGGCAATTGCTGGTCACAGGAAGAACATTCGCTGTTCTTTCTTTATGTTCGATGATTTTTTTCGTCATTATAGGCATTGCGGCAGTTGCCCATCGTCAAGCGTCGGCTGCGCCGGTGTCTTCGATGAAAGGTTTTGCAGCGGCTGTATCGAGCGGTTTGTTCGGGGACATGCTGGAAATGGAGTTGCCCGCCTTTGAGGGCAGCAATCAGGCGGACGAGCTGTCTGTGCCGCAGGTGAGCGCTTTTCTAGTCAGACTGATGACGGACATTAATCCTACACAGCCCAAAAGCCTGCTGGCAGCGGGCATTCCCGGCATGAGTGCCGGAGATTCCTTTCTCATTCGCAAAGGCAGTGGAACAGATACCGCCGTTGGGCCTGAGGATAATGAGCCGATTCCTTCGCATGCCGAAGAAGGGGCGACTGGTGAACAGCCGAATGTGGAGCCGCAGCCATCGCTTCCGCCAAGCACTGTGGAGCCGGGGGACAAGCCTGGACAAAGCGGCAGCGGCAATACGAAGCCTTCGACAGGGGAAGCTAAGATCGCATTTATCTATCATTCACATAATCGGGAATCGTGGTATCCAGAACTGAAGGATGGCGCCAAGGACCCGAATTCCAGCACAACGAATATTACGCTGGTCGGCAAGCGGCTTGCGGAGCAGTTGGAGCAGCGCGGGGTTGGCGCCATGCATTCAGAAACCGATTATCCGACCGCCATGAAAAATTACAAATGGGAGCTGTCCTATAAATATTCCATGAAGACGGTTAAAGAGGCGCTGGCGAGCAGCAAAGATTTGAAGTTTTTATTCGATCTGCATCGCGATTCGCAGAAGCGCAAATATACGACGACCGAGATTAAGGGCAAAAGCTACGCGCAGGTTTATTTTATCATCGGCCATAAAAATCCGAACTGGAAGGAAAACGAAGCGTTTGCAACTAAAATTCATGAAGCGCTGGAGAAGCAGTATCCCGGCATTTCAAGAGGGATATGGGGCAAAACAGCCGCCACAGGCAACGGGGAATACAATCAATCGCTCGCCGCAGGCAGCGTGCTGATCGAGGTTGGCGGTGTAGACAATACGCTGGTAGAGTCGTATCGCACCGCGGATGTGCTGGCTAAAGTGATTGCCGATATTTACTGGCAGGATGAGAAGGTTACAGCTCCACAAAGCTGAATAGCGAATCGAGAGCGGAAAGGACGGGGTGCAGGATGAGAAAGCGGCGTGATGCGTTTAAATGGGCGATCATTGGCGGGGTGCTTGTTTTTGTTATATTGTATGGCATTGAAATGTCCTCCTCGGGCATTGAACGGATTTATGGGCCGATTGAGGAGGCGGGGGCTTCCTCTGTCATTCCGGTAGATGCGATCATTAGGCAAGGCGCAGAAGAAGGCGGCAGCGGAAGCATTGGACAAGAATCGCAGTCGATCGCCGGCATGTCGGATGTCGCTTCGCGCAAAATATCCGAGCTTGAGAAGGAGCTGGCCGAGGTGCGGAAGCTTGCTGAGCAAAACGCGCTGTATGGCGATAGGCTGCCGGGCATGCCTTATGAAAATCAAGAGCCTTCGGTCAATAAGCTGGCTGATGGCACAGCAGGCTTGCTGCAATCTTTTTCGACCGGAAGCATGGAGTTTATTGTGGATTTGTTTGAAAAGGTGACGAATTAACGAAGGCGCTCTTTCGGAATTTCGGCAACCGCATTGCTGGCGCACTCCATTGCTGATATAATGGAAAGAATGATTAGCAATAATGGATGGTGTGGGGGTTAGGCATGGCTGACGTACGTGACCGACAAAAGAAAATTAGAAACTTCTCGATTATCGCGCATATTGACCACGGGAAGTCTACGCTTGCGGATCGCATTTTGGAATACACTGGAGCGCTCACTTCGCGAGAAATGCAAGCTCAGGTGCTGGACCAAATGGATTTGGAGCGGGAGCGCGGCATTACAATTAAGCTGCAGGCTGTTCGTCTGACCTATAAGGCGGATGACGGTGTGGAATATTTGCTCAATTTGATTGATACGCCTGGACACGTCGATTTTACATATGAAGTTTCCCGCAGCCTTGCTGCTTGCGAAGGCGCGCTGCTCGTTGTAGACGCTGCGCAAGGGATTGAGGCACAGACGCTTGCCAATGTTTATTTGGCACTCGACAACAACCTCGAAATTCTTCCAGTCATCAATAAAATCGACTTGCCAAGCGCAGAGCCAGATCGCGTCAAGCAGGAAATTGAAGATGTTATTGGGCTGGATGCGAGCGAGGCGGTTCATGCATCGGCGAAGGCAGGCATTGGCATTAAGGAGATTTTGGAGCAGGTCGTTGCCAAGGTTCCAGCTCCTACAGGTGATCCTGATCAGCCTCTTAAGGCGCTGATTTTCGACTCTCACTATGATGCGTACAAAGGCGTTATCGTTTACGTCCGGGTTATTGACGGCAGCATCAAGGCGGGCAAGAAAATCCGCTTTATGGCGACTGGTGCTGAGTTTGAGGTTATTGAGGTTGGCGCGTTCATGCCGCGTATGGGCATCGTGGACGAGCTGGCAGTCGGTGATGTAGGCTTCGTCGTTGCTGGTATCAAAAATGTAAAAGACACGCGTGTCGGCGATACCGTAACCGAAGCGAAGCGTCCGGCACCGGAAGCACTTCCGGGCTACCGCCGAATTAATCCAATGGTATTCTGCGGATTATATCCGATTGAAACACAGGATTACAACGATTTGCGCGAAGCGCTAGAGAAGCTGGAGCTGAATGATGCTTCGCTGCGCTACGAGCCGGAAACGTCGACAGCGCTAGGCTTTGGCTTCCGCTGCGGCTTCTTGGGCCTCCTGCACATGGAGATTATTCAGGAGCGTATTGAGCGCGAGTTCAATATTCCGCTTATTACGACGGCGCCAAGCGTTATTTACCAAGTAACGCTGACGGATGGAACGGTCATGAGCATCGACAATCCGTCCAACCTGCCAGAGCAGGGCAAGCTTGATTTTATCGAGGAGCCTTATGTCAAAGCTGGCATTATCGTACCGAATGATTATGTTGGCGCGATTATGGAGCTATGCCAGAACAAGCGCGGCGAGTTCGTTAACATGGAATATTTGGATACGAACCGCGTCACCATTACGTATGAAATCCCGCTTTCGGAAATAGTATATGATTTCTTCGACCAGTTGAAATCAAGCACGAAAGGATATGCTTCGTTCGACTATGAAGTGTCCGGCTACCGCAAGTCCAACCTTGTGAAGATGGATATTATGCTGAATGGCGAGCAGGTCGATGCCTTGTCCGTCATCGTTCACCGCGATAGAGCGTTTTTCCGCGGCCGGATTATTTGCCAGAAGATGAAGGAGCTTATCCCTCGTCAAATGTTTGAGGTTCCAATTCAGGCCTCGCTGGGTACCAAGGTTATTGCCCGTGAAACCGTTAAGGCGATGCGTAAAAACGTACTTGCCAAATGTTACGGAGGCGACATTAGCCGGAAGCGCAAGCTGCTTGAGAAGCAAAAAGAGGGCAAGAAGCGCATGAAGCAGGTCGGCAGCGTTGAGGTGCCGCAGGAAGCGTTCATGGCTGTGCTCAAGATCGACGAAAGCTAGAGGGAGAAGGAGAGCCGGGGGCTCTCCTTTTTATCATGAGAGAGGCAAGAAGTCGTCCGCACTTTGACGGACTGGCACTTGAAGAGAGCTTGCCACAGGAAAGCAGGTGTACAGCATGACGATTCATCACGCGCCGCGAGCGCTGTATATTCATATCCCTTTTTGTACGAATAAGTGCCATTACTGCGATTTTACGTCCTATGTGCTGAAAGGCCAGCCTGTAGACGATTATTTGGATGCGCTGGAGCGCGAAATGGAGCGGACAATCAGCGTGCTGCCGCCTGAGCAAATCGATACGGTATTCGTAGGCGGAGGTACGCCGACGGTGCTTACACCGCCGCAGATGGAGCGATTTCTCGCTGCTGTCCGCAAGCATTTTCCACTTTCACCAGATGTCGAGTTTTCTATGGAAGCCAATCCAGGTACGACGGATGCTGACAAGCTGGCGGCGATGTATGCCGGTGGGGTGAACCGGATCAGCTTTGGCGTGCAATCGTTTAATAACACGCTGCTGGAGCGTATTGGACGTATTCACAATGTCGAGGACGTATATCGCAGCTTGGACAATGCTAGAGCAGCAGGCTTTACGAATTTGTCGATCGATCTGATGTTTGGCCTGCCTGGACAGACGGTTGAGCTGCTGGCTGACAGTGTGCAGAAGGCACTTGCGCTGGAGCTGCCGCATTACTCGCTGTACAGCCTTAAAGTGGAGGAGAATACGTTATTCCACAAGCTGTATGAGCGCAATGAACTGCCTTTGCCGACAGAGGATGAGGATTTGAATATGTATTTGCTGCTGATTGAGCAGCTTAAGGCTGGCGGCTACCAGCACTATGAAATAAGCAATTTTGCCCGTCCGGGCTTTGAGAGCAAGCATAATTCAACGTACTGGCGCAACGAGCCTTATTACGGACTTGGAGCCGGTGCCCATGGGTACGCAAATCGCGAGCGCCATGTTAATATCAAGGGGGTACAGCCTTATATTGACGCTACGCTTGCCCGCCTGCCGCGCCTTGATACGGAGACGATATCCGAGCTTGAGGCGATGGAGGACTTTATGATGGTCGGCCTGCGTCTGCTGGATGGCATTCGCACTGCTGATTTTACCCGCCAATTTGACGGCAAGACGCTCGAAAGCTATTTTGGCCCGATTATTGCTAAGCATTTGAATGACGGGTTGATGGAGCGTCTGGAGGATGAACGCGGGTCGGGTTATCGGCTGACGGATAAAGGCGTATTGCTCGGCAATGAAGTATTTGGATCGTTTATTGGTTTGGAAGTTTAGCCAGATAGGCGATTATGAAAATTCATATTAATATTTTTTAAAATTGCCTATTGAGAAAACATGCGCGATGATGTATATTTATTCAATGATAGGTATATGGTGATGAAACAAGCACCGGATGGGGGGAGCAGCATGAAACTAATGGACAGCTTGCAGGCAGTATGCAGAAAAGCAACCAAAGATGATGTTGACGTATTGTTTGATTTAATTCAAGGCTATGCAGAGAAAGGGATCATGCTGCCCCGTACCCGGTATATGCTTGAGTATTCGATAAATTCCTTTATAGTAGCGGAAGTAGGCGACCAGGTTGTCGGCTGCGGCTCGCTGACGAAGCTAGGCGATAATTTGGTAGAGATCCGGTCACTTGGCATGTCGGATGGCTACAAGGGTCTCGGCATTGGCAGTAAGCTCGTTGACAGCTTGCTTGCTGCGGCGAAGGAACAGGGCATTACGAAGGTCATGGCGCTGACTTACGAGGTTGCTTTTTTTCTGCGGAATGGGTTTACGGTCGTGGATAAAGAAATTTTTCCGGAAAAGGTATGGACCGATTGCGTCAACTGTCCGAAGCAGAACGCTTGCGATGAAATCGCCGTGCTGAAAGTGCTGGAGTAGAGGTTTTTCCGAGCCGCTGCAAGTCATTATAGTGAATATTGTAAAAATAGGCTAACTAAAAATGCCAAACTCACTTGACAATGCTCAAGCGGGTTTGGTATTTTTGTATTAACGATTAGCACTCAATCAAGACGAGTGCTAATGACAGAGCCGATGACTTGGAGGGAATGCGCATGTTGACGGATAGGCAGCGAATGATTTTAACAGCTATCGTAGATGATTATATCCGCTCGGCTGAGCCGGTCGGTTCACGCAGTATTTCTAAGCGCGGCGATGTTGGCTTCAGCCCAGCTACCATTCGTAATGAAATGGCGGATTTGGAGGAGCTTGGATTTCTGGAGCAGCCGCATACGTCGGCAGGCCGGATTCCTTCTACTAAAGGCTATCGCTATTACGTTGATCATCTGATGAGGATGGAAGAGTTGAACGATGCGGATATGACGAAGGTTCGTTCTTTTTTCACCGAGCAGATGAGCCAGATGGAGCAGGTTATTCAGCATGCAGCATCGATTTTGTCCAGCCTGACGAACTACACGTCGATTTTGCTGGGCCCGGAGCTGTTTAATACATCGCTGAAGCATTTCAGCCTTGTGCCGCTGGATGAACGTTCTGCGGTTGCCATCATTGTTACTAATACGGGGCGCGTCGAGAATCGCACCATTACGCTGCCGTCTGAGGTGAAGATGGAGGAACTGGAGAAGGTCGTCCATATTTTGAATACGAAGCTTGTCGGCATTCCGTTAGTCCGCTTGAAATCAAAGCTTTATCTGGAGGTCGGCCAGGAGCTGGAACGTTACGTCGATCATTGCGAGGAAGTGCTGGGCGTGCTGGATCAGGCGCTGCAGCCTGATAATGATCATCGCCTGTTTCTAAGTGGAACGACGAACATGCTGACGCAGCCGGAATTCAAAGATGTTGACAAGGTAAAAACGATTTTGGATTTGCTGGAAGAAACGCCAGCCGTGATGAAAATGTTTTCCTCCTTGCCTTCAGGCATACAAGTGCGCATTGGGACGGAAAATGATAATCTGGCGATTGCCAGCTGCAGCTTGATTACCGCTTCTTATTCGGTTGACGGGCAGCCGCTTGGCACAATCGGCATTCTGGGTCCCACGCGAATGGAATATGGCAAGGTGATGAGTCTGGTTGATATGATATCTAAAGATATGGCTGCATTTTTGGCCCGTTGGTATAAATGATAAGGGAATGCCAATCGGCATTTGAAGGAGGTGAATAGGGTGAGTAAAGAGCAACAAAATGATGTGGTTGAGGAGCTAGTGGCAGACGAGACTGTTGAATCGCAAGAAACGGCTGAAGCTGAGGTAGTTGATGCGCGTTATGCAGAGCTTGAGAAGCAGCTTGAAGAGAGCCAGCAGCGCTACCTTCGTACACAAGCGGACTTTGACAATTTCCGTCGTCGTTCCATTAAGGAAAGAGAAGAGCTGGCGCGTTATGCGTCGATGAAGCTCGTTACTGAGCTGCTGCCGGTTGTCGATAACTTCGATCGGGCTACAGCTGCAGCTTCCGTTAATGGTGATGTAGAGGCGCTTGCGAAAGGCGTGGACATGATTTTCCGCCAATTGATGCAAACGCTGGAACAGGAAGGTCTCGCAGCGATGAATGTCGTTGGAGAAGCTTTTAACCCTGACTTCCATCAGGCGATTATGACGGTGGAATCCGATGAATATGAAGAAGGAATTATTGTGGAGGAAGTTCAAAAAGGCTACATGCTGAAGGAGAAGGTTCTCCGTCCGGCAATGGTTAAAGTGAGCGGCTAACCGATAATTTCCTTTGATAATAGAATGTATGGAATGAAGAACCATTATAAGGAGGAAATTCACGATGAGTAAAGTAATCGGTATCGACCTTGGTACAACAAACTCTTGCGTTGCAGTAATGGAGGGCGGCGAAGCTGTCGTTATCCCTAACCCGGAAGGCAGCCGTACAACTCCTTCGGTCGTTGGTTTCAAAAAAGACGGCGAGCGTATCGTCGGCGAAAGCGCGAAGCGCCAAGCGATCACTAACCCTGACCGCACCATTATTTCGATCAAGCGCCATATTGGTACAAACCATAAGGAAAGCATTGATGGCAAAGATTATTCGCCACAAGAAATTTCCGCAATCATTTTGCAAAAGCTGAAGTCTGATGCAGAAGCTTACTTAGGTCAAACAGTAACGCAAGCCGTTATTACGGTTCCTGCTTACTTCAATGACAGCCAGCGTCAAGCAACGAAAGATGCTGGTAAAATCGCAGGTCTGGAAGTTCTTCGTATCGTCAACGAGCCGACAGCAGCAGCTCTTGCTTACGGCCTTGAGAAAACAGAAGATCAAACGATTCTCGTTTATGACCTTGGCGGCGGTACATTTGACGTATCGATTCTTGAGCTTGGCGATGGCTTCTTCGAAGTTAAAGCAACAAGCGGCGATAACAAGCTGGGCGGCGATGATTTTGACCAAGTCATTATCGATCACCTCGTAGCTGAATTCAAAAAAGAGCAAGGCGCAGACCTTTCTAAAGATAAAGCGGCAGTACAACGTCTGAAAGATGCTGCTGAAAAAGCGAAAAAAGAACTGTCCGGCGTTATGTCGACAACGATTTCGCTGCCGTTTATTACAATGGTAGATGGCGTTCCTCAGCATATGGAAACGAACCTGACTCGTGCAAAATTTGAAGAGCTGGCAGCTGACCTCGTAGAGCGTACGCTGAAACCAACTCGTCAAGCGCTGAGCGACTCCGGCCTGTCCGCAAACCAAATCGACAAAGTCGTTCTTGTAGGCGGTTCGACACGTATTCCTGCCGTTCAAGAAGCGGTTAAAAAACTGATTGGCAAAGATCCGCACAAAGGCGTTAACCCGGATGAGGTTGTTGCATTGGGCGCGGCTGTTCAAGCAGGCGTACTGACTGGCGACGTTAAAGACGTTGTATTGCTTGACGTTACTCCGCTTTCTCTTGGTATCGAAACAGCAGGCGGCGTCTTCACGAAGATGATCGACCGCAACACAACGATTCCAACAAGCAAATCGCAAGTGTATTCGACGTATGCTGACAATCAGCCTGGCGTTGAAATTCACGTCTTGCAAGGCGAGCGCGAAATGGCAGCGGGCAACAAAACGCTGGGCCGCTTCACCCTGAGCGATATTCCTCTTGCACCGCGCGGCGTACCGCAAATCGAAGTTACTTTTGACATCGATGCGAACGGTATCGTTAACGTATCGGCACTGGATAAAGGCACAGGCAAAAGCCAAAAAATCACAATCACTTCTTCCAGCGGCCTAAGCGACGCGGAAATTGAACAAATGATGAAGGATGCCGAGCTGAATGCGGAAGAAGACCGCAAACGCCGTGAGCTGGTAGAAGCGAAAAACAACGCTGACCAACTCGTATACTCGGTAGACAAAACGATTAAAGATCTTGGCGACAAAGTAGCTCCAGAAGAAATCGAAAAAGCAAATGCTGCGAAAGAAAAAGTAACAGCTTCGCTTGCAACTGATAACCTGGAGGAAATTAAAGCAGCTTCTGATGAGCTGACTGAAATTGTACAGCAGCTATCCGTGAAGCTGTATGAGCAAGCGGCTGGGCAGCCAGGCGCAGAAGGCGAACAACCGGAAGCAAAAGGCAAAGACAATGTGGTTGACGCTGACTACGAAGTAGTTGACGACAAAAACTAAGCTTGCAGCGCGGATGAGGTCAAAGACAGGGCTTCCCCTGTCTTTGACCTTGTTCCATGATTAAAGTATATAAAAAAAGCTTCGACGAATAGTTGAGACGAAGCTATAACTTTTTATAAAAGGATAAGTTGAACAAAAGAAAAATATGTAGCATGGGAGTAACGGAGAGAAAGGTTGGAACTGTAGGAGCGGCAGCGTCCGCCTTTGTTTTCGGATTTTTCCTCAAGAGGAATAATTCAAGAAATCTGAAAACAACAGCGGCCGAAAGTCCACCCTTTCTCGCAGTTACGACCTTGGCGCACATAAAAGTCATTTGTCTCAGCTTATCCAACACATTTATGGGCGGAGGTGATACCGTTTGTCAAAAAGAGATTATTATGAAATTCTGGGTGTAGGCAAGGACGCTTCAGCGGATGACATTAAGAAATCGTACCGTCAGCTCGCGCGAAAGTATCATCCGGACGTCAACAAGGCAGCGGATGCCGAGACGCAGTTTAAGGAAGTCAAGGAAGCTTACGACGTACTGAGTGACGATGGCAAGCGCTCTACCTATGACCGATATGGGCATGTTGACCCGAATCAAGGCATGGGCGGCGGAGCAGGCGGTTTCGACGGCGGCGGCTTCGGCGATATTTTCGATATGTTCTTCGGTGGCGGCGGTGGCCGTCGTGATCCGAATGCGCCACAGCGTGGCAGCGATTTGCAATATACAATGACGATTGATTTCAAGGAAGCGGTATTCGGCAAGGAGACGGAGATTACGATTCCTCGCACCGAAAACTGTGATACTTGCAGCGGTTCTGGTGCTAAGCCAGGAACGAAGCCAGACACTTGCTCCGTATGTAGCGGTACTGGGCAGCAGGAGGTTGTGCAAAATACGCCATTCGGCCGTATGGTCAACCGCCGTGCATGCTCCAACTGTAGCGGAACGGGCCGCGTAATCAAAGAAAAATGCGGAACTTGTCATGGCGCAGGCAAAGTGAAAAAACAGCGTAAAATTACAGTGAAAATCCCAGCTGGCGTTGATGAAGGCGCGCAAATCCGTTTGTCTGGCGAAGGTGAAGCTGGCCAACGCGGCGGTCCTGCGGGCGATTTGTACATCGTTATTCGCGTAAGAGCGCATGAGTTTTTCGAGCGTGAAAACGACGATATTTATTGCGAGGTTCCTCTGTCCTTCGTACAGGCGGCACTCGGTGATGAAATCGAAATCCCGACGCTGACGGAGAAAATCAAGCTGAAAATTCCAGCCGGCACTCAGACGGGCACATACTTCCGCCTGAAAGGCAAAGGTGTTCCTAAGCTGCGCGGATATGGACAGGGCGACCAGCACGTTAAAGTGACAGTCGTTACCCCACAGAAGCTGACGGATGAACAGAAAGAGCTGCTTCGCCAGTTTGGCGGCGTTTCAGGCTCCGTTCCGACAGAAACAGCAGAAAATCACGAATCGATTTTTGAACGGATGAAAAAGGCGTTCCGCGGCGAATAAGCGCGGATCGTCTTTTTTTCTGAAAGCTTGCGAAAAAACGAATAATAATGGCACCGGCTTTCCATTCTATCGAAGTAGGAAGCTGGGCGGTTGAATACCGCCTAACTATACGTAGAAGGAGGCTGGGCGCATTATGGCTGATCAACACATACGCGCTGTATTTGAACATTCTGAGGCGGCACAGGGAGCGCTGCGCAAGCTGCAGGCGCTTCGGGTTGATGGACAAGCAGACAGTACGGCACTTACCGCGATGCTTGAAGAGCATGTCAAAGACAGGGCACTGCGTCTGATTGAGGATGCGGGCGGAAGTATGGAGCAATTGATGTAACCGGGCAAAGTAGAGCCGGGACTGGCGTTCGCAAGCGGAGAGGGCAGGAGCAAGGGGCCTGCCTTCTCTTTTTGCTATGCGCAAAAGAAAATTTAACGGCTGGAAAGGCTGTAAAATAGCAGGATTATCACATTTTCAAATACATATTTTGTGCATCAATGCGGATTGGTGTACAATAGATGTTAGTTTTTCACACTGGAGGCGTAGAAGCAAATGAAATGGCATGAACTTACAATCTCGACGACAGAACAAGCGATTGAGATGATTTCTAACTTTTTGCATGAACGGGATGCGGACGGGGTTTCCATTGAAGAATCCGGCACGCTGAACAAACAACGGGACACGTCCCTCGGCCAGTGGTATGAAACGCCGCTGAATGATATTCCGGAAGGACAAGCCGTTATAAAGGGGTATTTTTCGGAAGGAACAGATATCGCCGCTTTGAAAGCAGAGCTGGTAGCACCGATCGAACAGCTGCGCGAATTTGGCATTGATCCAGGCGATTATGAAATTACTTCGCAAATGGTAGACGAAGAGGATTGGGCGACGGCATGGAAGCAATATTTCAAGCCGCTTAAAGTATCGGATACACTCACGATCAAACCGACGTGGGAAGAGTACGAAGCTGCGCCGAATGAGAAAATTATTGAGCTTGACCCGGGCATGGCTTTTGGGACAGGCACACATCCGACAACTTCCCTCTGCTTGCAGACGCTGGAATCCGTCATTAAAGGCGGCGAGGAAATCATTGACGTTGGTACAGGCTCGGGCATTTTGGCGATTGGAGCTTGCAGGCTGGGGGCCAGCCGTGTGCTTGCTCTTGATCTCGATCCAATTGCTGTAACGAGCGCGACGGAAAATGTACGCCTGAATGGGCTGGAGCAGCAAGTCGAAGTTAAGCTCAGCGATCTGCTTGGCGTATTAGGAGGCAAAGGGGCACGCGGATCTGTCGGCTCTAATGAATCTACGACGGTATCGGTGCCAGTCGATCTGGTCGTTGCTAATATTTTAGCAGAAATTATTTTGCTGTTTATTGATGAGGTGTATCAAGCCTTGAAGCCGGGCGGGCTGTATATTTCCTCCGGTATTTATAAAAACAAGGAAGAGCTTGTGAAGCAGGGGCTTGTGAAAGCCGGCTTTATCGTGGAAGAAACACGCCGCAATGAAGACTGGGTTGTATTCGTAGCACGCAAGCCGCAGGTAGCACAATGAGTATGGAAGGTTGGTTTGCTTATCCGACCGCTGAATTGCCCTTTGCTGTGCTTGTGCTTATTATTGCTTTCACCGTTCACGAGTTTGCGCATGCTTACACGGCGTACAAGTTCGGTGACAATACGGCCTATGATGCGGGCAGGGTAACGCTGAACCCGCGCGTCCATTTGGATGTGCTTGGCATGATTTTGATTTTGCTTGCTGGCTTCGGCTGGGCCAAGCCTGTACCGGTAAACCAAAATCGTTTTAAGCATCCGCGTTTAATGGGCGTGATTGTGACGGCGGCAGGTCCGCTTAGCAACTTTGTACTCGGACTGCTTGGCATTATTCTTTATTATCTCAGCATCAAGACGGGGCTGTACCATATGGGCTCCATTGGCGTACAGGATGCTTTGCAAGTATTTTTCTCGTATTTCATTTCACTTAACTTTTTGCTGTTTATTTTTAATCTGATTCCATTGCCGCCACTTGACGGCTACCGGATCATTCAAAATCTCGTACCGCTAAAAGTCGGCTATAAAATGGAGCAGAACATGCAATGGGGCATTATTATTTTCCTGCTGCTATTGTTCATTCCACCGCTTCGCGCTGTGACCATTAGTCCGATTCTGAATTTTTCGCAGGAATTGGCAGCCTATTTTATGGGCCTGCTTGGCGGGCTGTTTATTTAAATATAGGAAAGGATATGATTTTCCATCCTTTCTCTATATTTCTACGCGAAACGGTAGCTTTGCCGCCAGAGGACGGAGGGCAGCCGTTTGCGCTTGAAATATAAGAATTTATAAGTTTCACACGTATAAATAGGCTTATATTTCTCGGATTGAAACGCGCCGCGCCGCCAAAGAACGGCGCCAGCCGTTTCACCTAGTGTGGGGCGGTTTGGTCATGGATTTTCGACATGAAAACATGCTATTATGAAGGATGGTTATGTAGACGATATGCAGCGGTATTTTATAGCAAAAGAACAGTTTGAAAATAATGAAGTCCGCTTGCTTGGCGAGGATGCATTCCACGCTGTTCGCGTCATGCGGATGAAGGCTGGCGATACGTTTATTGCAAGCGACGGCGAGCAGCGGGTCGTGCTTGCTTCTGTGCGGGAAGCTTCGTCCACCGAGGTTGTAGCGGCTATTGCAGAAGAGCTTCCCCAAAATAGCGAGCCGAGCTGGTCGGTTACGATTGCCCAAGCCTTGCCGAAAGGCGACAAGATGGAGCTGGTCATCCAGAAGGGCACCGAAATTGGCGCTTATTCGTTTGTCCCGTTCCAGTCAGAGCGCATGATCGTGCAATATGACGGCAAGAAGGAAGCGAAGCGTCTGGAGCGTTGGGGCAAAATCGCCAAGGAAGCGGCGGAGCAGTCGCATCGCTGCCGCGTTCCGGCTGTAGAGCCGGTGCGGAGCTGGCGCGAGCTGGTCAAATCGATTGCTTCCTATGATTTAGTTTTGTTTTGTTATGAACGCGAAGGCGATGCAGCGGAAGGCGTGGGTATTAGGCAGGCGCTGAATAGCTGGAGCTCTAACAGAGGGAGCGATACTTCCGCTCCGAGCGTATTGCTAATGGTAGGGCCGGAGGGCGGCTTTACCGAGCGTGAAGCAGATGAGGCAGAAGCAGCAGGAGCCATCATTGTCGGCCTCGGCAAAAGGATATTGCGGACGGAAACCGCAGGTATCGTCGGATTGACATGCTTGCTGTATGAAGCCGGAGAAATGGGAGGAGTATAACAACATGCCATCGGTTGCATTTTATACATTAGGCTGCAAAGTGAATTTTTACGACACAGAAGCGATATGGCAGCTGTTCAAAAATGAAGGCTACGAGCAGGTCGATTTCGAAGCGACCGCTGATGTTTATTTAATCAACACCTGTACGGTGACCAATACAGGCGACAAGAAGAGCCGCCAAATTATTCGCCGCGCAGTGCGCCGCAACCCGAATGCCGTTATAGCGGTAACCGGCTGCTACGCGCAGACGTCTCCAGCTGAAATTATGGCGATTCCCGGCGTCGATCTCGTTATCGGTACGCAGGACCGTGAGAAAATTATGACATTTGTCGATCAAATTCATGCGGACCGCCAGCCGGTCAACGCTGTTCGCAACATTATGAAGACGCGCGAATTCGAGGAACTGGATGTGCCGGATTTTGCCGAGCGCACACGGGCGTTTCTAAAAATTCAGGAGGGCTGCAACAACTTCTGTACCTTCTGCATCATTCCATGGTCGCGCGGGCTGTCCCGCAGCCGGGAGGCGCACAGCGTTGTTGAGCAGGCGAAGCAGCTGGTTGCGGCAGGCTATAAGGAAATCGTGCTTACGGGCATTCACACAGGCGGATATGGCGACGATTTGGATAATTATCGTCTAAGCGACCTGCTGTGGGATCTGGATCATATTGAAGGGCTCGAGCGGATCCGCATCAGCTCGATCGAAGCAAGCCAGATCGATGAGGCGATGATTGATGTGCTGAATCGGTCCACGAAAATGTGCCGCCATCTCCATATTCCACTGCAGGCCGGCGAAAACTCCGTGCTGAAGCGGATGCGCCGCAAATATACGACGGAGGAATACGCGGCAAAAATCAAGCGTATTCGCGAGGTTATGCCGGGCGTAGCTATTACAACGGACGTCATCGTTGGTTTCCCTGGCGAAACGGACGAAATGTTCGAGGAAGGCTTTCGCTTTATGGAGGAGCTGGGCTTCTCGGAAATGCACGTGTTCCCTTACTCCAAACGGACGGGTACACCGGCAGCGCGCATGGAGGATCAAGTGGATGAAGAACTTAAGAACGAACGCGTTCACAAGCTGATCGACTTGTCCGAGCGCATGCAGCTTGCCTATGCAGAGAAGTATGTAGGCGCTGTGCTTGATATTATTCCAGAGCGCGACTACAAGGGAGCTCCAGGAACGGGATTCGTTATGGGCTATTCCGACAACTACATTCAAGTGGTATTCAACGGCTCCGAGGACTTAATCGGCAAGCTGTGCCGCGTTAAGGTTACGGAAGCTGGCGTCAATGAATGCCGTGGCCAGCTTGTGCGAGTGCTGGAAGGCGAAGCGCAGGCGCTTCGCGGCTCCGAAACTCACAGCTTCGTGCTGGAGCTGGATGATGAGCAAGATCAGCAAGCTGCCATTCATACAACAGCGGAAGCACTGAGAGCATAACAAAAGGCCATACATTAGGCTTGAATTTCGGCCGCTGGCTTCGCTAGGAGGAAGCGGCTGGAGTTTTCGCTATTGCGATATGATGTCAATCAGGCAAGGGGGAAACAGGTGTGAAGGAAATATCAGCAGGAGGCGTCGTCTACCGCCGCACGGAGGAAGGCAAGCTGCAAATTCAGCTTATTCAGGATCGTTATGGCAAAGTATCGCTTCCCAAAGGCAAGATGGAGGCAGGCGAAACCGTTGAGCAGACCGCATTGCGGGAAATTGCTGAGGAAACGGGGCTTCAGGGCAATATCATAGCACCTATTGACCAAATTAAATATCAGTACCAGCATGATACCTATGGTACGGTCGATAAAGAGGTTCACTATTACCTGGTTGAAGCCATCGGCGGCGATTTGCAAGCTCAAGTAGAAGAAATTCGCGGAGTGGATTGGTTCGAGCCGCTTGATGCATGGAGACGTCAGAAGCAATCGGGCTATGACAACAATAATCGGATCGTCTCCGGTGCATTAGAGCTGCTGGGCATACCATTTACATAGTTTTATGGTGCAGCATTGGAAGGTTAATCTTGGCGGGACATTCGTCGCAGCGCTGGCAAATAGCAGAGCGGCAGGGCAAGCAGCGAGCTGAAAATATTAAACAGCGTTTGCGCATGGGCAATTTGCGCCGCTGGAGCTGCGGTCAGCCAAGCTGATAGTCCAGCAAGCAAGCCGACAAACGGCATAAAGAGCAGCGCGCCGCCGACATTCAGCGTTATATGGGCGAGCGCAACGAATTGACCCGCGCGCGATCCGCCAATAGAGGCGAGCAGCGCAGTGACGCAGGTGCCGATGTTTGCGCCTAGCACAACGGCTATGCCAACTTCTAGCGGCATCGCTCCGATTGCCGCAAAACCCATAATAATGGCTATGACAGCTGTGCTGCTATGCACGGCTGCAGTTAGCACCGCGCCGGCGGCCAGCCCCCACCAGAGGCTGTCCGCCGTTTTGCTCATAAACCAGTCAAACATGGCGCTTTGCTGAATGTCTGGGCCAACGCTTTGCATCATCGCCATGCCGGCGAGCAGTATGCCGAAGCCCAGCGTGGCAACAGAAGCGGAACGAATCGTGTTTAGCCAGCCGCCAGTCCGCAAGGCGGGGATAAGCTGCAGCTCGCCGAGCAGTGCAGTCAGCAGCCAGGCGGAGACGGAGAGGATGAGCAGCGGCATTGTGAGACGCTCAAGGCTAAGCCCAAGCAGCTCCGTCGTCAGGCAGGTGCCGATGTTGGTGCCAAGAATAATGCCGAGCGTTCGCGGAAAGGTGAGCAGACCGGCATTGACGAGACCTATAGAGATGACGGTTACGGCTGTGCTGCTCTGAAGAAAAGCAGTAGAGATGGCGCCAGCCGCCAGTCCGTGAATGGGCGTAGCGGTAAAACGCTGCAAAATACGATTCAATTGCGTTCCTGCAAGGCGATGCAGCGCCAGCTCCATCAGCTTCATGCCGCTTAAGAACAAGGCAAAGCCGATTGCAATCGGCAAAATAATAGAATGAAGCATGGGCTGAATCTCCTTTTCTAAAAACGAGTGACAGGTGTACCCATACATATATGCAGCAAACAAGACAAGCATGACAAGCATGAGAGAGGTTGGTTTTGCCATTATGACGAGAGCAAGGATAGCGCTGCAGCGCGGGCGCAAAAAACGTTTGGAGCAGGGCCACCCCTGGGTATATGCAAGCGAGATTGATAAAATGGAAGGCACCGCAGAGCCGGGCGGCTTGGTTGATGTAGTCAGCCACCAAGGACGTTATCTGGCGACGGGCTATTGGAATCCAAAATCGCAAATTACGGTGCGCATTGTTTCGTACAAGCCGCTGGAGGCGATGGATGCTGCTTTTTTCCAAGAGCGCTTCCAGCAGGCGAAGGAGCATCGCAGCCGTTTTGTACCGGATCAGGATTGCAGGCTCGTATACGGAGAAGCTGATTTCCTGCCAGGGCTGACCGTTGACCGCTTTAATGATGTGCTGGTTATCCAATTGCTGACACTTGGCATGGACATTCACCGTGATGCGATCATTGAAGCGCTTATCGAGGTGTTTGAGCCGCGCGGCATTTATGAACGCAGTGATGTCGGCGTCAGACAGCTGGAGGGCTTAGAGAAGCGTACAGGCGTGCTGTACGGGGAATGCCCGGCCATATTGGAGATTGAAGAGAACGGGCTTAAGCTTGAGGTTGATATAGTCGAAGGTCAGAAGACCGGCTATTTCTATGATCAGCGTGAAAATCGCGCCTCCATCGCTCCGCTGATGAAGGGCTGGGGCCTTCGCAGCGGCATTAAGCTAATGCCGAAGCCTGCCGAGGCGGGCAGTGCGAATGCAGAGACATCGGGGGAACACGTCCCAGTCAATGCAAATGGCAAAGAAGTGACCTTCCCCTACTGGGACGGTGCGACGGTGCTGGAATGCTTTGCGCATACGGGCAGCTTTACCTTGCATGCCTGCAAATACGGGGCGAAGAAAGTGACCTGCTTGGACATTTCCGAGCATGCGATTGATACGGCGCGCCGCAATGTGGAACGTAACGGCTTTACCGATCGCGTACAGTTCGTCGTAACCGATGCCTTTGACTACTTGAGGCAGCAAACGAAGGGGCTGGAGGAGCGTCTCGAACGCAGCCGCGCAGGCACGGATACGTCCAAGCCGATTAGCGGCGGCGGCCAAACCTGGGACGTTGTCATTTTGGACCCTCCGGCGTTTGCCAAAACAAAAAATGCGGTAGCAGGTGCTGTCCGCGGCTATAAAGATATTAATTTGCATGGCATGAAGCTGGTAAATGAAGGCGGCTATCTGGTGACGGCGAGCTGCTCATACCATATGCGTCCTGATTTGTTTCTGGAGACGATCCAAGAGGCCGCAGCTGATGCAGGCAAGCTGCTCCGGCTTGTGGAATGGCGGGCGGCGGGCAAGGATCATCCGCAGCTGCTTGGCGTAACAGAAGGGCATTACTTGAAATTTGCCATCTTTGAGGTGCGCAGCAAATAACGGAAACCTCTTGAACGGCGAGTGTGCTTCTTGCTCGTTCAAGAGGTTTTTTTGCCAAATATTTAAGAACGTATGTTTGAAGGACTCGTGAAAAGTCGCGGCGGGTATGGTAGTATGGTTGATAATAGACAGGTTACGGAAGGAAGGGCTGCAGGATGCCGCTTCAATTAGTGCTGGGCCGCTCGGGAGCGGGAAAAACGACATATTGCCTGGATGCGATTCGCGGCAGGCTGAACGCTGACCCGGATGGGCCTCCGCTTATTTTGCTCGTGCCGGAGCAAGCGACCTTCCAGTCCGAGTACACGCTGCTTCGCGGCAGCGGATTGCAGGGAATGATTCGGGCGCAAGTGCTGAGCCTTCGCAGGCTTGCTCTTCGCGTTATGCAGGAAACTGGCGGTACCGCGCTCATTCCAATCGGCGACGAAGGCAAAAACATGCTGCTGTACAAAATCGTGCAGCGTCTGGGCGATCAATTGGAGCTGTTCGAGCATGGTGCTGGAAAGCCTGGTTTCATTGAGCGTCTGGGCGAGCTGTTGACGGAATGGAAGCGATATGGCATTAATCCGGCGATGATTGCAGAGCGCAGAGAAGAGGCTGCTTCTGCTTTGCAGGACTCGGCGCTGCTGAAGCGCAAGCTGCATGACTTGCAGCTGGTATACGAAAGGCTGGAGGCAGAGCTCGCTGGGCAGTATGTCGATTCGGAGGATTATTTGGTCCATCTGTCAGCGGGGCTGTCTCAATTTTCAACGATACGGGACACCGAAATTTGGATTGACGGCTTTAATGGCTTTACGCCAAAAGAATATGCCGCGCTTAGCTCGCTTATAAGCATGGCGAAGAAAGTGACGGTTACGCTTAAGCTGAATCGGGCCTATGCGGCTGGAGAGCGGCCAGTTGAGCTGGATTTGTTTTACCCTACAGCGGATGCGTATGTAAAGCTGAGGGAACTGGCGGAGGGCTTAGGCGTTGCGCTGCTGGAGCCGATTGTGCTCGGCGGTACAAGCAATGCTGCCTGCGAAGCGCCGGGCAGGTTCAGCAGCAGCCCAATGCTGGCTCATTTGGAGCGCCACTACGGAGGACGGGCACAAATGGCGCTTCCAAATCCGGCAATGCTCGATGCAACCAGCCCATTATGCGGCTTATCGCTGCATGCGGCGGCAAATCGGCGAACTGAGGTGGAGCTGCTGGCGCGCGATATGCTGCGCAGAGTCAGAGAAGAAGGCCTAAGTTGGCGCGATATGACGGTTATGGTGCGCAATGCGGGGGATTACAGCGACTATATCGAAGCAGCGTTTCAAGAATACAGCATCCCCTATTTCCTTGATCAGAGGCACACGACCGTCCATCATCCGCTGGTCGAGTTCATCCGCTCAGCATTGGAGACGGTGCTTCATAATTGGAGCTATGAGGCGGTATTCCGCTGCATTAAGACCGAGCTGCTGTTTCCGCTTGATGGAAGCATTCCACGCGACCAATTTGATTGGCTGGAAAACTTCGTCTTGGCGGCGGGCATCGATGGCTGGAAGTGGCTGGATGAAAAAAGATGGCGTCCATTCATCATCGAGTCGCTGGAGGAAGAGCAGGATGCAGCGGCCAATGCGCCATCGCAACGTGCGAAGGCGGAGTTTGAGGCGGTCATGGCCGCGCGCGGTGTAATCGTTCCGCCTTTGCAGCAGTTTGGCAAAGAACTGGAAAAATCTTCTAATGTTACCATGATGTGTGAGGCGCTATATCGCTTGCTTGAGCATACAGGGGTTGCGGAACGTCTGGAGCGCTGGAGCCGCGAGGATAGCGAGGCTGGCCGAGTACAGCGCTCACGCGGTCATCGCCAGCTGTGGGATGGAGTCATGAATTTGCTTGACCAATTAGTCGAGCTAGTTGGTAATGAACCGCTGTCCGCCGATATTTTCGTTGGCATGCTTGAGACGGGCTTGGAAAGCCTCAAATTAGGTGCCATTCCGCCTGCTCTTGATCAGGTGCTGGTGGGCAGCATGGACCGTACGCGTTCCAGTCAGGTGCAGGTCTGTTACGTGCTGGGAGCTAATGATGGCATCATGCCGACGCGTTTTCAAGAGGATGGCGTGCTGACGGACCAGGAGCGGGAGCGGCTGGCTGAAGAAGGCTTGGTCATGGCGCCGGGCCTCAAGCGGAGGCTGCTGGATGAGCGTTTTCTGATTTATAGTGCGCTCACAACGCCGAGCAGACATTTGTGGATGAGTTGGTCAGAGGCTGATGAAGAGGGGAAAAGCCTGCTGCCATCGGAAATTATTAGGCAGGTGAGGCAGCTGTTTCACGGATTGCCGATAAAGCAAGTGCAGGCGGAGCCTACGCAGACTATGTCGGTAAAGGAGCAAAGGGAATATATTCAGCATCCAGAACGTGCCTTGTCGTATTTAATTACGGAGCTGCGGGCTTGGAAGCAGGGAAGCGAGATCGCTCCTTTTTGGTGGGAGCTTTACAATTGGTTCGCAGTACGTCCAGAATGGCAAACGAAGCTATCGCTGCTTACAAAATCTCTTGGTTATGTGAATCAAGAGGAGCTGTTGACCGCTGATACGGCACAGCAGCTTTATGGCGTTCGCTTGAGAGCGAGCGTATCGAGAATGGAGCGTTTCGTGTCGTGCCCTTTTCAGCATTTTGCGATTCACGGACTGAAGCTGCGCGAGCGGAAAATGCACCGGCTGGAGGCGCCGGATGTGGGTCAGCTATTTCATGCTGCGCTCAGCCGTTTGGCTGGAGAAGGTGGGCTTGGCCACGCTTTCGGCGCGGCTTCCGAGCGTCAGATCCGCGAGGCGGCGGTTCAAACGGTGGACGAGCTTGCACCAAGGCTGCAATCGCAAATTTTGCTGAGCAGCGGCCGCTATCGCTACATTGCCCGCAAGCTTAAGGAAATTGTAGCGCAGGCTGCCATTATGCTGAGCGAGCATGCCCGCCGGGCCGCATTCCAGCCCGTCGGGCTGGAGGTTGATTTTGGCCCGGGCGGCACACTGCCGCCGCTTATTATTCCTTTGCAGGATGGACGTTCTATGGAAATAATCGGGCGAATCGACCGGGTTGATGCTGCGGATACGGAGCAGGGCCTGTTGTTGCGCGTACTGGATTACAAGTCTAGCGTGACCCAGCTGCGACTGGAGGAGGTGGCCTTTGGCCTTTCCCTGCAAATGCTGACGTATTTGGACGTATTGGTGACGCATTCTCCCGGCTGGCTTGGAAAGCAGGCATCGCCTGCGGGCGTGCTTTATTTTCACGTGCATAATCCGCTGCTTGCGCTTTCTAATCAAATGAACGAAGCGAAAATCAAAGCAGAGCTGCGCAAACGCTTTAAGCTAAGAGGACTCGTTACGGCAGAAGCCGAGGCGGTGCGCCTCATGGATGATCAGCTGGAAACGGGACACTCCGAGCTATTGCCTGTAGCGCTCAAGAAGGATGGGGCGTTCTACAGCAGCTCCTCCGTCGTGACGGACAAGCAGTGGGACATTTTGCGGGATTCTGTCAGGAGGACCATTAGCGAAATTGGCTCGGAAATCAGCTGTGGCAAAGTATCGATTGAGCCCTACAAGCTGGGAACAAAAATCCCGTGCCAATATTGTGATTATAAGGCGGTTTGCCAGTTCGATCCGCTGTTTGACGGCAATGAGTATGTGCGGCTTCGCAAGCCTTCAACGGAAGAGCTATGGCAGCGGCTGGAGAAAGGAGAAAGCATCGATGACGGACATGATCAACGCCATTAAACCGGAAGGCAGCACTTGGACCGATGAGCAGTGGAGCGCCATAGTAACGGAAGGATCCAACATTCTAGTAGCTGCTGCTGCCGGCTCTGGCAAGACGGCTGTGCTGGTTGAGCGCATTATTCGCAAAATTTCATCCTCGACCGATGTGGACCGCCTGCTCGTTGCCACTTTTACGAAGGCAGCAGCTGCGGAAATGAAGGAGCGGATTCGCATTGCGCTGGAGAAGGAGCTGGATCGCCAGCCTGACTCTGAGCATTTGCGTCGCCAGCTTGCGCTTATGAACAGGTCGTCGATCACGACGCTGCATTCTTTTTGTCTTGATGTCATTCGCCGTTATTATCCGCTGATTGGGCTTGACCCTGGCTTTCGCATCGCCAATGAAACGGAGAGCGAGCTGCTGAGGATGGAGGTGCTGGATCAGCTCTTCGAGGAAAAATATGACGAGGCGGATGCCGATTCTGGCGCTGGTGGCGCTTTTCTGGCGCTCGCTGACCGTCTGGGCGGTGAGCGCGGGGATGAGCCGCTGTACAAGCTCGTCCAGGACCTGTACGCTTTTGCGCAAAGCCACCCATGGCCCGTAGAATGGCTTCGCGAAACGGCTGAAAGCTTTAATTTGCAAAATGCAGCCGAGCTTCAGCACAGCAGCTGGGTTGCCAGCTTGCGGGCTGATGTGGAGCTGGCGCTCGCCGGGGCAGAAGCGCTGCTTCGGAAGGCGCTTGATTTGACGCGCGAGCCTGCTGGACCGGCACCTTATGCTATCAATTTCGAGGATGATTTGACACTTGTTCTCATGCTTAAAGCTGCTGTACAGGATAGACCTTGGGAGCAATGGTTTGAGCCATTTCATACAGTGGAATTTGGCAAATTGAAGGCTATGCGCGGCGACGAATACGATAAATCGCTGCAGGAGCAGGCGAAAGATTTGCGAGACAGCGCCAAGAAGCTGCTGGGCACGCTAGCCGAGGAGCTGTTCGGCCGTACGCCGGAGCAGTTTTTGGAGGAGCTGCAGGAGCTAGCTCCATTAATGGCAGCGCTGAGCGAGCTCATTATTGATTTTGGCAAAAGGTATGAAGCAGCGAAACGGGAGAAGGGGCTGCTTGATTTTGGCGATTTGGAGCATTATTGCTTGCGGATATTGCGCACGGAGGACTCTTCCGTGCAGCAGACGCTGCCTTCGCCCGCGGCACTGGAATACCAGAACCAATTCGATGAAATTTTGCTAGATGAATACCAGGACATGAATATGGTGCAGGAGGCGATAGTAACGCTGATCTCAAGACCGGGAGCGGGGAACCGTTTCATGGTTGGCGATGTGAAGCAAAGCATTTATCGCTTCCGGCTCGCGGAGCCAAATCTATTCATGCATAAATATAAAAGCTACGCCGTACAGGCTGTTCTGCCCGGAACGGCTGAAGCGGATAAAGACACCGCAGCCACTGCAGCCACTGCACAGTCAATAGCTGAAGCAGCTTCTTCGGCTGGCCATTCAGCAGGCTTGCGCATTGATCTGGCGCGCAACTTCCGCAGCCGTCAGGAGGTGGTTGACGGCGTAAATAATGTATTCCGCGGCATAATGCGGGAATCCGTAGCCGAAATGGATTATGATCAGCGAGCGGAGCTGGTATGCGGCGCTTCCTTCCCGGCAGCAGAGGAAGCAGGAGAATTTGAAGTAGAATTGGTCGTCATTGATAAGGCTGGCTCCGTTATGGCGGAGGATAAAGCGCAGCCGGAGGATGAGGAAGAAGGGCTGGATGCGGCTGAGTCGGCCGAGGATTTGCAGACGGCGCAGCTGGAAGGGCGGCTGATTGCCCGGAAAATCCAGTCGCTTATGGACAGCGGCTACCGGGTTTACGACGGAAAAAGCAGACGGACCCGTCCGCTGGAATGGCGGGATATCGTTATTTTGCTGCGCGCGACATCGCAATGGGCGCCAATAATTATCGAGGAGCTGCAGGCAGATGGCGTACCCGCCTATGCTGAGCTGAGCAGCGGCTATTTTGATGCCATAGAAGTGCAGACTGTATTGTCGCTGCTGCGAGTCATTGACAATCCTTATCAGGATATTCCGCTCGCGGGCACGCTGCGCTCCCCTATTTTTGGCTTGGATGCCGAGGAGCTGGCGCTTATAAGGATTGAAAAATCCGGCGTCAGTTATTTTGAAGCGCTGCTGGCCGCAGAAGGCAGTTTAACGCTTCCAGAGGCGCTTCGCCAGAAGCTGACCCAGTTTCTCGTGCAGCTTGAGCGTTGGCGCAGCGATGCCAGACAGGGGGCATTGGCCGACCTCATTTGGCGTATTTTCCGCGAGACCGGTTATTATGATTTTGCTGGCGGTCTCCCTGGCGGCACACAGCGTCAAGCGAATTTGCGCGCTCTGCATGACCGTGCCCGCGGTTACGAAGCGACCTCCTTCCGGGGCCTGTTCCGGTTTTTGCGTTTCGTAGAGCGAATGCGCGATAGCGGAGGGGATCTCGGCACAGCAAGGGCGCTTGGCGAGCAGGAAAATGTCGTCCGCATTATGTCGATCCACAAGAGCAAAGGGCTGGAGTTTCCCGTCGTGTTCACAGCAGGTCTTGGCAAGTCATTTAACCAGCAGGATTTGCGCAGCGCCTTTCTTCGCCATAAGCAGCTTGGGTTCGGCCCGCGATTTGTGGATCCCCAGCAGCGGGTCAGTTATCCAACTCTGCCATTTCTAGCGATTCGCCGCAGGCTGCGCATGGAAATGCTGGCCGAGGAAATGCGGATTTTATATGTGGCTCTCACCCGCCCGAAGGAAAAAATGTTTCTGGTCGGTACGGTTTCAGATGCAGCTAAGAAGCTGCCGGTCTGGCTGGCAGCTATTGACGCAAGCGGACGCATACCGGATTTTAAGCTGGCTGCGGCGTCGACTTTTTTGGATTGGCTTGGTCCGCTCGCCGCATCAAGCTTTGCGCAGCAGGAAGCAGAACAAATCGCTCAGGTATCCGGCATGAAAAGGCTGGAATGGCGATCGGGCTTCGTTGCAGCTGCGGTGTTCAGCAGTGAAGCAGCAGCAGCGCTTCAGCAAGATGCTGGACATGAAGAGAGAGAACTGCGGCTGCAAGGCGTTCTTTCGCTGGCTCAGCTTGAGCTGCAGCCTGAGGAGCAGGATAGTGAGCTGCGCGAACGATTGGATTTTCATTATTCTCATCAAGCTGCAACTCTTTTGCCTGCCAAAACGTCTGTTACTGAGATTAAACGTCTTCACGGCGAAGCTTTTACTGATCGCGAAGCCGCTCCTTTGTTTGAAGCTGGAGAGGAAGCGATGAATGATATAGAGGCAAGCGGCAGTCATTCATCGTCCGAACGGCTGGATTACCTGGAACAATCGGATTACATGAGGCAGCAAGGTGAAGCGAATAATAGCAATGACCTGCAGCCAGCGCCCGGAGGCTCATTCCGATTGCGCCGTCCGCGGTTTATGGAGCAGATTTCACTCACAGCGGCAGAGAAAGGCTCTGTCAATCACCTTGTCATGCAGCATTTACCGCTTAAGGGCACTGTCGATGAGCGCGTCGTTATGCAGACTACCCAGGGCATGATTGAACGCAAGCTGTTAACACCGCGCCAGGCGGAAGCCATTGACAGCATGAATATTGCTGCTTTTTTCGCAAGCCCTCTCGGATTGCGGCTGCTCGCAGCAAATGAGGTCAAGCGCGAGGTGCCATTCAGCTGTATGCTGCCCGCTTCGCGGGTGCATCCTTCCGTTGCTGAAGAAGCAAAGGACGAACAGATTCTAATTCAAGGCGTTATGGATTGCGTGTTCGAGGATCAGCATGGATTGGTGCTGGTCGATTATAAAACGGACCGGATCATCAATCAGCAATGGGAGCGTGCAGCCGAGCGCCATCGGTTTCAGCTGGAGCTTTATGCGGAGGCACTTGAAGCTGTTTTGCTGCGCCAGGTAGCAGAATGCCATGTGTTCTTTTTTGATGGGGGGCAGTCGGTGCGACTTCGTTGAAGCTGGAGCAGCACCTTATTGCGAAGAGGCAGCTATAGCAGTAGTTATAGTAAGGCGATTTAATTTTAGGGGGAAGAAAGCGTGTCAGTAGAGCAACAAACGCCGAAGAAAAAGCCGATTGCATTGGCAATCACAATCGTGCTGCTGGTATGCAGCCTTAATGGGAATATGTTTTTATATTCGCAATATTTGTCCAACATTCAAGAGAAAAAATATGAGACTGGGCAGCGTGTCGCTTCAGATGCCATCGGCGCCGTAGCATTTTATAATGCGATATTGCCTGAGCTTGAGAAGCTTGGGACATCAGCAGAGCTTTTGGAGCGGAATGAGGCAAAATTCAGTGCTGGTGCGGCTTTCCGAAATGTGGATCATGTGCTGGGTTTTCTGAAGGAAGCGCATCAGTATAACGGCACGGAGTTTGCTGTGGACAAGCTGGAAGCTTATTTTAACGCGGTGCAGCAGTCGCTGGCCAAGATTGGCGGCCATGAGGGGGCCCTAACGGCAGCTGAGCAGGATTACCTTGCGAAGCTTCAGGAAGCATTCCATTTGCAGTTGGAAGCTGTAACGGCTTTTAATGCAGATGCATTAGAAAGCAGAAGCTTGTCGATTCAAATCGGCAATGGCTACAACAATTGGCTGGAAATTGCGGATAAGCTGGAGCAGGCGATAGACGGCCACACAGATGTTAAGCTGCAATAGCTGTGAGCCGCCAAAAACCTATGCTCATCTATGTTTTACCCTGCAAGAAGCCGGATGGGATTGGACGAGCTTTGCTCATTCCGTTATGATGGAAGAAGGCTGTATAACATAATTTAGGGGGAGTTTTGAATGGATTGCATTTTTTGTAAAATTGTCGAAGGTACATTGCCATCAACTAAAGTGTATGAGTCGGATACAGTAGTTGCTTTTCAAGATATTAAACCGGAAGCGCCTGTACATATTTTAATCATTCCTAAAAAACATATTGCCACAATGAATGATGTGACGGCAGATGACGATATTATCATGGCAGAGCTGTTCACAGCCGCACGTCAAATTGCAATTGAGCAGGGCATCGCTGAATCTGGCTACCGTTTAATTAACAATGTGAATAGCGATAGCGGCCAGTTGGTATACCATTTGCATTTCCATTTGCTCGGCGGAGAGAAACTTGGCGCCTTGAATGCGAAATAGCGCAAGCCTAACGTGCATTAAACGTTTTTGAAAGGAGTTTGCATGGCTCGTTACAGAAAGTATATCGCTGTCGGTTTGTTTTCCTTCGTCCTGCTTATCGCTGCTTATGCTACGGCAGTAGCCCATCCGGGGACCGTTGTTACGAAAAAAATCTGTACTTCATGGGAAATGGCCAAAAATCAAGCTTTTATTATGACACATAAGCAGGCACTTAAGCCGTTAGCCGATTCTAAGCCTCTGGCGCTGGCAGGCAATGCTGAGCGGGTACCTGTGCTGATGTATCACTACATTGCACCGAAGGCTGACAATAGCGAGCCAGACAATCATTCCATCATTGATTTGGAATCATTTGAGCAGGGAATGGAATATTTGCACACGAACGGTTATAAGACAGCGACGATGGAGCAGTTGGAGAAATATATTAATGGCGAAGGCGTCCTGCCTGACAAATCGGTCGTCATTACCTTTGATGACGGATATCAAAACAACATTGTGTATGCTTATCCGATTTTGAAAAAATACGGCTTTCACGCGACGATGTTTGTTGTTGGAACTCATATACAACAGAAGACGGCAGCATTCGATTCGAAAAAAACAAGCTTTCTTTCCACTGAGGAAATGAAAGCGTCTAGCGACGTATTTGAATATCACAGCCACACCTATGATTTGCACAAAAAAGAGACGGCGCTTTGCGGTATTGCTTATTCATCGCTTGCTGACGCCACCTTGATTACAAGCGATATTCACAAAATAAAAGAGCTGGGAATCGATTCGCCTTATTTTGCTTATCCGTATGGCGAGGCGAACACACAGATTATTTATCATTTGCGTGAAAATGGCTATCGAATGGCGTTCTCCGTACGCAGCGGTTTCGCTGAACCGGGAACCGATCCGATGCTGGTTCCGAGGCTGACCGTTATTTCTTCGACGGATATGCACACGCTGCTTCATCCAGAAGCCAGCTTGAATTGATGCAGTCAAGCGCAGCATCTGCAGCAATCACATCATACGCAGGCTTCTAAAGAGAAGTGGGGGCCTGCTCTTTTTTCGACCAATGAAATCTATTAATCTAGCAATGAAAGCTTTGCTGCTTGGCGGCATTCATAATTCGGAGGTTATTTTAGTTGTTGAAGACGAAATATAAGATGTTGACGATCGTTGCTCTCGCTTTTTTGATGCTGATCGGTTGCTATTATTTATATAAATTCAAAGTAGCTTCTATCGATCGTTTGTCCATTGACCGCGTTCAGGCGCCATTTACGAAGGTTGAATCGGTTGAAACCGTACAGTCGAGCTATGATTTAATTGTTGTCGGAACAGATCCGGAAGGCATAATGGCTGCTGTGTCTGGAGCGAGGAATGGGCTGAAAGTACTGCTGCTTGAAGGAAGAGACCGCGACATTTTGGGCGGTTTAATGACGCTGGGCGGGCTGAATACGCTTGATTTGAATTATTCCCCGAATCAGCCGTGGTATTATCGATATTTGCACAAGTCAAAGTTTTTGAACGAAGGCTTATTTCAGGAATGGTTTGATCAGGTAGAAGGCAGCTCGGTTGATACTCATACGGCGGCCAACGTCTTTTACAAGATGGTTAAACAAGAACAAAATATTGATTTGCTCATGCATGTGAAAAAGATGGAGCCGATTTTGCAGCAGTCCGGCGAGAATATGCAGCTAATGGGGCTGACCATTACTAAACCGGACGGGGCGACCGAGAAGGTAGAGGCAAAAGTAGTCATTGATGCTTCGCAGGATGCGGATATCGCTGCCGCTTCGGGAGTGCCTTTCTCCATTGGGCGCCAGGATATTGGAGAAGGCAAAGCGAAGATGGCGGCTACGCTCGTGTTTAGAATGGACAATGTGACGAACGAGGCTTGGCGGAATTTCAAAGGTCTCGAGGGCTTGGGTCTAGACAGCACAAGCATTTGGGGATTTGGCGATGCTAGAAAATATCCGCCGAGCGATCCGAACAAGGTGAAAATTCGCAGCCTTAATATTGGCAGAGAAAACAATGAGACGATGTTGTTTAATACGATGCAAATTTACGGAGTCGATCCGCTTGATCCAGAATCGGTGGCTCGAGGAATGGAAGTTGGCAAAAAAGAAGCGCCGCTCATCGTCGATTACTTAAAGAAGACGTACCCAGAGTTTGCTAATATGAACTATGCAGGTACGGCTTCTGAGCTTTATATACGGGAATCCCGGCATATTTACGGCGAATACAGGCTGACGCTTGCCGATGTATTGGAAAACCGGGATAAGTGGGATGCCATCGCTTATGGCTCCTACGATGTCGATATTCAAAGCATCAACTACAGCGATGTGGGTACAATTATGCTAAGTCCGATGCAATATGGCGTTCCATTCCGCAGCTTGGTGCCGCTTAAAGTTGACGGTCTGCTCGTTGTTGGACGCACAGCCAGCTTTGATACGATCCCTCACGGCAGCGCAAGGGTCATTCCGCTCGGCATGGCGACGGCAGAAGCGGCAGGAGCAGCGGCGAGCCTTGCGATTAGCAATGACATCACCGTCCGGGAGCTGTCCCAATCGACGAAGCTTATCAGCAAGCTGCGCAAAAAGCTCGTCAAGCAGGGCATGGACTTGACGTATGAAAAGTTTGAACAGCCGGCTTACATAAAACACAAGGACTTCAAGGGCCTTGTGACTGCAGCGAGCATGTACATGACGTCGGGGAGCTATTCCAATGAGGCATGGGATCTCGATGGCACGATGAGCATAGGGCGATATTTGAACAAAATTAGAACGCTCAAAAAAGCGCATCCCGACCAGTTCCCTGGTTTTCCAGACAGTGCAGTCAAGGATATGAAGGATTTATTGACGGGGCCATTGACATTGGAGCAGGCGGCCTATATGCTGGCACTGACGGCTGGACTCGATACGACGAGAGAAACAGCGCTTAAGGATCTCGTTTCCCGCGGCTGGATTAGCGAGGAAATCATTGGTCAGATGCTCAATGTAAAAGAGCTGACGAATGGGGATACTTACATGATGTTCTACGATATTTTAAAAAATGGATTTGGCATTGTTTACGAGTGAAATTAGTGAGTTGACACTGTATTTTGTTTTGACTTATAATGGAGTTTGATAAACCGTGTTTAATGCTCTGGACGGTCTGTTTCGGAGGGAGGGAAAACTTGTGTCTGAAACTAAGGTTAAGAAAAACGAAACCATTGACTCTGCACTTCGCCGCTTTAAACGTTCTATCGCTAAAGATGGCGTGTTGGCTGAGGTTAAGAAACGCAAACATTATGAAAAGCCGAGTGTAAAGCGTAAGAAGAAGTCCGAGGCTGCTCGTAAGAGAAAGTTTTAGGAGGCTCCTAGTATAATGAACCTGAGCGAAAGATTGAACGACGATATGAAGCAGGCCATGAGGAATCAGGACAAGTTCCGGCTTACAACCATTCGTATGATGCGTGCGTCAGCTAAAAACTTGGAAATTGATTTGAAGCGTCCTCTGGACGACAGTGAAATGCTTGATATCCTAAGTCGTGAGATCAAACAACGTAAAGATTCCCTCCAAGAATTTAGCAAAGCCGGCCGTGAGGACCTGGTAACAGGTCTTAACGCAGAAATTGAAATTATTAGTCAATACCTTCCCACGCAGCTGACCGAAGAAGAGATAAAAGCGATAGTAACGCAGACCATCCATGAACTCGGTGCTTCTTCCAAAGCCGAGATGGGGAAAGTCATGGGCGCCTTGTTGCCAAAAACGAAAGGGCGCGCTGACGGTAAACTAGTAAATCAGCTCGTACAACAATTTCTGCAATAACGATATGTTCGGACGAAAACATCCCTTCCAAGGGGTGTTTTTTGCTTTTTAATACAGCTATTTTCTAAACAAATACTCGTTGAAAGCTGTTTGATATAGCTCAAAATTTGTGCGTCCCCATAAGTTGATGTAAGCTATTTAAGCTTATTTTGCAACGTTTCAGGGTAATCCATCGTAATAACGAATATAATGGATATAAAGGAGGGGTGGAAGGTTGAATATAAAAAAATGGCGCCAAACCGCTTTCTGGGCGAAATTAGCTGTTTTCTCAGCATTGGTTGTCGCCTTGGGCAGCGGCCTGTTTGTCGGTATGCAGCCTGTAAAGGCACAGCAGCTTGCGGCGGATGAAGCTGGAGGAGCAGTCTACATTGTTCCAGTCAAACAGACGATTGAGAGTGGACTTAAGTCATTTTTGGAGCGCGCTTACAAAGACGCGGCTGAGGCAAAGGCGGAACGTGTCGTTCTCGTTATTAACACGTTCGGCGGAGAAGTGACGAGCGCAGAGGAGATCGGGGAGGTCATCCGGAAAAGCGCCATTCCAACAACCGCGTATATTGAGGGAAAAGCGGTGTCGGCAGGTACTTACATTGCGCTTAATGCGCAAAATATTGTCATGGAGCCGGGAAGCACAATTGGCGCTGCTGCTGTCGTTGATGGCGGAGGGCAATTGATTGACAACCCGAAGATCGTCTCCTATTGGACGAAGACGATGATGGAGGCTGCAAAGCTGGGTGGCCGGGATGCGAACATTGCAGCTGCGATGGTTGACACGACGGTGGCGCTTAGCTTGCCGAAAGCAGGCATAGAGAAACCGGCTGGGGAAATATTGTCCCTATCCGCCGATGAGGCGCTGGCTAGCGGTTACGCTGAGCATATCGCAGCTTCTGTAGGAGAAGCTATTACATGGCTGAAGCTTGATCAGAAGCAGCTCATTTCGTTTGAGCCCTCGCTTGCTGAGAAAGTGTCACGCTGGCTCGTTAATCCGTATGTGATGACGGTGCTGCTCATAATTGGCATTGCGGGCGTTGTAATTGAGCTGCTGATGCCGGGCTTCGGTGTACCGGGCATATTAGGCATTATCTCCTTCAGCTTGTATTTCTTCGGTCATTATGTTGCCGGGTTTGCAGGCATGGAATCGATTGTTCTTTTCGTTATAGGTTTGGCTTTGCTTATTATCGAGGTATTTGTTCCAAGCTTCGGTATTTTGGGACTGCTAGGCGGCGCAGCGCTTGTTGCTGGTGTAGTTACCGCGGCATCCGATCCGATGACAGCATTTATTTCGCTGGTCACGGCACTCGTAGTGGCTGTTCTTGTGATGTATTATATTTTCAGAAAATATAGACATAGAGGAATTTGGAACAAATTCATTCTTCGCGATAAGCTGACGAAGGAAGAAGGATATGTATCCGCCGATGAAAAGGACAGCCTGCTCGGACTTGTTGGGGTTACGCTTACTCCGCTGAGGCCAGCTGGAACCGTGCAAATCGGCGATCAGCGGATTGATGTCGTCACATCAGGCGAGTTTATTTCGACTGGAGCTAGCGTTGTTGTTATTAAGGCAGAAGGAACATGGGTCGTTGTAAAAGAGACAGTAAATAGCCTAACATAAGCGCAATTCAGCGCTTTACTAAAGCAATGGAGGTATTTAATAAATGGGTCTGGATCCGGTTGTATCTATATTGATTATAGCGGTTATTGTTATTATTGCGCTGTCCGTCTTCCTGAGCTTTTTTCCAATTATGCTCTGGATTTCAGCATTGGCGTCGGGTGTGCGTATCGGTATTATTACGCTCGTTGCGATGC
Source organism: Paenibacillus sp. JT22N7 (assembly GCF_059383875.1). NCBI lineage: Bacteria > Bacillati > Bacillota > Bacilli > Caryophanales > Paenibacillaceae > Paenibacillus > Paenibacillus sp. JT22N7. Next base: position 715,509 of record NZ_JBXENY010000001.1, read on the forward strand.
GCTTGCGCCGGGTTGTTCCGAGCCGGATTGTTAATCCGCTCATCAAAGCAACGAAAGCTGGCTTGGGGCTGAATATTAATCAGCTGGAAAGCCATTTTCTCGCAGGAGGTAACGTTGACCGCGTCGTCAATGCGTTGATTGCGGCGCAGCGCGCCAATATCCCGCTCGTATTCGAGCGTGCGGCTGCCATTGACCTTGCTGGCCGTGATGTGCTTCAAGCGGTGCAAATGAGCGTTAATCCACGTGTCATTGAAACACCAACTGTTGCAGCAGTAGCGAAAGACGGTATTGAGGTTAAAGTTAAAGCGCGTGTTACCGTACGTGCCAACATCGAGCGTCTAGTCGGTGGTGCGGGTGAAGAGACGATTATTGCCCGTGTCGGCGAAGGTATCGTTACGACGGTTGGTTCAGCAAATTCTCATAAAGACGTTCTTGAAAATCCGGATATGATTTCCCGTACGGTGCTTGGCAAAGGGCTTGATGCTGGTACAGCATTCGAAATCTTGTCAATTGATATTGCTGACGTTGATGTAGGCAAAAACATCGGCGCCCATCTCCAAACGGAGCAAGCGGAGGCTGACAAACGGATTGCTCAAGCGAAAGCGGAGGAACGCCGGGCAATGGCGGTAGCGCAGGAGCAGGAGATGAAGGCGCGCGTTATTGAAATGCGGGCGAAGGTTGTGGAATCCGAATCGCAAGTGCCAGTTGCAATGGCGGAAGCACTCAAAAACGGCAAAATCGGCGTCATGGACTATTTGAACCTGAAAAACCTGGAGTCGGATACACAAATGCGTAATTCCATCGGCAAGAGCGACGCCCCAACCGAAAAAAATGACAATTAAAGATGGCAAATAAAGCACGGGCGTAGCTGCTTACCCTGGAGGTGAATCTGAACCAGTGGAACATGTAATAGAGTTTATTACGAAAAATATTTATTTCGTCGTTATTGTCGGCGGCTTTCTCCTGTCGATTTTCAATCGGGTCAGTGCGAAAAAGCGGACAAATCCGCGGATGCCGGACTTTAATGGTCAAAGCACGGCCGATGCTGCTTATCCGCAGCAGGGGACAGAGGTGCATCAGCATCAGTCCGGTCGATATGATCAGGGAGAGGCTTACCCGGAATGGGAGGATAACGATGATTATGAGGAACGGTCGATTTCCTACCGCCAAGCGGAGGAGGAGGCTGAGCGTGAGAAGCAGCGCCACCTGTCAGAGCTCGCCAGAGCGCTTGAGAGCAAGCAGAAGCAGCAAGTGCCTATAACGGCCTCGCAGCAGCGCGAAGCCGCTGCAGGGCGCAGCAATCGGGCTAGCAGCGAGGCTGAGGCTGCTGCTGACACTCGGTTAGCGCCTTTGAGCGCGGAGGAGCTTCGCAAAGCGGTCATCTGGTCCGAAATATTGGGCCCGCCGAAATCGAAGCGTCCTTATGGCAAAGTCAGATAATATAAGCTTTATTTTTGAATAGCGCGGCTTTCAGAAATCCATTAAGGATGACTGAGGGCTGCGCTATTTTTCATAAAGTCATCACCCCGCGCATAGCTTGATATAGTACGATAATGGGCCTTGTGTCATATTTAACGTCTGGCGAGCGTGATAAGGGGGACGATCCTTTACCTATGAACCGTTTAAAACGCAAACTTCGCAAAATGACAGCGGATATTCTGGATTTGCCCCAGGATGTCGTCTATGATCTTCCCCGGCTGACGATGATCGGCGATCGCCAGTTATATATTGAGAACCATCGCGGTGTCATTCATTTTTCCAGCGAGCAGCTTAGGCTCGCGCTCAGCAAGGGCGAGCTTGAAGTGACGGGCAGCTCGCTAGTGATTCGGACGATTTGGACAGAAGAGGTTTTTATCGAAGGTCAAATTACGGGCATAGCCTTGCGGGAGTAGGAGGGGAGCGGCTTGAAGCTGAAATGGTCGGACTGGGTACTCGGCGTCGTAACAGTAACTATCAGGGGCGGACAACCTGAGCAGCTTGTAAATCGGGCATTGGAAGGGGGGCTGCAGCTTGCGTCCATCGGTTGGACGGGCGATGGCAAGCTGCAGTTTGATGTGCCTTTGAGTGGTTATTTTCGCTTGAAGCCTTTTTTAAAGGAGACAGGCTGTAGGGCGCATGTCGTAAAGCGGCAAGGGATGCCGTTTTGGTTAGCAAGGCTTGAAAAACGAAAATTTTTCATCGCAGGCATTGCGTTATTTTTTATTGGCATCTATTTGCTCTCCTCGCTTATATGGTCGGTTGAGGTTAAGGGCAACGTGAAATTGACGGAGGAGGAAATTGTTGAGGCGGCGCGGCAGGAGGGGATTTTCCCGCTCCAATGGTCATTCCGCCTGGCGGATACGGATATTATTTCAAAAAGGCTCGTCAACAAGCTGCCGAAAGCAACATGGATCGGCGTGGAGAAAAGAGGAACAAGAATCATCATTCAAGTCGCGGAAACGACCGAGCCTGATCATCGCGAATTGGAAAACCCTCGCCATCTCATTGCTTCTGCTGATGCGGTCATTACGGAAATTTATACGGAACGCGGTCGTGCTGTCGTAAAGAAAAACACGAAGGTCAGAAAAGGACAAACGTTGATTTCAGGTACGCTGGGCGGCGGCGCATATATGCAGTCGGTTGTGGCAAAGGGCTCAGTTCGCGGGCTGGTCTGGTATGAATTTAATATTGCTTCACCGATGTCGCAGCAGGTTAAAGCGTATACGGGGGAAAAGAAGGAGAAGTGGTATGTGGTCATTGGCGGCAGGGCGCTGCAGGTGAGCGGCTACGGCAAAAATCCGTACGAGCAGTCGGAGACGATCGTGGAGGAGGACAAGGCGAACTTTAAAAGCATAAGCCTGCCCTTCGGACGGATGAAGCAGACGGTAATGGAAGTGCATACGGAAGAGCTTAAATTATCAGCGGATGAAGCGCGCGCAGGTGGAATTTTGCAGGCGAAAGCGAATGTAATGACAAAAGCAGGCAGCGATGCGGTCATCCGGGATGAAATTGTTTTGCATGAAAAGACGGAGAATGGTAAAGTTTATATGAAAGTTCTTTTTGAAGTAGAGCAATCGATTGTGAAAGAGATGCCACTAGTCCAGATGCAAGGAGATTGAGGTTGTTTGCTAAATGAAACAATAGTCGTCAGAATTCCGCTGGAAAACGCGGGAGAAGGATTAGCGGTATTTGGCCCGCAGGACAAGTTCCTGAGGCTGGTAGAGGCGCAGTGCGAGTCCTCGATCACATCTCGTGAGGCAGAAATCGTCATTTCTGGTGCTGTGCAGGAGGTACGCTCGCTTGAGCAGCTGTTCAGCGTCATGCTGCAGCTTGTAAGGGGCGGCTACATGCCTTCAGAGCGGGACATGATGTATGCGCTTGATTTGGCCCGTACGATGCAGGCAGAAGAGCTTCTTGATTTATTCAAGGCTGAAATTACAACTACGTTTCGCGGCAAGCCCATTCGGGTTAAAACGATTGGCCAGCGCCATTATGTAAAGACGATTCACAAGCATGACGTCGTATTCGGAATTGGACCAGCCGGCACAGGAAAAACCTACCTGGCTGTCGTGCTCGCCGTAGCCGCCTTGAAGCAGGGATTGGTGAAGCGAATCATACTGACAAGGCCAGCTGTCGAGGCAGGCGAAAATCTCGGTTTTCTGCCCGGCGATTTGCAGGAGAAGGTCGATCCTTATTTGCGTCCGCTTTATGATGCCCTGCATGATGTGCTGGGACCTGAGCAGACGGTAAAGGCTTTTGAACGCGGCACCATTGAGGTTGCTCCGCTTGCGTATATGCGGGGACGGACCCTTGATGATTCCTTTATTATTTTGGATGAAGCCCAGAATACGACGCCGGAGCAAATGAAAATGTTTTTGACACGTCTAGGCTTCGGCTCAAAGATGGTTATTACCGGCGATGTGACACAGATTGATTTGCCAAGAGGGAAAAACTCGGGTTTAATAGAGGCACAGCGGATTTTGCAAAACATAGACGAACTTGGCTTTATCTTTTTTTCCGAGCAGGATGTTGTCCGTCACTCCTTAGTGCAGAAAATCATTGTCGCCTACAATCAGGACGCTGAGAACAAAGCATAGAGAGGAATGTCCGCTCCATGAACCAGAACCAGAACCAGAATCATTCCGGTAAACAGGGGAACCTGCAGAGCTCCAAGGCTGCGGGGTGGAAACAGAGCGTAGCTGTCCGCTTCGTGCTCATGTTATTATTTGTGTTGCTGTTTTATTTCAGTCTCTCTCCGCATCTCGTTCCGGAAACGTATGATATTCAAGAGGGCGTAGCCAGCGAGAAGGATATCGTCGCTCCCCATCAAATACCGGACAGCAAGGCGACGCTGCAGGCGCAGGAGGAAGCGGCGAACCGCGTAGATGCGATCTATTCGAACGTCGCGCTGCGCAGCGAGCTGCTGCTGGGCGAGATTTTTTCGCGCATGGAGCAGTTGAATCAGGATGATCAGGTTACGACGCAAAATAAAATCGATATTTACCGCAATGAAATTCCCGGCAGGTATCCCGATTTTGTTGATAATTACGTCAAGGTAAATAAAGGCAATGGCACTTATAGCGATACGCTGCTCGATGAGATGGCGGTCGTTATTAAAGAGCAGGAATACGCGATTTCTGAGGAAACATTTTATAAAATGCCGCGCATGTCGGTAGAGTCAATTACGGAAATGCGCCAGGTTGCGCAGGAGATTGTACGCAAGCTAATGAGCGAGCAGCTCCGCAGTGCGGATGCTGCGCGTACCCGTGTGGCGGAGCTGGTGAACGCAAGCTCCCTCTCCGACCGGACTAGCCGTGAAATTGTGCAGGAGCTGGCGCGTTTCTCCATTATGCCGAACCGCTTTCTTGATAAGGAAGCGACGGATGAAGCGAAAATCCAGGCGAAGAAAAACACGCCTCAGGTCGTTATCAAGGAAGGCGACGTTCTCGTCAAGCGCGGGCAAGTCATCACGCCAGAAATGTATGAGCTGCTGAAGGATTCGGCACTGCTGCAGGATAAACGCAATTATTGGCCGCAGCTTGGCCTGTTGATTTTGTCCGTTTTGTTCATCACGGCGATGTACAGCTATTTGCATCAGTCAGGCGGCATTTCCGGCCTGAAGCCGAAATATAATAATGCGCAAATTTTAATGCTGTGGCTCATCTATTTGATCAACATCGTGGTGATGATCATTATTTCATTAATCCAGACAGATGAAATCCCGTATGTCGGCTTCCTTGCTCCAGCGGCGCTCGGGACGATGCTGATTACGCTGCTGCTGGATATGCATTTGGCATTAATCAGCTCGATTTTGTTTGCGATTATCGGCAGCATCGTGCTGAATTCGGGCACGGGGCAAAATCAAATTTTTGATTTCCAATACGGCTTTGTTATTATCGTCGTTTCCGTCGCGGCTATTTTCTCGATACATCGAGCAAGCCAGCGATCGACGATTTTAAAGGCAGGCATTATGGTCAGCCTGTTCGGCACGTTTTCCGTTCTTGCGCTCATGCTGCTGACGGAGCGTCTGGATCAAGGGCCGCTTGTGTATTCGCTTTGCTTTGCTTTTGCAAGCGGCCTGCTGACAGCTGTGCTGGTGATTGGCCTTATGCCGTTTTTTGAAGTGACCTTTGGCATTTTGTCGGCGCTCAAGCTTGTCGAGCTGTCTAACCCGAACCATCCGCTGCTGCGCAAGCTGCTTACCGAGACGCCGGGAACGTACCATCACAGCGTCATGGTCGGCAATTTGTCGGAAGCTGCGGCTGAGTCCATCGGGGCGGACGGGCTGCTTTGCCGTGTAGGCTCGTTCTACCATGACATTGGGAAGACGAAGCGGCCGAATTATTTTATTGAAAATCAGACGAATATGGAAAATCCGCATGACTCGATTGATCCAAAGCTTAGCCGGTCGATTATTTGCGCCCATGCGCGGGACGGCGTGGATATGCTTAAGGCGCATAATATACCGAAGCCTATTCGTGATATTGCCGAGCAGCATCATGGCACGACGTCGCTGAAATTCTTTTATTACAAGGCGCTTAAGCAGGCTGAGGAGCAGGGGGAGGAGCCTTCCTTTACGGAGGATGATTTCCGCTATCCTGGCCCGAAAGCCCAGTCGAAGGAAGCCGCTGTGGTCGGCATTGCCGATTGCGTGGAAGCAGCTGTCCGCAGCCTGCGCAGCCCTACGGTTGAGCAGGTAGAAGCGATGATCAACAAAATCATCAAAAGCAGGCTGGATGACAATCAATACAACGAATGCGATTTGACGCTCAAGGAGCTGGATAAGATCGCACAGTCGCTCAAGGAAAGCGTAATCGGGATTTTTCACTCCCGAATTGAGTACCCTGAGGATGTTAAGTCAAAGGAGCGTTTAGCATGAGTTTGCAGCTGGATTATAGCAATGAGCAGGATAAGGTAGACATTCCCGAAGCTTGGATCACCCGGTTGGAGCAATTGCTTCAATTGGCTGGCGAAGCGGAAGGCATGACAACGGGCGAAGTAACGCTGACTTTTACCGATAATGATCAAATTCATCAGTTGAATCGCGACTACCGCAACATTGATCGTCCTACTGATGTTTTATCATTTGCGATGCAGGATGATGGAACGGATGAGCTGGACATTATTTTTGAAGTGGAAAGCGAAGATGAGGTTGATCCTATTTCGGGCATGCTGGGCGATATTGTTATATCCGTAGAGAAAGCGGTTGAGCAAAGCGAGGAGTACGGCCATTCGCTTGAGCGGGAGATCGGCTTCCTGTTTGTTCATGGTTTTCTGCATTTAATCGGTTATGATCACGAGACGGAAAGCGATGAGGCAGTGATGACGAGCAAGCAGGAAGCAGTGCTTTCGAAGGCAGGCTTGTCGCGTTAATGAAAAAGTTTATACGCAGTTTAGGATTTGCGTGGGCGGGCATCGTATTTGGCGTGCAAAATGAACGCCATATGCGCATTCATGTGCTGGTCGCTGCTGCGGTCATTCTGCTTGGCGCTTTTCTATCGCTTACACGTATGGAATGGGCACTGCTGCTGCTCACGATGGCGATCGTTATCGTAGCAGAAATGGTCAATACAGCGGTGGAAAAAGTTGTAGATCTTGCAAGTCCGGAGCGCCATGCGCTCGCTAAGACGGCAAAAGATGTTGCTGCTGGTGCTGTATTGCTGGCAGCATGCTTTGCCGTCTTCATTGGTTTTATTATTCTTGGCCCGCCATTATGGCAAGCCATAACGGCGGGACGCCAGTAATTTTAAAGGAGTCAACAATAAATGACAGTTACTTACGAAGGTTTGCAAGAAAATTATGCAGCTTTGCTTAATCAGGCAGGAGAGGCGATGATGCGGGCCTATACGCCTTATTCCAAGTTTAATGTCGGCGCTGCCCTGCTAGACAACGACGGGCATGTCCACTATGGCTGCAATGTCGAAAATGCTGCTTATGGTCCGGGCAACTGCGCGGAGCGCACTGCTATGTTCCGGGCGATTGCCGATGGCAAAAAGCCAGGACAATTTCAAGCGATTGCGGTTATTGGAAATACGGAAGAACCTATTACGCCATGCGGAATTTGCCGCCAGGTGCTCGTTGAGCTGCTTTACCCGGATACGCCAGTTATTATGGGCAATCTGCGGGGCAACTGGTCGATTTCGACCGTCTCTGACTTGCTGCCTGGAGCATTTACACCAATGGTATTGAAAAAGGGGCAAGCTGAAGCCTAATGAGTACACCTACAACTGACAACCGTACAAACGGCAAATTTCGTTCCGGCTTTGTAGCCATCATCGGCCGACCTAATGTGGGCAAGTCCACGCTGATGAATCACCTGATCGGGCAAAAAATTGCCATTATGTCGGACAAGCCCCAAACGACACGCAACAAAATTCATGGCGTATATACGAAAGACAATACACAAATTGTATTTTTGGACACGCCAGGCATTCACAAGCCGCAGTCCAAGCTTGGCGACTACATGATGAAAACCGCGCAAAGCGCGCTTCAAGAAGTCGAAGCTGCCCTGTTTCTTGTTGATGTAGCCGATGGCATTGGCGGCGGCGACCGTTTTATTATCGAGCAGCTTAAAAAGGTCAAGACGCCGATTTTTCTCGTGCTGAACAAAATCGACAAAATCGATCCAGAGCAGCTGCTGCCGATTATTACGCAATATAAAGATTTATATGATTTTGCGGAAATTATTCCAATTTCTGCACTTCAAGGAAATAACGTGGAAACCCTTATGGATCAGCTAATCCGTTATTTGCCTGAAGGACCGCAATATTACCCTGCCGATCAAATTACGGATCATCCGGAGCAGTTCGTTGTAACGGAGCTGGTGCGCGAGAAAATTTTGCATATGACGCGTGAGGAAATTCCGCATTCCATTGCGGTTGCGATTGAGGACATGAAGGTGCAGGAAAATGGCGTTGTCTACATTGGCTGTGTCATCTATGTCGAGCGCGACTCCCAGAAGGGTATTATTATTGGCAAGAAGGGTGCCTTGCTCAAGGAAGTTGGAAAGCTGGCACGCCGTGATATTGAAGCGCTTCTGGGCTCCCGTACGTTCCTTGAGCTGTGGGTCAAGGTCAAGAAGGACTGGCGCAACCAGGAAAGAGTGCTTAAAGACTTAGGCTTTAGAAACGACTAAAGGCCGCTTCTAATTTGACGTAAATTGCTAAGGATAACATTCATGCGATCAACGCAATCTAATACCGTCTGGAGCAGCATTTCCGAGGCGGAAAGGGTTGATACGATTGCGGAATTTTTCGTGGAAGTATTTTACATTGACCGGTGATGTGGAGTCTTATATGCTCTACAAGGAAATGGATCAGCTTGGAGAAGCGGATCATCCTAACTCAATGCTCGGTGATGACCAGGAATGGGCATCCGAGCTAGAAGAAGCTTCTCCTTAGTTCAGTGGGCGCGCAGCCTTCTGACTGTCTTAAGCCGGTCACGGGGGAGTTTCATTATGCTGTATCGTTTGGAAGGCATCGTTATTCGCAGCATGGATTATGGGGAAAATAATAAAATAATCAATGTGCTGACGAATACGAATGGCAAGGTAGGGATATTGATACGCGGCGCGAAGAAGGCTCGAAGCAGGCACGCTTCTCTCGCGCAGCCCTTTACATACGCGGAATTTACTTTTTTTCGCACTAGCGGACTTGGTACGCTGAATCATGGTGAAATTTTAGCGTCCAACCATCTGCTCCGCGAACAGCTGGAGCTGACTGCTTACGCTTCCTATGCGGCAGAATTAACGGATAGGGCAATGCAGGAGGAGGATACCAGTTCTTTTCTGTTCGAGCAGCTGAAGGCTTATTTAAGCGGCTTGGTGGAGGGGAAGGACCCGCAGATTGTGTCTCATCTTTATGAGATGAGAGTGCTGGATATGTCAGGGTATGCGCCTGTACTGGATCATTGTGTGGAATGCGGCGGTGAGGAGACTCCCTTCCGAATTAGTGCAGCCGCAGGCGGTGTATTATGCCGCCGATGCGGTCACAAAGACCCCCAAGGCATCGTATTGTCTGAAGCAGCGTATAAGCTGCTGCGATTGTTTGTCCGAATGGATTTGCGCAGGCTTGGTTCTATTCAAGTCAAGCCAGAAACGAAGCAAGAGCTTAAGAAGGTAATGCGTATGCTGATGGACCTGCATATTGGCATTCCGCTGAAGTCGCGCGGTTTTCTGGATCAGCTTGATAAATATAGCTTATAAAAAATGGCGTTCGGTCCCTGGACCGAGCGTTTATTCGTTCTCTCGTCCAATAGGACTCCAGGACGGGATTGTTTATAATAACAAAGCTGAGCAGCGCACGGCAATACGCCACAACTAGAGCTTTTCAAGCATTTCACATCATTACAAGGGGGAATTTTTCATGTCTGCGGCTCAAAGTAGACTTGGCTTCGTCGTAGCGGGATTGCTGCTAGCTATCTTCGTTGCATCGATCGATAATACGATTGTATCAACGGCTATGGCAACGATTGTAAGCGATCTAGGCGGTATGGACAAATTTGTATGGGTCACTTCCGCTTATTTGGTAACAGAGATGGCGGGAATGCCGATTTTCGGCAAGCTGTCCGACATGTACGGAAGGAAACGTTTTTTTGTATTAGGCATTTTCTTGTTTTTGCTGGGATCGGTTTTATGCGGAACCGCAGAGTCGATCACACAGCTTAGTATTTACCGGGCTATTCAAGGTATCGGTGGCGGCGCCATGATGCCGATTGCCTTCACGATTGTTTTCGACGTATTTCCCGCTGAAAAGCGCGGTAAAATGGGCGGCTTGTTTGGAGCCGTATTCGGTACGTCAAGCTTGTTCGGCCCGCTCGTTGGCGCATATTTTACCGATTATATTAACTGGCGCTGGATTTTTTATATTAATATTCCGTTCGGAATTGTAGCTATGTTGTTTATTTTATTGTTTTACAAGGAATCGATGGAACATTCCAAGCAGAAAATAGATTGGTGGGGAGCCGCAACACTGGTAGGCTCCATCGTCAGCTTAATGTTCGCTCTTGAGCTTGGCGGCAATGAATACGCTTGGGATTCTGCTCAAATTTTAGGGTTGTTCGCGATCTTCGCCATTTTGTTTATTATTTTCATATTTGTTGAACGCAAGGCGGCTGAGCCGATTATTTCGTTCAAAATGTTCCGTGTGCGCCTGTATGGCGCAAGTACGGGAGCTGCCCTATTTTATGGCGCAGCCTTTATTACTGCAGCTTTGTACATTCCGATTTTTGTGCAAGGGGTATACGGCGGTACGGCTACTAGCTCTGGCCTAATGCTGCTGCCTATGACATTAGGCTCGGTATTCGCAGCGCAAATGGGCGGTTTTCTCGCTAATAAAATGCCTTATCGCAACGTTATGGTGCTGTCCGCCATTATTTTTATTGCAGGCATTATGCTGCTCTCAACGATCAGTCCCGAAACGACCAAATGGACGCTTGCTTTCTTTATGTTCATTACGGGCTTTGGCATCGGCTTCTCGTTCTCAGTGCTCGGGATGTCTACCATCCACAGCTTCGATATGAGGCAGCGAGGGTCTGCTAATGCTACAATGTCGTTTATTCGTTCCTTCGGGATGACGGTCGGCATTACGGTGTTTGGGATTATTCAGCGCAATAGCTTCACGAATGGCATGAGCGATGCTTTTGCAGGCGGCAGTGGCGGCGCGGCGCTCCCTACTGAAAATGTCCGGCAAATTCTGACCCCTGAAAAACGGGAGTCGATTCCGGCAGAAGTGATGGATAAAATTATTAGCGCGCTGTCTCATTCGATTTCCACGACGTTTATGTGGTCCATAGTTCCAGCCGTGCTGGCGCTTGCTTGTGTCCTATGGATGGGCAATGCCTCGATGAAAGAACTAATTGAGCGGGAACGGATGCAGGCAAGAAAATTGGCGAAGGGGAAATAAGATATAACAGGGATAGTGAGCAGGCCTTGGGTCTGCTCCTTTTTTATTGTAAAAATGGAGGCAGCTGTACTTGTAGTGTGGGAGGATGCTAAAGCCTTCTGCAGCTTTGCAACGGGTGTAAGCTTTATTTTTCCGGGCACGCAAAAAAAGAAAATACTATCCAAAATTTACAAATAGATGTATAATCAATTCCATCTTGTAAGCGCTTACTATTCAGTTTCTGGCTTTCAAGATAGAAAGGGGGTTCCCATTGTTAAGCAGCACTGCTTCACCTGCTTCACCAAAACCTAAGAGGAGGTAAGAAAATGCGTTTGAAAAAATGGTCTATGCTTTTACTGAGTACGTTAATGGTTAGTGCTTGTTTAGTATCAGCGCCCGTATCCGAATTCGGTATATCTCGGGCAGAGGCGGCTTCAACAGGCGGATACGGAACGACAGACGGCTCTACGGCAGCTGCGGTCACGGTTACCAACTTGGCAGAGCTGCAAGCGGCTTTTAACAACGGGAAGCACCACATTATTGTTAAAGGCAACATTTATGGCGGCTCGCAATTAACGACGCTGACATTCGCCAGCACCAGCTGGAACAATGTCACGATTGAAGGGGCAGCGGGCGGACAAGCGTTTTTGCAAAATATTCAGCTCAAGTTCAGCGGCGAGCTGCTTGCGACAGGTACGAATATCGAAAATATCGTCATTAAGAACATTACCTTCTACGGCAACATTAAGGATTTGCAAAATCTTTCGGGCGCAGCGACGCAGCCAGGCGGCAGCGGCACCAACTATTTGGGCGTATCCTTCCGCCGGGTAACAAATGCACTCGTTGACCATTGCACCTTCTACAACATCAGCGACGATTTGCTGCTCGTCTCGCAAAAGTCGGATAATGTAACCCTCTCCTACAATCATTTCTACTTCACTGACAGCTGGGTGAATATGAATCCGAACCCGCTATGGAATTGGGTAGGCGTTAATCAGGATCTCGCCTCCGAGCGTCTGGCGCTCATTATTGGCTCGAATGCCAGCGATTCTTACACCTATGGCGGCGGCAAGCTGCATGTCACGATGCATCACAACTGGTTTGGCCCGAACATGAAAGGCCGTCCGCTGATGAGAGGTTTTGTACACCTGTACAACAACTATTTTGATAACAGCACAACGCCGAGCGGCAACAATTCAGCAGGTTTTTCGCAGCAGCAATACAATGCAAACCAAATTGGCAGCGGCAGCGTCATTTATTCCGAACGCAATTATTTTTACAAAACGAATCAAAGCAATCAGGTTGGTCTAGACAGCTCGTCAGACGCTTACACGTTCTATGAGCGCAACAACTATTACAATCAGACGACCGGAACATCGGCCACTGGAGCTGCATTCCCATCATCGCTGCCGTTCCCTTACAGCTATTCGCTTGATGCTGTGCTGGATGTGCCGAATATCGTGCAAGCGGGTGCCGGGCCCCATTAATCAGACGAATCAAATCAAATGCTGAAACCGAGTGCTGGCATGGCTTTAAAAAAATTATAAATCGTTTTCATTGCCAAAACGAAAATAAACTGCTAGAATGATAAAAACGTAATGAAAACGCATACATTTATTCATTAATTACAACGTTGTAAATTTAAATGAAGGGGGATGATGAGTAGTAAAATGGCCTGTTGATCGTTGATTGGAGTCAGCGTCATATTCAATTTTTCAAACGTTGTAAATTTAAATCTGAAGGGAGTGGATTTCATTGAATAGCCGCACTGCGACTCTGATTAGGCTAGTCAAACGGGACAAATATTTACTACTCATGTTTTCCCCTATTTTTATTTATTATTTGGTCATTATGTATTTTCCAATGCCGGGCGTCATTATGGCTTTCAAAAACTTTACGCCGGGAAAGGGCATCTTCAGTGGGGATTGGGTCGGGTTAAAATGGTTCATCCAATTTTATGACTCGATTTACTTTTGGAGGCTGCTCCGCAACACCTTTTTGCTCGCTTTTCTGCCGCTGCTGTTCGGCTTTCCAATTCCGATTTTATTCGCCATTTGCGTAGTGGAAATTAAAAATAGGGCATTCAAGCGCTTCGCCCAAACGATTACGTATTTGCCACATTTTATTTCAACCGTTGTCATTGCCGGCATGCTGATCAACTTCCTGTCGCCGACGGATGGCATCGTCAACATTTTGCTAGAGAAGATAGGACTTGAACCGATTAATTTCATGATGGAGCCGGGATGGTTCCGCACGATCTTCACCAGCTCAGACATTTGGCAAAGCTTCGGCTTCAGCTCAATTATCTACATTGCAGCTATCATGAGCATTGATCCGGAAATGTATGATTCAGGAAAAATCGATGGGGTCAATAAATTTCAGGAGTTATGGCATTTAACGCTTCCAAGCATTAAGCCTACGATTATTATTTTGCTGCTGCTGTCGCTTGGCGGCATTATGAGCGTAGGTTTCGAGAAAGTTTACCTGCTCTATAACGCAGCAACTTATGAAACAGGAGATGTGCTTTCCACCTATGTGTACCGGATGGGCATCATCGGACAAAACTACAGCTTTGCGACAGCCATTGGCGTATTTAATTCCATCATCACTTTTATTCTCGTGTTTGCGGCGAACCAATTGACGCGTCGGGCAACGAACATGTCGCTATGGTAACAGAGCGCGCCTTAACAAGTCGCTGGAAAAGGAGTCTGGCATGAAAAAATCTAAGACAGATCTGATTTATTATAGCCTGGTGTATTTCATCACTTGTGTGGCTATTCTCGTAACCTTATATCCTTTCCTTTATGTCGTCAGCGTGTCGTTCAGCTCCGTCAGCGCGATTGACAAGCAGCAGGTGTTTTTATATCCAGTCGATTTCACGATTTCGGGGTATAAAATGGTGCTTCAGTACAAGGAGCTGTGGGTTTCCTTTTACAATACGGTATGGTACACCGTTGTCGGAACGACGCTGAACATTGTCGCCACCTGCCTCGCCGCTTTCCCTTTGTCCAGAGCGCATTTTTTCCTTAGACGCAAGCTGAATTTCTTCATTGCGTTTACGATGTATTTTTCCGGCGGATTAATTCCGCTTTACATGCTGCTGACGACACTTGGCCTCTATAACACGAGATGGGTCATGGTGGTACCAGTGCTGGTCATTACGTTTAACGTCATGATTTGCCGCTCGGCGTTTGAAGGCATTCCGAAGGAAATTTTCGAGAGCGCCTCCATCGATGGAGCGAATGATATTACGATGCTGTTCCGGCTCGCCGTGCCGATCGTCAAGCCGACGCTTGCAGTGCTCACCTTGTATTACGCGGTGTTTCACTGGAACAATTTTTTCTCGGCACTGCTTTATTTAGGCAATCAGGAGCTGCAGCCGCTGCAAATTTTTCTGCGAAGGGTGCTCATTATGGCATCTCCGGAAATTATGCAGCGTATGGGCGGGGCCACGTCGACTGGAGCGCTTGCCGTCTCTTCACTGCAGGTCAGATATGTATCCATCGTCGTCAGCATTTTGCCCATTATTATGATTTATCCCTTTATCCAGCGTTATTTCGTTAAAGGCATTACGCTGGGCGCAGTGAAAGGCTAACACCGCTTGTAAACTTGGCTTTTATTATGGGAGGGAACGTTCAATGGCACAACAGTTAAAAGGGGCAAAAAAAGCATTATCGGTTATCATTTTGGCAACGGCAGTAGCAGGATGCAGCAACAGTGGAGCACCGGCAGCTACAGATGGAAATGCTGCACCAGCAGCAAGCGCAGCAGCAGCAAGCGCAGCAGCGGAAACGGGGCCAGCCTACAACGGCTCGGGGCCGATTACCGACCAGCCTAATCAGGAGCTGACCTTCCTCGGAACGAATGCCTGGACGACGAATGTGGATCTGGCATCGGCTGAAATCGTCAAGCAAATTGAGAAAAATGCCAATGTGAAAGTGAATTGGGAGCTGCTGCCTCCGCAAAACTACCCGGATGCGGTAGGGCCTCGCCTCGCGGCGGGCATGGATTTGCCTGATATCGTTTATTTGCCGGATACGGATCAGACGATGAAATATTTAAATAGCGGACTGTTTATACCGCTTGATGAGCTGTATGAGAAATATGGCGTCAATTTGAAAAAACTTTATGAAAAATCGCCCGATATTAAAGCCAGTCTGACGACTCCAGATGGTAAAATGTATTATATTCCCCAGCAGACGCTGACGAAAAATTACATGCCGGAGTTTATGGTGAATGAAAGATGGCTCAAAAAGCTAGGCCTTCAAGAGCCGACCACACTCGACGAATTTACGGAAATGCTGAAAAAATTCAAAACGGACGACCCGAACGGCAACGGCAAGCAGGATGAAATACCAATGTCGATGGACCCTAAATTTATACCGATGGCTTTTGGCCCGGTGTTCGGCATGGATTTGTCGAGCAACTTTTACGCAGATGACAGCGGCAAAGTCCATTATGGTTACTATGAGCCGGTCTACAAGGAGTATTTGGCTTACCTGAATGGCTTGTATAACGACGGTTTGCTGGGCGTAGATTTCGCCAGTACAACAGCGGATCAAGTGACCTCGAGATTTTCGCAAAATATAACAGGCGCGACGTTCAACTTCAGCTGGTATACGTCGATGGTGTACAGCCCGCTGTTCGCGGACTACAACCCGGAGGAGCCGCTTATCCAAGGCATTTTGCCGCTGAAAGGGCCGCATGGCGACCAGTTCTACGTGGGCCGCACGCCGGTAAGCCGAATTTTCGGTATTTCCAAAAATGCTAAAAACCCTGAGCTGGCCTTCAAGTTTCTAGACTATGCTATTGGGGAAGAAGCGCAAACCTACTACACTTGGGGCATTGAAGGTGTAACGTACGAAGAGAAGGACGGCAAGAAGCAGTTCACCGAGAAGGGCAAGGACAATGACTTCATTCAAAAATATGGTATTGGCCCAGTCAACCTGCCTAGCGCGCAATCGACGGATTCTGCGGATGCAATCGTAGCGCCATGGCATGAGAAGCGGGATAAGGAGCTTGAGCAATATATCCGTCCTCCATTCCCTAATGTATATGCGCTGCCAGAGGAAGCAAGCGTCGAAAACATGTCGATGCCGGACATCCAAACGTATGTAGATGAGATGAATTTGAAATTCATTACAGGAAAAGAAAGTCTTGATCAATTCGATGCTTATATTGCAAACTTAAAAAATATGAATATTGAACAAATCATTGCGGGCAGGCAGGCTCAGTATGACCGATACTTGGCTGCCTCGAAATCCTAGTTCTAAAGCATATAGCATATAGAATAGGGCTTGAGGAACCGCAATCGGTTGACGGGAAAGGCGTGGGCTCAGAAATGGTTACAATTAAGGACATCGCCAAGCTTGCAGGAGTAAGCTACAGCACAGTTTCCAAGGCATTGAACAATGATCCGCTAATTAAACCGGCTACAAGACAGAAAGTGCTGGAAATCGCGGAAAAATATCAATACCGAAAAAATATTATGGCGCAGCAGCTTTCTTCGGGCAAAAGCAATATTATTGGCTTTGTTCTGGATGAACTCAGCAACCCGCTCTTTTCCAACATATCGAAAAATTTGCATAGCGAGCTGAAAAGCCGCGGTTATCAAATGATTTTGGTCATAGCGGGCGATGGGGTAGACATTTTCAGCCAGCTTCGAGTGGATGGCTGCATTTTCTGGGAGTATATGCTGGATGATCGGGAGGCGTTCTGGAAGCTCGTCTCCTCGATGCCGATGCCATGCTTCGTACTCGGTGCGGATGAGAACCCCAATTCGCCTTATATTAAAATCGACCGCAAAGAAGGCATCTTCAAAGCGGTCGAGCACTTGAAAGCGCATGGACATGAGCGCATTGGCTTTATCGGCAATTCCCAGAACATTAAAATTGAAGGATATAAGGAGGCGCTGCAGCGGACGGGATTGGAATTTTGCGAAGGAAGCGTGCTTCCGGCTTATTCCTCTTGGGAAGACGGGTATTTTGCCGTACGCAACTACACATTTACGAGCAGCTCGCCAACCGCCTTCATCGGCCTCAACAACTTGGTTACACGAGGGGCGCTGCGTGCTTTCATTGAAGCGGGCTTCCAAGTGCCGCAGGATATCTCGTTAATCGGTTACGATGATTTGCCGGATATGCAGTATGCCGAGGTCGCATTGACGACGATCGGCCCGCCGCTCGGCGAGCTGGCTGTTCAGGCGGCTGAGCTGATCGTTGCGCTGATACGGGGTGAAGATGCTAAATATCCGGTTGTCATCCAGCCGAAGCTGTATTTGCGGAATTCGGTAGCGATTTGCAAGGAGCGAATTTAGATTGAAGGAGGACTTTGCGATGCAACAGACAAAGAAGCTTGCCTGGGCGCTGCGGACAGCGGAAGCGATTTTTCAGGAGACGGACGAGAGCAGGCATCATGCTTTTCCGTTGGAGGTGTAGCGGCTAGAATGAAAGCAGAAGAAAACAAGGTTGTCTCTATTGTAGTAGCCGCTGACGGAAGCGGCGATTTTACATCCATTCAAGCAGCTGTTGATACCGTTCCAGCAACGAATGAGGAGCGGGTCATCATTTATATTCGCAATGGGTTTTATTATGAGAAGCTTCATATCGAAAAGCCAATGATCAGCTTAATAGGAGAAAGTGCCAAGGAGACGATCATCAGCTTTGACGACCATGCCACAAAAGCATTTCTGGACGGCGAGCTCTATCATACGTTTTATTCGTATACCGTGTTCGTTGGAGCGGATGATTTTATAGGAGAAAATATGACGTTTATCAATACGGCAGGTCCTGGGGAAAAGGTGGGCCAAGCGCTGGCGCTTTACGCTGATGGCGATCGCGCCAGCTTCCGCAATTGCCGTTTAATTGGCCATCAGGATACGCTATTTACGGGGCCGCTGCCGGAAGTTCCTATTGACCGCAGTTTTTTTGGCGGTCCAAGGGAAGGCGCTCCAAGAAAGCAGTCCCGGCAATTTTACGAGAACTGTTATATAGAAGGCGATGTTGATTTTATTTTCGGCTCGGCTACGGTACTGTTCAACTACTGCGATATTTTTGCCAAAAATCGCGGCGCTGCTGAGCCGGATGCCATTAATGGATGGATTGCTGCTGCATCTACCCCAGAGCATGCGCCTCACGGATATGTATTCAATGAATGCCGCTTGATAGGCGATGCTCCAGCAGGAAGCGTATATTTAGGCAGGCCATGGCGCAATCATGCCAAAACGATTTTTATCCGCTGCTGGATGGGCGAGCATATTGCTCCTGCCGGATGGGATGATTGGAACAAGCCTGAAGCCCACCCTACCGTTCATTATGGGGAATATGCAAGTACAGGGCCGGGCGGCTCCAGCGACAAGCGAATTAGCTGGTCGCAGCAGCTTACAGCCGATCAGGCAGCTGATTATTCTCTAACTCAGATTTTGGCTGGCGCTGATGGCTGGTCTCCGCTTCAAAGGGAACGGGCGATGGAATAGACGGCTTTCTGCCGTCAGGTTTGACAATTACACGCAATTTGTTTATGATAAACAGATATAAATATCGGACAATGATGGAGAAAGTAGTTGTGATGGTTACAGCTTTAGCGATTCGGGGATAGTGGGAGCCCGAAGCGGACCAGCAGCGAAAGGGCACTCCGGAGTCGCGTTTAAGAAAGCGGGTTTTCTTGCGCAGCAAGTAGAGAAGAACTAGTGTACGATTAACTGGTTATTGTTGCTGCATCCAAGAAAGCCAAGTAGGGTGGAACCGCGGGAGATCAGCTCTCGTCCCTATGTCTGGCGGCAGACGTAGAGGCGAGAGTTTTTGCGTTCCCTTGAGACTGCCGCCGCTGGTGAAATTGCAAAAGCAAAAAAAGGAGCGGAAAAGGTATGAACTTTCAAAGCATGATATTAACGCTGCAGCAGTTCTGGGCCGAGCAAAATTGTATTTTGGTGCAGCCTTACGATGTAGAGAAAGGCGCAGGCACGATGAATCCTATGACGTTTTTACGCTCCATTGGGCCTGAGCCTTGGAATGTAGCTTATGTGGAGCCTTCTCGACGTCCGAACGATGGCCGTTATGGTGAAAATCCGAACAGGCTGTATCAGCATCACCAGTTTCAAGTTATTTTGAAGCCGTCGCCAGACAATATTCAAGAGCTTTATTTGGAGAGCCTTACTCGCCTTGGCATCGATCCGAAAGATCATGACATTCGCTTCGTTGAGGATAACTGGGAAGCGCCGACGCTTGGCGCATGGGGACTTGGCTGGGAAGTATGGCTCGATGGCATGGAAATTACGCAGTTTACTTATTTCCAGCAGGTGGGTGGCCTTGATGCAAGTCCGGTAGCCGTGGAAATTACATACGGCATGGAGCGTCTTGCTTCCTATATTCAGGACAAAGAAAATGTGTTTGATCTCGAATGGGTTGACGGCGTAACGTACGGCGATGTGTTCAAGCAGCCGGAATATGAGCATTCCAAATATACGTTTGAGACTTCGGATACAGCGATGCTGTTCTCATTATTTAATATGTACGAAGAGGAAGCTAAGAAGACGATGGAGCATAATCTCGTGTTCCCGGCCTATGACTATGTGCTGAAATGCTCGCATGCGTTCAATCAGCTGGATGCGCGCGGCGCCATCAGCGTGACGGAACGGACAGGCTACATTATGCGCGTGAGAAATTTGGCACGTCAAGTGGCTGCGACTTATTTGGAAGAGCGCGAGCGCCTGGGATTCCCGATGCTGAAAGAAAGGAGCGAGGCGTAATGGCTAAAGATTTATTGCTGGAAATCGGTTTGGAGGAAGTTCCTGCAAGATTTGTAAGAGGGGCTATGAATCAGCTTAAGGAGAAGCTGGTAAAATGGCTTGCGGAATCGCGTATCGCTCATCAAGATGTACAAGCATATGCTACGCCGCGCAGACTTGCTGTTCTGGTGCAAGGTGTTGAAGAGAAGCAGGCGGATGTTAATGAGCAGGTAAAAGGCCCTTCCCGCAAAATTGCCCAGGATGACCAGGGCAACTGGAGCAAAGCGGCGCTTGGCTTTGCACGCAGTCAAGGCGCGGAGCCGGAGCAGCTTTATTTTCAGGAGCTGGCAGGGGTAGAATATGTATATGCGAACAAAAGCAGCATCGGTATCGATACGGCTGCTGTATTGTCCGAAGGCTTGACGAATTTAATTACCTCCATGTCGTTTCCGAAAAATATGCGTTGGGGAAGCTACGATTTGAAGTTCATTCGGCCGATAAAATGGTTATTGGCTCTTTATGGCCAAGATGTTGTACCCTTTGAAATTACAGGCGTGCGCAGCGGCAACAGCAGCAGAGGACATCGTTTCCTCGGCGCAGAGACGACTGTGACAGAGCCTGCGGTGTACAAAGAACGTTTGCGCGAGCAGCATGTCATCGTCGATGTAGAAGAGCGGGAACAAATTATCGTCGCTCAAATTGAGCAGCTGGCGAAGGAGCAAAACTGGGAGATTGCCATCAATCAGGATTTGCTGGAGGAAGTGCTCTTCCTTGTGGAAATTCCGAATGTGCTTTACGGTACATTTGATCCCGAATTCCTCAACATTCCGCAGGATGTGCTCATTACGTCGATGCGTGAGCATCAGCGGTATTTCCCGGTGCTGGATGGCAAAGGACAGCTGCTCCCTTATTTTGTAACGGTGCGCAACGGCGACCGGAACAAAATTGACGTTGTAGCAAAAGGCAATGAAAAGGTGCTTCGCGCCCGTCTTTCTGATGCGAAGTTCTTTTATGAAGAGGATCAGAAGCTGGCCATTGGCGACGCGCTTGCCAAGCTTGAAAACATCGTATATCACGAGGAGCTAGGAACGGTTGCTAATAAAGTAGGCCGTATCAGAGCTTTGGCTGATTTGCTTGCAGCAAAATTGCAGGTGGATGCGGGTACCGCAGCGCATATTAGCCGGACGGCGGATATTTGCAAGTTCGACCTCGTTACCCAAATGGTCGGCGAGTTTCCAGAGCTGCAGGGCATTATGGGTGAGGATTATGCTCGGAAAGCAGGCGAGAACGAGACAGTTGCAGCTGCCATTAATGAGCATTACCAGCCGCGCTTTGCTGGAGATCGTGCACCGGCCTCGATAACTGGCGCCGTTGTAAGCCTTGCGGATAAATTGGATACGATTGTTGGCTGCTTCTCCATCGGCATTATTCCTACAGGATCCCAGGATCCTTACGCTCTTCGCCGTCAAGCGGCTGGCGTCGTGCAAATTATTTTGGCACAGCGTTTGAATTTGCAGCTTAGCGACTTGTTTGATGCGGCGCTTGAGGTTCATGAGGCTAGAGGCATGAAGCGCAGTGCAGATGAAGTACGCAAGGATTTAACGGAATTTTTGGCGCTTCGTGTGAAAAACGTGCTGTCCGAGCAAGCGATTCGTTATGACGTTGTAGATGCTGTAATGGGTGCAGGCTTTAACAATCTGCTCTTGACAGTGGAGCGCGCAGCTCTGTTGAATGCGCAAGCCTCAGGCGAGGACCGCGCAGCATTCAAGCTGATTGTGGATGCTTTCAATCGCGTCAGCAATTTGGCCGCCAAAGCAACGACTAAAGTTGTAGACGAAGCTTTGTTTGCAGAACCAGCGGAATCCGCGCTGTATAAGGAGTGGCAGGCGGTTCATGCATCGTTCCAGCAAGCAGTTGCCGGAGGGGAAATTGCCGACGCTGCAGCTAAGCTAGCTGCGCTGAAAGCGCCGATTAATACGTATTTCGATGCGGTTATGGTTATGGCGGAAGATGAGAAGGTACGCGCTAACCGTTTGGCGACCCTCTCTTTAATTGCAGAAGATATAGCGGTTGTGGCGGATTATTCGAAGCTCGTCTGGTCATAAGCGGGCGCAGAGAATAACCGGAGCAATCAATGAATCGTTCATCTTCGAAATAACTTCTAACTAAGAAGGGGAGGATGATAAAACATGACAAAACCGATGACAGATGTCATTATTTATGTCGTATCGGATGCAGCTGGCGATACGGGCGAACTCGTGGTAAGAGCCGCCGTCGCCCAGTTTCATCCGATTCAGACGGATATTCGCAGAGCGCCCTTCATTACGGATGTAGCGGGGCTTGAACGGGTAGTCCGTCAGGCTCAGGAAGCTGGCGCAATTGTGTTGTTTACGCTCGTCATCCCGCATTTGCGCGAGGCGATGGGCAGGCTGGCAGAACAGTATGACACGGTGTCAATAGATCTGCTCGGCCCGCTTATCCAAAGTCTTGAAGTGAAGACGGGACAACAATCACGGCAAGAGCCGGGACTGAACCATGTGCTGGATGAAAACTACTTCCGCAAAGTGGATGCTGTTGAATTTGCTGTGCGTTACGATGATGCGAAAGATCCTTCGGGTGTGCTGAAGGCCGATATTGTGCTCATTGGCGTATCCCGGACATCTAAGACGCCGCTATCGATGTATTTGGCCCATCAGAAATACAAGGTGGCGAACATCCCGCTCGTGCCGGAGCTCAAGCCGCCCGCAGAGCTGTTTAATGTTCCGAAGGCGAAAATTGTGGGGTTGACGATTGGCGTGCCCTATTTGAACATTATTCGCAAAGAACGGCTCAAGGCGCTTGGGCTGCCGAACAGTGCATCATACGCGGCGACGGATCGCATCGAGAAGGAGCTGCTTTATGCGGAATCCATCATGAAGCAGCTGGGCTGTGTCATTATTGATGTATCCCATCGTGCGGTCGAAGAAACAGCAAGCTTGATTATGGAGCATATTCGCTTCACCTAAGCGATATTCTAGAGAAGAAACGAGCGGTGATTCGTTATTCCTATAACAAAGCCTACTATTATCGTTGATGGCGATGCTTGTCCTGTCAAAGCGGAAATTAAGCAAATTGCCCGAAGCTTCTCGCTGCCTGTGCTGATGGTCTCCTCCTATGATCACCACCTTGAAGCCGAAGATGGCGTTTCAGTTATACAGGTGGAGGCTGGGAAAGATTCCGTAGACATGTATATCGTCAATCATTTGCTGAAAGGCGATGTCGTTGTTACACAGGATTTCGGTCTCGCTTGTATTGCGCTTGGCAAGGGGGCGCTTGTCCTTTCGCCGCGCGGCGAGCAATATACGGATGACAACATCGATTATTTGATGGAGCGCCGCCATGAACAAGCTAAACGCAGGCGCAGCGGCGGTAAATCCAAGGGCCCGAAAGCTATGACAACGGAAGATCGAGATCGATTTCAACAAAAGATGACAAAAGTTTTGCAAAGCGAGCAGGAGAAACATGACATTTAGCGAATATTATTTACGTGTTACTTAGGATGAAGGTGATGAACGATGACATACGGTAATAAAATACCGGAGGAGGTCATAGATGCGGTACGCCGTCATTATGACATCGTAGAGACAGTCGGGAAGTATGTTCATCTCACGAAGCACGGCAAATATATGAAAGGGTTATGCCCTTTCCACTCTGAGAAGACCCCATCGTTTACGGTCACGCCAGAGCTGCAAATTTTCCATTGTTACGGTTGCGGTAAGACCGGACATGTCATACGATTCGTGGAAGAGATCGAAGGCTACTCTTTTCCAGAGGCGGTCAGAGTGCTCGCTGAGGAAGCAGGAATGCCTGTAACCTGGACGGGCGCCGAGGGCGGTCAGCGCGAAGAAGTTGACTTAGACCGCTTAGCCATTATTGAAGCTCATCAGTTGACAGCGAAATTGTATAACTATCTATTGAATAACACACAGCATGGCAAAATCGCTAAAGACTATTTGCTTGATAGAGGTCTCAGGGAAAAGCAGATCGACCATTTTATGATAGGGTATGCGCCGGACCAATGGGACACGCTTAACCGATTTTTAACCGCAAGAAATTTTGACCCAGTTTTAATGGAAAAGGGCGGTTTGTTATCGGCTAAAAATGACGGCAGCGGTCATGTCGACCGTTTCAGGAGCCGCATCATGTTCCCGATATGGGATCGTGATGGCAAGGTGATCGCTTTCGGCGGAAGGGTAATCGGTGACGGTCAGCCTAAATATTTGAATTCCCCGGAGACGATGCTGTTCACGAAGAGCCGAGTTTTTTACAATCTGCACCATGCAAGACCAGCTATTCGCAAGAGCAAACAGGTTGTTCTGTTTGAAGGGTATATGGATGTTATAAAATCCTGGAGTGCAGGCGTAAATAATGGTGTTGCCACGATGGGTACAGCATTGACTGAGGAGCATTGTGCCATACTCGGAAGGCAGGCGGAGGAGATTATCCTGTGCTATGACGGCGATGATGCCGGACAAGCAGCTGCTTTGAAATCCATTCCGATGCTCGAGAAGGCCAAGCTTAGAGTCAGAGTATCTATTTTGCCGAAGGGCAAGGATCCCGATGAGTATATTGAGGAATACGGCCCGGATACGTTCCTTAGGGAAGCAATCGACGGAGCGGCAACCACTACAAAATTTAAGCTTATATATTCAAGGAAAAACCATATACTGCTAACAGAAGAGGGCCGGAAAAACTATTTGCTCGAAGCGGCTGGCATTGTTGCAGATCTTGATTCCGCTATTGAACGCGAGGTTTACTTACAGGAGTTGTCCCGCGAGTTTAATTTCCCACTTGACGTTTTGAAGCAGGACTGCCAAGCTAAAGTGCTGGAGCTGCAAAAAAAGAAGCCGCAAGGGGATAATAACGATAATTCGTGGAATAATGGTAGGAATGAAAATCGCCGTAGTTCGGGCCCTCCATCCTTGCTGCCCGCATACATCAAGGCGGAACGGCGTCTGCTCCATGTCATGATGCGTGACCGGGAAGCGGCGCTCGCGGTGCACGACAGGCTTGGCGAAGCGTTCAATGTGGAGGATCATGCAGCGCTTGCTGCTTATTTGTACGCATTTTATGCGCAGGATCATGATCCAGATGTCGGACGCTTTATTGGTTCGCTTCAGGATGAACGCCTGGAGAGAGCAGCGGCAGCCATTTCAATGATGGAAGATGTTCCTTTTGACGAGGACATATTAGCCGCTGATATCGAGGATATTAGCAAGGTGCCCGCATTTAGGGAACTTGAGCTTAAGAAGGAAGAAGCGGTACAGGCAGAACGTGCCGGGGATTATATGTTAGCCGCGCAAATGCACACTGAGATTAATGCCCTAGAGAGACAGCTTAAAGGACGATAGAGGCCTGGGTTTCTAGGGAGGAGGGAGTCGGAATATGGCGAATGATCAGCATACTGGATTGGAAGCTGAACAAAAGCTGGATCAGGTCAAGGACCAGCTGATTGAACAGGGTAAGAAGAGATCCTCCCTAACTTATAAAGAGATTATGGAGAAATTGTCGCCTTTCGACCAGGATCCGGAGCAGATAGACGAGTTTTTCGAGCAACTGGATGATCAAGGGATTGAGGTTCTCAACGAAAATGATGAGGAGCGTCATAATCCGCTTGATAATCGTGGAGAAGAGCAGGAAAGAGAACAGGACGACTTTAATTTTGATGATGATTTGGCGCTTCCGCCAGGCATTAAAATTAATGACCCTGTCCGTATGTACTTGAAAGAAATCGGACGTGTGCCGCTGCTTTCTGCTGACGACGAAATTGAACTCGCACGCAGAATCGAGAATGGCGACGAGGAAGCTAAGCGCAGACTGGCTGAAGCGAATCTACGTCTCGTGGTCAGTATTGCCAAGCGTTATGTAGGACGCGGCATGCTGTTCCTTGACTTGATTCAAGAGGGCAATATGGGTCTGATTAAAGCGGTTGAGAAGTTTGACCACTTGAAGGGCTTTAAATTCAGTACGTATGCGACATGGTGGATTCGCCAAGCGATTACACGGGCGATTGCCGATCAGGCGCGGACGATTCGGATTCCAGTCCATATGGTGGAAACGATCAACAAGCTGATCCGTGTATCTCGTCAATTGCTGCAAGAGCTGGGCCGCGAGCCATCACCGGAAGAAATTGCTGCCGAGATGGAGCTGAGCACGGAAAAAGTTCGGGAAATTATGAAGATCGCACAGGAGCCTGTATCGCTTGAGACGCCGATTGGTGAAGAGGACGATTCGCATCTTGGTGATTTCATTGAAGATCAGGAGGCGCTTGCTCCTGCGGATGCAGCTGCTTATGAGCTGCTGAAGGAACAGCTTGAGGATGTGCTCGATACGCTTACCGAGCGTGAAGAGAACGTATTGCGTCTGCGTTTCGGTCTTGATGACGGACGTACAAGAACGCTGGAAGAAGTAGGCAAGGTGTTTGGCGTAACGCGTGAGCGGATACGGCAAATTGAGGCGAAGGCTCTGCGCAAATTGCGTCATCCGAGCCGCAGCAAACGCTTGAAGGATTTTCTCGAATAAATCGTGTCTTAGAACGGTAAGCAGGTTTGACAACACGATTCAGGCTATAATGTTTTACCCGATCGGACCTTTCTGCATGAACGAGCAGCAAGGTCTTTTTTTTCAAAATACAAGTTGGTATAAAGTTCCCTTGAAAGGAATAAGCCCATAATGAATGAAGAGCGTCGGCAGACCATTGTTAAAGAGATCGATTATTGGAGCAGAAGCAAGCTTCTGCCGCAGCAGTATTGCGATTTCCTGCTTAATTTATATGTGGATCCCGATCAAGAGGAAGATCCTAAAAGAAGGCAAGCTTCTTCGCGCGGAATCGGTAAGGCGGTCATGGCCGTTGGGCAGGCATCGGGAAAACAATGGCTCCTTACTTTTGGGTTTTTTACCTTAATTTCCTTGGTTGTGCTTTATTTTAACGCTTTTCATCCTTTATTGCAAATTGGGGTCGTCGCTGCGGCGGTCGTTATTTCTCTCATTATTTCCCAGCGGGTACGCAAACGAAATGAAGCTACTGGCCTTGTAATTGGCGGGGTAGGCATGCTGCTCATGCTTGGAGCAGGAATGTACATACTAAAATTCCATGGCATCGAGGACTGGTACTGGCAGGCTAGCCTGCTTGGGTTCTGTGCTGTTTTTTGGATCGTCTATGGCATCAGCGCTCGCATTCATATTTTGCATTTATGCGGCTGGGTTGCTTCCCTGCTCGTATATGCATGGCTGCTGTCACGTTTGACTGACTCCCCGGCATGGTATGGCATTCAGCTTTATTGGCTGCCGCTGTCAGGCTTGTTCGGCTGGGCCAGCTGGTTTGTGCATCAATGGTCGAAGCCGGTGTCGGCTGTATTGTTCGTAACATGCGCTTTGGTATGGTTTATGCCGGAGCTGTATGCGATGCTGTTTACGATGGAGACAGATTGGCTGCAATTGCAGCTGCTTATTAAAATCGCCTTAGGCGGCGTATTATTGTTCGCGATGAGAAAAAAATGGATAGTGTGGGTTGCTTAATGTTGAAACTTTCTAACCGATTACAAACGATTGCGGGTTATGTAACAGAGGGCTCGCGCATAGCTGATATAGGATCAGATCATGCGCAGCTGCCGGTATATTTGCTGCAAGCAGGGATTGTGCCTACGGCGATTGCTGGAGAGCTTAATAAAGGACCGTTTGATGCGGCTCGCAGGCAGGGAGCGGCTGTTGGGCTGCTTCACAAGCTCGATGTACGCCAGGGAGACGGCTTGTCCGTAATCGAGCCGCTGGAAGTTGACACGGTTACGATTGCGGGGATGGGCGGCGCATTAATGAGCGATATTTTGGAGGCGGGCTATCAGGCCGGCAAGCTCGAAGGCGTCAAAGAACTGGTGCTGCAGCCTAATGTGGGCGAGGACCGGGTCAGAAGCTGGCTGCTTGAGCATGGCTGGTCGCTGCTTGCCGAAACGATTATGGAGGAAGACGGAAAGATTTACGAGGTTCTCCATGCGCAGAAGCAAAGCGATCAGGAGAGCAAGGAGCATAACGCTGACGTTTATGACATCTCTTTATTGCCAGACTCCTTGCCGGAGGAGATCCGTTTTGCTCTGCTTGTGCGGCTGGGGCCTTTTTTGCTGCGCAAGCCGATTCCCGTTTTCCATCAAAAATGGCAGGCGGAGCTTGAAAAGCTGGACCGCGTCTGTCAAAGCCTGTCCCTTTCAGAGCAGCCGGAAGCAGCCGGAAAGCTGGCGCAGCTGCGTCATGAAATGACGATTATGAAGGAGGTGCTCGCATGCTTGCCAATGGACACACCGTCGTGCAAATAATGGAGCAGCTGGCTCCAAAGCATTATGCGGTAGAAAATGATAAAATCGGGCTGCAGCTGGGAACGCTGGCTAAGCCCATCAGCCATATTCTCGTTGCTCTCGACGTGACGGACGAGGTTGTGGACGAAGCGATTGCTGCGGGGGCAGAGCTGATTATTGCCCATCATGCGATTATTTTTCGCCCGCTTTCCAAGCTTGACACGTCTACGCCAGCAGGAAAGCTGTATGAGAAGCTGATCAAAAATGATATTGCCGTCTATATTTCCCACACCAATCTGGACGTAACAGATGGCGGCATTAACGATTGGATGGCTGATTTGGTTGGCATCAAGCCGGAAGGGCGCGTATGTCTGGAGGAAGTGCATACAGACCAATGGAACAAGCTCGTTGTGTTCGTGCCCAAAGGTCATGAGGAAAAGGTGCTGGAAGCGATCTGGAGCGCCGGAGGCGGCCAGATTGGCGATTACAGCCGCTGCAGCTTTATAACCGAAGGGACGGGAACGTTTTTGCCTGGGGAAGGAACGACGCCGTATATTGGGACTCATGGCAAGCTGGAAAAAACAGCAGAGGTCCGTCTTGAGGTCGTTGTCCCTGACAGCCTGAAGCGCAAAGCTGTACAGGCGATGCTGAAAGCCCATCCTTACGATGAGGTAGCTTATGATTTGTACGAAATCGACTTAACCGGGCGTTCAGTTGGGCTTGGCAGAGCAGGCAAGCTGAGCGAGCCTGTAACGCTGGCAGAGCTTACAGAGCGCGTGAAGCAGGCATTCGAGGTGCCCGTTGTTCGCGTAGTAGGGGATGCTGACCGTGAAGTACGCAAGGTGGCTGTGCTGGGCGGATCAGGTGCGCGCTACGTACGCCATGCGATTTTTGCTGGTGCCGATGTGCTTATTACAGGCGATATTGACTATCATACCGCTCATGATGCACTCGCTGCAGGCATCGCTATTATTGATCCCGGCCATAATGTGGAAAAAATTATGAAGCAGCGCACAGCCGATTGGCTTAATGTGCAGCTGCAGTCGCGCAAATCGGACACGAAGGCGTTCGCCTCTGTCATCCATACCGAGCCTTTCCAATTTGTATAAAAGGGAGTAAAATTGCTTTTTTTTGCAGCATAGCTCCAGGATATATACAGCGTTCCATTTATTAATAAGCAATTCAAGCTTGAGCTTTACGCCAATACCTTGTATACTGATTGATGCACCGGAAAGTTTGACAGACAATCGCTGGCGGCCTTGTTGCCGCGAGAGGAAAGTCCGGGCTCCGCAAGGCAGGATGCTGGATAACGTCCAGTCAGCGCGAGCTGAAGGATAGTGCCACAGAAATGGACCGCCGATGGCTGGCTTCGTGCCAGCACAGGCAAGGGTGGAACCGTGGTGTAAGAGACCACGAGGAGTACAGGTGACTGTATTCCTGGTAAACCCCATCTGGAGCAAGACCGAGAGGACGTTGCAGCTTCGAGCTGCGGCCTTAGCCTGAGGCACGTCCGGGTTGGTTGCTGGAGCCGCTTAGCAATAGGCGGCGTAGATAGATGATTGTCGCTTTCTTAGTGGGAGGGTCGTCACCGTTTGCACCACTGAAAGTACAGAACCCGGCTTACGGCAAACTTTCCGCAACGAACTTAAATGAACAAATCGTCATTTGCGATTATAGAGATGTTAGTGGACGTTCCTTCGGGAGTTAACGGCCCTGCATCTCTTTTTTGCATTTTCATAGGAGGTTGATTCACATGCTGCCTTCAGGCAAGTTGTATACGAGCAATTTAAATGGCTTGAAAAAAATAAATTTCGCAGCGACAAAGCTGATGATTACGCGATCGGAGATAAATATTGAAGGTGTTGCCATGTACCAAGCGTTGGCGCCGTCGCAGGATTTATTCCAGTTTTCGCTGGATGGACGAAAAGAAGAGGCGGATTTCGCATGGTGGCCGAAATATGAAGAACGTTTTGCTGCGGAGCTGCAATTTGATCGCAAGCTGGAGGCGCTTCGCCAAGTTTACCGCATGCTGCTGGAGGGCAGCCATGTGGTGCTGATCTGTTTTTGCCATGACCATCGCTATTGCCATCGCCGATTGGTCGGCGAGTTTTTTGCGCCATATGGGGTGAAGGCAGAGGAGCTCAACCCTGTTTTGATCGAGCAGATGAAGCTGTTTTAGCACCAAACGTTAGGAATAGGAATAGGAATAGGAATAGGAATAGGATAAAAAGAGCATGGCTGGAAGCGGACGAGCTGCTTCAATGCCATGCTTTTAATCCTTTATGCCAGCCCGATTACAAGCAGACATTGCGCCATTGCCATGACCGTGCCTAGTCAGTCTCCCGGCAGCTTATTTCTCGTATTTGCGCGTAATGGAATTCAGACGGTTTTTCGTCTTGTCCGGGTACGTCTGGAGCGCAGTATTAAAGTTCATTGCTGCTTTGAGCGCACGGTCAATGTCAATTTCCCCGTAGCCAAAATAAACATCCTTCCCTGGGTCGCCTAAATCGACGGCCGATTTGCGCATAATTTCCATCACTTCCTCATTCGTCAAATCCGGATTGACGGAGCGAATGAGCCCGGCTAATGCCGCAACATGCGGACTTGCCATCGAGGTGCCGGAGAGTGCCGCATATTGACCGCCAGGATACGTGCTGGCAATGCTGTCTCCCGGTGCAGCCACATCAATATAATCGCCATAGTTGGAGAAAGAAGCTTTTTTCTGTGCGGAATCCGTTGCCGCAACAGCGAATACTTCCGGGTAAGCAGCCGGATAGCCCGGTCGATCGGTATTGTCATTGCCGCTGGCTGCAATCAGCACAACGTCATGATCGTACGCATATTTAATCGCGTCATGCAGAAAATCCGCCTGCGCATAATTGCCGAGGCTCATATTAATGACCTTGGCGCCGTGGTCAGTCGCCCAGATCAGCCCTTGAGCAACAGAGTAGGTCGAGCCAGCGCCGCTGCTGTCAAGCACCTTGACCGGCATCACCTTGTTGTACCAGGATAAGCCAGCTACGCCCTCGCCATTGTTGACGGACGCACCGATGATGCCAGCTACATGGGTACCATGACCGACATCGTCATCTGGCGCAGCCTCGCTGTCTACAATGTTGGTGCCATCCAGCAGCTTGCCCTGCAGATCAGGATGATCCAATTGAACGCCGGTATCCAGCACCGCTACAATGACTTGATCATTGCCTCGGGACAGCTTCCAGCCTTTCTCTGTTTCAATGGAAGGCAAATTCCACTGGTATTTGGCATACAGCGCATCATTAGGAATGACATCCCCGCTGTCGCCGTCATTATTTGTTTCATTCGTCATATATAAATAGTGAGGCTCCACATATTCCGTTTTCCAGGATCGGCTGAAATATTCCTTCATTTGCTTCGCTTCCATATTTTTGGAACGGAACACATAGGTATTATCAATCTGATTAATTTGGTTGACGGAAACAGCGTTAATGGATTGCTTCATTTTTTCAAGCTGCTCATCGGTTACCTTCTCGGCAAAATGGACCACAACATCCTTCACATGGTAATGGCTGGCATTGCCATTGTCTTCACCGGTCCGAACCGTTGTATCACGGTTTGTATTCGGAATAACCGACTCAATGCGGTAATTGCCTTCGTTCGGATAAGGGACGAGCCGCAAATTGCGCTTCTGATGGCGCTCCACCTGTGTGACAATATCCTGCTTGATGACGCCGACGACACCCATGCCGCGGTATTTTTTATGGGGAACGCCGAGCACGATGAAACGGCTGCCGCTTTTATTGACAAACGGCTTGGATTCGTAGGACTTGCCCTGCTTGACAGCGGCCGCGGCCGCTTCTACTTCGTTTTTGCCGGAATCTGATGGAATGGCCCCGCGCTGCACGCTGCGCTCTCCGTTCATCAAGCGGATGTAGGACATATGCTTATGCATGTCCATCATGCTGATAACGGGCTTGGCTGACACGGTTTTTCCGGCTTTGCCAGCTTGGCTCGTGTCCATCAGCTTATAAAATTCTTTGGTGCATTCGGAGACGCACAGAAAAGAAGTGGCCTCCATATCGCGATTGAGCGTGCGCAGCTTATGCTGCTTTTCCTGATCGACAGACAAGCTCTTGACCGGTGCAGCGGGTTTCTTGCCTTGGGGTAGAAACAAAGGTGCAGTTGGAATTAGCAGCGTGGCCGCTACAAGCACGGTAAAGACGCCAATCCATTTCTTTTTCATTTGCGCGAACCTCCATTAAATGACAGCTGGAATAACAGCATGAGCCTGTTTGATGTATAGGTTCGCTTTTAAATCCAGAAAATATGCGGCACAATCGGCGTTTCTCCAGTACCATCTGCAAGTAATTTGTGGTACTATGTTGATGCCTAGAGTTTTATGATCATGCAACGTTTAAGCTTGTTTGGATTGAAGAAAGGGGAACTACCTATGCCAGCGACTAATGTCAAACCACTTAGTGAGACAACCCGTATTAAACTTAAAGAAGCCGTGAATCAATTGGAGCCATTTTTGAATCACTATTCGCTCGTACAGCTGAAAGCGGAGCAAAGCAGTGACGAGGCGCAAAATTTTTACAAAGGCCTGCTATCCGATTTGAGACATTTGTTGGTGTTTTCTGAGGTCTCGGTTGAAAAGCTGGGAGTATTGCTCAGACGCCCCAATTTTGATAACGATTTTGCAGAACGTGCCTTGTACGAAGTGTACCATCAATGTGTGAATGCCTTCTTCTATCCTAAAAATGAATGTTATTCCGAAGATGGCCGCTATGCTTACACAGGTCAAGACGCCATTCGCTTCTTGTTCAAGCCTGTTCGGGAAGCACGCGACATTGTTTTGTCTTTATCCAAAATTTACGAAGAGCTGCGCGATGAGCTTGCTTATTATGAAACAGACTACATGACCCAGCGCCGGATGCAGGGGCAAAAATAAGGCAGAATGAATCACCTCCGTTCAGGGAAACTTGATAGCGGAGGTGATTTTTTTATGCCAAAGGGCGTATCATGCAGCGTATCGAATTGCACGTTTTGGTCAGAAGGAAATAACTGTGGCGCCGATTCCATTGCGATTGATATTGACCAGCATGCAAGTGCCGATTTTGGATCTGAATTTGCCGCTGAAGAGCTAGGCTTGCAGCATCAGGACCAGGCGGCGAAGTCGTCTGCAACATGCTGCCATACCTTTAAAGCGCGCTAAGGCAGTTGGGGATGGCTGTCAGGTGCAGAAGCCTTGGGCTAAAATCGTTGGAAGCGAAAGACAAAGCTTAAATGTGGAGGTGATCCCAAATGGAACGCTGGGTTGAAACGGAAAGCAGCAGTCATGGGGAGAAGGAGCAAAACCACGAAGCAGCGTTGGAAGAGCGTCATCATAGAGCATTGTTATCCGATGAAGAAATAAACCATGAAAGCCGTAATATTAATGAAGAAATGGCAGGGGAATTTGCCGCTGGAGTACCTGTTCCCGTATCTTATGTTCCGCGCAGCGAAAGCAAAAGTGAAGGCGAGGATACGGTAAGGGAGAGCACCGGAGGCACTGCGCTGGGCTGGGTCGGATTGGTGTTTGCGATCGCTTCCTGGTTTTTATGGCCTGCGCTTATGGGTGCAGCCGCAGCGGTGCTCGGCTTTGTCGCGTACCGTCAAGGAGCGAAGGGACTTGGATCATGGGCAGTCACAATTGGCCTAATCGCCTTTGTGCTCGCTGTTGTTATTATTCCATTGTACCGGGCCATAACCTGACCTTATATGATTCAACCGAACGATGCATCACCTGTATCTTCTTGAAAAAAAGCCTCCGGATACCGCTTATGCAGCGGTGCCGGAGGCTTTTTTTTGCGATTATTCTATCGCAAATTCACGGTGCTTAAGTACCTCTTGATTCAGAGCGAGCATGCGTTTATCGAGCAAATTGATCATGTCGGCGGATTCCTTCAGCTGCTGTTGAATTTCCGGTGGAATGCCTTCATTATATTTGTAGTAAATTTTGTGCTCTAGGCTGGCCCAGAAATCCATCGCGCTCGTGCGGATTTGAATTTCTACCAGCACATTTTCAATGCGGTTCGTCAGGAAGACGGGAATTTCTACAATAAGATGCAGGCTCTTATAGCCATTTGGCTTCGGATTGAGCACATAATCCTTCACTTCAATTACTTTAACGTCGGTTTGCTGGCTGATCATTTCCAATATTTGATAAATGTCAGTGGAGAAAGAACAGATAACCCGGACGCCAGCAATATCTCGAATGTGCTCTTTCGCATTTTCCAAATTAATATCCATATTTTTGCGGCGGAGCTTGTCCATGACGCTTTCGGGATTTTTAATCCGCGTTTTGACATGCTCAATCGGGTTGTAGTCATGAATAAATTGAAATTCCTCGTTTAAAATATTCAGCTTCGTCTCCACTTCATCCAAGGCGAATTTATACGTTAAAAAAAAGTGCGCCCATTGCTTCATCATATCTCGCTGCATGCGATCCATCACTCCTAATATCATTCTTGCTGCTATTATTGTACCATGTTCCCGTCCACATTGCTCATTTCGGGGGGAGGCATAAGGTCATCCCAGCAGGCGCGTGCTGTGGAAGGATTGAATGTTAGAGCCAATTTACATATAATTTAGACTACATGGGAGGATGAGAACAATGATCATAGACATTCATAACATAACTTGGGAACGGGAAGAAAAAGTCGTCCTTCAGGGGATTGATTGGCAGGTTGAGGCGGGTCAGCACTGGTGTTTGCTAGGTCTTAACGGCTCCGGGAAGACGACGCTTTTAAATATGATTAACGGCTATATTTGGCCAACGACAGGTTCTGTAGCAGTGCTGGGGCATAAATTTGGCGAATACGATTTGCGTGAGCTGCGCAAAAGCATAGGCTGGGTCAGCACATCGCTTCAGCAGAAGCTGTATGGTCAGGATACCGCCTTCAAAATCGTCTTAAGCGGAAAATTTGCGACGATAGGGCTGTATGATCAAGCGCTGCAGGAGGATGAAGAGCAGGCGATTTCCCTGATGCGCAATCTCGGCTGTGAAGTTTTGATGAACCGCACGTACAGCACGCTCTCGCAGGGTGAGCGCCAGCGGGTGCTCATTGCAAGGGCGCTGATGGCTGCACCTAAGCTGCTTATTTTGGACGAGCCTTGTACCGGGCTTGATGTATTTGCGAGAGAACAGCTGCTGGAGATGATCCATCAGGTGGCACAGCAGCCGGACGCGCCGACTATTATATATGTGACGCATCATGTGGAGGAAATTTTGCCTTGCTTCAATCAGACGCTGCTGATCAAGGATGGCCGGGTTTTTGAAGCTGGGGATACGAGCAAGGTGCTTTCATCGGCGCGCATGAGCGACTTTTTCGGTGTGCCTGTAGAAATTGAACAGCGCGAAAACCGCAATTGGCTTTTTATAAAGGCAGCTGATCGCAAGTGAATACAGCATTGGGGCCGTTAGGCATTGTGCCGCCTCCGAAGCTTCCGAGACGGCAGCGGTTGGCCCAGTGGTTAAAGGAGCGAATGCAGCAGCGGCTCGCCTATGACCGGACGCTGTTCTACCATGGCTCGGCGGGGCTGGTGATATTCGGGACGCTTGCGATGGTGCTAGTTGCGCTGGGCATGCCGACGGGTCTTGGGACGCTTGTGGATATCGGCGGTTTTGTGTTGATTAATACGGTGGCCTTGTATGCAGCTGCGCAGCTATGCTCGGTACTGCTAACGCTTGTTTTTGTACCGCTTCCCCGCTTGTTTGCCGGGTATTTCCTATATGTGGGGTTAGAAGCTTATTTCATTTTTTATTATTCTGAATTTGGCTTGCTCATGTCAGCATTGTTTGCCGCGGCGTATGCCATTTGTGGCGCGCTTGCGGGCATGCTGCTCGGGCAAATACTGAGGCTGCGCGGCCGAGGGCTCGCCATAGCAGGCATTGTTGTAGCAGGAGCACTTTTTGTAAACGTTGCAGCGAGTCAATTGCGCGGAGCTTCTGATGATGCAGCGCCTGCCGCAGACATGGGGTCAACCGATTCATCTGCGGATGGGGCTTTGGATATGAGCCAGGAAGACGCGTCGACGGTTGCACTCATTGATGCGGAAAATCCGGCATTGCCAGGCGGTTACAGCTATCGCACCTTTACCTACGGGAGCGGGAGCGACAAGCAGCGCAGCGAGTATGGCGCGCAGACGGAGCTGCTAACGACTTCTGTAGATGCATCGGCTTACATTAAAAAGTGGACGTGGCTCAAGCAGCAGTTTTGGGGCTTTGACCAAAGCGGGCTTCCATTAAATGCGAGAGTGTGGATGCCGGAAGGGGATGGATCGTTCCCGCTTGTGCTCATGGTGCATGGCAATCACTTAATGGAGGAGTTTTCGGATGCAGGCTATGCCTATTTGGGCGAGCTGCTTGCGAGCCGGGGGTTTATCGCGATATCGGTAGATGAAAACTTTCTTAATTATTCGGTCTGGTCGGGCATACCCGAGCAGGATATGAAAATGCGGGCATGGATTATGCTCAAGCATATTCAGCAAATCCAGTCGTTCAGCACGCTGACGGATAATCCCTTTTATAGCAAAGTGGATTTTTCCAAGGTTTCTTTCATTGGGCATTCACGCGGCGGCCAAGCGGTAGCGATGGCAGTGGATTACAAGCGATGGTTTGCGAAGGATGAAGGGCTTGCCAGCATCGCCGAGGTCGATTTTGCTTCGGTTGTCGCTTTGGCCCCGACGGATAAGGAGGTAGACAAAGCATCGGCGCGGCTTAAAGATGTCAGCTATTTGACGCTGCAAGGCGCAAGGGATGGCGACGTCAACAGCTTTTACGGGGACAGGCAGTATATTCGCACCAGCTTTACGCTGGGCTCGCCGTATTTTAAAGCGTCGCTGTATATGTCCGAGGCGAACCACAGCCGCTTTAATTCCGATTGGGGCATGATGGATGAGCGGGTTCCTGGCGGCCTGTTTCTCAATCAGCACAACATGATGACGCAGGCGGAGCAGCAGCAGGCAGCTAAAGTGTATATCGCGGCTTTTCTGGAAGCGACGCTGCACGGCAACAAGGCTTATAAGCCATTGTTCGAAAATAACAGAGCGGCGCGGGACTGGCTCCCTTCCTCCAGCGACTATGTGAGCAGATACGAGGATGCTTCCTTCCTCGCGGCAGCGCGTTATGAAGAGGATGTGGACAAGCTGACGCTGCCGAGCGGAGGCAAGCTGAGCGCCGAAGGCTTCAACGTATGGGAGGAGTCGGAAGCGAAGGACCGCGACAATCGTAACAAGGGCTCGCGAGGCGCTGTGCTGGAATGGGACGCTGCTGCCACGTATACGTTGGAGCTTGCAGCGACGTATAGCGAGGCTGTCGTTTCCAAAGGGCTGGATACGTTCAGCTTTTCAATGGAAAATACGGGCGTGGAGAATGCGGGTGATGCGGCAGCTGTACCTCAAATCGAGCTCGAGCTTGTGCCTGCCCATGGTGAGGCGGTACGCTTGCCATTATCCAGCTTTAACGATATTCCGCTGCCCTTCGAAACGCAGTTTACTATTGTCCCTTGGCTTGAGAAGCGAATGAAAGAGGGGAAATATAAAGCGAGCATGGAATCGGTGTTTCAAACCTACAGCTTGCCAGTGGCACGGTTTGCCGAGGCAGGCGGCTGGCCATCTGGAACGGAAATTAAGCGGATAATGTTTTATTTTTCCGGAGCGCCTGGCCGAGTGATGCTGGATGACATCGGCTTTTATAAATAAAATGCGCCGCGGCGTACAAATAACCTCCCGGCAGAAGGGAGGTTATTTGTACGCCTGCCGCCAAAGGATGGCGACAGCCGTTTTCACCTTGAAATATAGGAAAGGATATCCTAGCGCAATCCTTTCTCTATATTTCTCGGAATGAAACGCGCCGTGCCGCCAAAGGATGGCGACAGCCGTTTCACCTTGAAATATAGGAAAGGATATCCTAGCGCAATCCTTTCTCTATATTTCTCGGAATGAAACGCGCCGCGCCGCCAAAGGATGGCGACAGCCGTTTCACCTTGCATTACGGACTTAAATCGATTCTTTCTTGAACGTGAAGCTTCGCGCTGCATATAGAAACGGCGTCGAGCAAACGGACACCAG
The DNA here is from genome assembly GCF_059383875.1 of Paenibacillus sp. JT22N7. Taxonomy (NCBI): domain Bacteria; kingdom Bacillati; phylum Bacillota; class Bacilli; order Caryophanales; family Paenibacillaceae; genus Paenibacillus; species Paenibacillus sp. JT22N7. Next base: position 754,010 of record NZ_JBXENY010000001.1, read on the forward strand.
AAACTTAATGACATAGGTGGACAGGAAGATCGACATCCACACATCGAACTCATATTCAGTTGCAAAGGCGATCGTACAAAAGATAAGCGAATCGACGAATTGGCTAATAATCGTACTGCCGTTATTGCGTATCCACAGCTGATTGCGGGCTGGAAACAGCCGCTTGAGCAGCGAATAAATTTTCACATCAAGAAATTGGCTGACAAAATAGGCGCATAGGCTGCCAAGGGCAATTTGCGGCAGCATGCCGAATATGGTCTGAAGCGCTGCTTGCGCCTCCACACCGGGCTCGGCTGGATTAAACAGCAGCGCCATCTGCATAATAATGGTTGAGGCGATTAAGGTGAAGAACCCGAACCAGACCGCTTTTTTGGCATCGGCTTCGCCATATTTCTCGTTGAGCAGGTCGGATGCCAAATAGATGGTGCCATACATCGTATTGCCGAGCGTAATAACGATGGCCAGCGTACCGAATTGCAAATCAACGGTTTTGACGACTTGAATATTGGCGACAACGGTCGCCATGCCAATCCAGGCAAAGATGCCGACTTTGCCGAATAATCGGTAGGAAATGAGAAAAAGCGTGAAGTGGGCGAGCATAAAAAGAACGCCGAACCACAAGTTGAACATGTGAAAAAAACCTCCTAGTTTTGATAACGCGGGAGTTTACGAACCGCGGCTTGCTTTGCTGCGATGCAGCATGTATGATTATATTTCTGCCTTTGCCATTATAATCGCTTGTTTTAAGACGGGCAATGTTTATTTCTTATTTATACAATTGCGGAAGTACTACTTTTATATATAAAGGAGCGTGACCTATGATGCCGAATTATGAGCTTGAACAGGAACAGCTGCGAGTTAATCGGGTAACGAAGTGGGTCAAGGAGCAAATCGACGGCTTGCAGGATCAGGCTGGAGATCTGCGCGAGGACATTGTAGACATTCGTAAAAACTTCTGGGATGACGTAACGGTCAACTTTGAGGATTCTGCCGAATCTGCGGAGACGCATGCCAGCTTGAAGCAGCAGGCTGAATTGCTGTCGGAACGGGAACGGACGCGCCGCGTGGCAATGGAGCAGCTAGGGCTGCTGAAGAAGCTGGCACAGTCGCCGTATTTCGGCCGCATTGATTTTGTAGAGGATGGCGAGAGCCGCGAGGCGATTGAGCCGATTTATTTGGGGGTAGGTTCCCTGCTCGACGAAAGCGGAGCCAACTACTTAATTTATGACTGGCGTGCACCTATTTCCGGCCTCTATTACGATTATTCGCCGGGACCTGCAAAATATGAGACGCCAGGTGGGCAAATTTCCGGAGAAATGACGCTGAAGCGCCAGTATATTATTCGTCAGGGCGAAATTGAAGGCATGTTCGACACGGGCGTAACGATTGGCGATGAAATACTGCAAGCAGTGCTAGGCAAGCAGTCGGATTCGCAAATGAAAAGCATTGTGGCGACGATTCAGCGCGAGCAAAATCAAATTATCCGCAATGAGCGGGCTCGCCTGCTGCTCGTTCAAGGAGCGGCGGGAAGCGGTAAAACTTCAGCTGCCTTGCAGCGGGTAGCTTATTTGCTCTATCGCTATCGCGGTACATTGAATGCCGATCAAATCGTCCTTTTTTCGCCAAATCCGATGTTTAACAGCTACGTCGCAACCGTACTGCCGGAGCTCGGCGAGCAAAATATGCAGCAGACGACGTATCAGCAGTATTTGGAGCATCGCCTTGTTCAAACCTTTGATCTGGAGGACCCATTCTCCCAATTGGAGTATACGCTCTCTGCCGCTCATGGCAGCGAATATGATGCACGCATTGAAGGGATTCGCTACAAATCAAGCCTTGCTTTTATTGGGCTGATTGATCGGTATGCCGCTTCACTTGGCGAGAAGGGATTGCGCTTTCGGGCGATGAAGTTCCGCGGCCGCACGTTAATTACAGCCGAGGCAATACACGAGCATTTTTACAGCCAAAATCGTTCTCATCCGATTCCGAACCGTCTGCGCATGACCGCCGAGTGGCTGCTCAAGGAGCTGACCCGCCTCGGGCGCGAGGAGCGGGGCAAGCGCTGGGTAGAAGAAGAGATGGAACTGCTCGATAACGAAACGTATAATACAGTTTACAGCGAGCTGCTGGATAAGGAAGGATTTACGCAAAATTCCTTCGATGACCATAAGCGGGAGAGCGACCGTCTGGCGGCAATCATTGTACAGGAGCGCTTTAAGCGCCTGCGCAGCCGGGTAAAACGGCTTAAGTTTCTGGATATGCCGGAGGTGTATCGCCAGCTGTTTCATGAAACAAACAAGCATGAGGGCGAATATCCGCAGCTTTGGGCTGCGATCTGCGAAGGCACGGCGGAGAAGCTGGCGCGTAAGGAATTATTTTATGAGGATGCCACGCCTTATTTATATTTGAAGGAGCTGCTTGAGGGCTTCCAGACGAATACGTCGGTTAAGCATTTGTTCGTCGATGAAGCGCAGGATTATTCGCCGTTCCAATTCCATTATTTAAAGAAAATATTCCCGAGCAGCAAAATTACGGCGCTTGGCGATTTGAACCAGTCGATTTTCGCCCATGCTGTAGTCGGCGACAGCTTTCATGCCTTGTCGGGCATGTATGAGGAGCAGGAAACCGAGCGCGTCGTATTGGAGAGGAGCTATCGCTCAACCCGCCAAATTTCTGAATTTACTAGCAGCTTTATTGCGGGCGGGGAGCGGATTATTCCGTTCAACCGCAGCGGTCCATGGCCAACGATTACCGCTATTGCTGGCGAGGAAGAGCTGACGAAGCAAATTGCCCAGCGTATCGAGGCGCTCAAGAAACAAGGCAATAGCTCGATTGCCGTTATTGGCAAGACAGCGGAGGAAAGCAGGCAGGCTTTTGAAGCCTTGTCCGCGATCGTGCCAGATATAAATTTAATCGCTAAAGAAACGTCGACGTTCGAGCAGGGGGCTGTCGTTATTCCTTCCTATTTGGCTAAAGGCGTGGAGTTTGATGCTGTCATTTTGTATAATGCTTCAAGCTTAGTCTATGGACGGGAAGACGAGCGCAAGCTGTTTTATACGGCCTGTACGCGAGCGATGCATGAGCTGCACCTGTATTACATGGGCGAGCCGACAAGCTTTCTGGACAAAGCGCAGCTAGCCGAACCGCTTAATAACAAATAGTATATAAATAAGGGATGGTCCTGAAGGGGACCATCCCTTATTTGCGTATTTTTTGCCAAATCTCTAAACAGTCCACCTTGAGCTCGGAGGCAATCAGTTCAGCCGTAAGCCGCTGGGGCATTTTTATTTTTCCATTGCGCAGCTTGGAAATCGTCTGGATGGAAATACCGGTGGCAGCTGCAAGCTGGCCTGCGCTTATGTCGCGTTTTGCCATCCAAATTTTCAGCCGCATGCTGGAATCAATATACTCATGCGTGTTAATAGGCTGCAAATCAAGCACGATGAAGGCGTATTCCTTAATTCGTCCAAACCCGTCAAAGATGGGTGTGAATGTAATCTTTACTTCAAGCTCTACGCCATTGACTTTGGTTGTTTTTACAGTAATATGGTTTGTTTTTTTGAATTTTCGCGTTTCCTCCAAAATATGTAGCAGGCGCATATGCTCGCTTTCGGCCACAATTTCCAGAAAAGATTCTCCATTCAAATGGCCGTCGGCTATCAAATAGGCGGGGAAGGGGTCTTTCAAAAACTGCACCTGATAATTGGCGTCGAGAATGCCGCTAAACAGCACCGTATTCGTCTCGAATTGTCGTTCAATCCAATGATGGGAGCTCAAATCAGTCAGTATAATGAGTGATAATGCCTGGCGCTCTTCGTTAAGCATATTCAGGTTGTTATGCTCGACCATGACGGGCGTTCCTCCCGGCTTGCAGGTGTGGAGCAGTCCTTCTCGTTTTGTGCTGGTCTTGAAATGCTTGAGCGACCAGTTCTCTACCAGCTCGCCTACCGGCTTGTCTATCAAAGATTCATATTCCAGACCTGTTAGGCGAATGAAAGCTTCATTGACATCCATGAAGAAGCCATAATGCTTTACAGATCGGATAATAGCAGCAGGACTGTCCATCATTTGAAACACTCTTTCAAAAACCGTCAATCGTTTTCGCTCCTTTGAGCCAGCAGTGCGGCATGTATGTAAGGTATTTTTAAAATATAAGAATTTATAAGTTGCACACTAATAAATTTTTATATTTCATGACAAAACGGTAGCTTTGCCGCCAGAGGACAAAGACAGCCGTTTACGCTTGAAATATAGGAAAGCATATCCTAATACTATCCGTTCTCTATATTTCTCGGAATGAAACGCGCCGCGCCGCCCAAGGACGGCGACAACCGTTTCACATTGGTCTAGTGTTTAATTAATTAAACTCGCAAGCCTAGCAGGCATATAGCTAGCGGATAGATGGTTATCTGTCCGATTATTGCAGCTTATTGGGCGCTCAGCGCGCTTTATAACTTGTCGCTTTCCTTGTTAAAATAATCAATATATAGGGAAATATTTTAAAAGGCTTGATTCCGGAGGAGATACACCATGAATAATGAATGCACCATTGAGAACTGCACCAAACCCGTCAAAGCCAGAGAATTATGCTCCATGCACCATCAGCGTCTTATGCGTCATGGCGACCCTCTCACCATCCGGCCTCGTAGAACGAAAATTGTAACGAACTGTAAATGGATAAACTGTACAAAAAGCGCCAGTACGAAGGGATACTGCTCTAAACATTATTACATTCATCGCGTAACCCGTACAGTATAAAATAAATACATTTTCATCTTCTATCAGTCAGTTAATCAGCAATTTAAGGTTTCAATTGGCTATGAAAGATGTATAATATAACTAGCTGCAAGATGGGGCCCTTGGCCCCATTTACCTCACAAATAATCAGGCAACCGTCGCTTTTGTCCAATTTAAAAGGAAGGAGCAGACCTTGTCAATCGCAGCATTCCAAATAACAGGATGATTATCCCCACTACAGCTTTATTTCACTCAATGGCAAGGCCACCGCAAATGTAGAACTCTCGCATACGAAATTATCACAGTTAAGCTGCTCTTTGCTTCCTATTCACTTTAACTCCATAGTTTGTCTGCTCACGGACGGAAGCTCTTTTCCAGTTCTATTCTGGCATATATTCATATTGCCGGACAATCTGTCATATCCTAATTATGATGTGGCAAGGGTTTGTTGTTAAAGCCAACTACTCCAAAATGCTGCTCCAACTATCAAATCGGAGTGCCAGAGCCGGGTTGCAACCGCTCTTTCATAGACGACAAGTCATATAAACCCGGGACTCGGGGATAAGGGATAACCTTATTTCGTCAGCGATACGATTGCTGGGCACGGCTGCAAATGTTGCATCTCATCACATTTTCCCCCGCTATCGCCTTGCTCTCTCATCTAGGTTCTGGGGGACACTCATGAATAAGGAGTTGGTGTCCATGGCTCGTAAAGAAATGTTGGCAATGCTGCTTGCAGGGGGTGAAGGAAAACGTCTTGGAGTGCTGACGAAGGATTTGGCCAAGCCTGCCGTTTATTTCGGCGGGAAATATCGGATTATTGATTTTACATTAAGCAATTGCACGCATTCAGGTATCGATACAGTAGGTGTATTGACGCAGTATCAGCCGTTTGAGCTCAATCGTTATTTGGGCATTGGAACGCCTTGGGGTCTGGATCGCAGCGATGGCGGCATGGCTATTCTTCCTCCGCATGTGAAACAGAAGGGCGGCGTCTGGTACAAGGGCACGGCCAACGCAATCTACCAGAATATGGAGTTTATTGAGCGATATAATCCAAGCTATGTCTTGGTCATTTCCGGCGATCATATTTATACGATGGACTACGATCTGATGCTTCAGCATCATAAGCGGTGCGGGGCGGATGTAACGATAGCAGGTATAGAAGTAGATTGGAAGGAAGCCAGCCGCTTCGGTGTCATGCATGTCGATGATGAAGACCGTATAACTGCATTTGAGGAAAAGCCTGCGAAGCCGACCAGCAATATCGCCTCGATGGGCGTCTACATTTTTACATGGTCGGTATTGCAAAAGTATTTGATTTATGACGAGGCGAACCGCCAGTCCAGCAATGATTTTGGCAAAGACGTTATTCCGGCTATGATGCGGGATGGCCTCATCGTCAGCGCTTATTCGTTCCGCGGCTATTGGAAGGATGTCGGCACGATTGAAAGCCTATGGGAGGCGAATATGGATTTGCTCGCAGAGGAGCCTTCGCTAGATCTATCGGATCAAGATTGGCGCATCTATTCTGTCAATCCCAATCGGCCGGCACAATACGTAGCGGCGGGCGCCGAGGTGAAATCATCTATGGTGACGGAGGGCTGCGTTGTGGAAGGGCGGGTAGATCGTTCCGTTCTCTTCTATGGCGTACAGATGGAGAAGGACAGTGAGGTGAGCGAGTCCGTCATTATGCCGAATGTGCGAATTGGCGAAGGGGCACGCGTTTATCGGGCAATTATCGGCGAAGGCGCTGTAATCGAAGACGGCGTGCAGATTGGCGATCCGGAGGATGATGCGATTACCGTCGTAGCTGTTGGACAGTTCGTTGCGAATGATCACGTATTGCTGGAGGTGGAGCCATCATGAGCAACCGGATAATGGGCGTTATCAATTTAATCCACGAGTCGGACGAGTTGGAGCATTTAACGCAAAGCCGCTGCCTTGCGACCGTGCCGTTTGGAGCACGCTACAGGCTCATTGATTTTATTTTGTCCAGCATGGTGAACTCTGGCATTAACAAGGTAGCGGTGTTTGCGCATACGAAGTATCGCTCACTTATGGATCATCTTGGATCAGGTAAATATTGGGATTTGAACAATCGTCAGAGCGGGTTGTTTATTTTGCCGCCAGCTACGGATGATTTGCAGGAAATCAGCCGCGGCGATTTATACCATTTTTATCAAAATCGCGATTATTTCAACCGCTCAACGACGGAGTATGTTGTCATTACGCGCAGCCATATGGTTTGCAATATTGATTTTAATCCGATTATTGATGAGCATGAGGCACGCGGGGCGGATATTACAATCGTGTGCAAGAAGCAGCATGATTTGGCCGGCAAGGCGCGCAAGGTCAAGATGAGCAGCGATGGCCGAATTACATCGATTCAGGAAAACTATGGGCGCATGCTGAGCGATATTTCCTCGATGGAAATGTATGTGATGAAGAAGGATCTGCTCATGGAAATCGTAGAAACCTCGCTCGCCCAAGGGCAGGATCATCTCGTACGCCATGCGATATTCTCCCGCTTGAACAAGCTGCGGGTTTATGGACATTTATACGATGGTTATTTGGGCGTAGTCAATACGCTTGAAAGCTATTTTACCAATAGCATGAATCTGCTTTGCCCTGAAGTATGGAAGGAGCTGTTTTTCCAGCCAGGCACGATCTTTACGAAGGTTAAGGATGAGCCGCCGGCGCGGTATTTGGAATCTTCCAAAGTTAATAATTCATTAATCGCCAATGGCTGCCGCATTGAAGGGACCGTGGAGAACAGCATTTTGTTCCGGGGTGTCCATATTGGCAAAGGGGCAGTCATTCGCAATAGCATCATTATGCAAAATGGCATCATTGGCGAAAATAGCCTGATTCAGCATAGCATTTTGGATAAGGATGTACGAGTCGATTGCAACCGGGATATAAGAGGAGCGGAGAAGCTGCCCTTCCTGGCAGGCAAGCGCAAGACGATCTAACTTAAAGGAAATAGGCAGGTATGAGGCTGGGTGCTAAGCTGGGACTTTTCTGCAGCGTGTCGCAGCCTCTGCCAGCTCCATTTTTGAGCGAAACAGGAGGAGAAAAAAATGAATATTTTGTTTGCAACTTCGGAGGCCGCGCCACTCGCAAAAACCGGCGGCTTGGGCGACGTTGCAGGCGCTCTTCCCAAAGCATTGGTTAAACGTCAAATCGGCACAAGCGTTATTTTACCAAAATACGAGGACATTCCAGCAGAATATTTGGAATATTTCGAACAAATCGCTTCCTTCAACGTTTCCTTTAGCTGGCGCAATCAATATTGCGGGCTATTCCGTGGAGAAATCGAAGGCGTTTGCTATTATTTGATCGACAATGAGTTTTATTTTAAGCGCAGAGGGTTATATGGATATGGAGACGATCCTGAGCGCTTTGTGTTTTTTAGCTTTGCTGTGCTGGAGGCGCTAAGCTTTATTGATGTGCTTCCGGATGTCATCCATTGCCATGATTGGCAGACCGCGCTCATTCCGTTTCTGCTCAAGACGCAATATGCGGCACAATGGGCACATATCCGCACCGTTTTCACTATCCATAATCTGAAATATCAGGGCGTACTGGGCATCAAGCAGCTTCAGGATTTAACGGGAGCGGGCGATGAAGCTTTTGGCCCGGATGGGCTGGAATTTCATGGCGCAGCCAGCTGTTTGAAGGGTGGCCTCGTGTACGCAGATAAGCTGACAACAGTCAGCCATACTTATGCGGAAGAAATCAAGGGCAGTGAATATGGCGAGCGTCTGGAGAAGCTGCTGCGGCATCGCGAAGGCGATCTTTTGGGCATTGTAAACGGGATTGATGATGAGTCCTATGATCCGATGAAGGATTCCTCGCTGCATACGCCATACCGGAATTCAATTAGCCGAAAACGGAAAAACAAGCTCGATTTGCAGCAGGAGCTCAGACTGCCGGAATCGGAGGAAATTCCGCTCATTGGCATGGTCAACCGGCTTGTAGAGCAGAAAGGGCTGGACCTCATCACGGCAAGGCTTGAACAGCTGCTGCAGGAGGATATCCAGCTCGTCATTCTTGGTTCGGGCGAGTGGCATTATGAGCAGCTGCTGCAGCAGTTTGCGCTGCGTTATCCTGACAAAATTGCGGTAAAGCTTGGCTATAACGAGAGGCTCGCTCGCCGCATCTACGCAGGAGCTGATTTATATTTGCTGCCTTCACGCTTCGAGCCTTGCGGAATTAGCCAGCTTCTTGCGCTGCGCTACCGTGCTGTCCCGATCGTTAGGGAAACCGGGGGATTAAAGGATACCGTCCAGTCTTTTGATGAATATACTGGTGAAGGAAATGGCTTCAGCTTTGTGGGCTATGATGCCGATGAATATTGGAGTACGGTTAGCAGAGCGCTGCGCGTATACCGGAATCCAGAGGCTTGGAAGCAAATTATAGACAATGTCTCCAAGGAGAACTATAGCTGGAATCGCTCGGCCAAAGCCTACGTAGCCGTATATCATCAACTTTTGTTACAGCGAGAGGAGAACAAACCATGCCCCGTCACCTTGTAATTGGCAATGGCAAGCTGTTAGTGAATTTGGATCAAACCTGTTACATCCGCGATATTTATTATCCTTATGTGGGACAGCTCAATCATGTGGGCGGCCACTATTGCCGCTTCGGCATTTGGATTGGCGGCGTCTTCTCCTGGCTGGATGAACCCGAGTGGAACATTGAGCTTGGGTATATTGACGATTCGCTCGTTACGAACATCATAGCCAGACATGCTGGGCTTGGTGTTGAGCTGCAGATGAATGACGGTATTCATCAGCGCGAATGCATTTATATTAAGCGGGTCGTCGTACGAAATTTACGCAATGATGGCCGCGAGGCAAGGCTGTTTTTTCATCAGGATTTGATGATCGATGGCTCGGAGGTAGGCGATACAGCTGCGTATTACCCGGAAAATAATACGCTGTTTCATTACAAGCGCTCGAACTATTTTATGTTCAGCGGCTCAAGCGATGAAGGCGGCTTGATGCAATATTCGACGGGAATCAAACGGTTCCACTCTGCGGAAGGCACCTGGCGTGATGCAGAGGATGGCGTGCTAATGGGCAATACGATTGCCCAAGGCTCCGTAGACAGTACGATTGGCCTCAGTGCCAATGTGCCGGGGGACGGCGAAAAAACGTTTTATTATTGGATGTCGATTGGCAAAAACCTGGAGGAGGTCAAGGAGCTTAATCAATACGTCCTTGATAATAGCCCAGAAAAGCTGCTTAGCCGCGTCGTCATCTATTGGAATCATTGGCTGAGAAGAGCCGAGAGCGATTTGGGCGATTTAAATGAGAGCATCAGCCGCATGTTCCGTCACAGCCTGCTCATCGTGCGCACGCAGGTAGATGAGCGCGGCGCGATTTTGGCGGCGAATGATACGGATATATTGCAATACAATCGTGACCATTACAGCTACATGTGGCCGCGTGACGGCGCATTAATCGCCGAATCGATGTCGCTTGCCGGCTACCAGAGCGTTATTGCGCCATTTTTCAATTTTTGCGCAGCAGCGCTTGCGCCAGATGGCTATTTGTATCACAAATACAATCCGGATGGAACGGTCGGCTCCAGCTGGCATCCGTATATCGTACAGGGCAGCCAGCGGCTTCCGATTCAGGAAGACGAGACGGCGCTCGTCCTGTTCGCGTTATGGCAGGATTATTTGCGCAATCAAGTCATTGAGCTGCCTCAGTCCTTGTACAGCAACTTGATTCGCAAGGCAGCTACCTTTCTTAGCAGCTATATAGAGCCTGAGCTGTCGCTGCCTAAACCGAGCTATGACCTGTGGGAAGAGCGTTATGGCATCTGGACCTATACCGTCGCTTCTGTATATGGCGGCTTAATGGCGGCAGCCTTCTTCACCGAGCTGTTCGGCGATTATGAGCGCAGCGACCATTACCGGAATACAGCCCAGACGATTAAGAACGGCATGCTGACACAACTGTGGGATGAGGAAAGCGGACGGTTCGCGCGAGGGCTTATTCAGAAGGACAATGGCTGGGTGAAGGATATGACGCTGGAGAGCAGCGTATTCGGCATTTGGGAATTTGGCGTGCTGCCGGTCGATGATGATAAAGTTGTTCGGACGATGAATGCGATCAGAGATGGGTTGAAAATCCAGACCGACGTCGGCGGACATGCACGGTATACGAACGATTATTATTTCCAGCAAACCGGCGATATTGATAAAATTCCGGGCAATCCGTGGATTATTTGCACGCTATGGGTCGCTAATTACCAAATTGCTTCTGCACAGAAGCTGGATGATCTGGAAGGGCCGAAGCAGACGCTGCAATGGGTCGTGGATCATGCATTATCCAGCGGATTGCTGGCAGAGCAGCTGAATCCGTTCGACGGCAGCCCGCTCTCGGTCGCACCGCTCACTTGGTCGCATGCGACATTCATTCAGAGCGTTAGCAAATACGCAGAGAAGTATAAGCAGCTCAAGGGCTAAATCTATCAAGTATCATTCATAAGCAATTCCGGCAGGATAAAGAACGCAGCAATCGTTCTTTGTCCTGCTATTTTTTTGCGGAAACCGCATCCTGCTCTGACGGGAAGATCTGCTGTTATATACAGGAAAGTTTGTCTGTACCATCAATATAAATGTCGTATATTTACAAATAATAAAACGCTTACATGACATATAGAATGGCTTTAGTTTTCGCGATAAATAGATAAAAAGCAGCAGTTTCCATTACGGGAGCGGCTGCTTTTTATCGTTTTAAACCATTTTCAAAGCTAATTACGACAAAAAAAGTCTATATTCGACAGCTAATTTCGACAGACTTTTTCATAAAATTAAATTACCATTACATATGTAATTTGCTATAATTATCTATTTTTTATTTTATGTTTAATTTAGATTTTTTATAAACTAATTATCAAGATTTTTATGGTAAAAAATAATGTAAGAGGTGTTGAATAACGTGCAAACCTATGAATTTTCAGCTAAAAGTGCCTATTTGAAAAGAATGAAAGGGAGAAATTCTGTTTATTTAAACGGGATTCAAGTGGATGTAGCGACAAACCCGGCTTTTGCGGGTGCGATTGGTTGTATTGAAAAGTATTATGATTTGCAGGAAGAACAATCCGATATTCATTGTTTTAACGATGGCAGCCACAATGCCGCAATTAGCCTGCTAGTCCCTTCAACAATCGAGGATTTGCAGCGGAAAAGAAAATCCTACAAGGCTGTAGCGGATATTTCCTTTGGGATGTTGGGCAGAACGCCAGATTTTATCAATGCCGCTTTAGCTACGTTATATGCTCATTCTAAGCAGCTGGGAAGCAATCCGTTTGCTAATTTCTCGGAAAATATGAGAGCTTACTATCAATATGTGAAAGAGAATAACTTATTTGTAGGGCATGGGGCTATTAATCCGCAAATTGATCGTTCTTTGCCTCTTGGCTCCCAAATCAATGAATATGCGGCCGTGAGAATCGTAAGCCATGATCAAAAAGGAATCGTCGTTACTGGGGCAAAAATGATCGTAACCTTGGCGCCAATTGCAGATGAATTGCTCATTTTTAATATGCCAGGGTTAAAGCCGGGTGACGAGGACTACGCGGTTTCTTTTGCTTTGCCAATCGATTACCCAGGCGTGAAAATTATTTGCCGAAAACCGATGGTGAATCCAGCCTATCATTCCTTTGATCACCCGCTAGCTAACGCTTTTGATGAAATTGATGCTTATTTGATTTTAAATGAAGTATTTATTCCTTGGGACAAGGTGTTCGTGTTTAGAGATGTTGCTAAATCAAATTTATTCTACGATAAAACCTTCGCTAGAAACCATACGGGGCATCAAGGTATTGTGCGAGGTTTATCTAAAGCGGAGCTCCTCACAGGCATTTCCATTCAACTGGCGAAGATGCTGAAGCTTGATGGATTTATTAATATTCAAGAAAAGTTAGGAGAGCTAACCTCCTATGTTGAGCTTGTAAAAGCGAGCATCGCATGGAGTGAGGCAGAGGCAACGATAAGTGAGGAAGGAATCATAACGCCAAGCATTAGCGCGATTCAGGCGATTCGCTATAATTTTCCGAAAATGTATGAAACGATGGTTAAAACCTTGCAATCTCTTGCCGCTGGTTCCATGTTGTCTACCCCGCATTATGAGGATTTTCTTAATTCGGATTTAAGCGACTTGGGGAGTGCGCTTACTACAGGTGAGACGGATGCGTTATCCCGGACTAAATTATTAAATCTCGCTTGGGATGCATCCGGTGATGGCTTTGGGCAAAGACAGTTAGTCTATGAATTTTTTCATGCCGGGGACCCGATGAGAATTGCCGCAGGACATTTTATAAATTATGACAAGCAAAACATGATCAACATGGTAGATAGGGTGCTGCTGCATGACAATGATTAGCTGTGCCTGCCTTGTAAAACAGGATAAAAACAAGCTGCTTCTCGTTAGGGTTAGGGATAATGAGCTGTGGTATTTGCCCGGTGGGAAAATAGAGCCAGGAGAGGACCCGCAGGAAGCTCTAGTAAGGGAATTGAAAGAAGAGCTGAATATAGAAGTTCAGAGGGAAAGCATTCAACATTTGACAACGGTAATAGGGCCTGCCTATAAAGAGGATGCCAACGTTGAGCTCATCTGTTATACAGCAACCTGGGCTGGACATATCGTGCCGTGTTCGGAAATTAGTGAAGTGGATTGGGTGGACTCAGGCGATAATAGATTGCTTGCCCCTGCCGTTATTAAGCTGGTTGAGCAATTAGAGTTCGAATAAAACATGAGGTGAATGATGCTGTTTAATACGGAGCGATTATTATCAAAAATGAAAGAGCATAATCTGTCGGCCATTGTTGCGGCTACCAAAGAAAATATAAAATATTTTACAGGATTTGAGCCTGTAGTCAAAACGTTGAACCCTTATTTTGGACAATGCTTCGCAGTCATTACAAGCTGTGCTCCCGATAAGGTTCATATTGTGCATTCCGTTGGTGAGATTGACCAGATTTTAGATGCGAGAGTCCCCATTGGAGAAGTCATAACCTATGGTACCTTTTATCGGGAATATACAGCAGACACCCCATTAACGGAAGACGAGCAGCGCTTGAACGATTTATCAAATCATGATAATGGAAATTCAAATGCCGAAGAGGGTCTTGTTGCGTTAATCCATAAGCTTAATCTCGCGAGTGAACGAGTAGGGATTGATGAGGATGGCATGAGAGGAAGCCGCTTGTCGATGATTAAAAGCAAGCTCCCGCAGGTTGAATGGGTTGAATGCTCGGCGGTGATCCGAAGCGTTAGGGCGGTTAAAACGAGCTTTGAAATAGAGGCGCTTGCTTATTCGTCTATTTGTATCGAGAACGCGATTAAAACCGTTATTGATCAGCTATATGAGGGCATTAACGAACAGGAAATTGTCAAAATTTTTTCATGCTCGATTGCAGAGCAAGGGGCTATAGCTACATTGCCGATGATTAAAGTGGGCAGACATGCTGTTGGCGGGCAAAGAAAGCCTAGTGCTGACAACCGTCTAATGCCAGGCGATATTTTATGGTTTGATTGCGACATTGTATGTGATGGTTATTGGGCGGATATTGCCAGAGTTTTCGCCTACAAGGAGCTTAAAGCCGAATACTTGAAATATAATGCGCTGCATAAAGGGCAGCAAGAGGCGATAAAAAGGGTTAAGCCGGGGATGAAGGGCAAGGATGTGTTCCATCTGACGATGAATGCTGTTCATGAAGCAGGCTTTGAAAGCTATAGAAGGCATCATGTTGGACACGGAATTGGCCTAGAGCCGTACGAACTGCCTATTTTATCCCCAGCAAGCGATGATGTTATTGAAGAAGGAATGGTTCTTTCCATAGAGACCCCTTATTATGAATTTGGTCTTGGAGCCTTGCATGTAGAAGATCCTATCGTCGTGCTGCAGAGCGGCAATAAAATACTGACTACGGGTGATAGCTTAATTAAAATTGTGGGGTGACGCAATGATATATAACAATATTACGGAATGCATCGGAAATACGCCGGTTCTAGCTCTAGCTGATGATTTAGTTCCTAAGGGCAAAAGACTATATTTAAAGCTGGATTATTTTAATCCCAATTTTAGCATCAAGGATCGAACGGCTCTTGGCTTAGTGAAATCGGCTCTTGCTTCAGGAAAATTAAATCATGACAGTATATTAGTAGAATCTACCTCAGGCAATCTTGGGAAATCTCTGGCTATGCTAGGGGCTGTGTATGGGTTTCGGGTCATTATTGTTGTTGATCCAAAAGTAAGCGAAAGCTTGCTTAGGTGGTACCAGGCTTATGGGGCAGAAATCAGCATGGTCACTTCACCAGCAGCGGATGGCGGCTTTCAACGAGCGAGGCTGAACCGGGTTCAGGAGCTGCTTCAACAATTTCCTAATGCTTACTGGACAAACCAATATGATAATCCGCAAAATCCGCAATATCATTCTCAAACGACCGCATTGGAAATCGTGGATTTGCCGGTAGATTCTATTATTGGCGCAGTCAGCACAGGCGGGCATCTGTGCGGAATTGGGAAATATGTGAAAGAGCAGCGGCCGGATGTGAAAATTGTTGCTTGCGATGTAGCGGGTTCGGCTGTGTTCCGAGAAAAATTTTCTCCTTATTTGATTAATGGTGTAGGACTAAGCTGGAGAAGCGATAATACAGATATTTCAGTGCTGGATCAGGTGTGCATTGCCAGCGACCAGGAAGCGATATCGATGTGTCGTTTGCTTGCTCGACATCATGGTATTTTAATCGGGGGATCTGGCGGCTTGACGGTAGTAGCGGCTTTGGCTTGGCTGAATAATAGTGATTCACAAGCTGCTGTTGCGATTATCCCGGATACGGGCATCAATTATTTGGACCAGTTTTACGATGACGAATGGCTTGTTGAAAAAAATATAACGCTGCTTGATCGCTCCGAGCTGCAGCAAACGATTCAAAATAAAACGTTTGATTCCTTACAAATGAAATCGAATGTTTTATCCTAAACGTTAATTTAGAGATGGAAGGTGAATGAGCTGCGAGATATTAGTAAGGAATTTGCAAAGTTTATAGTCGATGATGGCATCATTAAATTTGGTGAATTCACATTGAAATCGGGAAGATTAAGCCCATACTTTTTTAATTTTGGTTCCTTCAATGATTCTGCGATGTTAGCGCGGCTGGGAAGCTTCTATGCAGATACGATTGTGAAGGAACAGATACCATTCGATATTATTTTTGGGCCCGCCTACAAAGGTATACCGATAGCGTTAACTACAGCACTGACCTTGCATAATAACGATGCCATTAATGTTGGTTTCGCCTTCAATCGCAAGCTGCAGAAGCAATACGGCGAGGGCGGAAATATCATTGGCGCATCCCTTGCTGGCAAAAAAATTCTTGCGGTCGATGATGTGCTTACATCAGGCAGAACGATTAAAGAGACGAAGCAGCTCGTCGAAAGCGAGGGAGGCCAATTAACGGCATTTCTAGTTGCGTTGGATAGAGAAGAAAAAGGCTCCGAAACGGCATTATCCGCATTGGAGGAAGCAAGCAAAGCCTATAATGTGAACATATACGTCGTAGCTCGTATAACAGATGTTGTAGCCTACATGTCCGATGCTGCCGATAAAGAGCAGCATGTGACAAAAATTAAGGAATATCTAAATGTGTATGGGAAATAAGGAATTAAATGAAAAGAAGTCATTTCAGCCTAAAATTGGCTTCTTTTTTTAAATATAGGAAAGTATATCATTTCGTTATCCTTTCTCTATATTCCACTCTCGAAACGAAAGCTTTGCCGCCAGAGGACGGCAAAGCCGTTTGCGCTTGTGCAGTAAGACAAACTAGCATAGGATAGAGGTTGACAATGGGTAGAGTAATGATGCAAATTAAAGCTTTAAATTTTTTAGTTTTTTCGACCTTCGCAATTTTGCTTCCTTATCTTCCGTTACTGCTTTCAGAGAGAGGCTTTAGCATCGCTCAAATTGGGCTGCTGCTTATGGTAGGCCCTTTCTTTGCAATTTTTCTTCAGCCCATTGTAGGTTACATTAGTGATAAATGGCATGCAGTAAAACGGATTTTATTGCTTTTATGGGGCTT
Organism: Paenibacillus sp. JT22N7; assembly: GCF_059383875.1. Classification (NCBI taxonomy): domain Bacteria; kingdom Bacillati; phylum Bacillota; class Bacilli; order Caryophanales; family Paenibacillaceae; genus Paenibacillus; species Paenibacillus sp. JT22N7. The sequence goes on from NZ_JBXENY010000001.1 coordinate 770,851, forward strand.
GACAGGAATAAGTGCAGTTGGTTTGTTTTATATAAGCAGCAAGCTGTTGTCGGTTGTTTTTGTCGTTTCTTTATTTATGTTTTTCCTTTCCGCCATTCCATTGGTAGATACGCTGACTGTGAAAATGGCTGAAAAATTCAAAAGTACATACAGTACGATCCGATTGTGGGGCTCTATCGGCTTTTGTATGGTCGCTGTATTTCTTGGCGCTTATTTTGAACGTATCGGAGGATTAGACGCATTAATTAAAATCTATTTTCCTATTTGGCTTGCCGCCATCGTTATATTATTTAATTTAAATGAAGTAGACGGACAGGAGAGCAGCCGATTTCATTGGAAAGACCTCGTACAGTTAATAGGCAATAAAAAAATATTTGTCTTTTTGATTTTTTTATTGTTTTTAGCGGTGCCCCACCGAATGAATGATGCTTTATTCTCCATATACTTTAAAGAAATCGGCGCAAGTGATTCTATGATTTCATGGGCTTGGGCCATCATTGGCTTGAGCGAGATCATAGGTTTTTATATGTCGGCTAAACTATTGAAAAGGTTCCATCCCTTAAAGTTGATCATTGTGGCGTCTTTATTTTATATCATTCGATGGGTTTGTTATGTGTATACGACCGAGCCTTATATCATTTTAGCGTTGCAGTTGTTTCAAGCGATAACCTACAGCCTATTTTGGGCATCAGCCGTAAATTATATGGTTTTAGTGGTGCCTAAAGCATTTAGAACAACATCCCAATCGCTGCTGGCTATGATTTTTTTAGGCGTATCAGGCATTTTGGGAGGGTCCATAGGCGGTGCGGTTCAGCAAAATTACGGCGGGAATTATATGTATGTGTTTGCTGCATGTTCCGTGTTTATCGCTTTGATTGGCTTTTTCGCTTTAAGAAAACAAGTGGATTCAGGCAGCATCCCCTCCAAGACGGAGGTAAAGGAGAAGTATGCAGGCTGATTTAATAATAGTGGAAATTTATGAAATTTTTATATATAATAGTCAAGCGCAAATGGAAGCTCGAGGGCGCATTGGCAAGCCAGAGATGTGCACAATGGAAATAAGGACTAACTGGAGGGAATTTTTCAGCCATGTATAAGTTAATCGCAATTGATATGGACGGCACCTTATTAAATGATCATCATATGATTTCTGAAAAAAGTATAAACATCATTAAGGAGCTTTCCTCGTCAGGCTCAGAAGTCGTATTATGTACCGGCAGAGGGCCGACAAGCACAAAATTTTATACGGACATCATTGGCATAAATGGTGTGGGCATCACGTTCAATGGAGCGATTACGATTGATTTTGGAAGTAATCAAATTATTAATCAATATGCGATAAATGCCCCGCAGCTTGAAAGCTTTATGAGCTATTGCCGAAAACACCAAATTCATTTTGATATTAATACGCCGTTTGATCTTTATGTAGATAAAGTAGAGCAGATGAGTAAAGAAATAGGCGATATATACGCCAGTTTTTATATTCATCCTAGAACGCTCCCGCAATTTGATCGTCTGGCAGATCCGTTAATAAAATTCACTTGTATCGGTACAAGTGAGCAATTAAATCAATTGCAAATTGATTTAAGCCTGTTGAGCCAGGAGCTCAATATTACAAGATCGGCGGATACCTTTATAGATGTTTTGAATATTCAAGCTGATAAGGGTAATGCCTTGAAAAACTTAGCCGAGCTGAGGGGGATAAAGAAAGAGGAAATTTTAGCGATTGGAAACTACTATAATGATATAACGATGCTAGAATCTGCTGGGCTTGGTATCGCGATGGATAATTCTCCGGAAGAGTTAAAGCTTTTGGCAGACGATATTACGTTGTCAAATAATGAGGATGGTGTGTACCACGCCTTGCAAAAATATTGTTTTTAAAATTTTCAAGCCACATGGGAGTGTAAAACGCCATGTGGTTTTTTATTTTGTCGGCAGGCCAGGTAGGAAAAGGTAAGAATTTGGTTCACTGCAGGGGGAATTTCGTGCAAATATCCCAAACGACTTTCTCTCGAGCTGAAACAGCTGTCACTCTCTGCTGAAGTGCTATTCACGCTAAACTAAAGGCAAGATCAACCGCTGGGTACTGGTGGATTCATTTTCGAGTAAGCGCTTACTCGAAGCGGGAAGCCTGGCATGCGGTTGCGACATCTTTACAGGAGGGATTACATGAAGGCGGCTATCCGTCCGCAAAGCTCGATGTCTCGGCGAAGCGGCAGCTTGATACCGGACAAATTCCGTTTATTTTTATTTGCCTCTCCGTTCCTCGTGCTGATTTTATTGTTTAGCTACTTTCCGCTATACGGCTGGTTATATTCCTTCTACAATTATCGGCCAGGTTTTCCGTTATCGGAGACGCCGTTCGTCGGCCTGCAATGGTTTAAGGCGATTTTCTCCAACCCGACCCAGACGCAAGAGGTCATGCGGGTGATGCGCAATACGCTTGCGATGAGTACACTCGGCATTTTAACGTCGGTGTTCCCCGTTATTTTTGCTATTATGCTCACTGAAATTCGTACAACCTGGTATAAGAAAACGGTACAGGTGCTCACGACGCTGCCCAATTTCATCAGCTGGGTGCTTGTTTATTCGATAGCCTTCATGATGTTTTCGGTAGATAGCGGCGTCGTCAATAAATGGATGATTGCCCTAGGTTTTCAGGAAATGGGCATTAACTATTTGGCGCAGGACGACCACACTTGGCTGGCGATGACGCTGTGGGGCTTGTGGAAAGGGCTGGGCTGGGGAGCCATTATGTATATCGCAGCCATTTCCTCCATTGACCAGGAGCAATATGATGCGGCAAAGGTAGATGGTGCGGGCCGTTTCCGGATGATCTGGCATATTACCGTTCCGGGGCTGATGCCGACGTACTTTGTACTGCTGCTGCTTTCCATCGCTAATTTCATTAACAACGGCATGGAGCAATTTTTCGTCTTCCAAAATGCGATTAACAAAGATCATATCGAGGTGCTTGACCTGTACGTGTACAACACGGGAATGCTCGGCTTCAACTTCTCGTTTGCAACGGCGATCAGCATGCTCAAATCGATTATAAGCATTGTATTGCTGTTCTTCGCTAATCAGCTGTCCAAAATCGTCCGCGGGGAATCGATCATCTAATTTGAACAAGAGGAAAGGAGGAGGCGCATGCATACGCAACGCCGGCTTGGGGACTGGTTGTTCCATATTTGCAACTATGGATTTTTCACCTTGTTTACGCTGCTTTGCCTGTTTCCCTTTTATTACCTGTTTATTAATACGATCAGCAGCAACGATCTTAGCGCCAGGGGACTGGTTACCCTGTACCCGAAAATGATTCATTTTGACAATTATATTCAGGTGCTGCAATTAAAGGGCTTGGCGCAGGCGGCACTTGTATCGGGCGGCAGAACGATTATTGGCACGCTGCTCACCGTCGCGGCTTCGGCCTTTCTCGGTTATTTATTTACGAAGCGCAAAATGTGGGCCAGAAGCTTCTGGTACCGTTTTGTCATCATCACAATGTATTTTAATGCGGGCATCATTCCGTGGTACATCATTATGATGAAGCTGAATATGACGAACAACTTTTGGGCGTATATTTTGCCTGCAGTCGTCTCGCCGTTTTATGTCATTCTCGTCAAAACGTTCGTGGAATCGATACCGGATGTGCTGGAGGAGTCGGCGGAAATGGATGGGGCAGGCTATATCGTTATTTTCAGCAAAATCATTATGCCGCTCATTACGCCGATTGCAGCGACCATCGCGATTTTTTCGGCGGTCAGCCAGTGGAACTCCTTTATCGATACCGTATTCCTTATGACGAACAGCAAGCTGTTTACGCTGCAATTTGTACTGTACAAGTATTTGAACGAGTCGACCTCGCTCGCCGCGATTATTCGCAATTCCCAAGGCGCGGTAGGCAATATCGACCTGACGAACAAGCAGACCGCGACGTCCATTCGAACGACGGTTTCGATGATTGTCGTCCTTCCGATTTTGTTCGTATATCCGTTTTTCCAGCGGTATTTTGTCAAAGGCATTATGATTGGCGCTGTTAAAGGCTAAGAGCGGGTCGGGAATGTATTTTACCCCAGGAGTGATCTCATTGAAAGGGGGTGGCCTGCCGAAGTCGGAGGTCAAGCATAAGCATGAAAAAAAAGGGAGGCAACTGCATTGAAATCATTTCGTAAAACATTTTCCTTGCTGTTACTGGCGGCGATGCTGATCGTATCGACAGCAGCTTGTACATCGAACACGAACAATGGGCCAGGCAATACGGCCAGCACGGCACCATCAGCTGGAGGAGCAACCGAGACGGCAGGCAGCAGCCAGCAAGAAGAAATTACGCTTGATGTGTTCTCGATGCTGTCCAATTTCTCGGGCGAACAGACGGGCTGGTTTGCCAAAGTCATTAAAGATAAATTCAATATTAATTTGAACATTATTGCTTCGAACCTCGAAGGCGGCGGCGACGTCAAATTCGCCACGATGATGGCGGCAGGCAATCTTGGCGATTTAGTTATTTTCGGCGATGATGGCCAGAAGTATTTGGATTCAATCAAAGCAGGCATGCTGGTGGATTGGACGAAGGATGGTTTGCTGGACAGCAAGGGCCAAAATATTTTGAAATACGCTCCGAAGGCGATTGAGAAAAATAAAGCGAACTTTGGCGGCGGTTCCAGCGTCTACGGCATCGGCTTTGATGTTGGCGACGACAAGCCGGGCCCATCCGAGGCGAAGGATTTGACCTACAACCCGAATTTGCGCTGGGACTTGTATGAGAAGCTGGGCAGACCGGAAATCAATTCGATGGAAGATTATTTGCCCGTGCTCAAGCAAATGCAGGAGCTGGAGCCGAAAAGCGAATCCGGGCGACCAACTTATGCATTCTCGATGTGGGCGGATTGGGATGGCAATATGATGGTGCTGACGAAAGCATGGGCAGGCATTCACGGCTTTGACGAAGGCGACGGCTTTAATCCTGGCGGCTTCTCGCTCGTTTCGGCCGACAAGGACGAATATCAAGGCGTGCTGGATGAAGATGGCTATTATATGCGCGGACTCAAGCTTTATTTTGACGCCAATCAAATGGGACTTGTTGACCCAGATTCCATGACGCAGAAGTTTGAGGATGTTGTGAACAAAATGAAGGACGGCCAGCTGCTGTTCACCTTCTTCCCATGGCTCGATGATACGTACAATACCGCTGAGCATATGGCAGCAGGAAAAGGCTTTGCACTCGTTCCGTTCAAGGATGAGCGGACGTTCTCTTATGGCTATGACCCCTATGGAGGCAACCGCGTTTGGGCGATTGGCTCAAAAACGAAGCACCCCGATCGCGTTCTGGAGCTCATCGATTGGTTGTACAGCCCAGAAGGCAATATGATTTCCTCTAATGGACCAGAAGGTCTTAACTGGGAGCTGAAGGATGGCAAGCCGGTTCTGACTGCATTCGGCGAGCAGGCTCTGCCAGCAAATGATACAGCAGTACCAGAGGAGTTTGGCGGCGGTACGTGGAAGGATGGCATGAGCCAGCTGAACAATTCTACTTTCAAAAATACGAATATTAATCCCGACAATGGCGAGCCTTACGATTATAATCTATGGCAGTCAACGCTTGAGAAATCGCCAACGAAGCTTGATCAAGACTGGAGAGCTGCGATGGGCGGCGCTCTGACGGCTAAGGATTATTTGGAGAAAAATAATCAGCTTGCCATCATGCGTCCGCTGTTCACTGGCACACCGCCTTCCGTCATCAGCGATGAGCTGGAGCAGAAGCGCGGCCAAGTGGCACAGGTAATCAAGCAATTTTCGTGGAAAATGATTTTTGCGAAAAATGAAGCTGAATTCAATAAGCTGCGCCAGGAAATGCTCGATAAGGCGAAAGGCCTTGGCTATGATGACGTGCTGGCGTGGAACGTTGAGCAAAATAAGAAAGTATTCGGCTATCGCAAGCAGTAGGCAATAGGGTAATAAGCAGTAGGCAATAGCAGCATAGAATCTAAAGGTTTTAGGATCTCATTGTTGAATAGCTCATAGCCCCGCCAACTGGCGGGGCTAATTACGTCCTGCGGCAAACTCGGGCTTGAACGCTCCATGATTGAATGGGACCACGACTAAATCCGGTGGCAAAGAAAATCGCGAAAAGCGTCCATTCCCCCCTTGCATAAATGGCAAGCCAATCGTAAGATAATAACAAGATTTTCTAACTATAGTAAATGAACGTAAAAATATAGCACTGTCAGCGACATGTCCGAAAGAGAGGGATCAGCCCGCGATGTCAGCACAACAGCCGGTGCTTCACAACCGCTTTGCGGCCCGTTCCTTGCGGCGCACCTTAATTTTTTATGTGATGCTGGGCTGCCTGCTGCCGCTCGTTCTGGTCGGCTTTCTGACGTATTCCTCCATCTATGCGATCTTCTCCAACAAAATTCAAAGCGGAATTAGCGCCAGCCTGGGCCAAGAGGCGGTAAATCTTGAAAACGCTATCAATAATCTTGACTTTGCCTCCAAGCAATTTGCGCTCGATGGCCAAATCGTAGATGAGGTTTCTGAATTTTTGCAGGAGCGGCAAATTTCACGCAAATCCCAAATGATGACCGCCATTGATCAGAAAATCAATCTCGTTAATTTCACGAACCCTTATTTGGGCTTGACCGCTTACATTATGCCAGGCGAAGAAAACCCGGTGTTGTTTTCCAATTTGGCAATGAATCCGAACTTTGACAGCGAAGCGCTGCCCTTGTTTATTCATTATAATGGCGCGGATTATTATGGGCCGCATCCAACGCAGTACAGCTCCAGCAGCAATATGGTGTTCTCCGAGCAGCGCATCGTTCGGGTAGGCGGCGAGCATAAGCTATATATTTATTTGGAAACGAATTACAATTTATTTCGCAGTATTTTGCAGCAGCAGACCTACGGTATGAAGGTTACACATGTGCTCGTCAATGAGCAGGGCAGCATGACGTATATGGAGGACGAGAGCATGCCGATGCAGGTGCGGGACGCGGTAGATGCCGGTTTTCCCGAGCTGCATAAGGAGGTGGCGGATTATCATTTGTTCCGTTATCCAAGCGCCCAAGGCTGGCAGCTTATAGCCGTCGTCAGCAAATCGGCCTTTAACAGCGAAATGTATGCCTGGCTGGGTAAAATGCTCGTGCTGGCTTGCTCCACACTCGTCTTTGCGCTGCTGCTGGCGCTGTTCATTTGGAAGCAAATTTATCGGCCGCTGCGCAAGGTCAATGTAGAAATTGTGCGCATGGCGGAAAATCGCACAAGCCCGGTTTCTTTTACCAATGTCGAGGAGTTCGACTTCGTGCTTAATAATTTTCAAAATATGAAAACGACGATTAATGATTTGATTGCTGAGGTTGCCAACAAGGAAAAGCAAAAAGGACAATTCGAAATTGAAAAGCTGCTGAGCCAGATTAATCCGCATTTTTTGCATAATACGCTCAATACGGTACAGTGGCTGGCCCGGATGAACGGGCAGAAGGAAATTGATAAGCTGGTCACGCTGCTCGTCAAGGTGCTGCATTATAATTTGGGCAAGCAAAGCTTGATCGTAACCGTTGATGAAGAGATTGAAGCGATGACGAATTATATGGAGCTGCAGCGCATTCGTTATGATTATGAATTTGAATTTCAGCTCAACGTTGCCGATGAGGTGCTGCAGGTTGCGGTTCCGCGTTTTCTGCTGCAGCCGCTCGTCGAAAATGCCATTTACCACGGGATGAGCGACCGTACTGGGCGCATCGTTATTACAATTGAGCCTGTCGGCCTCGCGGAGATGCTGCTGCGGGTAGAGGACAATGGCTCCGGCATTGAGCCGGAGACGATTGCAAAGCTGCTGTCTGGTGACGACAGCAAGGCGAAGCGCGGGCTTGGCATTGGGCTGTCCTATGTGAACCGAATGCTGCGGCAATTTTATAATGGGCAGATGCAGTTTCGCATTGAGAGCGAGCTGGGTCAAGGAACGGTAGTGACCATCGTGATTCCACGTAAAGCGAAGGAGGAGTTCGATGATTAAAGCGATTGTAGTCGATGATGAGCGCTTGGTGCGCAAAGGCTTTATTTCGTTGTTCGACTGGTCAATGTTCGGCATTTCGATCGTTGGCGAGGCGGGGGATGGGAAAGCAGCGCTTGAGCTATTGGAGCATACGGAGGTTGATCTCGTATTCACCGATATAACGATGCCGCAGTTATCCGGCTTTGAGCTGATCGAGCAAATTAAGCAGCGCTTTCCCACTATTCGCAGCGTCGTGCTGACCTGCCATCATGAGTTTGATTATGTCCAGGAGGCGCTGCGGCTGGGGGCCATTGATTATATTGTGAAGACGCTGCTCGAGCCCGATAAAGCGGATGAAGTGATGCAAAGAATCGTTCAGCGCTTTCGATGGGAAAACAGCTTTCGCTCGGGGGCGGAGCTGAGCTCCGCAGCGGAGCGGATGAAGGCGGATGCTGCGCTGGTGTGTTATCCGCTAGAGGAAGGGGCAGGGAAAGAAGAGCTGTGCCGGCTGCCTGTCTTGAAAAATTTTACGCTGCTAGAGCTGAAAGGGCTATGGCTGATCCCGCTGCCGCATCTTACCCCAGATTCCGAATGGCAGCGGGAGCTGGCCCAGCTGTTAAAGGGCCGATTTCATTATGCTGTCGTTACGGGGCTGCAAGAAAAGGAACTCGCTGATGTGAAGCGTTTGCTGGAGGATCGCTTTGCTGCCGTGATGTTTTATAAGGCGTCCGGCCAGCATGACAGAATTCAAATGAGCTTTGGCGAGCTTCAGCAGTTTACGGCATCCACTGATCAGGAGGCTCAGCTTCTGCTGCTTGATGCTGATATGGCTGATTTGCGCTGGGCGCTTTACCCCGCTGCTTGGGAAACGTTCATAAGCCGCTTGGAGGGGCTGCGGGCGAGTGAGGAGCAGCTGATGCAATGGGGGCAAAGCTTATGCCAGAGCTGGGCCGCACTGCTCATGCACCCAAGTGAGGCGGAAGGGCTTCGCGCGGAGCTAGGGCGTTCGCGTTGCTGGCAGGACTTTAAAAGCTGGCTGCGCCGCTTCTCGGATTATGCCCAGCGCAGAATGCTTGCGCTGTCGCTATCCAAAGAGGTGTTTCAGTGCATGCTGCGTGCAACGGTCTATATTCGCCGCGAAGCGGCCGGCAAGCTTAATCAGGTTGATGTGGCGGATTATGTGAAAATGAGCCGGAGCTATTTTAGCGGCTGCTTTGCCCGTTTTGCCGGGATGCCCTTTGGCGTTATGCTTCGCGGCATAAGAATGGAGCGTGCGAAAGAATTGCTGCTCACGACAGAAATGCCCGTCTACGAAATTGCTTGCGCTGTAGGCTTTGAGGATGATAAATATTTCAGCAAGCTGTTCCGCGAGCTGGTAGGCAGCCTGCCTAGCGAGTTCCGTGCCGAGCGAGTGCGTATGGGCGGTTATTATTAGCATACAAAGAGCAAGCGGCGGTTGAGACGGCGGCAATCCAAGGGGAAATGGAGGGGGAGCAATGAAAGCGAGAGTAGCTTTGCTTATAATGGCTGTGCTGCTGCTGACCGGCGCGTGTACAGGCAATAATAGCCCAGCGCAGATGAGCGGCTTGCAAGGGGATGAACGGGCAGACAGCAGCGCGGAGCCACTCGCTTATGGAAGCATGCCAGAGCGGGTCAGCGTTCGGGTAGGGTTCAAAATACCCGAATCCCGCTTATCCGGCAGCGACACTAATGACAACAACCCCATTTCCCGCTACTTGGATCAATTGACGAATATAAAGGTGGTTCATGCTTGGGAAGCGAAGGGTGACGATGCCTTTGAGCAAAAAATCAGCTTTGCCATTGCAAGCAACGATATGCCGGATGCAATGGTCGTTGACCGCGCCCAGCTGCGGAAGCTTATCGACAACGACATGATTCAGGATTTAACGGGTACGTATGCGGCATACAGCTCCAAGCTGGTACGCGATATTTATGCTTCATCTGGCGGCAAGGCGCTGGAGGAGGCTTCGCGTGATGGCAAGCTTTACGGCCTGCCCAATGTGGCAATTGAGATGGATGCGGTCACCTTGCTATGGGTGCGCCAGGATTGGCTGGATCGTCTAGGGCTGGAGCCGCCGAAGACGCTTCGCGATATTGAAGAGGTCGCCCGAGCCTTCGTACAGCGTGACCCTGATGGCGACGGAAAGGCGAATACCGTCGGTATAGCCGGAGACAAAATTGTCGTATTCGGGCAGAAGCCGAATCCAAGCGGCTTTGATTCTATTTTTCATTCGTTCCATGCGTTTCCGAAAAATTGGACGAGGGATACAGATGGCAATGTTGTATACGGCTCGATTACACCGGAGAGCAAAGCTGCGCTCGGCCAGCTGGCCGATTGGTACAAGCAAGGGCTGATCGACAAACAGTTTGTGCTGTATCGGGAGTCGGAGGAGCCGATTGTGGATGGCAGAGCAGGGATGTTTTTTGGGCCGTGGTGGATGCCTTATTGGCCGCTATCAGAGGCAGTAGCCCAGAATACGAAAGCAGAGTGGCGCGCTTATGCGGCTCCGGTTGATGCGAACGGGGAGTATGTGACACATACCGCACCGGTAACGGATCGTTATCTCGTTGTGCGTAAAGGCTATGAGCATCCTGAGGCGGTCGTTAAGCTGCTCAATGTATTTACCCGCCTGGAGCGGCGGCTAGACCCGAACATTCAGGAAACCCAATGGCTGGATGAATATGCATCCCAGTCCGGCGTGCAGCTGCGCCATTATTATCCGTTCGACCTGCTGCTTGATTATTCGGATGCGGTAGACAACCGTTATGATAAGTTGCAAGGCGTGCTGGAAGGCAAGCTTGACCCATCGACGCTTGATCCTGACTCTTACCAGCTGTATGAAATGACGGAAACCGAGCATCAGAACCCGAAGAAAAATTTGGATGCATGGAAGCCCGCAGCAGCTTACGAATATGGCGTCGGTGTCATTCGAAAAACACCCATGATTAAAGTAAACAGCGTTTTCTACGGCGCAACACCAGCGATGGGCACAAAATGGGCCGCACTGGAGCAGCTGGAGAACGAGACCTATTTGAAAATCATTGTTGGCGACCAAAGCTTGGACAGCTTTGATGAATTCGTCAAGCAGTGGCGCCTGCAGGGCGGGGATGAGATCACGAAAGAGATTGCGGCGCGTGTTTCCGAGGAGTAGTTATCCATGCACGGGCAATAACCGGCAGGGCCCCATGCCCCCTGCCGGTTATTGCCGTGTCTGTATCCTCCTACCCCTTTATTGCTAGTTCTGCTTAAATGAAGCTGGCTTTAAAGCAAGCCATATCAATATGCGCTAACGTGCAATGGTGTGAATAAGCTTAGAAGCAGAAGGTACGCAAGATGATAACTAGCAAAATAAAGAGAACGAGAATTGTGCCCGTATTTGTCCAACAACTGTTGGCACCCGCGATTGGACCGCAACCTACGTTAGCGCCTGCTACAGGGTATCCCACTATTAACAACCTCCTGAATGGTTTTGTTAGTGTGAAGCTTTTGTTCACATGGTTAATGTATGCCGGAGGCGTGTGGAAAAATTGGACGTTTGTACCGTCACATTCGCATTTCAGCTAATGCCTAGTTGAAAAAACGGAAGCTTGGCAAGGGCATATTGCCTTGCGGGTATTTCGTACAGCACAGCTGTTTACTATGCTGCCATTCATCTATACAGCGCAGGCTTGACCGGAGGAAGCGGGCAGCCGATGCCTGGTACTGGAATAGGACGCTTGAACTGGCGAATATGTTTAATCCGCGATTCGGCGATCGTTTCCATCGCATTTCCCGCTTGTACGCTCGATGATGAGCCCATAGCAATAATATAAACGCAGCCCACTACGATGCGCGGACAATGATTGGTACGCTTAATATGGATGATGTCTTTAGCTGGGCCATCAAAATCATCAAATATTGGAAACGACTGGGTGAATAAATCATATGATTCAAAATAAACATCGCCCGCCCGAGTGTGGTCAATTTCCCGCTGCAGCGCAAGCGCACGAAGCTTCGGCGTCGATTGCCCGCGATCTCCGAGCTGGACGATGGCCGCTCCCGAGGCGCTGATAATCGTCAAACCGCCAACCTCAGCCGTACGAATCGGGTAGCTCATTCCGAGCCTTCCCCTTCCGCGCTGCTGGCGCCACCTGGTTCTGGAAAAGGTGCGAGTGGACCAACGATTACGGATTCAGGCGGTGTATCAAAAATGGAATAAAGCGTAACATAGTCGCTATCGCCGATTTGAAAATGCGATGCGCTGGATATGCCAAGTATGTCAACTTTACCAACGCTTAGGCAATCATTGTGTACGACAAATTTAATCATGGGCTTTCCTTACGCCTCCATTCTGTAATTGCTGCATATATTGAAGCATTGCCGCATCGGCATCGCGAGCGGTTTTGGCGAACACCTCGGCTCGGTTTTGCTGGGCAGCGGTTTCCTCGCTAACCCCATCCTGGCGGGGCAGTGACCTGGCGTAATATTGGATGCGGGCAGGCATTTGGCTGCGGATATCGGACAGAATGAGTCTGCGGTGATGGGGATCAAGCGGCATGCAAAACTGTTTTTCCATTTGCATCAGCTTCTGTGCGCCTTCATTGTCGATATACTGATTCATATCATTTTGAATCGGAGCATAGGGATCTGTTGGCTGAGCTGCATCATTAGGCGGAGCGGGATAGACGAGCGGCTTGGATATGGCCATCTGCTCAATATCGCCATTCATATTCGGCGATCCCTGTGGAGTCATGCCGATATTGAGCGTGCCTTCAAGCTTTTCTACCTTCAACTGGTCAAAATGGTACTGCAAATTTTCCACATTATAAGTAGGTTTCGCTTCAAGCTTTTTGAGCTGCTCGCAGATGGCCGCAAGCTGCTGCTCCAACGCGGTGATGCTTTCCTGCTGGCATTGGAGCTGCTTTGCGACGTCAAGCGACCAGGCCTGCCATGGCGACAGCTGATTCGGCTGCTGCTGCATCGTTGAAACCTCCTGTCCTTAGGTCGGATTGGGCAGCGGAACGAAGGAAAGCGGATTTTCGCCCCCCAGCTGGGCGGCTGGTCCCGTGAAGCCGCCCGTATTATACAGCTGGGACAAGGAGCGAATGGAGCCTGCGCTGCCAATTTGCAGGACAGAGCTGTTCGAAACGCTGTCCACGCGGAGCTGATGAATCGTAATCGTCTGATGAACGGTCCAATTCATACGACATTGACCCCGCTCGCAACTTCATTTTGCGAGCTGTCCTGTACGTCTGGATCAAGCGTATTCGTGGCGCTTACGGCGTTGTTTGAATTCGTCAGACTGCCGGTAAGGAAGGAGCCTGAGCCAGCATAGGTTTTGGAAGTGCTGGAGGGCGACATTTGCACGGCGTCGCCAAACTGGACGATGGAGCTGGAGCCGACGCTAACGATTTTTACGAATCCGACTATAGCGGGCATAGCAAAGACCTCCTTGCTGCTAAGCGTATGGTTGTAATATCGTATGCGGCATTCGCCCAGAGGTTCCCTGCTGGGTATATGTTGAGAACAGCGATATTTGCAAATACTGAAAAGCCATATCTCCTTTACTTTTGTTTTGCCGCAGAAGCAGCTAAAGAGGTATCCGCCTAACTGGGCGGCGCATATAGTGGAGATAGGCCGGGAGGTGGGAGGTAAACGATGGATTCTAAATGGGATGAGCTCGAACGCTGGGTAGAAGGGCAGAAGCTGCCTAAAGGCTTTGATGTGCTGCGCGAGCCGGACTGGGTGGAGCAATTTGTGCGCAAAATGATGACCAAAGCGCTGCCTGAAGCTGCCGGAGCCATTGCGGAGCAAGCTTCGCCGTACTCTTTTTCCCAGAGCGAGCAATTTATCATCGTCAAATACCCGCTTCCCGCACATGTGCGCTCGGAAGAGCTTCGTTTATGGGTAAAGGAAGACCGCCTGCGCGTTGAAGGGCTGCCCGGCAATAGGAAGGAAATGATTAAGCTGCCTGTTGGAGTGCGCCCACGCGTATGCAGAGCAATTGTGAAGGACGGCGAGCTTCGTGTGAAGCTGCGCAAGCGGCCGGTGGGGCGGAAGTATTATGAGGCGGATATTCGGTGGCAGGAGTAGAGCGGAAGAAGTATACAAGACGATTGAACCTTGCTGAACAAGTTTTCCTTGCCCGCTGCCTGAAGCTCAAGAAGAAAAGGAATGCTGGCCATGTAAAAAGATGAACGTTGTTTTTTGTCTGATACTTAGTCGATAATAAAAGAGTAAATTTGAAAGCGATTACATATAAAAAAGGGACAACCTTGCTTAGGCCATTCGAAAATGTAGGAGATAAGAGAGCGGATTAGCTACTGTGCTGCTCTCTATTTTTCATTTCTTTTTTTAAATCAAATAATGGTAAATGGAAATAAATTAATAATAATTTTCACTTTTAAAATAAAAAAACATCGATTAGTGAAGGTGATTATTTTATGATAAACACAGAAACGATCATTTGAAGGAGGAGACGAAAAAATGTTCAGAAAGTCATTTGCATTATTGGTAGCGTTTACATTATGGCTAAACGTATTGCCCAGCACCTTCATATTCGCTCAGCAGGAAGAGGCTGCATTTCAAAATCCATTATTATGGGCTGACGTTCCAGATCCAGATGTTATTCGTGTAGGCGACGTCTATTACATGTCCAGTACGACTATGCATATGAATCCAGGTGTACCAATTATGAAATCAACTGATCTCGTACACTGGGAAATCGTCAATTATGTGTATGATATTTTGGCTGATAATGACGAGCAGACGTTTCGAAATGGAAAGAGCGATTATAGCAAAGGCTCGTGGGCCAGCAGTTTAAGGTTTTATAATGGCAGCTATTATGTCGCATTTTCTTCATACAGTACCGGTAAAACCTATATCTATCAAACGGCCGATATTGAAAAAGGGCCTTGGACCAGATCCGAGCTTGACGGGGTTTTTCATGATATGTCGTTGCTGTTTGATGATGATGGGCGTGTGTACATGGTTTACGGCGGCGGGGATATTAAAATCATTGAGCTTACCGCAGATGCGACTGCGATTAAAGTCGGCGGTCTAAACAAAATCCTTATCCCCGACGCCAGCTTGGTAGCAAGCACAATAGAGAACGTAGGTTTACCTGCAGAGGGCTCTCACATTCAAAAAATAAATGGATATTATTATGTATTCAATATCGCATGGCCTAAAAATTCACCTCGTGTTCAAATCGTCCATCGCGCCTCAACAATCGATGGTACATATGAGGGAAGACTTGCATTAAGCGAAGGAACTGCACAGGGTGGCATTGTCGACACGAAAGACGGCAAATGGTATGGCCTGTTGTTCAGAGATCACGGCGCAGTAGGACGAATACCGTTTCTGGTACCCGTTGCTTGGGAAAATAATTGGCCGGTGTTCGGCGTCAACGGTACAATTCCGGAAAACATTAAAATGCCTGTAAGCGGAGTAAGCGCGAACAGCAATTTTGCAGCTTCCGATGAGTTCTACCAGAACGCAGAGAGAGTGGGAGCTTCACAATTTAATGCATTAGGCCGTTCATCAGCGAATGCGGCTGCTATGCAACAAATTTCAGGCCTAGATGCACAGCTTTCCGCAGAGGAAGGACAAGAGCTTCTGCTCAACGGCAGCTTTGAAGAAGGTCAAGACCCATGGACAGCTCATGATCAGGCCATTGTTACGGTAACAGACAGCGTATATCACAGCGGCTCCAACAGCATGCACGTCAGCAGCAGACAGGCTACAGGGGCAGGGGTTCAGCAACGGCTTGCCAGTAAAGTAAAGGCTGGCGGCACCTATAAATTTTTAGCAAAAGTAAAATATGAAGGTGACGACTCGCTTCCTGCTAGAAGGCAATTTAATATCGCAATGCAGGATGGAGATTGGACAACGATCAAGGTGATGGGATCAGCTATGGTAAACAAAGGGGAATGGGGAACGATTGCAGGCACCTACACCATCCCGGCAGATGCCGAGCTTCATGAGCCGATTATTTTCATCGAAACATCCTGGACAGCTGAGCAAGATCCGGTTAAGGATTTGATGAATTTTTATGTGGATGACGTGTCACTCATTGACGTTACTCCAGCCGAAGGTGTGGACCAAACAAACGACGGAGAATATGACTACAATGGCTCCAATCTTGCCTTAGTATGGCAGTGGAACCATAACCCGGACCAAAATCATTGGTCGTTGACACAGCGTCCAGGCTATTTGCGGCTTACGAACGGAAGGAAGAGCACAAGCATCGAAAATGCTAGAAATACGCTTACCCAACGAACGTTTGGGCCAGAAAGCTCCGGCAAAGTGGCAATGGATATAAGCCAAATGAAAAATGGAGATTTTGCTGGTCTCGCCGCTTTTCAGAAGGACTATGGAATTGTAGGTGTGAAAATGGAGGGGAATTTGAAATCCCTCGTTATGGTGAATGCAAGCTCAGGAACAGCAGAAGAGTTGGCAAGTATTCCACTCACACAGGACAGAGTCTACTTAAAAGTCGAATTTGACTATAGGAATTTTACCGATAAAGCCAATTTCTACTATAGTCTAAATGGCGTTGAATGGCGAGCAATAGGAAATACCCTTCAATTGAGCTATAAGCTTGATCATTTTATGGGCTATCGATTCGCATTGTTTAATTTTGCTACCAAGACTACAGGCGGATATGTAGATTTTGATTACTTTAGAGCAGCCGACAAGCTGACGGGAACCGATTCAGCCGCAACCGTCCTGCAAGCAGATTTGGGAAATGTGCCGGATGTTATTGGCGTTCAGAATATGGAGCTTTCCGTACCCGTAAAGATGGAAGCGCTTCCGGATGAGGGGTATAAGTCGATTTCAGCGTCCTTCAACATCCCTGATTATTTAACGGTAACCGATGTTGCGTTTAATGCTGACAATCTGACTGGAAAGGGGGCGTATACGTATGACGATCATCATCTTCAGCTGCATGTATCTGGGGACAAGGTGAAGTTCGCCAACGCATCCTCCGACCTTTTTGCGACGATCAAGCTGAAGGTCGATGGATTTGTGCCATCTGATCGTACCGTTTTCATTCGCACAGACTACATTGCTGTTGAAGGCGGAAATGTCGTTTACAACGTTCATGATGCAGTAGCGAGCATTGGATTAAAGCAGTTAGATACGAAAGCGCTCGCGAAAATCCCGGGCTACTCCAATCCCCTGATGAGCCACAAGCTGGGAGCTGATCCGTATGCATTAGTTTTTGATGGAAGAGTTTACATCTATATGTCGAGTGACGCCTTCGAATATGATAGCAGCGGAAATATTAAAGATAATTCGTTCGCTAATTTGAATAAAGTACATGTGATTTCCTCGGCAGATATGGTGAACTGGACGGATCATGGCGCAATTCCAGTGGCGGGATCGGGCGGCATTGCGGACTGGGCGACTTTTTCTTGGGCGCCGGCAGCTGCTCATAAGCAAATAAACGGCAAGGATAAGTTCTTCCTTTATTTTGCTAATGGTGCAGGAGGAATTGGCGTGCTGACTGCGGACAGCCCGCTCGGACCGTGGATTGATCCGCTCGGAGAAGCGTTGATAACCGGAAATAAGCCTGGCGTTCCCGGCGTCGTCTGGCTGTTTGACCCGGCAGTACTGGTTGATGACGACGGCAAAGGTTATTTGTATTTTGGCGGGGGCATTCCTGGTGAACCTAACTCGACCGCAGAACAAATGGCTCATCCCAACACCGCCAGAGTAATTCAACTGGGTGATGATTTGATCAGTACAGTAGGGTCGGCGGTTACGATCGATGCGCCTTTCATGTTCGAGGATTCCGGCATTCATAAGTATAATGGAAAATATTATTACTCCTATTGTTCGAATTTTGCGGGTACTCATCCGGAAGGCACACCGCCTCCAGGTGAAATTGCTTATATGGTGAGCGACAGTCCTATGGGGCCGTTTACGTATGTCGCCCCAATTCTGAAAAATCCGTATACGTTTTTCGGGGTTGGCGGCAATAACCATCATGCTATTTTCGAGTTTAATGGAGAGTGGTATGTTACCTACCATGCGCAGACCGTCAGCAAAGCTTCTATAGGGGACGGAAAAGGCTATCGTTCCACTCATATTAATAAGGTTGAATTTTATGAGAATGGACGAATGAAAGAGATTCAAGCTGATATGGAAGGTGTCGCTCAACTGAAAACGCTCGATCCCTATCAAAGAACGGAAGCAGAAACAATTGCATGGCAAGCAGGCATTTTGACAGAAATATTTGAAGCGCCAGGCAGCCAAAGCACAAACCCTAATCTGAATGTCACAAATATTCATAACGGGGATTGGCTGGCGGTTGCGAATGTTGATTTCGGCAATGATGGGGCCGGGTCATTCGAAGCCAATATTGCTTCAGTCGTAGGCGGGAAAATTGAGATTCGTATAGATAGTCCTATTGGTGAGGTTATAGGTACGCTTGATGCGGCTTCTACAGGCGGGGAGCAAGCTTGGAAGCTGATAAAAACAGATGTAAGTTCTGTTAAAGGGGTTCACAATGTTTTCTTGATGTTCAAAGGAGAAGGCGAGAGCAATCTTTTTAATATGGATGATTGGAAATTCACCGCTCTTGAAACGGAGGAAAACATTCCCCTGCAATCCGTCAGCATTTCATATGGGGCACAAACCCTTAAAGTGAATGAGCAATTGGCTGTTAACTCGGCGCTTGATCCAACTGATGCAACCAACCCCGCTTATCAATGGGAGGCTAGCGGTTCTATTAGCATCGTAGGCGACAGCAACAAAGCTGCCGTAACCATTAAAGGCTTGTCGGCTGGATTAGGGACGCTGACATTAACTGCTGTTGCCGGAGGCAAAGAGAAAAAAGCGGTAACGCAAATTACGGTAACGGGCGAAAACAACGGAGGCAGTAATGGTGGCAGCAATGGTGGAAACAACGGAGGAAGCAGCGGTGGCGGTGCACCAGCAGCTACACCAGGGACAGGAAGCAGCAGTATCGACATCCTAATCAACGGCAAGGTTGTGAGTGCCGGAACTGGAACTGCCGATGTGACAAATAAAAATGGGAAAACCGTTACAACGGTTGTGTTTGACGAGCAGAAGCTGAAGCAGCTGCTTGCTTCGTTGGGGGACAATGCGGTCATTACGATTCCCGTTTATAACGGCTCCGACATCGTTATCGGGCAGTTGAATGCGCAAATGCTAAAAGGCTTAGGAGAGAAGAAAGCTGTAATCGAGATCAAAACCGATCGGGCAGCCTATACTGTGCCTGTGCAGCAAATCGAAAGGAACGTGATAATCGGTCAGCTGGGGGCCATGATCAATTTACAAGATACGACGATGCAATTTGAAATTGCAGAAGCGTCCGAGGAAATGGCAAAAGTGGTAGAGAATGCGGCTGCTCGGGAGGGATTTAACCTAGTCATACCGCCAATTGATTTTAAAATTAGTTTTATAAATAAAGATTCTGTCATTCATCTGACGAAGTTCAATGCTTATGTCCAGCGGACAATTACTCTTCCAGAGGGTATTCATCCGGACCAAATAACAACAGGCATTGTAATAGAGCCTGATGGAATAGTTCGTCATGTGCCAACTAAAATCGTTCAGGTGGACGGCAAGTATTATGCGTTGCTGAACAGCTTGTCGAACAGCACCTACTCGATTATTTATCATCCCGTAATGTTCAAGGATGTCGCAAATCATTGGGCAAAGGATGCCGTCAACGATATGGGCTCAAGAATGGTCATTAATGGCATCGGCCAAAATTTGTTTAACCCAAGTGCAGCCATCACACGGGCCGAATTCGCAGCAATCATTGTAAGGGGACTGGGATTGGAGCTGGAAAGCGGCACACCTCCATACTCGGACATTTTGGCGAAGGATTGGTACAGCAGCGCGGTCATGACTGCCCAAGCCTACGGACTTATCCAAGGATTCGAGGATGGCACATTCCGGCCGAAAGAGAAAATTACTCGCGAGCAGGCGATGACGATTTTAGCAAAGGCGATGGTCATGACCGGTCAGAAAGCGAAGCTTTCCAGTCAAGCTGCGAGCGAGCTATTAAAGCCCTATACCGATGCATCGGAGGTGGCTGACTGGGCGAAAAGCGGAATAGCGGACAGCATACAAGCGGGCATCGTAACTGGTAGAAATGAAGCTATACTTGCTCCGAAAGCGCAGGTGACAAGGGCCGAGGTTGCCAAGATGGTGCAGCTGCTGCTGCAGAAGTCGGATTTAATCTAATTTTTGGAGTTGTTCGGGTGTGTAGGCATGCCGGTGTCAGCATGTGGTTTCTTACTAGCGTTTATTTCGGCCCTATTTCATCTGACGAAGAAGTTTCAAACACATCCGTCCATCATCCAATAAAGGAGATGGGCGGATGATTTATTTTTTAAGTAAAGGACGGGTAACAAAATAAAGAGATGTGTATTGTGTTATCAGCCCGTAATTCGGATAATTAGAAGCATAGAATGGAAATGGATCGATATTTTCAAATGTGAAATGGGGTCACACCTGTTGAAAATACCAATAATGAACAAGGTCAAGCTTTTGCTTACTGCATTATTGTCAGTTCAACTCCTTGCGTCATGCGACTATAGCAGCGGCACCAACAAAGAAGTATCTAGTGAATTTGAAGGAGAGACTGCCTATCAGGGTGCCGCGCTAAGCCAATATAATCCAGCTATTGAATTAACCTTTGCAAGAGAAAGCGACGATAGCTTGGAGAATTTAATCAGCCAATTGCCAGAAGAAACGTTTGAGGATAATAGGTGGAATCGACTATATGAACAGATGCTGGGCATTAAAATTAAATATGATTGGGTTGCCAAGGGGGACCTTTATCATCAGAAACTAAGCGGTGCATTTGCTTCAGGAGATATACCCGATGTCGTCAGAGTCAATGCGCAGCAGCTGAGGATGCTCAGCAATGCTGGACTGATTCAAGATCTATCTGCTGCTTACGAGCAATATGCCTCTTCGTTTACGAAGAAAATTTTAAGCCAAGAAGGGACGGGCCCTTTCGAAGCGGCAACGGTCGATGGTAGGCTGATGGGAATACCAGAGACCAGCTCTTCTATTGAAGGGGCGATGTTTATTTGGCTGCGTACAGATTGGTTGGAGCAAGTCGGTTTAAAACCGCCGAAAACGATGGGCGACGTTTTAGCTATTTCGAAAGCGTTTACAGAAAATGACCCTGACAATAATGGCATTAATGATACGTTTGGACTAGCCGTGACCCAATATTTATTCGATCCCGTTATGGGCTTGGCAGGCTTTATGGCAGGCTATGAGGCTTACCCTAACCTATGGATCAAGGACAAGTCGGGAAAACTCTTATATGGCGGGATTCAACCCGAAGTGAAAGAGGCGTTAAAGGTGCTTCAAAATATGTATCGGGATGGTCAAATCGATAGCGAGTTTGGGCTTAAGGATGGTTTGAAAGAAGAAAAGCTAATTGCTGAGAGCCATATTGGCATGTTTTATGGAGAGCAATGGGGGTCTTTTTTAGCTCAAACCAGCCGTGCTGCTCAACCAAATGCAGAGTGGCAGGCATTTCCGATCGTTTCTGTGTCAGGAGAAGAGCCGATGGTACCGCTGCGGTTCAGCACGAGCCAGTTTCTTGCCGTTAGAAAAGCTTATCCCCATCCTGAAGCAATCGTTAAGCTTTTTAATTTGCATTTGGAGAAAAACTGGGGGGAAACGGCTGAATATGAAACCTATTACAGCTCTCCATTACCGGTATGGAAGCTTTCACCGGTTACCCCTTTTCCAGCGATGAAAAACTTGGAGGCGTATCGCCAAATTGCTGAGTCAGAAAGAACCGGCGATCATTCTGTCTTAAAGGATGAAGCCAGTTCCATCTACAAAAACATTCAAGCCTACCGTACTGGCCATGTGAACAAGGAGTCAGGATGGGGATGGGAGCGGACCTATGGGCCGAATGGGGCTTTTGCGATCCTTGATCAATACATGAAGAATAATCAGCTATTGTACGAAAGCTTTGTAGGGCCTCCAACGGAAACGATGATAGTGAAGCAAGCCATTTTGTATAATCAACAGATCGAAACGTTCGTGAATATTATACTTGGCAGTCCCATAGACGAGTTTGATCGGTTTGTAGACGATTGGAATAAGCTGGGCGGGAGTCGTATAACAGCGGAGGTAAATCAGTGGTATGCAGAAAGAGGCAGTGATTTTAAGTAAGAAGACTCTCCTTCGACTCTGTATGCTAGAAGACAAGACACTTGCTCATCACTTATTAAAGCAGCATCGGAGGAATTGGTTTGCTTAAATTTCCCGCCCATTCATGGCGAAATACGATATTTATACGACAGGTCATTATTTATCTCATTGTGATTCTGCCTATCATCCTGCTAGGCGTCTATTTGTATAATTGGAGCTATAAAAATGCGAGTGAAGGCCTGTCAAGAACTTCCGAGGCGCAATTATCGAATTATTTGGAAGCCTTTAATCGGGAAATTGAATGGATGGAGCTGCAGGAGTTCGACTTGTTGGAAGATAATGAATTGAATAGGCTCGTTGTCACTTGGGAAATGATGGACAATGTTGAAAAAAGAGCGAGCTTAAATTATTTGATCCGTCGCTTAACTTCTTTTAAAAATAGCAGTGTTTATATTAAAGATGTTTATGTGCATATCCGTCCTGTTAACAAAACAATTTCGTTCGGCAATGCGATCTCTGATCTTGACGTTGAAAAGTTCAATTACTTTCGCTTCAGTATTGGGAGGAGCGAGCAGCGACTTGTAAAGTGGGGGAACACTCTTCATCTTAGCACCTCAAAGTATAACGGCATGAAGGGAGAAGAGCCGCTATTCGTCATACAAATTGAATTAGATAGGGAAAAGCTGAGATATGCCTTGGACCAAGTCAATATTTATCCGGAAAGCGGGTCATTTCTCATTTCGGATACAACGGGATTTGTATTGATGAGCGACGAGCAATTAAGTGGAAGGCTTCAAGGCGATATAAGAGAAGTAGAAGAAGCCAGCACGACCAAGCTGATTATTGATGGCAAAAAGTATCATATTGACAAAGCACATTCGGATAAATTGGGTGTTACCGTCGCTTCGTATTTGCCCGAGGAAACCGTACGCAAACCGCTGGGCAAATTTGTAATCTGGGCTTGGCTATTCGCGATCATGACCTTCATTGCCATCGCTATCTATTCTTATTCAACTTATAAATTCGTTCATAAACCATTGCTGCTTCTCGTTCAGAGCTTTAGGAGAATGGAAGGAGGGGCATTGGATATTCATATTGAGCATGAGGAAAAGGATGAATTCGGCTACCTGTATAATCGGTTCAACCAAATGCTGAATAAATTGCAGGCACTGATTGATCAGGATTTCAAGCAAAAGCTGATGATGCAGCGGGCAGAGCTGAAGCAGCTTCAATCTCAAATCAATCCCCATTTTCTTTATAACAGCTTTTTTATTCTCAATTCCTTGGCTAGAACCGGAGATACGGAGCGCATTGAAGAATTTACAAATATGCTAGGGGAATATTTCAGGTTCATTACCCGTAATGGGGAGGATAATGTGCTGCTAGCTGAGGAAACGAAGCACTCCCGCATGTACACCGAAATTCAGAAGCTCCGGTTTTCAAGGCGGATTCGTGTGGAATTTGATGAATTGCCAAAGGAAATGGCGAATATCCATGTGCCCAGGCTTATCATTCAGCCTATTATCGAAAACGCATATGAGCATAGTCTAGAGAAAATGACGGAAGATGGTCTGCTTCGAGTTGCTTTTGAGCTGGATGAGACTGCAGCTCAAATTATCGTGGAGAACAATGGGAATCGACTGAGCGATACCGAGATCGAAGACTTACAGCATCGCCTAGACAGCACTACAGAGTCTTATGAAATGACAGGCATGATGAACATTCATAGGCGCATTATTTTAACGTATGGAAGAAATAGCGGTTTGCATCT
This sequence comes from Paenibacillus sp. JT22N7, assembly GCF_059383875.1. Taxonomy (NCBI): domain Bacteria; kingdom Bacillati; phylum Bacillota; class Bacilli; order Caryophanales; family Paenibacillaceae; genus Paenibacillus; species Paenibacillus sp. JT22N7. Next base: position 794,788 of record NZ_JBXENY010000001.1, read on the forward strand.
GTCTAGAAGCGAGCTGAATAGTCTCAAGGTCGTCATTCGCATCAAGCTGAAGGAGGAGAACGAGATTGCTTAGACTGCTAGTCGTAGATGATGAAGACATCATTACGGATGGGTTATATGAAGTGTTCCAGCAATGGATGCCAGACAAGCTCGATGTCTGTAAAGCGTACTCTGGCAAAGAAGCGCTAAATTGGTTGAAACGTACCCGAATTGACATCGTTCTGACTGACATTAGCATGCCAGGCATGAGCGGTTTAGAATTGTCGGATGAGATTCAGATGTATTGGCCAAGATGCAAAATCATCTTCCTAACGGGCTATAGCGAGTTTCAGTATGCTTATAAGGCGATTCAAATGTCCAATGTTCGATATTTATTGAAAACAGAAGGGTATGCGAAAGTTACTGAAGTTGTACAGGAAGTCATTCAAGAGATTCATCAAAACAATCAATTGAGCGCATTAGTCGAGCAATCCCGCGAACAGGTTGATGCGCTTGAATTTATGGCGCAAGGAGAGTATATCAGACATCTTCTGCAACAAAGCCACCTTCTATGCCTTGAGCAAGAGGTGCTGGTCAAGGAATTCGGCAAACTGAACATCGATCTGAATCCTTTGATTCCGGTTGTAATGGTAGTTGGTCATTTGTCATATCCAGCTGAGACTCCTTACTCCGATAGAAGCGAGCTTGTTCATTCCACCAGAATAATCTGGCATTCCTATTTGTCAAAGCAGACGCGGCATATTGGAATTGTTGATAAGCACGGAGATTTGTTATGGCTGCTTCAGCCTTCAGAACATGTCGAGGAGAGGCTATATAATCATTTGATTCGTTATTTGGAAGGAACGCTGGAGCTCATCCAGGAGACATGCTTGGAATCGCTCGGCTTAACGATTGCCTTCACCATAAGCGGTGCTTCTTGTGAATGGGAAGCGGTAACACAGCAATATGAAAGGCTGCGCCAGCTGCATCAAATGACCATTGCCGACGGATTATCCATTATTTTAATGGATCGCACGGAGCAGCTTGAGCCTTCAAACAGGAAAGAAGACGGTATGCTTGCTCAAAAAATAGAGTTAATGGAAGCCTATCTTGAGGCTGGGAGGAAAGATAAGTTTTGTGAAGTGCTGGAGGAATTGACGGCCAGCATGCTGCATGCAACGGCCCATGTTCACCGAACGATAGAGAGCTATTATTCTATCGCGCTCGTGCTGCTTTCTTCCATTAATCGCGGGGGACTTTATCACCAGATCGGTGATTATGGAAAACTGATGCGTCTGGATGAGCATTCATCCATGAAGGAGGGGATTGCCTATTTGCATGTCATTGCCGAACGCCTATTCAAAGTTAAGCATAACGGCGAGCTAGAGCGGGCAACCAGTGTAATCGACCGTATATGCCGATATATCGAAGAACATTTAAGCGAGGATTTGTCCTTAGTTCGGCTGGCGGAAATTAATTATTTTAATCCATCCTACTTATCCCGTTTTTTTAAGCAGGAGCGCGGAGTGAATTTATCTGAATATATAGATAGCTGCCGCTTGAAAAAAGCGAGAGAGCTGCTAAGGAACGGGGAGCTTAAAATTCGAGAAGTATCGTCCGCCGTCGGTTACGAAGCGGCACATTCGTTTACGCGCTTTTTCAAGAAGGCTACGGGAATAACGCCGCAAGAATATCGGGATACCTTTCCTACAGGAATAAATGAAAGCGAACGTACAAGGAGAATATGAAATGAATGACCTATTGCCCGCGAGTGCATTCGGGAAGGTGCCGCCACAAGGCAATCCGCTTGTCTCCCACAAGTTTGGAGCAGACCCGTATGCCTTAGTAGTAGAGAAGCGCGTCTATCTCTATATGACGAACGATGTTTTGGAATATGGCGAAGATGGAAATATGAAAGAAAATACGTATGGAACCATCAACAAAATCACGGTTATTTCCTCGGATGATTTGATGAACTGGACGGATCATGGCGAAATCCGGGTGGCAGGCCCGCAGGGCGCAGCCAAATGGGCCACGCAGTCGTGGGCGCCAGCAGCAGCGCATAAAATAATCGACGGCAAGGATAAATATTTTCTTTATTTTGCCAACAATGCAAGCGGAATTGGCGTATTGTCAAGCGATAGCCCGGTAGGCCCGTGGGTTGATCCCATTGGGCAGCCCTTAATTTCGAGATCAACGCCTGGCGTGGAGAATGTGACGTGGCTTTTCGATCCTGCCGTATTGGTCGATGATGACGGAAAGGGCTATATCTATTTTGGCGGGGGCGTTCCCGAGGGGAAGGATGAGATGCCCAATACTGCGCGCGTCATGCAGTTAGGTGATGATATGACGAGCGTTGTCGGCGAGGCAGCCGTCATTCCTGCCCCGTATATGTTCGAGGATGCCGGCATCAATAAGCGGGATGGGATTTACTACTATACCTATTGCTCGAACTTCTATAATGGCGCTCGCCTGGAGGGGAGTCCGCCCGCAGGCGAAATTGCCTATATGACAAGCGACAAGCCGATGGGGCCATGGACTTATCGTGGAACGATTCTCAAAAATCCAGTGCACTTCTTCGGTATTGGCGGAAACAACCATCATGCCATTTTCCAGTTCCATGATGCTTGGTATATCGCTTATCATGCCCAGACCTTATCCAAAACGCTTGGCGTTCCGAACGGCTATCGCTCCACGCACCTGAACCAGCTTGCGTTTAAGGATGGTTTGATTCAAGAAATCCATGCTGATTATGAAGGTGTCCGGCAAGTAAAGGCATTTAATCCCTACGATCGTGTTGGCGCGGTGACGATGGGGTGGAGTGCGGGCGTTGCTGTGGAAGCCATCGCAAGCGAGAACGATCCGCAAAGCCCGCTAATGGCTGTAACGGACATTAATAACGGGGATTGGCTCGCTTTATCCAAGGTGGAATTTGGGGGGAAAGGAGCCGCGGCTTTTAAGGCTTCAGTCTTGAATGTAGGTGCGGCTAGCAAAATGGAGCTCCGCTTGAATGCCCCGGACGGAAAGCTGGTTGGGACGCTCGCGATTCCGAACATGACCGGTCAGGGCTGGATGGAATGGCAAACAGAAGTCTCGGGTGCTGACGGTGTGCACGATTTGTACTTTGTGTTCTGCGGGGAACCTGGCAATCCATTGTTTAAATTTTACGATTGGCAGTTTGGCGAATAAGCGGTATATCAGCTTGAAATGACCTTGAATTGGAGGAGAATTCCTATGTCTCATGCACCAGTACCTAATCAACCACTTGTTACCCATATGTTTACGGCAGATCCTTCTGCACACGTATTTGAAGGCAAAATCTATATTTACCCGTCTCATGACCTCGACCACGATGGCCCTGACAACGATAATGGGGATCAATACGCGATGGAGGATTATCATGTGCTATCCCTAGATAATTTTGAAACGGCTGTTGTTGACCATGGCGAGGTTTTGCATCTAAAGGATGTACGATGGGCCTCCAAGCAGCTATGGGCGCCGGATGCTGCCTATAAGAACAATCTGTATTATTTGTTTTTTCCCGCTCGGGATCATGAAGGGATATTTCGAATTGGCGTAGCCACAAGCACGACACCAGCGGGTACCTTTGCCCCAGAGCCAGACTACATTGCGGGCAGTTTCAGTATTGATCCGGCTGTATTCGTGGATGACGACGATAAGTCCTATATCTACTTTGGAGGTCTTTGGGGAGGACAATTGGAAAAATGGCAGAACGGCGTCTTCGAGGCAGACGCAGCAGGTCCGAATGAGGGGGAGACAGCGCTGGGTCCGCGTGTCGCTTTGCTGAGCGAGGATATGCTGTCTTTCCAAGAGGATCAACAGGAGATTTCGATTCTCGACGAGAACGGCAGCCCGATTTTAGCTGGTGATGAGGATCGACGATATTTCGAAGGACCTTGGGTGCATAAGTATAACGGCTGGTACTATTTGTCGTACTCAACAGGGACTACGCATAAGCTGGTTTACGCGGTTAGCCGTAACCCGATGGGTCCCTATACGTTCAAAGGGACCATTCTTACGCCGGTAATCGGCTGGACAACCCATCATTCTATCGTGCAGTTCGAGGACAAATGGTATTTATTCTATCACGACAGCTCCCTCTCTGAAGGCGTCAATCACAAGCGCTGTGTTAAATTTACAGAATTGCACTACAATGAGGACGGGACGATTCAGATGATCGATCCTTATGCGAAGGAAAGCAAAGCATAGCATATAAATACGATAATGCTTGAGGAGTGAATCGTGTGAGCAAGACGATGATAACCAACCCAATCATATGGGCAGATATCCCTGATCCAAGCGTCATTAGAGTGGGAACGACCTTCTATATGGTTAGCACAAGCATGCACACGATGCCTGGGTGCCCAATTATGAAGTCGGAGAACCTACTGCATTGGGAAATTGTAAACTATGTGTTCGATACTTTCGAGGATAATGCTGCTCATAATTTGCTTGACGGGAAAGGTATTTATGGCAAAGGTTCGTGGGCCGCATGCTTGCGCCATCATAACGGCAGGTTTTATGTATGCTTCTCGAGCCTCGACATGAACCAGTTCTATGTTTACCAGACGACGGATATCGAGAATGGATGTTGGGAACGCTCCGCCATTCCAGGACTCCATCATGACCCGAGCATGCTGTTTGACGAAGGACGCGTCTATGTCATCCACGGGAACGGGGATATCCGTATTACGGAGCTCACAGCAGATGCGACGGCTCTCAAACCGAGCGGGATCGATCAATTGCTGTTTGAGACGGAGCGGGATGGAATTGGGCTGCGCTGCGAGGGCTGTCATGCTTACAAGCTGAATGGGTACTATTATTTGTTTTTCATCGAATGGCCGAATACCGGAAATCGGCGCAGACGACAGCTATGCTACCGTTCCCGAGCGCTTCTGGGCCCTTATGAGAGCAAGCTGCTGCTAGATGATGATATGGGCTATCGCAACAATGGCATCGCGCAAGGCGGCATTGTCGACACACCCGCAGAAGACTGGTTTGCAATACTGTTTCAAGACCATGATGCCGTAGGCAGAATCCCTTGCCTGCTGCCTGTCTCCTGGATAGATGATTGGCCGGTTATCGGCATAGACGGTGAAGTTCCCCCAGCATTTGACGTGCACTTGCCGAATTCGGAGCCTAAACCGTTAGTCATTAGCGATGAGTTTGAGTATGCGGAAAACAAACTGGCCTTGAACTGGCAGTGGAACCATAACCCGGATAATCGACTTTGGTCCGTAACGGCTAGGCCGGGTTTTTTGCGATTGATGACGGGGAATCCGGCAAGCAGTATTGCATATGCCCGCAATACGTTAACACAGCGGACGGAAGGCCCGGTCTGCAGCGGGATGACAATGATGGATGTTTCCCAGATGAAACCGGGTGACTATGCAGGCTTGGTTGCCTTGCAGCATTTATTCGGGACAGTAGGCATTCGGGCTGCGGACAATGGCGACCGCTATGTGGTCACATGTATGAATCAGAGCGACGGCGGTGAAGAAGCGGTTGAGCAAAGTCCATTCGAAGGCAGCCAAATACATTTGAAAATCGATTTTAATTTTAAGGACAGTGCGGATATCGCTCACTTTTACTATTCTGCGAATGGAGTGGAATGGATACGAGTCGGCCGTTCTTTACCTATGAAATATAGGTTGGAGCATTTTATGGGCTATCGGATTGGGCTGTTTAATTACGCCACCGAGCAAGCAGGCGGATATGTCGATTTCGATTATTTCCGTTATTGCAAGATTATCTAACGTAGTACAATCTAGCTTTTACCGGGTGATGTGAAGTATAACTGAGCATATACTGGATGAGATGAAGCAAATGAGCGAGCGGCCTGTGCGCAGGGGCCGCTCGTTTGCTTTTTTCTCCTGTTGCTACGCTTTAGCATCTATGATTTATCGGGTAAATTCACAAAGATCGACGGGTAGTTGCTGAAATATGAAAGCGCTATACTTTCATGGAGGAGCTGAATCAGGGTGGATTTGGTTAAAAGGCTGCCATGACACGCCCCGAGTGGGGACTTTATGGAATAAAAGTTGAAAGGCGAGGTGTCTTTAATGAAGAAAAATCGATTGAAACGCTCTATTTCATTGTTATTGGTTACCATTTTGATGATGACGGCCTTGTCGCTTAGTTTGCTGCCAAAGCAGACGAATGCGGAAGCTGGCGCAGAGACGCCAAGCGAGGCGGAACGGCTCGCGACGGATTTTGAAGACGGCACTACACAAGGCTGGCATGGACGCGGCGGCAACGAAAGTCTGACAGCTGCCTCCTCGGCCGCCCATTCGGGAGCATACGGTCTTCAGGTTACGGGGAGAGCGGAAGGATGGAACGGTCCGATGCTCGATCTGGCATCGTTTATGGAGGTTGGCAAAACCTACGCGTTTTCGGCCTGGGTTCGCCTGCCTGCGGGAATGCCTGATTCATCTATCTCTATGATGATTGAGCGGAAAACGAATGGGAATATGTTTTATGAGCCAGTTGCTGCCAAAACGGTAACAGAAAGCGGCTGGGTGAAGCTAACTGGCGCGTACAGCTTGCTCCATCCGATTGAGACCCTAGGTGTTTACTTTGAATCCATAGATCATGCGAAACTGGAATTTAATGTGGACGATGTTGTTATTGAGCGTATGCCAGATTCGGTACCCATTGAAATTCAAAAGGATATTCCAGCTCTAAAAGATGTATTTGCCGATGATTTTTTACTCGGATCCTCCTTGCTCGTGGGTGAAATTGAAGATGCTGCCGGGCCAGATGCCCAGCTGCTTCAAAAGCATTTCAACAGTCTGACCGCAGGCAATGAGCTGAAGTGGGATGCTACCGAGCCGAAGGAAGGACAATTTGATTTTACACGCTCGGATAAGATCGTTGATTTCGCTTTAGACAATGACATTGCCTTACGCGGCCATACGCTCATCTGGCATTCCCAAACGCCGGATTGGGTGTTCTACGATGAGAACGGCAACTTAGCCAGCAAGGAATTGCTGTTTGCAAGGATGAAGCGGCATATTGAGACGGTAGTCGGCCGATACAAAGGCAAAATCTACGCTTGGGATGTTGTAAATGAGGTTCTTGAGCCCGGTGACCAGAAGCCGAACGGCCTGCGCAACAGCTTATGGTATCAAATAGCTGGCGAGGAATTTATCGAGAAGGCGTTCGAATATGCGCATGAAGCAGATCCAGAGGCCAAGCTGTTCATTAACGACTACAATACGAATATTCCTGAAAAACGGCAATATTTGCATGATTTGATCAAGCGCCTGCAGGATAAGGGCATCCCTGTGGACGGTGTCGGCCATCAGACACATATTGGCATTGCGGATCCGTCCATTCAGTCTCTTGATGATATGCTTCAGGCTTTCCGGGACCTAGGCATTGAGCAGCAGATCACGGAGCTGGATATGAGTGTCTATACGAATGACACGGATTCCTATGATACGTTTCCGCTTGAGCTGCAGATTAAGCAGGCGAACCGGTACAAGGAAATTTTCGAAGTGTTTAAGAAGCACAAGGACCAGATCACTGCAGTAATCTTCTGGGGCAAGGACGACATTAATACATGGCTCCGTACCTTCCCTGTCACGCGCAATAATTGGCCGCTATTGTTCGATGAACGGCTTCAGGCGAAATTCGCGTATTGGGCACTCGTTGATCCGAGCAAGGTGCCAGTCGAAACGATGCAAGCAACGGCGACAGAGGGAAGCGCGAAGATCGATGGCAAGCTGGAGGAGGCGTGGAATAGAGCACCGCTCATATCCGTGCTGAAGGAAGGCGATGCGATTGCCAAGATTAAGACGCTATGGGATAAAAGGTATCTTTATGTAACGGTAGATGTGTTGGATAAAACGACGAATGGCAGCGATGCGGTCGAGCTTTATATGGACGCCAACAATGGCAAGACAACGTCTTACGAGGCGGACGACAAAAAATATACATTCCGGCGCAGTGGAGCGAATAAGGATAAAACCGTGAATTATATAGCAGTCAAGACGGCTGGCGGCTACCGAATAGAAGCTGCGGTTCCAATAAACGGTCTGGTGCTTGGCAAAGAGCTTGGGATTGATGTGCGAATCGTTGACAAATCCAGCAGCATAGTAACGAAGACATCTTGGAATGACACGACGAATTCGCAGGATGCCGATACGTCCAAATTCGGTGTTTTACAGCTGGTTGAAGGACCTCAATACGCTAAAGCTGTAAAAGGTACGCCAGTCATTGATGGCAGCATTGATGCGGTATGGGCAAATGCAAAATCAATCGTGACCGAACGCTGGGTCAATGGATCAAGCGGATCGAAGGCCAAGGTCAGGACGTTATGGGACGGCCGCCGTTTGTACGTGCTGGCCGAAGTAACGGACTCGCTGCTATCGAAAAAGAGTGCTAATGCGTGGGAGCAGGATTCGGTGGAAATTTTCATCGATCAAAATAATGCAGCGAGCAGCCACTACGAGTCCGATGACGGACAGTACCGGATTAACTTCGTTAATGAGCAGAGTGTCAGTCCGGTTTCACTAAGCGAGAATCTGATCTCAGCTGCGAAGCGGACGGCGAATGGTTATGTAGTGGAATCATCTATCGCGTGGATCGGAAAGGCGCCAAAAGCCGGAGATCTAATCGGCTTCGACGTACAGGTCAACAATGACGAGGATGGCGACGGAGACCGCGATAGTGTGGCCGTCTGGAATGATCGGTCCGGACAGTCGTACCAGAATACATTCGGCTTTGGGGTCTTGAAGCTGACGGGCGTGAACGGAAAGTAGCGTCGTCATATAAAGAAGCGAAAGGTGGCAGAAGAATGGCAGAGACGAACCATATGAATGCGACGGATAATCTGGCGGGAAGCTTCAAAAATGATTTTCTGATCGGTGCTGCGGTTAATAGTCACACAATCGTAAGCCAACGCGAGCTGCTGGTGAGGCACTATAACAGTGTAACGGCGGAGAACGAGATGAAATTCGCGAGCGTTCACCCTGCTGAAAATACGTATACCTTCGAGGAGGCTGACCGAATTGCCCAGTTTGCCAGCGAGCATGGCATGAAGCTGCGTGGACATACGTTGGTGTGGCATAATCAGACGCCGGATTGGGTATTCGACGATGGAAACGGCGGTTCGGCAGCTCGGGAAACGCTGCTTGCCCGGATGAAGGCTCACATCGAGACAGTTGTACAGCGTTACCGCGATACGATCTACTGCTGGGATGTCGTCAACGAAGCGGTCACTGACGATGGGGAGGAATGGCTGCGGCCCTCGAGGTGGATGGAGGGCATTGGCGACGATTATATGGTCCAAGCATTCCGTTTTGCCCATGAAGCCGATCCTGCTGCGCTGTTGTTCTACAACGATTACAACGAGTGCAACCCGGGCAAGCGAGAGAAAATTTATCGGCTCGTCAAATCGCTGCTTGAGCAGGGAGCGCCAGTACATGGCATCGGTCTGCAGGCGCACTGGAATTTAACAGAGCCGTCTTTGGCTGACATTCGCACGGCAATCGAGCGTTATGCATCGCTTGGATTGAAGCTGCAAATAACGGAGATGGATGTGTCGGTCTTCGCCTTTGACGACCGACGTACGGATTTGGCAGCACCGACAGCCGAAATGCTGCGTCAGCAGGAACTACGTTACCGGCAGTTTTTTGAGCTTTTCCGCGAATATCGGGATGTGCTGACCGGCGTTACCTTCTGGGGAGCAGCAGACGACTATACGTGGCTGGATTATTTCCCGGTAAGAGGACGCAAAAATTGGCCGCTATTGTTTGATACGGAGCAGCGGCCGAAAGGCGCCTATTACGAGGTTGTCAATCTATCTGCTGGATTTTAACGTTACCACACATGCAGCAGGCCAGCTTCCTCACCCAAGGGAAGCTGGCCTGTATTTTTATGCTTGCCATTACAGCGATGAATTTAAGAGATTTGCTTTCTATATTCGTTCGCACTGGCTCCTGTATACGCTTTGAATTTTTTGTAGAACCAATCGATTTCGGTGTAACCGACCTCATTAGCAATTTCATAGATGCGCATATCCGTTTTTTCGAGCAGCAGCTTTGCTTTTTCCATCCGCTGCTGAAGGAGGTATTCATTAAACGACATGTTTTCATGATCCTTGAATTTTTGACCTAAGTAAGCGCAGTTGAAGTGCAATAGGGCTGATATTTTTTTCAACGTAATGTTAAGGTGCAGTTCTTCCTCCACGTATTTTTTCACGACATCGATAATGGACGCAGCATGAGGTTTTCTCTTGAAGGGAAGCGGCGCTGAAGCTGCAAGAGGTGGATCATCTGAAAAGGAATCGAGCTCTTTTTTTACAGCAAGTAAACTTGCCGTTAAATCGCTTGCGAGAACGGGCTGTGAAATGTAATCGCTTACTTGATAAGCCAAAGCTTTCCTCGCCAACTGGAAATCATCGCTGCCCTCCAAGAGGATAATGGGAACACGGCTCTGCTCGCGGATATGCTCGCAGAGCAGCATGCTATCAGCTTGAGTGTTTTTAATATTAATCAGAACAAGGGAAAGTGGCTCCCTATCCAATAAAGCCAGGGCGTCCGAGGAATTGTCCGCATACGCTTGTATGATAAAACCTAAATGGCTCCAGTCAAGCATGTTCTGCGTTCGTTCCCTCGAATGAATCATTGAATCAACAAGCAATATCTTATACACGGTAAGAACCTCACTTTCATAATAGATAGTAGTCTGCGGGTGAATTTCCGCACGAATAAAGTAATTATGTTTCCATTATGTTCAACGTGCGGCTTCGCCACAACGTGCATTTCTTTATCCCTCAACCATTTGTTTACCATTTGAAAACGAGAGAGGCAAAGCGAGAAAGCGATTTCATCCGAATCTATACCTTGGCGGGTAATTGATCTAGATACAGGCAGGTTGTTGCTCAGAAATGTAAGCGCTAAACTTTTTATGTAATCCATTTTCAGGGGGGATCCATGTGCAAGTGAGAAAAATGGCAGTCGTTTTTTTAAGTTTAATGTTGATATTTACATTGGCAGCATGCAGCGGAAATTCAGGCGGTGATGCCACTGGAAGCAGCGGCGGTAACGGCAATACGGAAAAAGCAGAGGCAAGCGTAAACGAAGGTTTGGAGACAGCCGATCCAGCTGGAACTAATGAGGCTGGGACGGAAACCGGAGATGAGCTGTCGACGCCAGAGATGGATTTCGACATGGGCGGACGGGTGATCAAAATCGTATCGTGGTGGGACATGACGATATCCGAGGACAATCCAGACAACATTCAGCGCAAGAAAAATCTGGAAGATCTAATGAGGAAGCATAATTTTAAAGTGGAATACGTCGCTGTTGACTACGGTGAGTATCAGCAGAAAGCTGTCGCATCTTTGGTGGCAGGCGAGCCACTGGGCGATATCGTCAGACTGGGTAAAGCCTATATGATTCCGACATTGGTCCAACAAGATTTAATTTGGCCGATTGATGAGTATACGAAAAATACGAAGGTATTCAACCAGAAGGTTACAAATGAGTTTATGCAGTATGAAGGCAGAGGCTATGGTTTTACGGAAAATCAGTCTGATCTGATTTCTGGCATTTTCTATAATCGTACTCTGCTGAATCAGCTAGGACTTAAGCCGCTTCAGGATTATGTAAATGAAGATAATTGGAATTGGGATACGTTCATTCAAGTTGCCAAAGAGGCCAACAAGGATACGAATAACGATGGGAAGCTGGACAGATGGGGACTTTCACAAGGCGGGCTGATGGAACAGGCGCTGTACTCTAATGAAGCAAGTCTTACCCAAGGAGATAAGCAAAATTTAGAAGAACCCAAAACGGTGGAAGCCTTTAATTTCATTTCCCGTGTGGCAACCGAGAAGGTTGCAAGAGCTACGGAAGGGGGAGATTGGACAGAGCCTGGCCAATTTTTCCGTCAAGGCAATACGCTGATGCATGCAGGCGCCATTTGGGAGATCGGAGGACTCAACAATGATATGAAGGATTATGACATTGGTTTCGTTCCCTTCCCTAAAGGCCCGAGTGCTTCCGCCTATCATTCTGGAGAAGCTCTCTTCCAGTCTCTGGCGATTCCTAAAAAGGTCGAGCATCCAGAGCAGCTTATGTATATTTGGGAAAAAATGAACGATGTCGATTCAATTTATGATTATCCAGACCAAGCTACGCTGGAGAGCAGCTTTACGAATGAGGATGATATTGAGAACGCGATAAATTCCGGAAAAGGCATGCTTGTTCTCGACCATAATACGTTCCCGAAATTGCCTTATTACGATATTATAGGCGAGCTTACTTCTGGAAACTCGGTATCTACCGTTATCAGCAAGTACAAGGCGAAGGTGCAAGCTGCAATTGACGAAGTGTATAAAAAATAACGCTTCCTTTCGATTATCGAACAGTCCCTATTTAGCCATTCTATTAATGGGGGCTGTTCAGAATATTTTATCTCTAGCAGCAGGAGGGGAGAAGAATTGACCAGCAAAGCGAAGAAATACGCAATTGCCATACTTGCTCTCGTCTTATTTTTTTTGTCCATTTGGGGCTTTAATCCTCCAACTCAATCTGATAGTGGGAGGGTTCTAGCCATGAGTGATTTTGAGATGGGGGAGCATTCCTATGCCAAGGGCTGCTATGACGACTATTTGAACAGCTATTCGACTGCCGAGCGTCCGGCTCAGGTTATCCGAATCGAAGGGGAAAGCTTTTCAAAAACGGTTGGAGATGGCTTTGAAATGGCAGATCGGTTTGAAGGCTTGGATGGAAAAGCGGTCATTACGCCAGAGGCCGGAACCATTAGCTGGAATATGGAGATTGCGGAGCAGGGACTTTACAATGTCAGAATTCATTATTACCCAATAGAGGGAAAAAGCTCTGCGATTGAAAGGCAGCTTGCCATTAATGAGAAGGTGCCATTCAAGGGTGCGGAAATGCTGTTGTTCAACCGGCTGTGGGGCAATCTGGATGAGGCTGTAAGAAGGGACGACAGAGGAAATGATCTGCGCCCGAGACAGGTCGAGAAGCCGGCATGGCAGCTCAAGGCTTTGACGGATAGCGGCGGTTATTATGACGAGCCCTACTTATTCTTTTTTGACAAAGGCCAGCAAACCTTATCGCTGACGTCATCAAGGGAGCCAATGGCTATCGATTATATCGAGCTGTATCAGGAGAAAACCGCAAAAGCTTATGCGGAAATCAAAAAAGAATATGAAGCCGCAGGTTTAGCGCCTGTTAAAGATCAATACGTAACGATTCAGGCGGAAGAGGCCGTGCTGAAGTCATCTCCAACCTTAAGCCCGCTTTCCGACAGATCAAGTTCGTCTGTTATCCCGTACGATGTTTCCAAGCTCAGAATCAATACGATTGGCGGACTGAACTGGAAGCTGCCCGGGCAGTGGATAGAGTGGGAAGTAGAGGTGAAGGAGGATGGCCTCTATCAAATTGCCTTGAAGCGCAAGCAGGATCAGCTCCGGGGCGTTTACAGCACGCGCAGCCTGATGATTGACGGGCAGTACCCGTTTAAGGAAATGAAGCAAATCCCGTTTAAATTCGATATGAACTGGCAGATGAATGTACTCGGAGGAGCGCAGCCGTATTTATTCCATCTGACGAAAGGCACGCATCGGATCCGGATGGCGGTTACTCTCGGCGAAATTGCACCGCTGCTGCGGACGGTCGAGTCCAGCGTGCTGCAGCTTAATGAGATGTTCAGGAAAATATTGATCATTACCTCAAATACGCCGGATCCCTATCGCGATTATCAATTGGAGAAGCGGATACCGGAGATGACGAAGGTATTCAAGGAGCAAGCGGCAACGATTCAACGTGTGGCCGATTATTTGGAGTTAGCGACGGGGGAGCGAAGCGACAAAGTAGCTGTTCTGCATACGATGGTTCGTCAATTGGAAGAAATGGTGGACAAACCGGAAACCGTCGCAAGGCGCTTGAATGCATTCAAAATCAATGTCGGCGGTCTTGGAACATGGATTTTGACCGTACGCGAACAACCGCTTACGCTTGATTATTTGGTCGTCTCCTCGCCGGATCGGGAGCTTCCTCAGGCGGAGGCGACAGCAATCGAGCGAATCAAGCACGAGCTTGGCGGCTATATCGCCTCTTATACCGAAGACTATGACAGCATTGGCAATACAGGAGAAAATCTAACCGTCTGGATTACGACAGGACGTGACCAAGCGCAGGTGCTGAAAAGCTTGATTGACGATTCCTTTACAGCGGAAACGAATATTTCGGTGAAGCTCAGGCTCGTCCCGGGCAACATCCTTCTGCCAGCCACTTTAGCCGAAGAGGGGCCGGACGTTGCTATGCAAATTGGCGAAGATGTACCCGTCAACTATGCGATGCGGAACGCCTCGGCGGACTTATCGAGCTTTGCTGATTTCAAGGAGGTAGCGTCCCGATTCCGCGATAGCGCACTGGCACCGTATGCGTACAGCAACGGGGTGTATGCCCTTCCGGAGCAGCAGACGTTCCCGATGCTGTTTTATCGCAAGGATATTTTGGAGGAGCTGGAATTGACGCCGCCTAAAACCTGGCAGGATGTATACAACATGATTTCCGTTCTTCAAAAGCATAATATGGAATTTTATTTACCTATTGAGGCGGCAACAAATAACGCGAACCTCGTTCCGAATGCGACCTTCGCGATGCTGCTGTATCAAAATGGCGGAGCGTTCTATCGGGATGAGGACAAAAAAAGCGCTTTGGATTCCGAGATATCGATGGAAGCCTTCAAGACATGGTCGAAGTTTTATACGAACTATAAGTTTCCGCTGCAGGCGGACTTCCCTAATCGCTTTCGGACGGGTGAGATGCCAGTCGGCATTGCGGATTATACGACCTACAATGCACTGACGGTCATGGCACCGGAAATAAAAGGGCTATGGGACTTTACAATCGTGCCCGGCATGGAGCAGCAGAACGGCTCGATCAATCATGAAGTCGCCAGCCATACAACCGCAGTGATGATGCTTGAGAATGCGAGTGACAAGGCTTCGGCATGGGAATTTATGAAATGGTGGACGGACAAGGAAACCCAAGTGGCATACGGACGCGAGATGGAAGGGCTTATGGGTGAAGCCGCACGTTATCCGACAGCTAATATGGAGGCGCTTCAGCAATTGCCTTGGCCGATTAAGGACTATAAAAATTTGGAGAGCCAGTGGCAGTGGGTGAGAGGAATCCCGCAGGTGCCAGGCGGCTATTTCACGGGCAGGCATCTGGATAATGCCTTCCGAAAAGTTGTCAACGGAAAAGAGAATCCTCGCGAGGCGTTATCCGATTATATTTTGTACATTAACGATGAAATTGCGATCAAACGGAAGGAATTCAACTTACCGTACTAGATTGGGGTGAAAGCCGATGCAAGCTGAAGCAGCAACAGATAAAGCCGTTCCTAAACTCGTCCAGCCGACGAAGATGTCCAAATGGGCACATACGCTAAATGAGTTAAAAAGAAACAAGCATTACTATATTTTGATGAGTCCGTATATGCTCATTTTCTTCTTATTTACGGTCATTCCAGTCGTATTCTCTTTAGGTCTAAGCTTCTTTTACTTTAATATGCTCGAATTTCCGCGTTTTGTTGGCTGGCAAAACTATTCAAGGCTGTTTCTTAACGACGATGTATTCATGATTGCCTTGAAAAATACTTTTATGTTCGCGGTCATTACCGGTCCGGTCAGCTATATCGCTTGTTTTCTATTTGCATGGATCATCAATGAGCTGTCACCGAAGATCCGTGCGATCATGACCTTGATTTTTTATGCGCCATCCATTTCCGGAAATGTGTTTTTTATATGGCTGATCGTATTTTCCGGGGATAGCTACGGCTATTTGAATGGATTTCTGATCAAATATGGATTTATGCTGGAACCGATTTTATGGCTGACGAATGAGAAATATATTTTGCCGATCGTGATTCTCGTCCAGTTATGGCTTAGCCTGGGCACGAGCTTTCTCGCCTTTATCGCGGGCCTGCAAACGATTGATCAGACGTTGATTGAAGCGGGCGCCGTCGACGGCATTAACAACCGCTGGCAGGAATTATGGTACATCACCCTGCCTTCCATGAGGCCGCAGCTGTTATTCGGGGCCGTCCTGCAGATTACCGGAGCATTTGCGGTTGCGGATATCTCCATTGCGCTTGCTGGCTTTCCAAGTGTCAACTATGCTGCGCATACGGTGGTTACGCACCTGATGGATTATGGCTCGATTCGCTTTGAGATGGGCTATGCGTCGGCTATTGCGACGGTTCTTTTTGCCATTATGATTGGAACAAATATGCTGACACAGAAAATGCTGCGAAAGGTCGGTGAGTGACGTTGGCCATGAAAATGATCGCGGTTCTGCGAACGCCCAAAAAGCTCAATCGTTCCTTTATAGTCAGCTTTTTGCTATTCGCGCTTCTGGCCTTATTCGGTACGTTTATGGCAATGCCCTTGATTTATGCAGTGAACAATGCGTTTAAGCCGCTTGATGAGCTGTTTATTTTCCCGCCACGCCTAATTGTGCACAACCCGACGCTGGATAACTTTTTTGACCTGGTGGCAATTATGGGCAATTCGTGGGTCCCGCTCACGCGATATATCGCTAATACGGTAATTATTACAATTGTCGGTACGGCCGGGCATATTTTGCTTGCTTCGGCAGCGGCATATCCGCTGGCCAAATACCGATTTTTGGGAGCTAAAACGCTTTTCTCCATTGTCGTGCTGTCCTTGATGTTTTCCGGGCATGTGACGGCCATTCCCAACTATATGGTGATGTCTTGGCTTGGATGGATTAACACGCATGCGTCGATTATTGTGCCATCACTCGCCTTTCCGTTAGGCCTCTTTCTTATGAAGCAATTTATGGAGCAAATACCGGATGCCTTGCTGGAGGCGGCTAAAATTGATGGTGCTAATGAATATCGGATTTACTGGAGCATTGTCATGCCGAATGTGAAGCCTGCATGGTTAACGCTCATGATTTTACAGTTTCCTATGTTATGGGGGACCGATGGAGGCAGCTTTATCTACAGTGAGAATTTAAAGACGCTGCATTATGCTTTGGGTCAAATTACGCAAGGGGGAATTGCCAGAGCAGGAGTTGGAGCGGCAGTCGCGCTGATCTTGATGGTGGTTCCGATCACACTCTTTATCATTTCCCAGAGCAGCGTCATTCAGACGATGGCAACTTCCGGAATGAAAGAGTAGAAGGGAGTCGTGCAGGATGTTGAAAGGCAGATTAAAGACGAAGGTATACCTTTTCATTGCCCTGTGCTGCCTGATAAGCATGGGCATCGGAGGATCGATGGCCAAGGCGGCGGAGGATGCGGGTTCTTACAATTATTCATTTTGGGGCAATACGGTAGCCGCTCCTGCGGCCTACAAAGCAACAAGCTTATGGAACGGCGAGAGCATGGGAATTGGACCGTTAAAGGAACCGAGCGATTTGCACGTTACGGCTGATAAGCAGATTTATTTGCTCGACACAGGCAATCATCGTGTCGTCATTTTGAATCAGCAATTTGAGCTGGTGCGAATGATTACTTCATACGTCCATGAGGGCAAAGAGGAAGCGTTCCAGAACCCGCAAGGTCTATTCGTAACGGATGAGAAGCAGGTGTTCGTTGCTGATACGGGAAATCAAAGGGTGGTTCATCTTGATCAGGACGACAAGCTGGTGAAGGTTATCGAAGCGCCGAAGTCCGAGCTGCTGCAGGATGGTTTCAAATTTGAACCTATTAGAGTTGTCGTGGATAAGGCGCAGCGAATTTATGTGATGGCAGCTGGGGTATTTGACGGGTTTATGGAGTTTAATGCGAATGGCGAATTCACATCGTTTATCGGTGCAAACCGTGTGTTTTTCAGCCCAGTCGAGTATTTCTGGAAAATGCTGTCCACCCAAGCCCAGCGGAGCCAGATGGTGATGTTCACGCCGATGGAATTTTCGAATTTGGATATTAACGATGAAGGCTTTCTTTACGCGACAAATAGTCAATCGCAAAACAACGTCAGAAAATTGAATGCGCAGGGGAGCGACATTTTAAGGGAGGAAGGTTATTTTCCTCCGGAAGGAGACATTCGTTTCATGACGGCTGATGGCCCTACCCGATTGGTCGATATCGATGTCGCGGACAGCGAGATGTACGCCATTTTGGATGCCAACAGAGGCCGAATCTTCACTTACAATGGTGACGGACACTTCATGTATGTTTTCGGTGGGCTGGGCAATCAATTGGGTGAATTCCATACACCCGTGGCGATTGAGCGCGTTGGTGATGATTACCTCATATTGGATAAGGCGCTTGGTGAAATCACGGTATTTCAATCGACGGAATACGGCCGCACATTGAATGAAGCGGTCAGGAGTTATTATAAAGGCGATGAAGAGCAGGCCTTTACGTTGTTTCAACAGACGATCAACTTGAATGCAAATCTGGAATTCGCTTATGCAGGAATTGGCAAGGCACTGATTCGCCAGGGAGATTATGGCGAGGCCATGAAATATTTTAAACAAAGCATGGATCAACGAGGATATTCGAAGGCATTTCTGCTCTATCGCAAGCAAGTGCTTCGGGAGCATTTTACTGAGATTATGACGGGTATTCTTGGACTTGTGTTAGTTGCCTTGCTTATGAAAAAGTATCGAAAAAAGAAAGGGGGACATCAGGTTGCCTCCATTGAACAGTGAGCTGTATAAGTACCCTTTCTATCTCATTTTGCATCCCTTTAATGGCTTTTGGGAGCTGAAATATGACCGCAGCCAAAAGGCGAACATCGTCATTTCTTTTGTGATTCTGTTTTTGCTGGCCTTGACCAATATTATGCAGAGCCAGTACAGCGGGTTTGTGGTCAATCTCGTTAACCCAAATGGAATGAACAGCTTTATGGAGATTTTGTATGTCGTTGTTCCCGTATTGTTTTGGTGCGTGGCCAATTGGTCGCTGACGACTTTAATGGATGGGGAAGGGAAATTTGTCGACATCTTTACTTCAACATGCTTTGCTTTAATTCCGCTCGTTATTGTTCATTTTCCATGGATCTGGTTGAGTAATTTAATTTCGCTGCAGGAGACGACGTTTTATCATTTTTCCAGCAGCATCGCCATGATATGGTGTATGTTTCTGCTCTTTGTCGGCAATATGACGGTTCATCAATATACGCCGTCCAAGACGATTGGGACCATCATTTTGACTATTGCAGCTATGGGATTCATGGCCTTCTTAAGCTTACTGTTCTTTAGTTTAATTCAGCAGATGCTGGCTTTTATATCGGTTATTTATCAAGAAATGGTTTTGAGAAGTTAAGGGAGGAGGCATATAGATGAATATAGCCAAAAATGCCCTGTTGATCGCATGCTTCCTGGTGGGGATTATCATTGCAGGCTGCTCCGATACGCCAACTGGCAATCATTGGGAGGAAGAGGGGCAGGCTTTGCCGGTATTTTCGCAGGGGAAGGCCTTGAGCGCTGCTTTCACGGACTCTCGTGTCGCCGGTATGAAGGGAGTAGCTGAAAACGACCAACTGCGGCTATTCGTAGATGATCAGACTGGGGCGATAGCCGTTCTTATCAAACAAACGGGTGAAATATGGAACAGCAATCCGCTTGATCGAGGCTCGGATTCGCTTGCTACGGGAGTAAACAAGGATCTATTGTCCTCTCAAATAAAGATTGATTTTTATAACAGCTTTGGCCAGATCAACTCTATCAATTCCTATACAGATAGTGTTGCCCATAAGCAGATCAATGTCACAAAAATTCCAAGTGGGATCAGCGTATCTTATCAATTTGGTACGACCGCAAAAACGGCAGAGGATTTACCCCAAATGTTAAGCAAGGCCCGTTTCGAGGAATTGTCGGGCAAGCTGGACAAATCGGGGAGAAGGGCATTACTCATCGCTTATACAGAGGATACGGAAAAAGCGGTATATACTAGAAATGACAGCGCATTGAATGGGCTTCAATTGGAGCGGGCGCTCGCTGCATTGGACGAAGCGGGGTATACAGAAGCGGAGCTGCAGGAGGACATGGCCGAGCTTCATTTTACGCAGGAGAAGCCCGCCGCGCGCATTTTTCAAGCATCGATTGAATATACGCTGGATGCGGATAGCCTAGTTGCCAAAATTCCCGTTTCCAGCATTCGCTATCCCGATGAATATCCCGTAAACACGATTTCACTTCTCAGCTTTTTTGGCGCAGGAGGGACGGATGAGGACGGCTCGATGTTCGTTCCGGACGGCTCAGGCGCACTTATCCACTTTAACAATGGAAAAACCAAATATCCGGCCTATCAGCAGCTTGTCTATGGGGCGGATCAAACGATAGACAGAACCGAGAATGCAGATAGAGAACAGAAGGTGAGGCTCCCCGTGTTTGGAATTATTCGGGAGGGCGGAGCTTTTCTCGGGATCATTGAGGAGGGCGCATCTGTTGCTACCATCCATGCGGACATTGGAGGCAGGTTAAACAGCTATAACTATGTTTATCCGAATTTTTATGTGATTAATAAGGGCACAGTAAGCCTGGATGGGAATGGGCAGCAGCGTTCTCTCCCAAGGTTTCAAGAAAACCCGATGAAAAGCGATTATACGATCCGTTATGCATTCCTAAGTGGCAAGCAAGCTTCTTACCAAGGAATGGCTCGTTATTATCAGCAATATTTGGAGAAAAATAATGGATTGGTTAAGGACGAAGCAGACGATACGACAGTGGATACTCCCTTCTATTTGCAGCTAGTTGGAAGCATATCCAAGCAGAAGCACTTCGTGGGCATTCCCTATCAGGCACTTGAACCGCTTACGACATTCGAGCAAGCGCAAACCATTGTCGAGCAGCTGCAGCAGCGTGAGATAAGCGATATTAAGCTCAAGTATTCGGGCTGGTTCAATGAAGGTCTCGATCATAAAGTCCCGGACCATGTTAGGGTCGATAAGGAGATTGGGGGGAGCAAGGGATTGCAGGAATTTGTTTCGTTTGCCCAGAGCAAAGGGATTTCTCTGTTCCCGGAAGTTGCCATTTTGACTGCGCTTACAGGAGAAGGGTTCAATGAGTCGGATGATGCTTCAAGAACGCTAAGAGAGGTTCCTGCTATGCTGTATCCGCTTGATCTGGCATTGAATCGACGTGATGTAACCAAATCGCCGTCCTATGTCATATCCCCACGGCTCGTAGTAGGCTATACGGATTCCTTGCTCAAAGGCATTCGTGATTTTCAGACTGGAGGCCTCTCGCTGCAGGATTTGGCCGATCAATTAAATAGTGATTTCCGTAAAAACAAGCAAATGGATCGAACGGTGTCCGAAGCCATATCGGGCGAAGCGCTGGACAAAATTCGGGATGAAAAGTTGAAGGTGATGGCTAACGGCGGAAATGCCTATGCGCTGCCTTATTTGACCGATATAACGAATGCCCCGTTGTCGAGCAGCGGATTTAAGCTTGAGGATGAAGAAATCCCTTTCTATCAAATGGTCATTCGTGGATTTATCGAATACGCGGGGGCACCGTATAATCTTTCTACTTATACGAATGAAAAGCAATATGTGCTGAAAAATTTGGAATATGGAGCGGGCGTTTATTTCGAATGGATTTACGAGCCGAACGATAAAGTGAAGGATAGTGAATACAATCATCTCTATGCTGTCAATTACAAGCTATGGATTGATAAAGCCTCGGAGATCTATCAAGAAGTGAACGCCGTTCTGAGGAACGTTCGAAACAAGCGGATTACCGCGCATGAAAAGCTGGATGAAGGCGTATTTAAGACGGTTTATGGGAATGGAATATACGTAATTGTGAACTATAACCGCACTCAAGTGACGGTTGAAGGCAGGACGGTAGAAGCCGAGAGCTATATTACGGGTGGTGAGCGCTCTTGAAGCTTATAACGAAGCTCGGGTTGAAGCAGCAGACTTATGCGCAGCAGAAGGCTTTTTTAGGTTTTATTTTTGTACTGCCCTGGCTGCTTGGATTTGTTTTTTTCTTTTTTATTCCGATGGTCTCCTCCTTACGCTACAGCTTTAGTTCTATAACGGCTAATTCGGAGGGCCTGAGCATCCAATATATCGGATTTTCAAACTTTGTGGAGGCTTTGACGATCAATACGAGCTTTAATCGCATATTGACGGAAGCGATTGTGGATATGGTCGTAAATGTACCGTTGATCGTTATATTCAGTTTGTTTTTAGCTGTATTGCTGAATCAGAAATTTTTCGGCAGAGCCGTTGCAAGGTCGATCTTTTTTCTGCCTGTCATTTTGGCCTCGGGGGTTATTATGACGCTTGAGAGCACAAGCTTGATCCAAGCTGTCAATGATCAAAATGCGGGCTCCAGCATCATCAATGCCTTTGGCGCTTATGAGCTGGCCGGATTAATGCTTGATGCGGGAGTTAACGAAGACATTGTCTCCTATCTTACAGGGGCAGTCGACCGTATTTACCAGATTGTAAGTCAATCGGGCGTGCAGCTTTTGATCTTTCTAGCGGGCATCCAGACGATATCTCCTCAGTTATATGAGGCGTCCAAGATGGAGGGAGCTACCGGCTATGAAGCATTTTGGAAGATTACGTTTCCAATGGTCAGCCCGCTCATTCTCGTCAATATGATCTATACGATTATCGATTCGTTCTCAAGGAATGACATGACGGAATTGATTCGGGAGACAGGCTTTACCACCTTTAACTTTGGCCTCAGCTCGGCGATGGCATGGCTCTATTTTCTGGCAATCATGATTATTTTGCTGATCAGCTCGTATTTTGTATCTAAAAGGGTGTTCTACCAAGACTAAAAGGAGCGTGAATGCCTTGATAATGGACCGATTATTATCGCTAGAAAGCTGGAAGCGGTGGCTGTGGTCGTTCGTTCGTTTAACTTTAATCGCAGGATTGTCCTTCGTTATTCTTTATCCCATTCTTCAAAAGATTTCTACAGCGATAAAATCCAAGACAGATCTATACTCACCGATTGTGATATGGATTCCACAAAATTATTCGCTGGATAATATAAAACAGGCGATCGCCATTATGGATTATTGGCAGACGCTGCTGAACACGTTTGCGCTGTCGTCGACAACGACCGTCCTGACGGCTGCCTCCTGTGCGCTCGCGGGCTATGCTTTTGCAAGACTTAAGTTTAAAGGGAGCAAGCTGCTTTTTGGAGGCGTCATTCTAACGATCATGGTTCCGCCTACCACCATACTTATTCCCGTGTATTTAAACTTGAAGGACTTTACCCTGATGGGCTTGATTCCTTTATTGACCGGAAAATCTGTGAATTTGCTGAACACGTATTGGCCGTTTATTTTAACCTCCATAACGGCCAATTCCTTGAGAGCAGGGCTGTATATTTTTATTTTTCGCCAATTTTTCAGAGGGGTGCCCAAGGAGGTGGAGGAGGCCGCTTATATGGATGGTGCAGGTGTCGGGCAGACGTTTTTACGCATTATGCTGCCTAATGCGCTGCCGGCAATTGTGACCGTGTTGCTGTTCTCGTTCGTATGGCAGTGGAACGACAGCTTCTTTACGACAACCTACTTGACGTCAAGCAAAGTGATGTCTACCCAATTGGCTTCTTTGCCATATAATTTATCCATTTTCCTCCAAGACGGCGCATCCTCGAAAGCTGACCCGTTTTACTTAAGCATGGTACAGGATACGGGGATTTTGCTCGCGATTTTGCCGCTAATTATTCTTTATTTGTTTGTGCAGCGCTATTTTGTCGAAAGTATTGAGCGGACAGGACTTGTTGGATAAGAGATGCACCAAATGAAAGGCAAGCACCTAGGGAGAGCGGCTCATTGCTGGATATCCCGCTAGGTGCTTTTCTATTCTATTGATCAATAGGGCATTCACCACGCTTGGGATTCCAAGCCTTTTTTGCTATGCTGAAAATAGCTGATTTGAAATGAGGAAGTAGGGAAAACCAATGAACAAAATTCTGATAATCGATGATGAAGCCGATCTTCGAAAGCTGCTGACGGATTATTTTGAAATGAATGGATATTTCGTTATGACCGCGGAGAACGGCTCGGAGGCGTTGCAGCGAATGGAAAGTCAACCGGACCTTGTTTTGCTGGATATCAATATGCCTGAGCTGAATGGTTTTGAATTATGCCGAAAAATCCGAAGTTTTGTGTCCTGTCCCATTTTATTTTTAACCGCTCGCGTCGAGGAGGCCGATAAAATAGCAGGTTTTCAGGCAGGGGGAGATGATTATATTGTCAAGCCGTTCAGCATTCATGAATTGGGCGCAAGGGTAGAGGCGCATTTACGCAGGGAAATACGAACGCAAAATAAAACATCGATTATGCTGAGTGAAAATTTGGTCATTGATTATTCGGCTCGTACGCTTTATTTTCATGGAGTACAAATTTCCCTGGCCAAAAAAGAGTTTGATATTATAGAGCTTTTATCGATGAATCCCGGCATGGTATTTGATAAAGAACGTATTTTTGGAAAAATATGGGGATTTGACAATGAAGGCAACAGCAGCGTGATAGCTGAACATATTCGGCGAATTCGTTTCAAATTGAAAGAGCATGGCTGTGAAAACACGATAGCTACCGTCTGGGGAGTAGGTTACAAATGGCAAAAATCATAGGCTGGCTGCAAATGAAAAATATGACCTTGCTGCAGTCATTCATCTTTTTGTGCTGCCTTACGTTAATCACGGTGATGGCCGTCATCACCTTGGAGTTTGAATGGGCGGAAAGAATCCGGCTGCGGTATGCTGACGATTCCTCTGTAATTGGTTGGGTGCTGCCTTCTCTCGTTACGATGGTCCTGCTAACGGTTGCCGCAGGAATAGTTTTGATGGCTATCCTCTTCTATAGATGGAAACTGAAAGAGCCGCTTGGAATGCTGATGAAGGCATCGGAGAAAATTTCGGCAAACGATTTGGGGTTTCATCTTTCTTATGATAGCAAGGATGAGATGGGCGAGCTCTGCCGAGTATTTGAAAACATGCGCGGCCAATTGGAGAGAAATTATAAAGCTCTTTGGCGATCGGCAGAGGAACGCCAACAACTCAACGCTATTTTTGCCCATGACCTGAGAACGCCGCTTTCTGTCCTAAAAGGCTATTCCGATTTTCTGACCACCTATTTGCCCGCAAAAAAGATATCCGAGGAAAAGCTTCTGGAGATGGTTCAAACGATGAAGGTTCATATTGTGCGTCTTGAAAACTACACGGAAGCGATGAATTCGATTCAGAGGTTGGAGGATATGCCGGTAAATAGCCGTGAGACAGATATGCATCATCTAACCTCCTTGCTGAATGAGAGCGCCAGACAAATTGCCGGACAGTATGCTAAGTCGTTCGACTCGTCCATTGCTGTGGATTCGAACAAAATAGCTGTCGATAGCGACTTGGTCATGCAGGTTTTTGAGAATTTGCTGGCTAATGCAGCGCGCTATGCTTCCAGCCGTGTAAAAGTGCATTATCGCTTCTGCAAGGGCTTTTTCACCATCACGGTTACGGATGACGGCACTGGTTTTTCCGATGAGGCACTTCAGAAGGCTAAGCTTCCTTTTTATCGCGGAGAGATTGGGGATGCTCATGCGCATCATGGATTAGGACTATATATTTGTAAAGTATTGTGTGAAAAGCATGAGGGAGGTCTGCATGTAGAAAATGGATCAGACGGTGGCGGAAAAGTAATGGCAAGTTTCTTTGCAGAGTTGATAAATAGTTGAAAATTATGCATTAGCATTTCCTTATCACAGGAATAAGGAGTGCTGAAATGTTAGTCTTGCAAAAGAAATTATTATTATGCTTGGGCTGCTTGCTGATGACCCTGTCAATCCTTGCTGCACCAGCTTACGCTATTGAAGCCCGAAATAAGGAAGAAATACTCCGAAAAATGGATGACTATGTTATAAAAAACATGAAAAACAATCATATTTCGGGTATATCGCTTGCCATAACCCATAACGAAGATGTGTTTTATACAAGAGGTTATGGTGAGTTTTCAGATGGTCCGGCTATAACCGGCAGTACCCCCTTTCCCATCGCCTCATTAAGCAAGTCTTTTACGGCGCTGGCCGTTCTGCAGCTGGTGGAACAAGGACTCATCGAGCTTGACGCGCCATACGCATCCTACTTTCCGGACCTTTTGCCAGAGGATGAGCGTGTCCGGGACATTACGATCCGGCATTTGCTGAATCAGACAAGCGGTCTTACTGACAAAGTAGAGCCCGACATGACCCGCTTCCCTCAATATCAGTCGTTGGAAGAGATAAATAGATCATTAATCACGGTTAAGCTTGCCAACGATCCAGGAAAAACCTTTAGCTACCACAATCCTAATTATCAGTATTTAGCCCTGCTTGTGGAGAAAGTAAGCGGACAAAGCTTCTCTGTTTATTTGAAAGAAAATGTGTTTGATCCCTTGGGGATGAGTCATACCTTCAACGTCAGCAGCACACGGCAACTCATTGAGAATCCTGCCATACCGCGGGGGCATTATCTATTGTTTGGCTATCCAGTAAGCAAGGCTGAGCCCTCTTGGTTTATTGACGGTCCTGCCGGCATTGTTTCAACTGCAGAAGACATGGCAAAATGGATGCTCGCTCAATATCATTCCCGTCTTCTTGCACCGGAGCTTATGAAGCAATTCCATACAGCTGGGCAGAGCGGCCCTTATGGAATGGGGTGGCTTGCAGAAGAAGATGAGCTTGGGGGCCGAACGATTTCCCATAGCGGAATTTTTTGGACATATAAAGCGGAAGAAACGATAGATTTGGATCAACAGCTTGGCATCACGGTTATGTTTGATTCGGGTTTAAATGCTTTTGTTAACTACTCCGCTTTTGTCGACGGGATTGCACGGATTATTAAGGGTGAGAAAGCTGAAGCTTCTGTCTTTAACAGCAGAACCATGGAGGCGGTTATGGTGCTGCTGGTAATTGGAACGGCCCTTTGGGGAGGCTATGCAATCAGCCGAATCAATAGGCGCAAGAAGAGTTTAACAGCTGGGAAATTGATTATTTCATCGGTCGGGAGGCTGCTGCCTGTCTTGATTCTTCTATCCCTGCCCCAGCTAGCTGCATTTATTGGTGCTGGGCGTGTTCTGCCTTGGATTGGATTATGGACCACCATGTCATCTCTAATGATATGGCTTGCTGTATTATCGCTGGTAAATTTAACGAATCTGGTATGCCGTTACCGATTGTATTTCCAGACTAGATAGGGGGATTCCAGGCCTTTTTCCGAGTGAATTTATTTCAGTATATTAGCCCATTCCCTATGCGAATGTCCTTCATACGATATACGGTGCCTTATGTTGGATAGCAGTGTTAATCATCTACTCAAAGGGAGATGCGGTTATTGAGATCAAAAACGAAGCTTACCGGGCGCGTTATTTTTAAAGGCGATACGGGTTATGAAGCGGCACGTAAAAATTGGGATCCCCATACGGACAAATTTCCTAAAGTGTTTGTTTTTGCTCAAAGAACACGAGATGTGGCCAATGCGATAAAATGGGCCCGTGAGAATAAGGTACCCATTCGTCCAAGAAGTGGCAGACATTCTCTTGAAGTCAATCTTTCACAGGTCAACGGAGGAATTGTCATTGATGTAAGCGACATGAAGAAAATTAAATTAAATAAAAAATGTGGAACGGCTGTTGTCCAGACGGGCAATAGAGTGGGAAGAATCGCAAACACGCTTGCACGGCAAGGCTTTATAGCTCCTTTTGGCGACAGCCCTTCCGTTGGCATTGGCGGAATCACACTCGGTGGGGGAATCGGGCCGCTCCAAAGGTCGATTGGCCTTATCAGCGATAATCTTCTCGAACTCGAAATGGTTGACGCGAAGGGCAGAATTATTCGTGCCAACAAAAAGTGCAATTCAGATCTGCTATGGGCTTCCCGCGGGGGCGGAGGCGGCAACTTTGGCGTATACACCAAATACAAATTTAAAGTACATCGCGCGCCAGCTAAGGCGACCGTATATCGGATCACCTGGCCATGGCATCAATTCGAAGCGGTACTCAAAGCCTGGCAAAAATGGGCGCCTTTCGTCAATAACAAGCTAGGCAGCGAATTATCGATCGGCCCGAAAAAGGGCGGCAATGTCTCCATGGAAGGCCTGTTCCTCGGATCAAAAACGGAGGCCATCCGCCTATTAAAGCCCGTTACGAGCGTCGGAACGCCAACGAGCACCATCATCCGGTTGTTGCCGTACATGGAAGCCGTGAAGTTTTTATTGCCTCCCGATCCAGTGCTGACGCAAAGGTACAGTAATCAATTCTCTTCTGGTTTCGGAAGGAAGCCGTTCCCTGATAAGGCGATAAGGTCCATGCGCAAATTTTTGGAAAACGTAGAGGGGGAGTTCGCGGGATTCTTTTTCCTCAACTGGGGCGGGGCTGTAAGCCGTAAAGCGCCTCGATCAACGGCATTTTACTGGCGTAAAGCGAAGTTCTATGTCGAGTGGAACAGTTCATGGATCAAGAAATCGGAAGCCGCTAAAAATATCGCCATCGTTCGCAGGACACGCCGGAAGCTGCAGCCTTATATCGTAGGGTCCTATATAAACGTTCCTGACCAAGGAATAAAAAATTCCGGGCCGGTATACTATGGAGCGAACTATCCTAGACTGCGGAGAATAAAAGCTAAATATGACCCTAAAAATGTGTTTAGAAATCCCCAAAGTATTACTCCGGCTCGCAGAGCAACGGTTAAATAACTATTTTTCCGGTTAGCTGGCTCAGTGATTTTCCTAAAATTAAAAACTCCTTCGTTGTAGGCATGCAGACAACGAAGGAGAATAAATATATGGATGCACTGGCTGGCTCCCACAAGCTCTTGATGGATGGACGAGCTTGTGGGAGCCAGCCAGTGTCGTAACAAGTTCTTCAATTTTCAAAGTAAACCCTATATTTAGTGATGTTTTTGAGAAAGGTTTTACGTGTTATCCTATACAGGATAATATATCCAAATTTAAATGGATCGCTTTGGTGAAATCTAACCATTCGTATAAGGGAGAAAACTTATGAATGTTGATCGAACATTGGTAATCAGCGATATTCATGGTTGTTACCGCGAGTTTATAGAACTCTTGGAAAAAGTCGATTATCATTCAGTAAACGATAGATTGATTCTTCTGGGGGATTATGTAAGCAGAGGGCCAGAAAGCAAAAAGGTAGTTGACCTAGTCATGCATTTAGTCCAAGAGCAGGGGGCAATTGCATTACAAGGCAACCATGACCATCGTTTTGTTAGGGTGATAGAGAATCAGGCGAGTGAAAAAGAAATCATTACATTTTTTGAAAAAGGCGGCAGCGAAACTTTACAAAGTTACGGTAAGACCACCAAAAGCAATGGTTTAGATCATTTGAAGGAAGTTAGAGACGTGATTATGGGGGAGCTTTCTTCTCATATGGACTTTCTGAAAAATCTTCCTTGCCTTTACGAAGATAATGATTACATCTATGTGCATGCAGGTTTAAATCCTTCAGTATCCCAATTATCTGAGCAGAATGTTCATGACTTGCTTTATATCAAGGAGGAGTTTTACAGGAACAAAACCCGTATGGAAAAGGTTGTTGTCTTTGGCCATACGATTACAAAGGATATTCACGGTTCCTGTGAGATCTGGCTGGGCGGAGACAAAATAGGTATTGACGGTGGTTGTTCCTTTGGAGGACAGCTCAATTGCCTAGAGCTGGTCCATGGAAAAGTCGGCCGATTTTACAGCACGAAAGCTGTAGGTGTGCAAAAGATACTGCCATTTGCAACAACAAGGCTAACTCAACCAGCGCGCACCGATTGAGTATCGGCACGCGCTGACTGAGCTGGTTTTTTAGTTGTCTAACCGATAGGGGAAGATTTTTTTCTTTAGAGCCGAGCCAGCATCAGCCTAACACCAAGCAGCAGGATCTGTTCCAGCTTGGCTAGCCGTTCAATTCCACGACCTTCGTTGCAACATGCTTGCAAAACTCGCTGTCATGCTCTACAAAAAGGATGGTCGGCGAATGCTCCTGCAGCAGTTCCTCGATCTGCATCCGGGAAATGATGTCAATAAAATTGAGCGGTTCGTCCCAAATGTACAGGTGAGCGGGCTCGCAAAGGCTTTTTGCAATCAGTACCTTCTTCTTTTGGCCGCCGCTGAAGGAGGCTATGTCCTTATCGAATTGGACACGAGAAAAATCAAGCTTCCTTAAAATCGCTTTGAACAAGCTCTCGTCGATTCCTTGGCCTTCGGCGTAAGCTGACAAATGGCCTCGCAAATGCGCAGTGTCCTGCGATACATAGGAAATTTTCAACTGGCTTCCTTTGCGGAGCGTCCCGGAGAAGGGGATTTCCTCGCCATAAATCAGCTTAAGGAGACTTGATTTTCCGGAGCCGTTCAGGCCAGCAAGCGCAATGCGATCACCTTGCTCGATTGTGAAGCTGACGTCGCGGCAAACCGTCTTCTCGCCGTACTGAATCGAGACGTGATCCAGCTCAATTAGCTGGGACTTGTGATAAGCCAATTGCGAAATTTTAAGGCTTTCCGAGCTTTCAACATTTTTCAGAAGCTGGGATTTTTCGTCGATCGCCGATTGCTGCCTGTGCTCAAGCGATTTGGACCGCTTCATCATTTTCGCGGCCTTGTGCCCGATGTATCCTTTATCGACCTTGGAGCCAGAATTACGGGTGCCATTTTTCGTTTTTTCCACCTCATGCGACCAGCTGCTCGTTCGTTTTGCCGCTTCGTTCAGCCGCTTGACGTCCTTGCGCAGCTTCTCGTTCTCGGCCATCTCAAAGTGGTCCTGACGTTGTTTGTTTTCCCACCAATCGGAAAAATGTCCCCTCTGAATTTCAATGCTGGTTTTGTTGATCGACAGAATATGGTCCACGCAGTTGTCAAGAAATGCCCGGTCATGGGATACGAGAATAAAGCCGTTCTTGGCTTTCAAATAATCGCTGACCAGCTTTCTGGCATGGATGTCCAGATGGTTCGTCGGCTCATCGATGAGCAGAAAGCTGTTTTCCTTTAGAAACAGGGCAGCTAGCTGCACTTTCGTTTGTTCGCCGTTCGATAAAGTGTCGAAGGGCCTGTATAAAACGTCCTCCGACACCTTGAGCAGGGAAAGCTCGCGCAGGAGCTCCCAATGCTGATAGTCCGGGCATATGTGGTCGATGATATCCACCGTATTATTTTCCTTATTTTCGATAGGGAATGGAAAATATTCAAAGCTGACATCGGCAGAAATAGTGCCATTGTATTCATAGTTGCCGAGCAGCAAATGAAGAAAGGTCGTTTTTCCCCGGCCATTCCTTCCCGTAAAGCCCAGTTTCCAGTCGGTATCGATTTGAAAGCTAACCTGATCGAAGATGTTATCGTAGCTGCCTTCATAGGCAAATGTAAGATTCGTCACTTTAATTAAGGACATGACAAATTCCCCCTTTTGAAAAAATAAAAAGAGCTACAAGAAAGTTACCCTTCTTGTAGCTCAAAAAAATACAGCAAATTTAGCCCATTACGGGCCAAATAAGCCTATATATTTGAGTGAAAAGAATAAGTAACTTTCTTGCACGCAAAGAACAAAACATGATGTTTTATTCTTCAAACGTTCAGCAAGAAAGTCTACATTATCCTCTTCAGCTCCTATCGTTAAGTTTAGTGAATTTTAACATATCCTTTGTTTGGTTGCAACTCTGCAGCGGGAGTTTGGGGGTAACTCTAAGAATGGAGTCGCGCTGGTTCTCGTACGAAAGAGAGATGCATAGGCACTCCATGATTCGTTTCGTACATGAATATAAGGCTCCTGAAAAGGTTACTAATCAGCTAAAGGGCTTAGATAATCAAGCTTCCGTATTTTTATCGATGATAATTGCGCTGGAGGTTTCTTTATCCCATGTTACATTGGTGTTCAGTGCTTCGCTAAGAAACCTTAGTGGTACAAAAACTCTGTTGCTTTTAACTTTACCGGCAACGTCAAGCGTAACGGCTTTCCCATTAATCGTAGCGATTTTACTGCCTAGCGTCAGTTTGACCACGATACCGTCACGCGTAACGGTCACCGTTTTCGAAACATTATCATAAGTAACTACGGCGTCCAGCGACTCGGAGATTGCGCGAAACGGAACAAACGTGCGTCCGCTCTCAACAACGGGAGATACTTCAGTACTTAGCGTTTTGCCATTTACATAAACCTTTACACTTTTTTTGCCGAGCTTTATTTTTATCTTACTAAGTTTCTTATATTCTTCAATATTGGTAGGATCCTGCGAGACAATCTCGGCTTGCACTTCTTCTGCAGCTTTTAGTTCTCCATCCTTCTCCAATGTATTGACCAGTGTAGCTAAACTAGTATCGGCATTCACATCAATGTTATATTTTGTTTTAAGCAGCTCGGCAATTCGAACGCCTGCGGGTTTATCTTTGACGTTTCCATACGCATTTTGAAGACCTTTCGAGCCATCGTTCTTTCCGTCGCCATAAACGGAATCGCTCACAGTAGCACCTTTTGCTTCGACTTTAATAGTTGCTTCGTTTTTGCCTTGATTTCCAGGTGCGGCAAAAGCAGTGGTTGCCATTAGGCTAAGTGAGACTACACCAGCCAAAATTACTGATTTTTTCATTTTATTACCTCCGTGAGTATGTAGTGTGTGCAACAGCTACAACTATTCGGAGGGCATAAAGCTTTTTTGAGGGTACACTGAAATATTTAAGGTGATCTATGATTAAGATTCGCCATTTACAAATCATTCAACTACAGCAAATTCCCGCTTTAAACCGTTAAACAAGCCAGAAAAAAAGGATAGGGATAGCTGTCTATCCGCGAAGACTGCTGAGAAAATCTCGGCAGTCTTCTTTGAGTCCAGCAAGCATAGGGACGATGAGGAATTGTCGCAAGGCGTCAACAAACCAATCCGCCACAGCATCAACAAATCCGCTGAAGCCTTGCTGCTGCGGCTTTTTTTCATGCCGGAGGAAGCGCATCTGAACGGTGGGGCAGCCGCAATTGTTCATCAACCTATCGCGGTCTGAGTGCGCTATTCGTCCAATTGGGGCGAGATCGCGGATTTGTGTGTGCCATGTTGAATTGATCAATTGTTTAAACTTCACTTGAACAGGTAAGATGGCGTTACAAGAAGCGAAGGAGGTTCACGATGGCAAATACGCAGGATCATTTGGAGCCTAGCTCCACTCGCGTATTGACTGGAGGATTCAACTTGATGGAGAATCGTTATCTCGTTAATATGCGAAAGTATTGGATGCTTTACGTCATGATACTGCCTGGCATCATCTATTATCTCGTATTTAAATATTTACCGCTGGCCGGCAGCGTGATCGCGTTTCAAGATTATCAGATTTTCAAAGGCATCCTGTCCAGCTCGTGGGTTGGGCTCGACAACTTCAAATTTATTTTCACGTATGAAGACTTCTATTTAGTATTAAGGAATACGGCGACAATCGCCTTTTATCAACTTGTTTTTGGATTCCCGGCACCGATTATTTTAGCTCTTCTCTTTAATGAAGTCAGGCTGATGCTTGCCAAACGGGTCATGCAAAGTTTATTTTATCTCCCGCACTTTCTATCCTGGGTCGTCGTTGGGGGCATCGTATTCGAATTGCTGTCCAGTCAGGGCGTCTTCAATATGCTTCGCGGATGGTTCGGGCAGGAAACGATTCTGTTCATGCAGGAGCAGCGATATTTTCGAGCTATCGTCGTTATCTCCGGCATTTGGAAGGATGTGGGCTGGGGAACGATTATCTACTTGGCCGCGATTGCAGGCATTAATCCAAGTTTATATGAAGCGGCTGTGATGGACGGGGCAAACCGGTGGAAGCAGACGATCCATATTACGCTGCCTACCATGTTCCCGACGATACTGGTACTGTTCCTATTGAATATTGGGAATTTTTTGGAGCTTGGCTTTGATCAGATTTATAATTTATTGACGCCGATGACGTATTCGGTCGGTGATATCATCGAGACGTACGTATACCGGGCAGGCGTGCTGCAAGGGCAGTACAGCGTCACGACAGCGATCGGATTATTCCAGTCGGTCATCGGATTCGTGTTATTGTGGATATTTAACCGCATGGCTCGAAAAACAGAACAGGGGTTGTGGTGATGAGAAAGACTACAGGAGATCAATTATTCCAGTTTTTCAATTACGCGTTTCTAATCGCTGCGGCTGCCACGATGCTGCTTCCGCTCCTTCAACTGCTGGCCGTCTCCTTCAGCTCGCCGATCGCGGCGGATTCCAAGCAGGTGTTTCTGTTCCCCGTTGAATTCACGACGGCATCCTGGTCACATATTTTGCAGAACACTGGACTGTGGAGATCGTTCGGTATCACCGTTTATATAACGGTAGCTGGAACTTTGCTGAGCATGCTATTCTCGGTGCTGACGGCTTACCCGTTATCGCATAAGCAATTTCTTATCCGTAAGCCGATCATGCTCGGTATTATCATTACCATGATCTTCAATGCGCCGATGATCCCGTTCTTTCTAACGGTGCGCGAGCTGGGTATGATGAACTCGCTATGGTCGCTCATTTTGCCAGGGGTGATCGGTACGTTCAACATGATTATTATTCGTACCTTCTTTACAGGTATTCCGAAAGAGCTTGATGATTCCGCACGGATCGACGGCTGTAATGAGGCCGGCATCTTATTCCGAATTTATTTGCCGCTCTCGAAGCCGGTAATTGCCACCGTAAGCCTGTTTTATGCGGTAGGCTATTGGAATACCTTTCAGCGGGCGGTGCTGTTCATCCGCGATCCGGAGAAATGGCCGCTGCAAACGAAGCTTCGCGCTTATTTGACCTCTCCGGAGGAGCTTGCCGCAGTCAATCTGGTTTTGGGTGACTACGATTTTAATACGACAACGTTGAAAGCGGCTACAATTTTATTCGCTACGATCCCGATTGTTCTAGTATATCCTTATTTGCAAAAATATTTTGTGAAAGGCTCTATGCTGGGCTCCTTGAAAGAATGATGGGTTTTAGGGCGGAAGAAAAGAAGGTATGAAGCCGAATTTCCGGCTTGATATATAGCATTAATTCCATTAAAAGGGGAACTGAACACATGATGAAACATGTTTTTGGAAAGTCGGCCAGAGTATCCGCTTTAGTATCGCTGCTGGTCGTTTCGATTCTCTCGGGCTGTTCCAATAATGGAGAGAAGCCTGCAGCTTCCGTGAATGATGCGGAGAAGAATACGCCCGTTACGGTGAAAGTATTCAAAAGCCATATGGGCGTAGGAACCATTCCGGGCAAAGATAATGAGCATGTGAAATATGTGGAGGAGAAGACGGGGGTCGTATACGAACTGCTGACGACGGCACCAGGCTCGGAGCCAACGGAATTTCTGAATTTGATGATTGCGTCCGATGATCTGCCGGACATTCTCCGTCCGATTGGAGGCATCGAGCAGACGTTAATCAAGCAGGGCGGCGCTCTGCCACTCGATGATTTGCTGCCGAAGTATGCACCTAATGTATGGAAGAACATTCCGGAAGAAGCATGGGATATCGTGCGGTCAGCTTCCCCAGACGGCCATATTTATTATGTGCCTAAGGTGTTTCTCGTACCCGAGCGGGCGCCGATGATTCGTCAGGACTGGCTGGATAAGGTGGGATTGTCTATGCCGAAAACAACAGAGGAGTATAAAGAGGTTCTGCGGGCATTCCGGGACAAGGACCCGAACGGCAATGGCAAGGCGGATGAGCTGCCTACGTCGGGCCGCGAGTTTGGCAAGTGGATGGACCACCTGTTCGGCATGTATGGTGTCGCGATGTGGGAAGGCGTACCGGAATGGGATATCTATGAAGGAGAGATTCAATACGCTGGCGTTACGAAAAATATGAAGGCTGCTATCGCATATATTCGTGAGTTATATGAAGAGAAGCTATTAGACAATGAGACGTTTCTGAACAAAGGCGATGTTTGGCAGGCCAAAATCAACAATAACCTGGTCGGCAGCTGGTATCACCTTCCAGCCAATCTCCGCGAACGCTATACTGCGATGCTCAAAGGAGCGCCCGATGCTTACGTAGTCGGCATGCCGGTACCTAAGGCCGAAGGTTTTGAAGGCTTTGTGACGCAGAAGAGCATGGGCGAGCCGGAGTGGATGATTCCGACTGCTGCAAAGGATAAAGCCGAATATTCTCTTAAGCTGCTCGATTTTTTCTATGACCAAAGCAACGATGAATTTATTCGCTTTGGCATAGAGGGCCAGCAGCATGAAGTCGTAAACGGCAAGAAGGTCATATTGCCGCCAGAGGACAGCCGGCCTATCGCGCTTGGGATGCGCAATCTGACGACCAAGGAAGATATGGATGTAAGGATCAAGGAGACGATTCCAGAAGACATGCAGAAGATGGTGCAGGATGTCTTCGCGGTCAGCACGTCCGATGCGCGTCGAATCGCCGGCGACGGATTGCCGAATACGGTGTACGAAGGCTTCCCGGATATCCAATCTCATAAGCTTTTTCAAGAATATCTGACGAAAATCGTCATTGGCGAATGGCCAATAGAGAAATTTGAAGAGTTCGTGGAGCGTTGGAATAAAGCCGGAGGCGAGGCCGTCACCAAGCGCGTCCAAGAATGGTATGCCAAAGTGAAGGAATAAGCGGTATGCGGAAGTCTTCATGATCGCGTAAATGCAAGAAAGGACTGGATAAGATGAGAAAACGATACGCCATTTGCGGCGTGAGCGGACGTGCGCTGGGCATGTTCGCCAAGCCTATCCTGACCACTTTCGCTGGAGGCTGCGAGCTTGTCGGCCTGCTTGACCGAGATCCCAAGCGCTTTGAGCTGTACCGTTCGAGATATCCGGAGCATGCCGACATAAGAACCTACGGCGAGAACGAGTTTGATCGAATGGTCGCTGAAACGAAGCCTGACGTGATTATCGTTGCAGGCCGCGACGACACGCATGCGCAGTACCTGATTGCCGCTCTAAAGCATGATCTGGATGCCATTACAGAGAAACCAATGGTGACAACGGGAGAAGACAGCAAGCGCGTTATTGAAGCAGAGAAGGCGAGCAAGGGCTCGGTTATCGTGACCTTCAATTACCGCTATGCCCCGATTCATACGAAGATTAAGGAGATTGTGCAGGAAGGGAAGCTTGGCAGAATAACATCGATTGACTTGAACTGGTACTTGGATACGTATCACGGCTCGAGCTACTTCAAAAGGTGGAACCGGGAACGCAAGCTGTCGGGCGGTTTGTCCGTACACAAGAGCACACATCATTTCGATTTGGTCAACTGGTGGATTGATCAGAAGCCGGTAGAAGTATTTTCCTTTGGTGCTTTGAATTATTATGGCGCCCAAGGCGAGGCGAATCCGAGGAAGGAGGACGGCAGATTTTGCAGCACCTGCTCTCATACCGAGGACTGCTCGTATTACTCGCGGTGGAATGCCCGCAGCCGGAATCTTAAAGTGCCGGATGATCATCTCGGGTCTCTTGATACAGGGAAGACATCGGCGTTTCCCTATTCGGATTACCGTCCGGACCGCTGCATTTTCGATTCAGAAATAGAAATTGAAGATACGTACGCCGCGACCGTGAAATACAGCGGCGGCGCGCTGCTCAGTTATTCCGTCAACTTCTCGCTGCCTTATGAAGGTTATCGGCTAGCCATTAACGGGACGAAAGGAAGGCTCGAGACGGTGGAATATCATATGCCTGGCAGAACGCCATTCCCTACGCCTGTCCAAACGATCGACTACTTTCCATTGTTCGGCTCAAAGGAAACGATACATGTCGTGCACCGGGAAGGCGGACATGGCGGGGGCGATCCGCTGCTGCTGGAAGACTTATTCATGGGCGAGGACCGTAGACGGCCGTTCCGCATCTTATCGGGTGCGGTTGACGGCGCTTATTCGGTGGCGACGGGCGAAGCGGTCTGGCGCTCGGTAAAGGAGCATCGCCTGGTTACGATCGAGGAAGTGCTGGAAAGCGGTACCGGCAGCCCTGGCAGCGAATTGCAGGAGCGTCCAAAGAGCCTAAACGGCCAGAGAGGAGGAGGGTAATGGCAGCTAACCTAAGCGGGTATGTCGATTCGATGGAAAGCATGGCCGCGCAGACGGAGGGCGGAAGCATTCCGCATGTGCTCAAGGTTATTGCGCAGCGGTATGTCGGCGATAATCCGCCTCATGGCCCTGTGTACCGGGTGACTCGGGCCAGCGCGGTCCGCAAGGGAGCGGACCACTTATATGAATTTCCGCTGAGAAGCATGTTTAAGGAAATGGAAGCAGGCCTGCGGGTTTACGCTTGGGCAAAGCTCTGGATCGATCAGCCGCAGGAGTTCATCTTCCATCTTCGCTGCTACGGGCAAGTGAAGCTGCATCACAATGGGGATCAGCGCTTTGGCTCGTCACCGGAGGAGGAGATGTCCGAAGCGGATCCGACTTCAGTCGTACTGCCGATAAAGCTAAAGATAAATCTGCTGCGGGGATGGAATCACTTTGTTCTGGAGCTGGGGGTGGGACAGGAAGGAAACTGCGGAGCGGCGTTCGGAACAGGCAGCCGCAAAAATAAGCCTTTTCACTTTCTGGCTCCATCCGATGAGCGGGACGGGGAGGAAGGCTGGATCTATACGGCGCCGTCGGCCCATCCGATTAATCGCATCCCGGGCACGAATCAGACGGAAGCAGCTACTGGAGCGGAATGGCTGCCTGCACGAGAAGAGGGGAAAGGGCGGTTGGATCTTTTATATGGCATGCAGCCTGGCTATTCCGCTTATGCATGGACGACGATCGCCAACCGTACCGTCTCTAAGCAGCCAGTCACGATCTCAGGAACCGCATACGGTCCATTACAGTTTATATGGCAGGGAAAAGAAGTATACGCGGTTCGAGAAGCGGGAGACTTCTCCCTCGAATTGGGTGCAGACCCGGGGAGCGGCGACCTAATCGCCCATTGCCGATGCGATGGGCAAGGATGGGGTTTTCAGCTTGAGGACATTGCATCGCCTAACGTTGAACTGGTTCTCGGGCGGCGCGTGCATGGCTATAAAGGGAAATGGCTGCTGCTGGGTCCGCTCTCACCGGAAGCGAATATGGATTCGGCCGATTATCTGGCACCGGGCAAGGTGTCGGCCGACCGCTTCACGAACGTTTTCTGGACGACGGATCAGCCGGGAGCGCATGTACGCCCATTTCTCGAAAATGAGCTTTACGGCCGTTGGAATTATCCGCTTGGCGTTACGCTGTCAGGACTGCTAGGTTCAAGCCGGCTGCTTGAGCGTGAAGATTTGGCGGATTACGTTGCGGGCCATGTCGAGTTCGCGACATCGACTTATGCCTACTCGCTGTGGGACCGCGAGCGCTTCGGAGCAGCAGGCTTAAACAACCAGCTGTCGCATATCGACAGTCTTGATGACTGCGGCTCCTTTGGGGCGCTAGCCATTATGGCAGAACGCGACCGCTTGATTGAAGGCTCGCGTGCGGTGGCGGATGATATTGCCCATTACATTATGAACGTGCAGGACCGCATGGAAGACGGCGCGCTATATCGCAAAGTCGGCGTCTCCCCGAGTATGCATAACACGATGTGGTGCGACGATATGTACATGAGCGTTCCTTTCCTATGCAGGTATGCCGAGCTTACCGGCGATGCGAGCTATATGGATGAAGCCGCGGGGCAGCTTCTGCTTTATAAGAAGTATTTGTACATGGCGGATCGGCAGGTCATGTCTCATGTGTATGATGTTCGCAATAGCAAGCCGTCTGGGACGGTCTGGGGCAGGGGCAACGGCTGGGTATTTTTCTCGCTGGCCGTATTGCTCGAAGTATTGCCAAGGACGCATGAGAGCTACCCGTCCATACTCGCTTTCTATCGGGATTTGGCCGAAGGATACCGCAGGCTGCAGGGCAAGCATGGCCTATGGCATCAAGTATTGGTCGATGCGGAGTCATATGAGGAATCCTCGTGTACCTCGATGTTCATTTACGGCTTTGCGCTCGGGATTCGCCATAGCTGGCTCGAAAATCCGGAGCCGTACATCAGGGCGGCGCTGACCGGCTGGCAGGGATTATGCGAGCGGGCCATCGACAAACGAGGGAATCTGTACGGGGTATGCAAAGGCTCCAGCTGGTCCTATTCCCATGCTTACTATAAGCATGAATTAGGCTGGAATTTGAATGATACGCATGGCATCGGCATCGTACTGCTTGCCGGCATTGAAACGCAGCGAATGAAAGAATGGTTGAAAGAAAAGGCTTGAGGGGCTTTGGAGTGTGAGTAAGAAGATCGGGCTGAGTATGTTGCGAGAGCAGGATCACGTTATAATAGAAGGATCCTCGGCATAAGGTGGGATTTATCGTGACGCAGTCTATCAAGAAATGGTTGAAATATAATCTGGCACATACCCAAGTTAGGCTCGTGCTGATTTTGACCGTTTCCGTCTTTCTCATTATTCTGGCTGTAAGCTTGACCTCGTACAACACGTCTAAATCGGTGATGCAGGAAGAGCTCAGCGAATTGCAGCGCCAAATGCTGAAGCTCGATATGAACGTGATCGACGAGTTGATCAGCGAGAGCGACAAGGTCGCGATTCAAGTCGCTTTGAATGATAATGTTTACAAGTTTTTGACCAGCAAATCACAGGGCTCATATACGAATATTACGGAGGCCTACCAGTTTCTATCGACATTAATCAGCAATTCCAAATATATTAAAAGCATTTATGTTTATGATCTTACCCGGGAAAGCTTCCTGGCCATTCCGCAGGGCTTCAGCTCCAATAGGCTGACATTCGACGATTCCGACTGGACCGGCGTAGCTTCTGAATTCGGAGAGAGGACGACGCTCATTAAGAAAAGGATGGTGCCTGAAGGGGCAGGAGCTAAAGGCTCAAGCGTTACGCTGTTCCGTAAGATCATGATTCAAGGAGAGTTCAAAGGAATCGTAGCTGTCAATCTTAAAAATGACGAGTTATTCGCGAAGCTGAATCCGCCAATCATGAACAATTTGAACCGGATGCGCTATATTATTGACGAGCATGACGAGCTGCTCTACTCCGTTTCGAACTATGAGTTTAATCAAGAGTCGGTAAACCATGCGATTGAGTCGTTGAAAGAGGACGATGGCGGGGATATCACCATTCAGAATCGCCAATTGCTTATTAATCAGCTCAAATCGCCTGTAACGGGATGGAGCTATGTGTCTATTGTTGAGCAGGACAGCCTGCTGGCTAAGTCCAAGCGGGTGGCGAAGGTGGTTCTTTTAGTATCCATTGCGGCTCTCGGGCTTGGTGGGTTAACGATTTTCTATATTAATGCGGCGGCTTTCCGTCCCGTGCGCAGGCTCAAGCAGCTGTTCAGCAGGTATGACCGCAAAAAGAGCGGATCGGAGGGCATGGATCTAGAGAAGCTTGCTGGTGAATTGCTTACCAATCATGCGCATCTGGCTCAGCTTGTCCGGGAGTCGATGTCGGAGGCTGCCTCGAAGCTGCTTACTGATATTTATTCCGGCAATCTTAGCGGGAAGCGGGACATTGAAGAGAAATGGAACCGTTATTTTGGCGAATGGACGGAGGCGCCGGTGACGGTGGCCGTTCTATCGATTGACCGTTATGAGGAATGGTCTCGCACATTTACCGGCGGCGATCATTCCCTGTTAAAATTCGCATTGGCCAATATTGTGGCTGAACTGTTCGAGCCGCAGTGGCGAATCGTATGCGCCGATTTCGGAACGGATAAGACAGCCATCTTGCTGCAGCCGCGTGTAGAAGGGCAGCGATGCGAGAGCAAGCTGGCTGAATCGCTAGAGGTAGTGTCACGCTTATTGAAATTCAGCGTATCGGCTGGGGTCAGCAACACGCAGACGGATATTGCAAAATTAAAGCAAGTGATGCTGGAAGCGGAGAATGCGCTTACATACCGGCTGTACCAAGGCTATGGACAGGTCATCACGTTCCAAGAGGTGTCCGGGCATGAAGTGAACGAACCGCTGCAGTTTGAAAGCGCGCTGGATGAATTGATTGGCGCTATAGAAATGGGCGATGAGCCGAGTTCTCTGGAAGCAGTCGTTCGAATGACCGATAATATCCGCTGTCAATACGGGTACCCATCGGTGGCCGTATCCTTCCTGCAGTCGGCCATCGAGAGGATCGAGCAAATACGCCCAGCCTCGGAAGGCTCTTATTTTCAAACGTATGTTCGAATAGATACCCTTCGCTTGGAGGATATCAAAGATAAACTGGAGAGCAGGGCTGCCGTGCTGGCGCAGCGCTTCCGCCGTTTGGCCGAGAGCAAGGACTTTATCATGTGCCAACGGATGGTCGACTACTTGAAGCAAAATCTTAACGAGCCCATAGGCATACCGGAGGTAGCTGAGGCGATTGGCGTTAGCAGCAGTCTTGCCAGCCAGCTGTTCAAACAAGAAACGGGAGAAACGATCTATAACTATTTGACTCGTCTTCGTATCGAGCGGGCGAGTGAGCTGCTGTTAAAGACGGATGACCGTATTTCGGATATCGGGCTGATGGTTGGCTATCAACATGAGAATAGCTTTATTCGCAGCTTTCGCAAATTCAAGGATATTACCCCGGGAAAGTACCGGGATATGATGAGAACCCGGATGGATTTCCCGTTCGAATGATTATAGGCTGCGCAGCCTCTGGGTTCTAGCAAATAGGAGGAGCCAATGGACAGACGACAGATCGTGGAACGCCATCAACCGGAGTTGAATAAATGGGACCCGGTGTCCCCGTTTTCCGTAGGCAATGGCGAGTTTGCCTTCAGCGCCGATATTACCGGCCTGCAGACTTTTCCGAATCAATATGAGGTGCCGCTGGGCACGCAGTCCAATTGGGGATGGCATTATACAGGCAGCTCGGGACGATTCACCGAGAGCGATGCCGCGTACCAGGCCTACGATACGTACGGCAGGGCGGTTGGGTATGCGATGAAACCGGGCGACAAGCCAGAGGCGTACCACTGGCTGCGACAAAACCCCCATCGCCTTCAGCTTGGCCGCATTTCGTTTCGATTTTTATCAGAATCGGGTGAAGAAGCAAAGGCCGAGGATATAACGAATATGACCCAAAAAATGAATCTATGGACAGGCATTTTGACAAGCGAATTCGCAGTGAGCGGCGTGCCGGTTCATGTCATGACCGCTTGCCATCCGACGATTGATGCGATTGGGGTAAGCGTCGCTTCGCCGCTAATTGAACAGGGAAGGCTGCAGGTTTTCATCCGTTTTCCAGCGCCTGATATGATATCTGCCACATGGGCCAAGGCCGTATTCCCGGATCTGGGCAATGATGACAGGCATCTTACGGAACTGGGCGAGTCAGGCGCGAATAGGGCAAATATCGTGAGAAGCATGGACGAGGACCGCTATGAGGTCAACTGGTCTTGGAGCGCCGGGGCACTGAAGCGGACCGGTGTACACGAATTTACGCTGCTGCCGGACCCGGGCGGAGAATTGCTGGAATTTTCCATCGGCTTCGCGCAGGAGTCGGCGCAGACGGAAGAGGTCGAAGCGATCAAGTCCGCGAGCGCGCGTCATTGGGAATCGTTCTGGATGAGCGGCGCGGCAATCGACTTCTCCGGAAGCGCCGATCCAAGAGCCTATGAGCTGGAGAGACGCGTCGTATTGTCGCAATTTTTGCTTGCGCTGCACAGTGGAGGCTCGCTGCCGCCGCAAGAAACAGGCCTGATGTACAATAGCTGGTTTGGCAAGTCGCATCTGGAGATGCATTGGTGGCATGCGGCTCATTTTCCATTGTGGGGCAGAGAGAATTATTTGCTGAACAGCATGGATTGGTACGCGCAAATCTTACCGGTCGCGCGCGAATTGGCGCAGTCTCAAGGCTATGAAGGGGCGCGTTGGCCCAAGATGGTAGGCTTCGACGGCAAGCCATGCCCATCGCCGGTTGCAAACGGGCTAATCTGGCAGCAGCCGCATCCAATGACGCTTGCCGAGCTCTGCTATCAGGCGGATCCGTCGAGCGATACTCTGGAGCGGTTCCGCAGCATCGTGTTCGAAGCGGCTGATTTCATGGTTTCCTTCGCTCACTGGAATGATGAGAAGCGGGTTTATGATCTGGGGCCGCCCCTTATTCCGGCACAGGAATGCCATTCGATGCAGGACAGCAAAAATCCGCCTTACGAGCTGGAATACTGGAAGTATGGCTTGGAAATTGCGATTTGTTGGGCAGAACGCATGCAGCAGCCTGTGAACCCGCTTTGGGCAGAGGTTGCCGGTTCGTTAGCTGAGCCTCCGCAGGCGGAGGGCGTATACCTTGCCCATGAG
Source organism: Paenibacillus sp. JT22N7 (assembly GCF_059383875.1). Lineage (NCBI taxonomy): Bacteria > Bacillati > Bacillota > Bacilli > Caryophanales > Paenibacillaceae > Paenibacillus > Paenibacillus sp. JT22N7. The sequence goes on from NZ_JBXENY010000001.1 coordinate 838,986, forward strand.
CAGTGCCTTGAAACATTTCTGACGAAAAATCGCGACCATCCGTCCATGCTGGGAGCACTCGGCGTTTTGCCGGGCGCGTTAATCGACCGCAAGGTCATGCTGAATACACTGCTGAAGGTGAAGGAAGTATGGATCTGGGAATCGGCATGGGGCTGGGATTTCCCGATGTGTGCAATGACGGCAGCAAGACTCGGAGAAGCGGATCTCGCCGTTGATTTCCTTTTAATGGATGCGTCCAAAAATACGTACCTAACCAACGGTCATAATTATCAGCGTCCTGGCTTATCCGCTTATCTGCCGGGCAACGGCGGGCTGCTGACAGCCGTTGCCATGATGGCTGCTGGCTGGAAGGAAAACGAAGCCGGACAATCGGCGGCTACACCGGCTGCCCTTAATCCGGGCTTCCCGCAGGATGGAAGCTGGTCGGTGAAATGGGAAGGGCTGAGGCCCTGGCTGTAGAGGCTTCTAAAGCTTTTATAATTCAGGAGGCGAGAGCATGTCTGCAAAAGGAATCGTGTGGCCCTCGGAACGGAAGACGGAAACTGATCGGCTAACAGGCCTTGAAGTAACGCAATTAACCAATTATAAGGCGCATAGCTATCATTTATATTTTACGGAAAACGGTTGGTATGACGGAGAACAACGGCTGTTGTTCATCTCGGACAGGGAAAATTGCGCGAACCTGTACAGCTTGCATGTGGAGAGCGGTTTGATAACCCAGCTGACGGATTACAACGATGTGGATCAATTGGATGCTTGCCTGCTGCCTGACGGGAGCGCGGCGTTCGTGAAGATGGGACGAAGCCTTATTCGTCTGGACCTGGAATCGCTTGAAGAGAAGCTGATCTACGAAGCACCGGAGGGCTATCATCTGGGCAATGCGAACGCGACAGCCGACGGCCGATTCATTATGACCTGCGTACAGGAGGATCTGTCGTTTCGCATCCGGCTCGATCTAGGCAACGGCTATGTCGGCCATCGGGAGTTGATGGAGGCCGCGCCCCACAGCATGATCGTACGTATTGATGCGCAGATCGGCGGCGGAGAGAAGGTATATGAAGCGAACCGATTCATTACCCATATCAATACATCCCCAAAGGAGCCTTGGCTGATGACCTTTTGCCACGAAGGCCCATGGCATTTGGTAGACCATCGTATCTGGGGGCTGGACCTGCGCACGGGTCATGCTTGGAAGATCAGGGAGCGTCTGGAGGAAGGCGAGAAGGTTGGGCATGAATTTTTTTATCCGGATGGCGTAACGGTTGGCTATCATGGATTCCGAGTGGACGGTACCAATTTTTTTGGCAATATTCGTTATGACAATACAGGCATGGAAGAGACGGAGTTCGGCTTCGATACTTGGCATGGCTACGCGGACGGATTGGGGCAAGCCATCGTTGATGGCAAGGGAGCGGTCAAGACGCTTAGCCTATGGCGCAAGATCGACGGCGCGTACGAAGGCCCGCGTATTCTGTGCGAGCTGCGCTGCAGCTTTCATTCGCAGAAGGTGCATGCCCACCCGCGTTTCAATGCGGACGGAAAAAGGCTGCTCTTCACAAGCGATAAGAACGGATATGGCAATTTGTATGTAGTCGAGATTCCAGAAGATTTTAGTTCTTTACCGTTGCTGGCAAAGTAACCAAAAGGAGGAGAAGCTGATGAGTGCTGCAACTGAAATGCTTAATGCAGAACGTATATCCGTTCGGGTCGCCAGAACGATATTGTCCCAAAGCGACGACGGCTATCACCCGAATATTGCTAATAAGTGGGGCTATGTGGCCGGGATGGCGCTGACGGCGATCGGGAGGCTCGGCGATTGGACCGAAGAATCTGAATACCAAGCAACAGTGAAGCGTCATATGGATGTTTTCATCCAAGTGGACGGCTCCATTCGCGGCTATACGCTGGAGGATTACAATCTCGACCATATTAATAAAGGCAAAAACCTGCTGAGACTATGGAGAGAGGGAGGAGATTCTAAGTATGAGCAAGCGGCGCGGCTTCTCATTACCCAATTGATTGGGCAGCCCCGTACGGATGAAGGCGGATATTGGCATAAAAAAATATATCCCTTCCAAATGTGGCTGGATGGTCTATACATGTCTTCTCCGTTTATGGCGGAATTTGCCAACACCTTTGGCGAGAGCGGTTGGTTCGATGAAGCGGCGCATCAGCTGCTGTTGATCGAACGGCGCACGCGCAACCCCCAAACGGGATTGCTGCATCACGCATGGGACGAGAGCAGGGAACAGCGCTGGTGCGATGCCGCCACGGGCCGCTCCCGGCATGTGTGGGGACGCGGGATGGGCTGGTACGCCATGGCGCTCGTAGACTCGCTTGAGCATTTTCCCGTTCATCATCCGAAACGCGGCCAGCTGATGGGGATTTTTGAGCGGATGGCGAATGCCTTGCTGCGCGTTCAGGATCAGGAGAGCGGCGTGTGGTACCAGTTGCTGGACTGCAACGGCCGCCAAGGAAACTATTTGGAGTCGTCGGGCTCGTGTATGTTGACGTATGCGCTGGCTAAGGGCATTCGGCTCGGTTATTTGGCTGAGATTGACAGGCAGGCAGTGGAGCTCGCATATGATGGAATTCTTGAGCGCTTCGTAACCGAGGATGAGCATGGCGTTCATCTCCACAGCATTTGTAACGGGGCAGGCTTGGGCGGGCGCAAGTATCGCGACGGCTCCTATGAATATTATATGAGCGAGCAGGTCGTCAGCGATGTACTAATGGGCGTTGCCCCGCTTCTGCTGGCAAGCGTTGAGCTGGAGCGGCTTCGCAGGCAGTCGGATACTGCCATTATTTAACGAGATGGCAGGAAGAGGATCAAGCGAAGGAGGAAGGATACGGATGCGGCAGCAAAAAGACAAGCGAAGCGCCGATAAGCTTTTGATGAGTTATCCCGCGTCATGGTGGCGGAATATGTGGCGCGAAGCGCTTCCCTCGGGCAACGGCGTCATTGGCGCATCCGTATTCGGCGGCGTACAGGAGGAGACGGTGCTGCTTAACCATGCCCGACTATGGCATTGGGGGCGCAAGGATGAGCTGCCGGATGTAAGCGATACCCTAGCCCAGACCCGCAGGCTGATGGACGCAGAGCGATATGCAGAGGCAAGCTGGCAGCTCGCGGATGCTTTAAAGGAGCGCGGTTACGGGACGAAGCTCGCTTCCAGATTTCCGCTGGCTGCGATCCGGCTTGTCATGCCCTGCAGCAATGCCTTTCGCGGGTACAGCAGGATGCTTGAGTTGGATACCGGAGAAATAACGGTAGGCTGGACGGACGGGCCGAGCCAGTATCGTCGGAGGCTGTTCGTTTCGCGCGCTGACGATTCGGTTGTCTATGAGCTTGGAGGATATGAGGAAGAGAGCGTATCGGGTGAGATCGGTCTTGATCTTCACCCGAGTGATCGCTGGGCGGATACGCCGGAATTCAAGGAGCTCGAGCAATCGATTGAAACAGGAGCAGGCGATGCTTACGTCTGGTTTGCCGGAACGAATGACGATGGAACAGATTTCGGAGCGGTCATGTTGGTCATTCCGGAGGGCGGCAGCATGGAAGCGGCGGGAAGCGTCATCCGCTTCGAGGGAGCGAGGCGGCTGCTGGTGCTTGTGAAGCTGTTCGTCCTGGGCGAGCGCTCCAAGGAATGGGAGCGGCTGAAGCAGGAACTGGCCGAGCTTGTTGTCGATTCCTCCTACGAAATACTGCTTGAGCGCCATATCGCCCTGCATCGGCCGTTATACCATTCAGCCTCGCTGGAGCTCAATGACGCGGAAGATGATTTGCGATCTAATGAGCGGCTGCTGTTGGATGCGTATGAGGGGGAGGCGCCGCCGGCACTTGTTCGCAAGATGTGGGCCTATGGCCGTTATTTGTTCTTAAGCGGTACCTCATCTGCGGAAGAGGCGGAGCCTTTCGGCCTGTATGGGCTGTGGGGAGGCGATTATAGGCTGGTATGGTGCCATAACATGGCGAACGAGAACATCCAGATGATGTATTGGCATGCGCATGTTGGAGGTCTGGGCGAACTGGTCCCTTCCTTATTCCGTTACTATGAGGGATTAATGGAAGACTTTCGTGAAAATGCAAGCAAGCTGTACGGCTGCCGCGGTATTTATATCCCAGCAGGCTCCACGCCGGGCATCGGCGTTCCTAATCAGATAGTGCCTGTCATTCTGAATTGGATCGGCGCAGCTGGTTGGCTGGCCCGGCACTATTATGAGCATTTCCGTTTTACCGGAGATGTTCAATTTCTGCAGGAGACAGCGCTGCCGTTCATGCTCGAGGCGTTGCTTTTTTACGAGGACTTCTTGGTTACGGACGCGGACGGCTTTTACAAAATATATCCCTCTGTATCGCCGGAAAATACTCCGCTCAACTTCATGCCGGCTGATGGCAAACCGCTTGCGCACCCGATGCCTACGGCGATCAATGCGACGATGGATGTTGCCATTCTGAAAGAGCTTTTGCAGCACCTAATAGCAGCGAATCGGAAGGTGGGCGGCGATCCGGAGGCAGAGAAGGAATGGAGCCGCATGCTGAAGCGATTACCCGCGTATCGGCTGAATAAGGATGGCGCGGTCAGAGAGTGGCTCCATCCTGCTTTTCAGGATCGGTATGCGCACCGTCATCTATCTCATCTGTACCCCGTTTTCCCTGGGCAGGAATTAACGCAAGAGAGTGATCCTACCTTGTTCGGCGCGTTTGAAAAGGCTGTGCAGCGGCGCGAGATTGGAGCCCAAAGCGGGTGGTCGCTAGCTCATATGGCTGCTATTTATGCTCGTTTTGGAGATGGGGACAGCTCCTTGAATTGTCTGGATATCCTCTCCAGATCGAGTCTGCTGCCTAATCTGTTCACGCTCCATAACGACTGGCGGGGAATGGGCTTATCGATGCAAATGCCTACGGCTCCGGTGCAATTGGATGCCAATATGGGGTGGGTGAATGCTGTGCAGGAGCAGCTGCTTCAGGTATCCGACAAACTCATTAAATTGCTGCCGGCGCTGCCGAAGCGTTGGAAGCGGGGGCGTCTGGCCGATTGGAGATTCCACACAGGCAAAGTGGCGCTATCGTGGAATCAAGAAACGGGTTCGTTCAGAGCAGAGTTGACGGCAGATAGGGATACCGACATAATCGTCAAGCTGCCGGATTGGGCGGGAGCCTGCAGCATAACCGGCGGAGAAGTCCAGCCTTCGCCGCTAGGTCCCGCGTACTTTACGTTGCGAATGAAGAGTGGGGCGCCAACGGTTGTTTTTGAATCCGAATCATTAAATCAATAAAGCAAAAGAACCACATCCTATGACGTGGTTCTTTTGCTTTATTGGCGGAATGCCGTGGGGAGGGTGTGGCGCAAGCTTCACCCTCCTTTTATAAACGAAATTTCAATATAGATAGAGTGAAAATGTTGAACGTTATGCGGGCTTGTTCGCCTTCTTTTTGCTGTCGATGCTGCCCTGAGCATTCAGTGCGGTAATCAGCTTGTCACCCTCGACATCGAGGTTAGGCAGAATGCGGTCTAACCATTTTGGCAGCCACCAAGCTTTGTCTCCGAAGACAGCCATGACGGCTGGAACCAGTGTCATACGGACAATGAAAGCATCGATAAGGATGCCTATAGCCAGCGCGAAGCCGATCTGTTTGATCATGGCATCAGGTGCGAAAATGAATCCGGCAAAGACGGATACCATAATGACAGCAGCGGCTAGAACGATGCGGCTTGCTAGATCATAGCCGTGAACGACACTGTCGGTTCCTCTATGACCATGCACGTAAGACTCACGCATAGAGCTTACTAGGAAGACCTGATAATCCATCGCCAGTCCGTAAAGAATACCAGTGACAAGAATAGGCATAAAGCTGAGCAGCGGGCCGCCTGTGTCAAAGCCGAAGAGTGAATGCATCCATCCCCACTGGTAAACGGCTGTAGTAAGGCCGAACGTCGCAAGTATGCTGAGAATAAATCCGACCGTCGCTTTAATGGGAACGATGATCGAGCGAAACACAAGCAGCAGAATAATGATGGACAGAATGACAATGATGCCCACATACAGAGGGAACGCCTCCGACAGCTTTGACGACATATCAATATTAATAGCGGTGAATCCGGTCACGCCCAGCTTAATATCCGTATTTTGCGCAATGCTTGATTCTGGGGCACGCAGATCGTTTACTAGATCCTTCGTTGCCAAGTCCGTTGGGCCTGTTTTGGGAATCAGGCTAATAATCGCCATATCGCCCGTTTTGTTCACACCCATCAATGTTACGAGTGAAACATTGTCATGCTTTTGAAGCTCTTGGACGAGATTGCCGAGTTTTTCAGGAGTAAATGTATCGGAGGCATTTTGCGGCTCGCCCACCAGAAGCAGGGGACCGTTGAAGCCTTCTCCAAATCCTTTGGAAATCGCGTCATAACTTTGCCTTGCAGCCGTATCGAGGTTTGCCGAGGCGCCAGAGGGAATCCCGAGCTCCATTTTTGTAACCGGAATGGCTGCCGTGCCTAGAACGATGATCACTCCGATAATAATAAGCCAGCGGTATTTCACCGTTCCCTTAACCCAGCGAATCGAGAAGCCATGCTTAGCTTTCTGGTCAGAGCTGTTGTTTTTCATGCGGACTTTAGGCGAGCAAATACGTTCACCTACGAATCCAAGCAGAGCAGGCAGCAGAGTCAGGGCTAGCAGCACAGTGACGAAAACCGTCACACCAGCGACCATTGCCATCGTAGACAAGAACTCAATGCCAATAACGAGCATGCCGAACAAAGCAATAATAACCGTTAAGCCTGCAAAAAATACCGCGCTGCCAGCTGTACCTACAGCTCTGCTCGCAGCTTCACGCGCACTTAAGCCTTGGTCTAAAATCATGCGGCGCTGACGATTCACAATAAACAGGGAATAGTCGATACCGACAGCGAGTCCAATCATGATCGCCAAAATAGGCGTTATGTCATTGATCGAAATGAATTTTGAGAGGGCATACGCGCCTCCAATGCTGATCGCTACGCCAAAAAGAGCGGTAAGCAGCGGCAGACCCGCAGCAACAACAGAGCCAAGCGTAATAATGAGCACAACGGCTGCAACGAGAAGCCCGATTGCTTCTGTCGAGCCTATGGCTGGCGTGCTCTTAAGCGAATCACTAGGTATAGCTGTAATGCCGGAATTGTTCTGCTCAACAGCTGCGACGGCGTTGATTACAGCGTCTGGTACGGATTTGGGCAGTGAAGCCTGCTGCTCGGTGAATTGGAACTGGAACAGGGCGAGACTGCCATCAGATGAGAGCATCACTCCTATTACCGGAACGCCATCTACCATCAAAGGGCCATAAGGAGGTATTTCAGCGGCGCTTGGCTGGTTCGTTTGTGTTCCTTGGGCTGCTTGTGTTTCTTGGCTCGCCCCTGCAGCCGCGGCGCCCATTTGGCTGCTGTCAGCAGCCGAAAGACCAGCTTCCGCAGCCAATTTGGCAGGATTAATGACATAGTCTACATTATAAACGTCATTAACAGCCTTCTGGATTAAAGCTAAACGTTCTGGTGTATCCAAACGTTCACCAACTGGTACCGTAAAGGCAATACTGGCTTGTCCGCCAGAAGCTTCGGGAAGCTCTTTCGTTAGTTGATCGAGTACCTTCTGCGATTCTGTACCGGCAATTTTCATTTCTGAGCTGGAATGGATGCCGTTGACTGCGAGCATAGCGATTACGACGCCAAGGATGGCGATCCAGCCGATGAGGAACTGCCATGGCTTGTCATAAGCGGATTTTCCTAACTTGTACAAAAATGTTGACATGTGATGTTAATCTCCTTTATATCATGATGAATGGTGGTTAGTGGTCAGTAGTGGCTAGAAGCCCTTTCGCAAATACTCAAACATCGAATTTAAATATTGATCGAATGGGATCGCAGCTGTCGGTTCTGCTTCTGTCTCGCCCAGAAGCAGGACGTTCAGACTGCCGTCAAGTATTGGTACAAACGCTCCATAAACGGCGCCGACTAGAAGATGGGTATAACCGTCCTTATAACGTCCGCGGGCGAATGGTTCCAATGCTTCCTGAGCTGCCATTTGCAAACGGCGGAACACACCCAAGATATACGGCTCAAGTGTAGGGTACTGCTTCGAAAGGGAGATGAATTTGCGTATTTTAAGCAGAAACTCAGCAGTAAACTGCATCTGCATCAGGCTGTACAACACATCAAGCGGTGTTGCTCCTTGTGGCAAGCCCGCAAGTAATTTCTCATATTCCTCTACACTCGTTGTTGGGACAGCGACGGCAGCAACGGCTTCTTCTTTGCAGGAAAAATAGTTGGCGAACGTGCGTCTCGAATATCCGGCCTGCTGCACGACGTCGTCGACTACGAAGCCATCCAAACCTTTTTCAAGCGCGAGCTCGAATGCGGCTTCGGCCAGGGCAGAGGCGGTGGCTTCTTTTTTCCTATCACGCAAGGTTTGTTTAGCAATCAATGACTACACCTCCTTTGTAAATTCGTATACATGGAAAAAGCGTATTTTATACAACTGTCATAAATATTATTGCCCAATATGCAAAAATGCACAATGGGCAAGTTTTTCGAAATTGTGAACGTTACTTAGAGAATTGTAGTGATTTTCTCTAGGAAGCAACTATTGCAAATTTTATAAATATTGACAGATAATCTTATACTCGCTACCTGCCAAATGTATGGAGCACGACCTTAGGTGTGTTCCTTTGAATATAGTATTTAGGTTAATATATATTAAGTAAGTAAAGTGTTTTGCGAGAAGGTTTATTCAAAATCGATTTTTAATTGCGTTACTATAGTTAAGCTGTTACTTGTTTTGCCGTTATTTTATGTTGTTGCAATCTCACATGAGTTTTTGAATGAACTTTAATTAGGAGGCGGATTTTGGTGAGTCAATCACAATTGGATATATTGCTAGAGGGCTTGGAGGCAGGGAGCCTGCTTACAGAACAAACATTTTCTGAACTGGATGCTGACCAATATTTAGATATACGTGATGCGAACGATGACGAATGGATTACGGCTTCAAAGCGATGGGAGCTCGATGCTGATGGTTCTGATGTGGAAGAGAGTGAACAAATACATGCGGGGCGTGAACAAGCGTTTAAGCAAGCATTCCGCTTGACAGGGAACCATGATCTCGCCGGGTATATAAGCGATGATATTCGTTTGATCTGTATGGCTTTAAGGCAGGACGGGGGCGAAGATCCGGTTATTAAACATATGCTATCGTCCTATTTGCAAGGCCAATTGCCTTTATTAAGCTAGATGCTGGAGATGGAATAATCGTGATGTGCCGAATCGTAACCGTTTCATTTAAGGTAGCTAGAACAAGGGACAACCCTTGTGCACAGCTGTCTTTTTTGTTTGCATCATTGCGGCTGCCTGAAGGCATAGTCGCTCTAGCCATTTTTTCCATGAAAAAAATCAATCAGCCCATCCGTTAATTGTTGATGCGAGCGGCTAATAAAGCGATCCGTACAATACATCAGCTCCATATGGCGCACAGGTGTAGGACCTTTAAAGGGTATAGCTACAATGTCCAGGCGTTCTGGAAATTGACGAAGCAAGCCTTTCGGCTGTATAGTAGCGCCTATCCCAGCAGAAACTAATTGCAGCAAGGAATGGGCCGAACTGGTTTCCATAACGGTAGCTATTTCAAAGCCTTCTTTGATGCAAACCTCATCCACTAAATCACGGCCGAGAAAGCCTTTCGGATACATAACTAATGCATGCTGCACCAGCTCTTGCAGCGTAATTTCCTTTCGTTTAGCAAGCTCGCTTGCTGCATGAACGAAGAGCTGATAGGGCTCCGAGCCAAGCGGGATTTGAATTAATCTTTTATCAGGCAGGCCTTGCAGGCCAATACCGATATCGACTTTATGGCTAAGCACTTCTTCTTGGACATGGATAGTCGAGAAAACCTGCAGCTGGATGTGAGGATACTTCGCCTTAAATGGAACGAACAGCGGGACGAGCTGAAAATCCAAATCCGAGGGCAGCACGGCCAGACGGACAGTGCCGCCTTCTCCAGATAGAAGCTCCTTTATCGCATTTTTGGCATCTCGCTCTGCTTGCAGCATCTTAACCCCGTAATGCGACAGGAGCTTGCCGGCTTCCGTTGCCACAACCTTTTTACCGATGCGGTCAAAAAGCGGCGTGCCGAGCTCAGCTTCAAGGATGCGAATTTGCTGGCTTAATGTAGGCTGTGAGATGCCAAGCCTTTCGGCAGCCTTCGTAAAATGAAGCAGCTCAAATACGGCCATAAAGTACTGTATATTGCGATTGTCCATGCAGAGGCTCCTTTGAATGATAGTTTTTTACTATCATAATAATATAAATTATAGGATTGATCAATGAAATGTGGCGCCATATACTTGATGAAGTGTTACAAAGCTAAATAGAGAGAGGCAGCACGTATGAAAAAATATTTTTTACTGTTAGCTATATTTATCGCAGCTTTAAATCTAAGACCGATTATTACATCGGTAGCCCCTTTGCTTCGTACGATGCAAAATGATCTGGCAATGAGTGGGCTAACCGCAAGTTTGCTGACGACATTGCCTGTATTATGCATGGGGATTTTTGCTCCAGCAGCAACCGCATTGCGTGATCGAATAGGGCTTGAGCGAACTATTTTTATTGCATTATTTCTCATTACAGGGGCAACCGCTTTGCGGGGGATCGTGAGCTCCGTCTTTATATTGGTTGTAAGTGCACTAGTTGGCGGAATCGGGATCAGCTTGGCAGGGCCGCTGCTGTCTGGCTTTATTAAAAAGTATTTCCCCACAAAGCCCGGCATAGTAAGTGTTTATTCCGCTTCGATGACCGTAGGGGCAGCCATTGCCTCTGCCTTTGCTATACCTTTATACAATCGCAGCAATCACAGCTTAACGCTGACTTTGTCATGCTGGGCTATTTTCGGCGTGGCGGCCTTAATCGTTTGGTCGGCTTTTCTTGGAAACAGGGGGAGTAAGGAGAACAAGGGGAGCAAAGAAGGCTTAGTGCGATCTAGTTCGAAGCTGCCAATCCGCAATAAAAAAGCGGTTATGTTGACCTTATTTTTTGGATTAATGGCCAGTGTCTTTTATTCGGTTACGGCGTGGATTTCACCGATTGCCCTCAACTTCGGGTACAGCGCAGCCAGCGCGGCTATGCTCCTTACCGTCTTTACGATTATTCAAATTCCGGTATCGTTAACGATTCCTTTTCTTGTAGCTAGGTCTGGGAAACGGAGATTTTATCTGATCCTTTGCAGTGTGTCTGAGCTAATCGGGATTGTTATGCTGCTATTCCATCTGCCAATGCTGCCAGCTGTAATATTGCTGGGCATTGGGGCGGGCGGGTTGTTTCCACTGGCGCTTATGCTGCCGATTGTCGAGACGGATACGCCAGAGGAAGCAGGAGCATGGTCGGCAATGTCTCAGTGTGGCGGCTACATCATAGGAGCAATGGGGCCATTATTAATTGGGGCGATTTATGATCGTAGTGGGAGCTTTATGGCTGCGCTACTTGCGATGCTTGCTGTTATAGTGGTGATGATTGGGGTGCAGGTGGTTATTACGGGGGGGAAGAGTGAGGGAGAGGTAAGTGCCTGAATATACTGAGTACCAGCATAAAGATTTAATAAGGGGCCTTAGCTCGGCTGGAAGAGCGCGTCGATGGCAGCGATGGGGTCAAGAGTTCGATCCCCCTAGGCTCCACCATAATATAAATGTCAAAGTGGTACGACAATTCACCGAATGTTCAAGTTGCTATTGAAGGTTTTGGCAGATGGTGAGTTGGGAGAACAAATCGACCACGTATCGGTTAAAAACACGCTAAAAACGATGCGTAATCCGGGTAGCTATAAGGCAGGCATCCTAATAGAAAGTAATCGCCATCGCATCTTGATCCTTTTTTTTATAAGTAAATTGTGAATATGTAAATATTTTATTTAAGACAATTGATTTTTTAAAATAGGAGTTTACTTACAGAGCAGAAGTATGGGGTTATCAAAGATAATAATAGAGAGGTTGGGAATTGGTATGCCCCTACCTCTCTATTATTTAATCAAGTTTTTAATCTTTTTAGTAAGGACCGAGCACAGTCCAAACATCGTAGAGATTACTATTCAGATCTGGAGGTTGATTTTGCGTCCACCATTTGGCTTTATACTTCACTCCGTTATAAGAAACAATGTCATCTTGAACATAAATGGAGGAAGCGCTCCATGGAGTAAAGGAAGCGTCAACTTGAACCGTCACCGAGTTATTTTCCGTAGACAAATTACTAAAGCCATCCCGAGCCTTGACAGTAAATGTATATGAACCACTTGTTAATCCACTGATCGTAGCGGAGTTGCTAGTCGTTCTTGCTATAGCAAATGGATCGTTATTCACATAAATGTCATAACCGATCAATCCAACATTGTCCGTAGAAGCTGTCCAATTCAAGGTAACTGTGTCAGTGATAGTACTAACAACTAGATTGGTTGGTGCTAGTGGTGCTTCTGTGTCGTTAGGTACGGCACCTGGCGTAGGTAAATTTGATATAATTTGTTTCAAATTGGGTAGGGTGCCGATTCTATCATTAGCCATATCGGAAGTCGGGGTATTGAACGGTAACCATCTCAGTATTCTACGAATTTCAGCTGGCGAATACGGCTCGCCGAAATTAGCCTTAGCAATCCCTTGCAGTTGTAGAATCGCGCCTACAACGACAGGTGAAGCGGAAGATGTTCCATTGAAATAGTCGGTATAACCAGTTGTCGAAGCAGTACTTGTTGCACCTAAGGTAGCAACGTTCTCACCAATACCGAAAACGTCGATTCGATTGCCATGGCTACTAAAGTCGAGTCTGTAGTGAGGCGCAGTTGATGATCCCGCTCCTACAAGTATTGCTCCAGAATCTTTGAAATCTGGGAGATCCCGATTGTAGATGTATTTATTATCCCAATGCTGGTACTGATCGAGATCAGCACCACCGTTGGCTCCCGCTTCTACAACGACAATACCTAAGCTTGTTGCATATTGGATGGCATCAAACTCTGCTGGCTGTGTTTCGATAGGTAACCAAGGACCGCCAAAACCGATCTGTATTTCAAGCAGAATAACGTCACCCGGAGATAATACTTGTGTGGCCGCTAAAATGGCTTCTGCTGCGCCACCTGAACGAACTAAAGAGGATACAATGGGCGTTGCTTTGTTAGCTAGCCCGATATTGCCGATAGCATTGTCAACCGCGGATACAACCCCGAGTACAGCCGTACCGTGACTACCATCTCCATCATTAATGCCACCTGGCAAAAGCTGTATGTTATGAGCAGCTAGATCTTCATGATTTAATGCCCAACTCCACTCGATATCGGCCCACTGGGTGCCTTTACCATCGCCACCTTCAAATTGCCAAGCATACGGAGCGTTAATACCTAGAGGATCTGCTTGCGCATATCTTTGAAATGAGAAGCGTGGATTGTTATCTGGAAGGACAGTTGTTGTGTTTGGAAAAGGTGCATTGGCTAATTCTGGTTTTTTGCTTAAATACGCTTCCTCAACGAGCGACAAGCTTCGCAACTTTTGTAACAACTGTTCGACGTCAGCGCCAGCAGGAATCTTGGAATAATAATAGCGATCAAATACGGATTCAAACGGACTATCAGTAATGCCTTTGTTAGCTGACGGTAAGAATTGCTGCGAGATTAGCGGGTCAAACGATAATTCTGGGACAGCTGATAGCGGCGATACTTCTTGTTGCAATTGAAGTTTTCCTTCTTTACTTGGAAGGAAGGCTTGTTGTTTAAGTTTGACAACAATTTTTTCTTCGAATATTGAAGTTGCAGGGTTTGAGAATGATGTACTCGTCGGAAAGGACTGTCCACTCTCTGAAGCGTATGCTCCATTTGACAAAGTACCTAATGATAAAAGCAAGGTCGAGGCTAGAGCGACGGACAACGTTTTTTTTAATTGGGAATAAGTATGTATAATAGTAATCTCTCCTTTGTAATCGTTCTTTATTTTAGTTCCAAGCACTACCGTTTAGAAATTAAAAGTAATCAAAAAGCTGAACGCTAGTAATAAAGGGTAGACGAGTGCGATAGGTTACGTTCTGATTAAATGCGAATACAAGTCTATCATCCCCTTTTATTCAATATATTTAACTTTTTGTTTCTATCTGGATGAATAGACTAACAATTTACAGTGTAAGTTAAGGCGAATATTGGATCAAATCTGAGGTAAGCGTAAACAAAGACAGTAATATACAGATATCAGCTTGAAACTTCTATTTACTCTCTTTCCCATAGGTTCAGTAGGAGATAATGTCGAATAATTCCCACTTTAATGTAATTTATTGTTGTGAGCTGAGTCTAAACTCCTAATTTTGAAAAAGAAACCGACTAATCCGGTAGAGCACGTCGCTGGCAGCGAAGAGGTCATCTAGAGAAAATAGTGTTAGTATAAACGGATATTGGGGTTCTTTTAAACCAAAGATGAAGTCGAAAAGCCGCATCAACAGGCATACTGTTCATGTGGCCTTTATCGTTTGAAATTCAAGCTAGAAGGAGTTTGGGGAATTAAGCTTAAATTCGCGAAATCTTTATTGGACTGTCAGATTTAAAGCGCAGTGCAGCGAAAAATGCGCTCAGGCCGTCTAATAGGTGGAGGTGATAATTCAGTGATGCCGGCCGGCTCGAATAACAAGGAAAATTTCCCGAAAGATCCCTCTCAAGCTCTAGAGCAGCTGATGGAAAGCTTTGGCTCGACGATCATGCGCACCGCTTATTTTTATACCGGCGATCAGCATTTTGCCGAGGATATCAGTCAGGAGGTATTTCTTCGCGCTTATCGCAACTGGAACTCGTTTCGTGGAGATAGCGCGGTTAAAACCTGGTTGACGACGATCGCTATCAACGTTTGCCGGGACAAGATGGGCGTGCGGATGTTTACGGAACAGCCGACCGATCCCAGCCGGATGGAGCGGGGACGGATATTCAACGTGGAAGAAGAAGCGCTTAAAAGATTGCAGAAAAGCGAGATTTTGCGGCATATGCTGCGTCTGCCTCTGCCGTATCAGGAGGCTTTGTATTTATATTATTATCTGGACTTGGACACACGGGAAATTGCGAAAGCGACGTCGTCGCCCGAGGGCACCGTGAGAAACAGACTGCACCGGGCGCGCGAGGCGTTGGCTCGGGAAATGCGCAAGGAGGAGACAACCGATGACGGACATGGAGCGTAATTTACGACAACATTTGCAAAAGGAGTCGGATGATATGTTGTTTTCTAAAATGGAATTGAGCGATAGCGTTAAACAGAAGATCAGGAAACAAGCCGCCGCGGAGCAGAGGAGCCGCCGCCGATTCGTTCTCCCGAAAGCCTGGCTTGCAGGATCGGCAGCGCTGGTCGCGGCAGTCGTCATAGTGACGGCATTGCCGATGCTGCAAGAGCCCGCCGCAGTTTTGACCCCAGCGGATCATTCGCCCGGAATTGTACTGCCCGGAAACGGAGGAGCCACAGGTTCGGAGTTGTCCCAATTGATTACAACTCCGTTAGGAACGGCGGAGGCAGCGAAAGCAGCTTTCGGTTCCGGTGTGCTTGTTCCTCAAGTCGCCCCGGAAGGCTTCAAGCTGGCTGAGATCGTCGGCGTGGGAATGAAGGACCAACCGCTCAGAGATTTAAACTTCACATATGGCTCGGGTGATAAGACGGTGACGTTCAGCGCGAGCCGCATGCCGGCGGCGTTCCCGACGGACCTGTTCACACAGACCAAAGTGGGCGGAGCGGACGGCTTTATTTTCGAGCAAGCCGAGTTCACGGAGCTGTTCTGGGTGGTTGACGGCATTCAGTATGGCGTGTCCGGTCCGATTTCGGGCGACGAGGCCATGAAGGTAGCCGAATCGGTGGAGCCTTAATGAGTTGATGCGTGTATATCGTGAATGAATGGAACGCCCCACCCGTCGAATGCTAGATAAATTGGGGTAATGTAATATCCCCATAGGAGACGTGCAGATGAGATTAGCCGTTTTCAACTATAACAAAGAGAAACTGCCCAGACCCGGCCACAGCCAGGTTTGGGCAGTTTCTCTTTGTTAGTTGAATGTCTTCAGAAGGCGTTTCGCCGTCCCATTAAAAGCCGGGGAAAAGTCCGCGGCTCTCATTATGCCATTACTCATTAATTAACATTGCTTGCTGTAAGAATCTTGTTACAATTGCAGCAGTTTGTGCACGTGATAGGTGACTTGCTGCTGTAAGATGTTGATTATGGCCTTGCATGATATTGTTTATGACCATAAGTGCTACGGCTTTCTTCGCCCAACCAGAAACTTGTTGACTGTCCTCAAACGAACTTAATGCATGGTTCGCTTCGGCATCCGTCACGGTCGACGCAAGCGAAGTGATCGCCATCGTTCTAGATAAGATCACAGCTCCTTCTTGCCTTGTAATCGTCTGATCTGGTCTGAACGTATTATCCTCAAAACCTTGAACAAGTTGATAAGCTAAAGCCGTTTGTACAACAGATGCATACCAATCTGAGGACTTCACATCCTGTGGCAAGTTAATTTTCTCAACTGACTTCAAGCCCAAGGCTCTAACAACAATCGCGAGAAACTCTGCACGGGTGATATCTTGATCAGGTTGAAAGGTTGTTGCTGTAACACCATCAACAATGAGGCGCGAAGCCATATTATTGACATCATTTTGACTCCAATGTCCTTGCACATCGGCGAATTTCTTCGAGTTCCATATAATTGAATAGGTACTAATCGTTAAGCTATTCATTACGGCATGTAGTTTGCCGTCTTTTGTAAAGACATTTGTTGGGATGTGGGATATTGTTCCATCTTCATTTAATACAACGGCAGTTGTTATTTGAGTGGGATCGATTAAACTCGGCAATACAATCTCACGTGACACATAACGATCGAATCGATCGATCTTAATGGTACGATCTCCATACATAGCTATAATTTCAAAATTAATCGCTGGAGCAGCCAAAGTCACATTTTGGATTGTAGCGGCAGAATCAAGCAACTTCTTATCACCGTTAAAATCACCAACTGCTAGTGAAAAAAACTGATTCGAAAATGTAGAAATCGTTTCCTCTCGAAATGTGCCCGTTTGATCACCAAAGAGAATATGAAGTGAATATTCTGACGGACCATTATTAGCAACCGCTATATCAGCCTATCCATCACGATTAAAATCACCTGTAGCAAGCGCGCTTGGTTCGTTGATGCCCCCATATTCGTCACCAGTGGTAAATGTTCCATCCCCTTGTCCATACAAAATATATACTTTCTTCGTTCCCTTGTTAGCTATAGCCAGATCGATCTTGTCATCATCATTAAAATGACCTGAAACGATGGAATTGGGTGAGGAGATTCGATTATCATCAACTGAATGATCTTCTATCTGAAATTCCCCATTGCCGTCTCCAAGCAACACGCTTAGATGGTTTGATCCAGTGATCATAGCCAAGGCGATGAAAATCACTGAATTAAAAGACAAACTTGCTGCCAAGTCGACAGATGAGATCATTCATCCGTACAAAGATGCAGCAGCAGCAGCCTCCGATTGGGCGCTGAACAGCATCGCAGACTCCTTGCAGGCTGGTATCGTTACTGGAATGCCGGGTGCAAGGCTTGCACCGAAGCAGGACATTACAAGAGCTGAAGTTGCCTTAATCGTTCAACGACTGCTTCAAAAATCTGATCTTATTTAATACATGTTTTTCAAAGAGGGTTATCAACAACAGAAATGTGAACTGCACCCCGTCAAGTAGACCGAACAATAAATAAAAGTTGTTAAGCGGCATCAGCCCTGAATTGCATTGGACATTTATTTTGCTTGCAAACGTACCCGAGACGAACCCGTATCAGAGGTGGCCCTATTTTTCATTTCCGCCAAAAAGTCGAACAATCCGCCTTATCCAAAATATTAAACTCAATCATTTCCTCCAGTAATGAGAAATCAACAGGACTATCCCATTTGATACGCATCAACTGACTGGTGTGATCATAGCCAGCTTGCACAATGGCATCAGAAAAATGATTAATGCCTGCCTTTTCAGGGGCCACAGCCATATGTTGCTTAGCTATGCTAAAGCCAATAATGAAGGTGTCGTGATCGGTAAACATAGGCTGATTCCAAGCGATTTTTGGCATTAAATTTGGAAATTTCGCAGCTATCCAAGCCAAAACCTCTTCGGTTCTAGCCCGATGGATCGGGTTATCTATATTCGCTAAATATTCTGCAAAAACTTCCATGTTTTTACCTCCGGGCTCAAACCCCAGTAATGTTCTAGCTTCTCCCAAACAACAAAAGGAATAAACAAATTTAGACTAAGTATATCAATGAAAGAATCAACTTTCCAGAGCAGCAGATTTACAGGCGGAGGACGCTAATCAATGCTACTTTTCCAGATGGGCCTGTTATGGCAGGGCCAATGGTAGCGATATTAGGGAATGTTTTCAGAAGATTCTTTCTGGCCACCCGTCCTTGCCAAAATAACAAGAGGAATTCCATGAAACTTATGGGGCCTATTGGGGAAAACCGCTTGGTATCTGCCTAAATGGCTTGACCGTATTAAAATATTAGCCAGTTAATAAGTGATGATTCCTGTTTTGAACTTTTGAATAGGAGTCATCTTTTTTCAATTCCCATTATCATTCTTTGAGGTCTTCGTTAAAATGAACTGGTAGTATAGTTAAAAATTACCCGTTTTAATAGGTTTGTTACATTAGTTCCAACGAATCATTGATAAAAAATGAACGAATAGTATAAAATTGAATTGTAAATAAATTCTAATTGCCTAAGGAGACTCCCAATGACAACAAATCAGCATAAGGAACCCGCCCAGTCGAAAATCGATTATTTGAACGAAGCGTTTATTCGAAATCCTCATCCCATCTATGCAGAGGTACGCGAGCAAGAATCAGTATCCCGTTTTCTTTTGCCCAGTGGTCACTATGCGTGGATTGTTACGGCGTATGAGGACGTTGCAGCAGTATTAAGCGATTCGCGATTTGTGACCAACCATCCGGTAGAGGAAGGAGTAGAACTTCCGTCCCATGTGGAGATTATTTCCCGAAACCTAAGCAATGTGGATGCAACCGATCACCGCAGACTTAGGCGTTTGGTGCAAAAAGCCTTTACCCCAAGAATGGTGGATCAGCTTAGGGGGCGAATTGAGGAGCTGACTAATGATCTTCTTGATCAAGTTCAGGCAAAGGGAGAAATGAATTTGATTGAGGATTTTGCATTCCCTTTGCCGATCAAAGTGATTTGCGAAATGCTAGGGGTTCCGATTGAGGATCAGGATAAATTCAGTGATTGGTCGAGCGCCATCATGGAAGGTTTTAATAATCCGAAGCATGCCGAACGCAGCGAGCAAGCGTTGATTGCATTCATCGATTATTTGCAGCACTTAATTGCTAGAAGACGAAGCGATCTCAAGCAGGATTTGATCAGCGACCTCATTCGTGTCGAGGAAGATGGGGATATGCTTAGCGAGCATGAGCTGTATGCGATGATATTCGTGCTTATCATAGCCGGCCATGAAACGACGGTGAATTTAATCGGCAACGGCGTGCTGTCATTATTGGAGCATCCAGAGCAGCTGGAGAAGCTGAAAAACGAGCCTGAGCTGATCCATTCGGCGATAGAAGAAATTTTGCGCTATGACGGGCCCGTTGAGGTCAATAATATGAGATTGGCAACGGAAGACGTCGAGCTTCAAGGCAAGCAAATCCGCAAGGGGGAAATGGTGTTTGTTGCGCTAGCTTCGGCGAATCGAGATGACAATCATTTTACGGATCCCAATACGTTCGACATTACACGAAAAGTGAACGACCATCTTGCTTTCGGCAAAGGGATTCATTTCTGCATGGGCGCTCCTTTGGCAAGATTAGAAGGGGAAATTGCCATTAGCACATTGCTTCGGCGTATGCCTGAACTTAGATTGAAAACAAATCGCGAGTCACTGAATTGGCGTCATGGCATCATTATTCGCGGCTTGAAAGAAATTCCGCTCGTGTTTTAAATTAGCCAATTAAGAAAGGAGGACTGATCATGGCCATATACACATGGGTGGATAAAGAGACATGTATCGCTTGTGGTGCTTGCGGTTCTGCGGCTCCAGATATTTTTGATTATGACGGAGATGGGCTTGCTGAGGTGTTCTACGGTGGAGATGGAAATCGTGGTGTTACTGCAATCGAAGATGACGAACTCATGAATGATTTTCAGGATGCGCAGGACGGATGTCCGACCGATTCGATCAAAGCTGAGGATAAACCATTCTCATTGAGCTAATTATGGAGAACTGTACTCACAATAGCAACCATGTCGGAGAAGCCGAAGCGTGATACAATAAGGGCAAAAACATTTGGTGGGGACAAGACATGAGTAGTCGCAAACAATTGCTATTAGAATCCGCTCTTACCCTATTTATTGAGCATGGCGTTGCTAATACAACGATCCAGATGATTTTAGACAAATCAGTCGTATCGAAAGGGACATTTTACAAATTTTTTAATTCGAAGGATGATTGCTTGCAAGCCATTTTAGAGCAGCGGATGCAAGAGGATATCGCTATTCGAAAAAACTTGGAAAACGATCATTATGCTTCTGAATATGATCTGCTAGTGGATCAAATTTCGATACCGATGACATTGCCTGAGAGAGAGCGCGTTTGGGAGCTGTATTGGACGGGTTTCTATTCAGGAGAAATTAATTCATCAAACCTAGCGAATATGCAGTTGAAGTGGTTATCTGAACGATTGACTCAGTTATATGGAGAAGAGATCCGGCCTTATGCAAGCGAAGGTTCTATTTTTTTCTACGGTATGCTGCATCAAATCGCCAATGCGTGGAGAAGCTTTCATGGGCAAAAGCCTGTATGGAACGAGCTTGTACCGAAGGTGCTGTCCTATGTTGAGGTATTGCTGCACACGATGCATGAAAGAAAAGAACATATTCTTGATCCTCAAACGTTGGCCCTCTTTCATCCCAGTGAATTTGCGCGTACGGGTCATGTAGATAAAGAGGCATTGCTAGAGGAGCTTCACGATTTCAATAAAATGATTCAAAAATCAAACGAATCAACGAAATTAAAAGAAATCTCAAAAGGCCTTCTGGCTTTATTTCAAGCCCAGGAAGAGTTGAATGTCTCGCTTATTGAAGTTGTCGTAAAGGCCCTTCAGAAGGAATTCGAATCCAGCAAGCATCGTACGGAGGCTAGTCAAATAGCACGATCCTGCTGATGGTTTTTAGAACAAATAAAAGTGTGACTACTTTGAAGGTATAATAGCTATTATAGGTTAATAACACCACATTCCAATGCGCCATAGCCGATAAATTTTTCGGTTATGGCGTTTCATTTTCGGTTGCATTCATACGTCGCGGCGTTTCCCAAACCAAGCGCGGTATAGCATGCGAACCCCCTCTGTTATATCCTCCTTGCTCAAACCACCGAAACCGATCTGCACCATGGTTTTCTCAGCCTCATCCCGCTGTGCCCAGAAGGGAGATACAGGGTAGACCCTGACGCCTTCCTCCTCTGCAGTGGCAATCAACTGATGTTCATCCATACCATTATGTACACGCAATAAAATATGAAGTCCGGCATCCTGGCCGATTATGGATACTTGAGCGCCCATCAGCTGCTGAAGCATTGAAATCAACGTGAATTGCTTCTCTCGGTAGACATTGCGCATCCGGCGAATGTGGGCTTCCCAATGCCCATTTTTCATAAACAGCTCCAACGTTTTTTGGTGAAAATGTGATACCGTTTGGTCGTATAATCGGTAGTCATGCTCATCGTGCAGTTCGATTAGCTTCTGAGGCAGAACCATATAGGCAATGCGCAAGGAAGGGAGCAGGCATTTTGAAAATGTCCCTAGATAAACCGTGCGATCATGAGTATCGAGGCTCTGCAGGGACGGTATTGGTTTGCCGATATATCTGAATTCGCTATCGTAATCGTCCTCGATAATGATCCCATTCTGTTCTGCTGCCCATTTCAGTAATTGCATTCTCTTGGGGAGCGGCATAACCATCCCGTAGGGGAACTGGTGGGACGGGGTGATGTACACGATGCGAGATTGGCTTTCAAAAAGCTTCTGTATATTCAGCCCATCCGTTTCCAGCGGGATTGGGTGGATGTGAAAACCATGATGTGAAAAAATCGTCCGTACCCCGTCATATCCCGGCTCTTCCATCGCCATGCCATTGCCGTTGTTCGCCCCACCTATTAAGCGGGATAGCACGCCCAGTAGATACTGAACACCAGCTCCAATCATAATTTGTTCAGGCGTACAATTTACTCCCCTGGAGCCATGCAAATATTTGGCGATTTCTTCTCGAAGTCCAGGTTCTCCGAGCGGATCGCCATATGAACACAAGTCCAGTTGATCCTGATGCAAGCTTAGATTGGCTAGCTTTCGCCAAGTGGCAAACGGAAAATGCGCAGCATCAACATCGCCATAGCGAAAATTATATCGAATCGCCGAGCTAACCTGTGTACTATTTTTCAACCCTTTCTTATTCATTTGATGCGACAAAGGCAGCGACTCCAGCTCCAGATCAATAACATATAAGCCGCTCCTTGGCCTGCTTTGAACATAACCTTCGGCTAACAGCTGTTGATAGGCCAAATCCACCGTATTGCGGCTAATATGGAGGTGGGCAGCCAGCGACCGAATAGAAGGCAGCCGTGTCTCAGCGGCCAGCTTTCCGCTCAAAATTTCTTGCTTAATATATTGATAAAGCTGGGAGTATAACGCCTCTCCAGAATCTCTGTTCAACAATATCGTCAAATCGATCATTCATATCCTCCTTGTAACCTTAATTGACCCTATAATCTAGTTTAGTTTTGTCACTACTTATGGGGTCAATTGCTTAATACAATTATATCACTTCCAGTCAGTCGAATTTGGATGAATGCCAGATGCCAGGAACACTATCGCTTGAGGAGGAGAATGAATTGAACAAACAAATAGATTCCAATGAAAAAATAGATACAGGTCACCAGTCAACGTTGGCAATGGAGACCTTTCATGATCACCCGGGTTTCGGCCGGATGTTTGCCCCAGACAAACTGACAATCGGCATATTTTTACCACTTAAATTTTATACAGGTCAGATGGATGTTTTACAGGGCCAAGCTGATCTAGTTGAGAAGATTGATCAAAATAATTTTGCAGCCGTCTGGGTGCGTGATGTTCCGCTATTTGATCCCGGTTTCCGGGATGCTGGGCAAGTATTCGATCCATTCGTTTATCTGGCCTATCTTGCTGCAAGGACAAAAAACGTATCCTTGGTAACAGGAAGCGCGATCTTCACGCTTCGCCATCCCATTGATTTGGCCAAGGCCGCCGCATCCATAGATGTACTTTCTGGCGGACGGCTTGTGCTAGGGATTGCTTCCGGAGACCGCCCTGCTGAGTTTCCAGCTTATGGGCTAGATGCGGATAATCGTGATGTGCGTTTTCGGGAGACGGTGGCATTTTTTCGTGAGCTGATTCATCAGGGAAGTTCTGAAATTCAATCTTCGCTTGGTAGAATGGGAGGGCTTGAATTGCTGCCTAAGCCTGCAACTGGCGGTATTCCACTTATCGTGACGGGTTCAAGCAGGCAGTCTTTAGATTGGATTGCAGAGCACAGTGACGGCTGGCTCACTTATCCCGAAGCTACGGCAAATGAGACAGGTCCCCGAATGCTCGGACGTAAGATCAATGCTTGGCGGGAAAAAATCCCTGGCGGGATGTTCAAGCCGCATATGACCAACGAATGGATTGATCTTGTTGAAGATGTTAATTATCCTCGAATGCCGCTTCGTGGCGGATACATATTGCGTACAGGGCGAGCAGGGCTGATCCAGCTTTTGGAGGAATGGCAGACAGTTGGCGTCAATCATGCTGCGCTTGGCATCCAATTTTCGAGCCGGCCGCCTGCCGAAGTCATTCAGGAGTTGGCAGAGGAAGTATTGCCGCTTTTCCCTACGCATGCTGGGCCGAAGCCGCTGTTTACTGGGTGGTAGAGGATGATGGGGGCTCAAACGGAAATTTACTGGACAACATTTACCCATTCCCTGTTCAATGGTTTGCCGCTGCAGGTAGCGGCGAGCGAGCGAGGGTTATGTCTAATCGCGTTGCCAGATGACACACATATGAACCTGAAGTTATGGATAGGAAAGAAGTTTCCTAATGCGAAGCTGATTGAACATCAGAGCAGGCTTTCTCCATATCTGGAGCAGCTGCAGTCCTATTGTGAGGGGGAAAGCACGTCATTCGAGATCCCTCTTGATTTACAGGGGACTGATTT
Source organism: Paenibacillus sp. JT22N7 (assembly GCF_059383875.1). Lineage (NCBI taxonomy): Bacteria > Bacillati > Bacillota > Bacilli > Caryophanales > Paenibacillaceae > Paenibacillus > Paenibacillus sp. JT22N7. The sequence continues at coordinate 863,284 of NZ_JBXENY010000001.1, forward strand.
TCAGATTTCTGTTTGGACAGCGCTGATGAAAATTCCATATGGGCAAAGCCGCAGTTATTTTGATATTGCGAAGATGATAAATAATCCCCAGGCCACACGCGCAGTGGGAAGCGCCAACGGGGCCAATCCGATTCCTATTGTCATTCCATGTCACCGTGTTATCGGGAAGAACGGCACATTGACGGGGTACAGTGGAGGCTTGCAGGCGAAAGAAAAGCTGCTTCGTTTAGAAGGTTATTTTGATTACACGGTTTCGGGCCATGCTCGTTTTGACTTTTGAACGGATCTTCATAGTCCATTTCCTGAAAATCGATATCCAATGCCTCGCACGGTATGAATATGCCGCGGAAGTATAAAGGATTTTCATCCAGCAAAAAGCTGAAGCCCATAAAGAGGCTCCAGCTTTTTTGTATTATTTACCTATCTTTTCCGCCAAGCTCATTTCCACGCACATGAGAATAAAAGCGCCTGCGCCATGCAGATCATTTTCGCTGGTAGGACGGGCGATATAGTGGGCGTAATCACCTATTCCTGTGCCGATACAGATTTGGCCAATGATGACGTTGCCATTCTCATCAAGCTTCAGCGTATCAATAACGCCCTGATAGCCCTTCGAAGCATATTGCAAATACTTGGCATCCAGATAACCGAATCTTACCGCTTTGGCAATGGCATGAACGAACAGGGCGGTACAGGAATTTTCCAGCCAATTATCCGGCTGCTCTGGCTTGTCGACAACCTGATACCATAAACCGGTCGCAGCATCTTGGAAGTTAGTCAGTGAAAGGAGCAGGTCCTGTAGAATACGGACTAGCGCTGCTTTATCCTTATGATCCTCAGGCAGGTATTCGAACATTTCCAGCAAGGCGACAGGGTACCAGCCGATCGCTCTACCCCAGAACTCTGGAGCAAGCCCCGTATCCGGATCAGCCCAAGCGGCTTCCTTCGTTTCATCCCACCCGTGGTACAATAAGCCGGTTTTCGGGTCCTTGGTGTGTTTTGCCATCATAAGCGCTTGGAAGGTCATCAAGTCAAAATATTCGCTTTCGCCGAACGTCTTGCCGAACTGGACGGCAATAGGGCCCGCCATGTATAAGCCATCCAGCCACATTTGATTCGGGTAATGCTCCTTATGCCAGAACCCGCCCGAAGGGTTCGTTTTCCATGACTTTAACAGGGGAACAAGAGTATGCAGCGCTTTTTTATACCGTTCGTCGCCCGTTTGCTCATACAATCTAAATAGAAGAACACCAGGCTGTATATCATCCAGTTCATCCGGATTGTATTTCTTGATGCTTCCGTCCTCGAGAATTTGGCTGTCTACCCAGCGTTTAATATAATCATTGTATTTGTCCTTCTTCGTTTCCTGCCAGCATTTCTCCATACCCGACAGAAATACGCCCTGATGATAGTGAAACCGGTCTGGCGGAAGCAATTCCGGCTCAAATTTATCCATTAACGCCTCGCAGGCCTTCTCGGCCCATTGGATGGGGGAAAGGGTGTCTTGCATGAGTGCATTCCTCCTTCGTGTATTAAGCTTAGTTTAGCAGAGGATTATGTACATTTTTTGCGAAAATACCTTTATTCTTCTTATATCTTGCAGAAAATAAGCTGAGGCGTATAATAAAATGACATAACAGATGAGGGGCGGAGCCTAAAGATGGGAGATTTTCAATATGAAAATAAGGACGGGACTTTATTGGTTTCCCACCGGAAGGCGCTAAGCCACAATATGCCTGCCAGCCATTTTCACAGCACGTATGAAATTTTTTATTTAATGTCGGGAAAACGGGAGTTTTTTATTAAGGACAGGACCATGGTGATCAATGAGGGGGATGTTATTATCATCTCTCCAAATATTTTGCACCGGACGACCAATACGGAAACGCCTCAGCATGAGCGGCTTATTATTAATATTCATGAGAGCAACATGGCCTCGGCTAATGGCTCCTATATAGATACACTGCAGCCGCTGTTTGAGCAGGAGTACATCATCATTAAATGCTCCTTGCAGGACAGGCTCTCCATCGAGGCGCTATCCAAGCGTATCATCGAGGAGATTCAGGATAAAAAAGCTGGCTTCGAGATGTATGCGCAGACTTTGGTTCTACAGCTGCTTCTTATTTGCTGCCGGCATATTAGACAAAACAGCATCGAGCCTCTAGAGTCGCCAAGTCCAATGCATGAAAGAATTTCGGAGGTTGTCCGCTATATCAACAGTCATTATATGCAAGAGCTGTCGCTGCATCCGCTAGCAGAGAGATTTTATGTCAGCCCCTATTATTTAAGTCGTTTTTTTAAAGAGGCAACAGGCTTTACGTTCGTGGAGTATTTGAACAGCGTCAGGATCAAGGAGGCGAAAAAGCTTTTGGAGCAATCGTCGATGAAGGTCAATCTGATTGCGAGGAAGGTAGGCTTCGGAAGCGTGACGCATTTCGGCAGAGTGTTCAAGTCAACGACTGGACATAAACCATTATTTTATAGAAAGGGGAAGTGAGGGATAGCCTTTTTTTGTTAGGTCGTAGATCAAGAATTCACCGCAAAAGCAAGCAACTATACTATGACTAAACCATGTCCAACAGGCGTGGTTTTTTTGTTGCTAAATATTCCATACCTTTTCCGAATGGTACGGGATAGGATTCATTCCTCTCCCATTATAATATAAACTTCAAATAAGAAATGGAGGACCTATCCATTCACGACAGGGGGAAGACAAGCTTGATTATCTTGACATTCTTGCATCAGTGGTTCAAGGGTCATCTGAGTGAAAGCAATTTGCGCACTAAGCTGCTGCTCCTATTCAGCGTGCTTATTTTGCTGCCTTTAAGCCTGCAGGGTATGGTGACGTATCGTCATTTCTCAGCAACGGTTAATCACAAGACGGAACAATTTACCATCGACATTGTTCAACAGATCAACACCAATCTTGATCGGATGCTGAAAGACCTGGAACGATTATCGCTTATGCCGTTGTATGATCAGATGGTGTTGTCCATTCTGGCGAAATACAACGGGCCGATGGGCTCGGGGACTTGGGCGCTATCCGACGATTATTTGAAAATGAAGCTGTATACATCTGGGCAAGCATACAACCGACCTGAAATTCGCGGCATTCATCTAATCAGCAACAGCGGCATTTTATTTTCGAACGTAGATGCGATGTCGGCCGATGCGGTATGGGATAGCAGGCGGGATTCATGGTTTTCAGAGCTGAATCAATCCGATGGGGAATGGAGAATCATCCCGCCTCATGAACCGTCCTATTACAGCAGCCCAAACTCGGAGTCCTACATATCAGTCGCAAGAGTTATTAGAGAGCCTAAAACGCTAGTGAGATTAGGCTACATTATTATTGACGTCAAGGTGGAGGCGTTCGGCCATATTTTATCGAACCTGAATTTTGAGCGGGAGGCAAGCCTTTTGATCGTCGATGACCGGCAGCGATTAATATTCGAGCGAGTGGAAGAGGGCGGCGTTTCCGCCTATGGCGAGCTGTTAAAGGATGGTCAGCTGCAGGAAATGAGGAACAGGCAAAAGAAAAAGCTTGGCAGCCGCGATTATTTATTCGTGCAGCATAATTCCTCCTATACAGGCTTGTCCGTAATCAGCTTGACGCCGATCGCCGTTATCCAGAAGGAGTCGCGTGAAATGATGACTTTTACGCTATGGTTTGCTGCGGTTTGCGTCGGAATGGTTACAGGGCTGGCCGTGCTGCTTTCCTATCGTATTACAAGGCCGCTTATTGAGCTGAAGAAGGCGATGGCCCGAGCTGAGCAGGGGAATTTCAATAAGCGGGTAACGATGCTAAGCAATGATGAGTTCGGTCAGCTTGGGCGCGGCTTCAACAAAATGATGGAGGAAATCAATCGTCTCTTTCATGAGGTATTTGTACTGGGCATGCGGGAGAAGGAAGCGGAGCTGTCTGCGCTTCAAAGCCAAATCAACCCGCATTTTATTTATAATACGCTGGAGTCGATTAATATGATGGCCATTCAGCGCAAGCATGCCGAGGTGTCTGATATGGTGACCGCCCTTGGCAAGCTGCTTCGATACACCATCGATAAGGTGGACAGACGGATTCAGCTTTGGGAGGAAATCCATTTTGTAGATTCCTATGTGCGGATTCAACAGGTCCGGTATGGTGGCAAGCTGCAGGTACTGTACGAAATTGAAGATGAGGTGAAGGACTGCCTTATACCGAAGCTTATTTTGCAGCCGTTGGTTGAGAACGCAGTCTATCATGGCATAGATGATCGAGAAGAGGGAGGCACGATCTGGATTTCTGCCCTGCGTTTCGAGGATGAACTGCTTATTACGGTGCGTGACAATGGCAAAGGAATGAGTGAGACGGAAATGGAGAAGCTGAACGAGGCGATAGGCAAGCACCAGACCAATCAGTCGCTGCAGCTCAGCGGTCAGGATGAATTGGGGCTAAGCAATATATTCCAACGCATCGTGCTTATGTATGACAAGGGCGGCAGCCTGGCGGTGGATGGCAGTCCGGGACAGGGCTTCGCGGTTACGATTACGATTCCACTTTAAGAGGGCAGGGGCTGGGCAGGATGTATAAGGTTTTACTCGTAGAGGATGAAACGGTTATACGCCAGGGCTTGCGGGAACTGATCCATCAGTCGGTACATTCGTTTGAGGTAACAGGAGAGGCTGCAAGCGGCAGCGAGGCAATTGCTTATTTAAAGGGTGACATGCCCGATGTCATGATCACCGACATCAGGATGAGAGAGATGGACGGACTGGTGATGATGGGAAAGGTGAAGCAAATGTATCCGGAGCTGATCGTTATTATTTTAAGCGGCTACGGGGAGTTTGTATATGCGCAAAGGGCGATAGAATATGGCGTGTTCAAATATTTGCTGAAGCCGATTGAGCGGCACGAGCTTGTAGCTGCAATGCGAAAGGCCCAGCTGCTTCTGGATCGCAAGTATGGCGTTTCTACTTCGCTGCCCGCAGCCGCAGATCTGGAACAGACGGGAAGTGGCGGAGATACTCGCAAAATTATCCGCGACATCAGGGAGTATGTAAAACGGCATATTGACGGGGATTTACGCTTGCAAACCGTCGCCTCCCAAGTGAGCCTGAATGCGACGTATTTGAGCCAGCTGTTTAAGAACGAGACGGGGGTCAATTATTCGGAATATGTATTGGAGGCGCGCATGGAAAGGGCGAAGTGGCTGCTGGTGCATACGCAGCTGAAAATCTATGATGTGGCACGGCTGTCCGGACACCAAAGCCCGAAGCATTTCATGCTTGTATTCAAGCAGCAGACAGGTCAGACAGCAGGCGAGTATCGCGATCAATTTACCGATTCCAGCTTTTAGATGAGCCGCGATAAGAAAATAGAGGAATAAAACGCACCATTTCTGCAATTTGCATGGTTTAAGGAAGGCAACAGCCACCGCTATACTTAAGTAGGGAATACAAACTAATGGCTGCTAAGGGGGATTTTATGAAAAAAGCGAGTCGGGCTCTTCTATCCATTTTACCGATTGTAATAGCTGTCGGCTGCAACAGTACGAACTCTGGCAACGTTGTAAACAAGGGTACGGAGCAGAAGGAGGACATCGAATTAACGTTTTTAATGTGGGGCAATCAGGGGCATATGGATGTGTACAACAAGCTCATTGCTGGCTTCAAACAGGAGAACCCGGGTATTCAGGTGGTGATGGAATCCGTGCCGTTCGCCGAGTATCAGCAGAAAATTTCAGTGCTGGCAGCCGGAAGGACGCTGCCGGACATCGCATGGGTATCCGAGCGGATGATCCCCCAGTTTAAGGAAAATGGCATATTGGCGGATGTATCCGAATTTAAAAATGACGCGGACTTTAAGCTGGGCGATTACATTCCTAGCACCCTTGACCTATTCCGCGACGGCGAGCAGCTGCTGGGCTTGCCTTTCTCGACGCCGCCTGTCGTTATGTTCTATAACAAGACGCTGTTTGATCAAGCAAAATGGACAGACCCGAACATACTTGCCTCAGAAGGCAAATGGACATGGGAACAATTCGAGCAATCCGCTAAGGCGATCTCAAACAGCGATGCGAAAAGCCGCATCTATGGCGCAAACTTTTTCCGCGACTGGAAAACATGGGCGATTTTATCCTCCTATTCCTGGTCCAATGGCAGCGGACCGTTCAACGCAGATTTAACTGCTTTCACCTGGAATGACCAGTACGGCTTGGAAACGTTCGATATGCTGAGCCGCATGATGTTCACCGACCAGTCTCATCCGAAGGCTGGCGAGCAGGTCAGCTTTGATGCGGGCAACGTCGGGATGTTCTTCGACAACTACAGCTATGTATCGAAAGCAAGAGAGATTACGAGCTTCGAGTGGAGCATAGCGCCGATGCCGTCCGGCTCGCAGGGCAGTGTGCCGATGCTTGGACAGGCGGGCTACACGCTGTTCAAGGACAGTAAGCATCCTGAGGAAGCGAAGAAGCTTCTGAAATATTTCGCTAGCCAGGCCGGTATAGAGGCGACAGCGACTTATTTTGTCCCGCCGCGCACCTCAGTGCTTCATTCGGATGCGTTCCTGAATCAGCCGAACAACCCGCCAGCAGAGCATATTACTCAGGCGGTTATCGACGAAATGCCGAAGGCCCGCATGCTTCCGGGGCATATTCGCTGGCAGGACATCGACAACGCCGTTCTTCAGGGCTTCGACCGCCTGTTCGGCAGATCGGGCAGCACGCAGGAAAACTTGGCAAAAATGCAAACGGAAGTTGACGCTATTTTGAAATAAGCAGCCGTATAAGGGGGACAGTCCGTCTGACGGGCCGCCTAGCTCTACAAAAAAATTTAAGGGAGTGGATGGATTTGGGAAAATTAAAGGAGCAGTTCAACAAGCATAAGCTATCTTTATTCATCAGCCTGCCCGCCAATGATGCGGCGCTGGCTCAAGCTGCGCTCGATGAGGGCGCTGACGCACTGAAGGTGCATGTCAATGTGGGCCATCGTGCTAGCGGCACGCACTTTGGTTCACTTGACGAATACGAGGCGGTATTCCACAGCATACGGGAAAAGTTTGACGGACCATTCGGTGTTGTGCCAGCTGGGAGCCTTGAAGGCGTGACCAGACCAGACATGGAAAGACTGGCTCCGCTGGGCTTTGATTTCTATTCAATATATGCCCATCATCTTCCTTCGCTCCTGTTGGAGGAGCTAGGCCTTGACCGAACGTTTGCAATCAATGAACATTATGATCTCACACTTGTGCAGAGCGCAGGGCAGTTCGGCTTTACCGCTCTGGAAGCTTCAATTGTGCCGGGAAGCGAATATGGGACGCCGCTCAGCTTTGCAGATGTGATGAAATATCGCTATTTAGTAGGGCATTCGGGGCTTCCGGTTGTTATTCCATCACAGCGGCGGCTTGTACCCGGCGATGTAGCGGTATTGAATGATGCTGGCGTTAGTGCGATTATGCTGGGGGCAATTGTAGTCGGGAAGACGGAGGATCAGCTGCGGAGAACGGTCAGCGAGTTCCGCAATGCAATGGATAGATTGAGCTAGAAGGCGGTGTTATCTTCATGAAGGAAATGGGCAAAAAACGAAGAAGAGGGCCGCTTGTCCGGGAGGCGCAAATTGCAGGCTGGCTGTTTGTTTCGCCAATGGTACTCGGTTTTACTTTGCTGCTGCTGTTTCCGATGACGCAGGCCTTCTATATGAGCTTGATGGACTGGCCGCTGCTTGGTGAACACCACTTTATCGGGCTTCATAATTATCGGAATATTGCAATAGATCATTTATTTTGGAAAGTGTTCGGTAATACCCTGTATTTTACAGTGGGCCTTGTTCCGTTTAATATTGTGCTGGCCCTGCTGCTGGCGCTGCTTTTATCCAAAAGCTTCAAGGGGATTGGGCTGTTCCGAACAGCGATATTTGTACCCGTCATGACTTCTCTTATCGTATGGTCGATTGTATGGAAATATATGTTCGCAACGGATTCGGGGCTTATCAATCAGGTTTTGCTGCTGCTGGATATTAGAGGGCCGGCGTGGCTGTACGACGAGAAGCTGGCCATGCCATCGGTTATTGTAACCAGCGTTTTGAAAAATGTAGGCTTGAACATGGTGCTCTTTATTGCTGCCATTCAGCAGGTGCCACGCTCCTTGTATGAAGCTGCGATGCTGGATGGCGCAGGCAAGGGCAAAAGCTTTTTTAATGTAACACTGCCAATGATAACGCCTACTGTATTTCTGACCGTCGTTATGACCATTATCGGTTCTCTGAAGGTATTTGGCCAAATTTATGTCATGACGCAAGGCGGGCCTAGCAGCAGTACGAAGGTGCTGGTGTATTATATTTGGGAAAAAGCATTCAAATTGTTTCAGATGGGATATGCATCAGCACTGGCGTTCGTTCTGTTCTTCGTGGTGCTTGTGTTGACTCTGCTGCAATGGCAGCTCAGAAAAAGGTGGGTGTTCAATGAAAGCGACACCTAATGCAGGCATTAGCAAGCCACTGACGCTGTTTGGCGTTTATAGCCTTTTAAGCTTCATCTCGCTTATTATGCTCGTACCATTTTTGTGGATGCTGTCTACCTCCTTCAAGGAGCCGCAGGACATCTTCACCTATCCGCCGAAGCTGATCCCGCCTGCGTTCCGGCTGCAAAACTATGTCGATGTCTTCCAGCTGATTCCGTTCCACCGCTTTTATTTCAACAGTGTATATATTGCGTTTGTAGTTGTGCTAGGCACCGTTTTTTTTGCCTCATTGGCCGGCTATGCGTTTGCAAAAATACCGTTCAAGGGCCGAAATATCCTGTTTCTGATTTTGCTCAGCGCGATGATGATTCCTCATGAGGTAACGGCGATTCCGATGTTTCTGTTCATGCGTGAGCTTAATTGGATTGATACGCATTTGCCGCTTATCCTGCTGCCGATCTTTGGGGCGGGTGGAGTGTTCGGAATTTTTGTGATGCGGCAGTTTTTCATTACGGTGCCGACGGAGCTGGAAGAGGCAGCGATGATAGACGGCTGTAGCCGATTTCGGATTTATGCACAAATTATGCTGCCGATTGCCAAGCCTGGACTGGCGACGTTGACGATTTTCACATTCGTAACGGTATGGAATGAGTTTTTTGACCCGCTTATTTTCATTAATTCGCGTCATTTGATGACCCTTCCGCTTGGCCTGTCGCTATTTACGGATGAGGTCGGCACATCCTGGCATTATTTGATGAGTGCAACCGTAATGGCAACGGTGCCGCTGTTAATCGTATTTTTTCTGGCCCAGCGGCGTTTTATTGAAGGGGTGGCCATGACGGGCTTGAAGGAATAAGTGCAGCTTCGAAAGGGAGGATAAAATGAATAACAAAATAGAGGCAGATGTTGTCGTTGTTGGCGGAGGGCCTGCAGGAATAGCGGCGTCCATTGCTGCAGGCCGGCAAGGTGTGAGAACCGTGCTGATCGAACGTTATGGCTTTGTTGGCGGCATGTCTACGGCAGCAATGGTCTATCCATGGATGACATTCCATACGAGCAGCGGCGAGCAGGTCATTAAAGGCATCGCCCAGGAAATTGTAGATCGGCTGCAGGCTCGCGGAGGCTCGCCTGGCCATCTCAGGGATACGGTCGGTTTCGTTCATACGCTGACGCCTTATCATCCAGAAATTTATCAGGTCGTTGCGGCAGATATGCTGCGCGAGGCTGGGGTCAAATTGCTGCTTCATAGTATGGTGGACGAGGTTGGGGTGAGGGAAGGCGTTATTGAGGCTGTACATGTAACCAATAAGTCTGGCAGAACGGAAGTGTGTGCCAAAGTATTTGTGGATGCAAGCGGTGATGCGGACGTCGCTTACCTTTCCGGGGCAGAAACGCTTCATGGGCGTGCTCTGGATCAACAGGCACAGCCAATGACGATGAAGTTCAGGATGCGCGGTGTTAACTTGGATAAAGTAAAGCAATATATGATGGACCACCCGGAGGACTTTTATCAAAAAACTCCTTTTTCAGAGCTGCCGGGTCTACCGCTGACTGGTGTGAGCGGATTCTATTCGCACTGGAAGAAGGCGAATGTACCCATTAACCGTGATCAAATTCTGTTTTTTACGGGGCCAGCCGAGGATGAGGTGCTGATTAACTGTACACGGGTGCAGGGGCTGGATGCGACTAGTGCCGAGGATCTGACACTTGCTGAACAGGAGGGGCGACGGCAGGTGTTGATGATGGCGGAGTTTCTGCAGCGCGATGTACCCGGTTTTGAGCGGGCTTCCATCTCAGCGGTTGCTCCGCAAATCGGCATACGGGAATCGCGGCGAATTGTTGGCCATTACTCACTCACGAAGGAAGATGTGATAGAGGGGAGGAAGCACAGCGATGTTATAGCACGCAGTGGCTACCCCATTGATATCCATGACCCAACCGGAAAAGGGGTAACCGCTGCTTTTATTTCCGGTGATGGCGCTTATGACATTCCGCTTCGCTGTCTGCTCTCCCATAATGTGCCCAATTTGCTCGCGGCGGGAAGGTGCATCTCGACTTCACACGAGGCGCTCGCAACAACTCGCCTGACCCCGAGCTGTATGGCAACCGGACAGGCAGCCGGAACAGCGGCAGCTTTAGCGGTACTGACTGAGGTTGAGCCAGCTCAAGTACCTATTGCCAAATTGCAGGATGAGCTGCGGAAAGCACATGCGGCAATATAAGCGGCTCCTAGCCAACTGCCTATGTGTGATGACTGATTGACACTAACCTTGAGGTAAGTAGCTGTACTTAAAGTGCGTACTTACATAATTGCAGCGTGCGCTTTATACTCAAGAGGCCAATCACACTTTAGGAGGAGCTTTCATTGAAAACACTCGTTATTGTCACACATCCCAGCATAGAAGCATCGGTCATCAATAAGCGATGGATAGAAGAGCTTGCGAAATATCCAGAAAAATATACGATACATGAATTGCATAAGGTTTACCCTGATGGAAACATCGACGTGGAGAAAGAACAGCAGTTGGTTGAAGCACATGGCAATCTGGTGTTTCAGTTCCCTATTTATTGGTTTAATTGTCCGCCTCTTCTTAAAAAATGGTTGGATGAGGTTTTAGCTTATGGATGGGCCTTCGGTTCTAAAGGTGGGGACAAATTAAAAAATCGCAAAGTGGCGTTAGCGGTATCCGCTGGAGCAACAGAAGAGAATTATCGGGAAGAGGGAAAATATCGCTACACACTTGCACAAGTATTGGCTCCTTTTGAAATTTCCTTCCTGTATTGCAGTGCTGATTATCGTTCCTATTTTGCTTCTTATGGTACAGAAACAGAGCCGGGTGAAAATGAACCTGGTGCAGCGGCGGAAACGTCTGCAAGCAAACTAGAAACAAACGCATTAGCTTATTTGAATTTTGTTGACAGCCTGTAACCCTGTTGCTGCTCCGTTTACGGTGTCGTTGCTGCGCTTCAGCTTATTGCGCCGCATCCTCTTATTTTCAAACAGCTCATATAGAATAATCAGCTTATGTTTACCGCCTATTTAGGATCATGTATATCCGAAATAGGTTTTTTTTTATAGGAAAGTATATGATTTTTTTCATCCTTTCTCTATATCCACCCTCGAGACGATAGTTTTGCCGCCAGAGGACGGCGACAGCTTAAAAACTCTTTGATAATGAGAATGATTCTTACTATAATGAAAGAGTTGGAAGCAGTAAAAAGATGCGGTAAATAGACATGGAAGGTGAACATAATGAAGTTGCAGGAACAATTGCCCTTATGGAATCATGCGGCTATACGGGTGCTTGATGTTCGTCGGTCTATGCTGCGATTGGGTGACAGTGTGCAAGGTTTCCGTTTGCCGGCGAGCGCCTTCTTGGTAGCTGTTGCTGGAGAGGCAAGAGTCCTCATTGACGGTACCGAGCATATCGTCGATCGCTGTTATGTGTGCCACGCTGGGAAAGGCGCAACGATCGACATTAACCAAGTCGCTGAGCCATTCGATTATTATATGATTTTTTATAAAGCCGTTCTCGCTGTGCCCAGCCGCAAAGAGCTGTTAAATGTGTATAGGGACAATAATCCCTTCCAAATGCAATATGGCTTTGCTCCTAACTATCCCCTCGGTGTCCTTGCCAAAATAGAGCAAATGCACACCTATTGGCTGCTTGATGCTCAATTGGAGAAATTCCATGTGCGAGCTATTTTTCACCAATTGGTGTACGATCTCCTGCTGCAGCTCCATGCGCATGAGGGAACGCCGATGGCCCAGCCAAACTACGTTAGCCAGACGATTCGGTTTATGGAGGAGCGTTACGCTGAGCCCATCAGCCTTCAGGATATAGCAAGTACCCTTCATTGCAGCGAAAGGCAGCTGCAGCGCTTATTTAAGGCGAAGCTGAGCATTGGGCCGCTCGAATATTTGATTCGAATTCGTATGGACCATGCGCAAGCGATGTTATTGAATACGAATTTATCGCTAAAGGTAATTGCGGAATCGGTAGGTTATGGGGATAGTTATTATTTTAGCCGGGCATTTAAGAAGTTTTGTGGCGTTTCCCCGCTGCATTATAGGCAAAAGAGTCGCATAAGTTCATCCAATGTGTCGGGATATTCCATTGGCTCCCGTCCTAATCTCTCCTATAATAATGAGCGTGATAATCATTATCAACATATTAGCGGGGGAGTTTTAGGAATGAATAGGAGCAAGGGGTCTATTTTAGCGGTCAGTTTGATGTTGAGCTTAATCTTGTTGCTCGGTGCATGTGCAACTGCGTCCGGCAACGGTTCGGGGAACAATACGGGAGGAGCCAGCCCAACTAGCACCGTTTCATCAAATACAAATGCTTCACAAACGGCACAACAAGCTTATCCGGTCGTTATTAAACATGCAAAGGGTGAAATAACGCTGGAGCAGCATCCTACGAAAATTGCGGTGCTTGATACTAAATTTGTGGACCAGCTGGTGACGTTAAGCGAGCAGCCAGCGGGCAGTGTGAAAGCTGCGGCAGATAAAACCGATTTCCCTGAGTATTTATCCGAGAAGCTGACGGATGTTAAATTGCTCGGTACGAGGGATGAGCCGAATTTGGAAGCTATTGCTGCCATGGAACCGGATTTAATCATTTGCACAGAGTTTCAGGAAAAAGTATATGATAGCTTGTCTAAAATTGCGCCTACCATCATGCTCGATTTTGATGAGAATTGGCGCGATACTTTAACGACCTTCGGCAAAATTGTTGGAAAATCGGAAGAAGCGAGTGCTGTTCTGGAAGCTTATAACGAGAAAACAGCTAAGCTGAAGGAAGAGCTTAAGGCGAGGCTTGGAGACCAGACCGTTGCGCTCATTCGTCCACGTGATGAAGGCATACGGATTCATACGCCGAGCCACCGCACAGGGGACATTTTATATAACGATCTAGGTTTGTCTGCTCCACAGCAGGTGCTCGATGAGAAGGATACGGCTTATCAAATTTCGTTTGAAGCTTTTCCAGAAGTAGGGGCAGACCATTATTTCCTCGTACATGACGACATGTTCAAGGAGGTCGTTGAGGAGTTCCAGCAGACGGAAACTTGGAAAAGTGTTGAAGCCGTGAAAAATAATCAAGTATATGAAGTAGATTCGAACATATGGATTGCTTATTATGGGCCGATCGCGATTAATATGATTGTGGATAGAACGGCAGAAATTTTCCTTGGAACGCGATAACATGCCGGTTAATCTTTCACCTGCACAGTGGAAAGAGCTTGAAGCCATGTTCAAGTTTACGCCTGAAAAAAAGGAACCGCCTGCTGCTCTCTCCATTGCAGCCCAAGATTTGCTAGACCTAGAGAAATGTAAGTCCTATCTGGATCGACTAGCAAGTGAAATAGGCGCGCCAACGAGAAGAGTAGCAGCATCCATGCTTGCGAAGCGCTATGCTTTTCTATACACTGCACCTGTCTTATATGCGATGACGGTATATAACAAGGGCTTGTCGTTAACGTTAAATAACTGCCGACTGGCTTCGCCTGATGAAAGTGAAAGTAAGGTGAGCGGCTCCAAGTTTCCTAATTTGAGCATTGATGGACTGGAGATTACTGAGCCAGAGGCGGGAAAACGGCTGGAATGGCGGGAGCAGATGCTGCGTCAGCTATTTGCGGAGCATCTTTCACCCTTATTTCGTTCTTTATCCGCAGCTGGCAAAGTTCCGCTGGCGATTTTGTGGGAAAATGCATTTGTCCGTGTGGCTCCGCTATATGAGGATGGTTTGGAGGAAGCAGAGGGCGATCTATCTGTTATACAGCGTCTTCATGACGATTTTAAGTTTTTGACAGAAACTGCACCAGCGGCCCTATTTGGAGAACGCCGCAACCCGCTTGCGAAGTTTGCAAAACCGACCAAGGCAGGCAGGGCCGGAGAAATGTTGACCTCTATTCGTCAAACCTGCTGCTTTTATTACGAAATGTCCTCCGAATACTGCAGAGCTTGCCCGAAGCCGCTCAATTGTGGTTGACAAAAGGGCAGGGTGACTAGACGATTGCAAATTCAATCGTTGAAGATTCATGTGTGGATCTTATGGATACGATAATAAGTTTTAGCAGAAAAGCTGCTATCGGTATAGTACCAATAGCAGCTTTTTTTTGCTTTTTTAATTTAACTTAATCGCAGTAAGACTGCCGTTTGTCTTGAAATCCGTTGTATAGGATACGGTAGTGGTGGCGGAGAAGGTGCCCGTTGGTCCTGTGATGGTTATCGTAGGAGCGGAGGAATAGCCTGCACCTGCATTTGTGATTTTGATTCCGGTCACTTTGCCGTTCGTTAATAGGGGTGTAACGGTCGCCGCCGTATGCGTCCATAACTCGCCCTTGCTGCCGTTGTAGCGGTAGTAGTTCGATACTTCATCCAGACGGTCGTTGGTAATGCCATAGGGAGCAAGCACCTTCAGCAGAGCGGCTTTATTGGATTGTGCCTGCTCAGAGGTAGGGCCGCCGCTTTCGGTACCCGCAGGTGTTACACCGCTGAAAGCTTCACGGAATACTTCGGTAGATACGCCAAGCGCGGCAGCTATGAGAACAACGGGTCTGCCATGGTCCACGGAATCCGTGTCAAAACCGCCTTCGATCGAGATTGTATAACCGTTCTGATCGATTACGCTAGTGCCTGCTCCTGATCCAGACCCGGCATGAGCGGATGGCTTAGCCTTTTCAGAAACCGGGGAGGAGGGGGGATGTTTGTCCGGTTTTTTTTGCTTATGGACTGGGGCTGGAGCTGTTGCCTCATTCGTCTTATTGTCGTGGTTGGCATTACTGCTGTTGGCCGTGGTCAATTGAACGGCACCTGCACTCACCGCAAGCAGGATCAGCAGGGTGACGATCGTTTTTTTGGCTTTCATAGGGGAAGCTCCTCTCAAATGGGGGGATGTGGTTCTGGACTTAGATTAATATAGCTATGTGTCAGGAAGATGTTGAGAGAGAATGGGGGATGGAAACGCCAACCAATCATGATTTTTGCATTTCGGCCACATAAAAATACACCCTCGCAAACATAAAGCGCGAAAGTGTATTTTATGAATAAGCAGAACAGTGTTCTATTAGAATTACCGATAATGACTCTACTGATTTAAAATAGGTATTTCTCCGAGCAGATTTTTCAAGTTTATCGCATCCCACGGCAAATGTTCCGTTATGCCTAATCCAACTACATCTGTTTCTTCAGATAGTTGTTTAATCAGATGAAGTAACTGAGGTATTTGCATCGTTCCCGCAGGAGAATAAGGATAAGGGGCTTCGGGATTCGCGAACAATAAAGAACGAAATGCCTTTGGATCAAGCACATCTAAATCGAGATGAATCGCTAAGTGCTTAATGCCGCTTTCTTTAATCCACTTCTTTATAGATTCCGTGCTGCTTGATAGCTCTGCGGTGCCTGCGGTTTTAATACCTAGTCTTTGAATCATTTCGGTGTCTGGTTCGACAGGGGCTATTCCTAGTCTTTGAAATGCTTCTGAAATTACTTCAAATTCCTGCTCTGTTGGAGCTGCTAATCCCGCGATAAAGACATTTTCAGGCTTTAGAGGGACTTTCACATGTTTTGCGAACTCCTCATCCCCTTCTCCCAACAAATTCCCGAGCGGTAATGTATGTCCGTTATCATAGCCCACATATCTAACTAAATCACTATGAGCATCAATCCAAATTAAGCCTAATTCCCCACCGTAGCGTTCGTTCAAATAGGCAAATGGGGCTTGTTCGACTAAGCAGTCGCCACCAAACATGATAATGCGATCTGGCTTATGGGCATTAATGATATGCTGAGCAGACTCTAATTGTTCAAGCAGCTGCTGTCTCCCTTTTATACCGTTCTCGTTTTCAAGTGGAGTGCCATCATACGCTTGCACGGGCACATGAATAAGAGGTTGATCATTGTCCGGAGCTAGCCAAGCGAGCAGTTCGGCTCCAAAAGAGTAGTTAGGGTTGTCGCCCCCTTGCCATTGCGGCATTAACAGGCGTATTGTTTGATTAGTCATGTTTTGTTCTCCTTTACGTCAAAGTAAGGCTAGTATAAACTGAACGTAAATTAAAACGTAGTACGCACTTTATTGATAGGTACTACCCGAAAGGATAGTGTAAATATGAGTATGGCTGAATATAAAGGTAAAGTTAAAAATATTCAAGATACACCTTTTGGTTATACAGTATCCGTTATTGGTGGCAAATGGAAAATGGTCATCATTTATCTCCTGGCAGAAAACCAGCCGGTTCGCTTTAATGATCTGAAAAGACAGATTGGCACGATTACTTATAAAACATTAAGTTCACACCTGAAGGAATTGGAAGCGGACGGTTTGGTGAACAGGAAAGAGTATCCTCAGGTTCCGCCTAAAGTCGAATACAGTCTCACCGATAAAGCGGAAACGCTATTACCCGTTTTGGAACAGCTATGTGAATGGGGAGAAAAAAACCAAAATAATTAAATCCATTTCAGTTGCCAGGTAGGTGTATAGACAAACCGGAGCCGTGTTGCGGAGCCTTACTAAGCACTTATTCGAGGAAAATCTCATCTGACGATTCAAGGCTTACGGAACCGCAGCATGCCATTGTAGCTGAAACATTATTGTTGAGAACACTAATGCTGAAAAACGAATGCTAAAAAACGAATGCTGAAAACACTATTGCGTAGAAAACGCAGCCGGGGGACGCTCAACTCTTTTCTGAAGGACAGAGGTTCCGCTATTCTGGCTATTAATCTGGTTTCGGATCTTATGCGGACAGGAAAACCGCTATTGCCCACATCATCGCCTCAAAATGGCTTTTGGCAGCACATTAGCGTCTCCTGAGTCCGCAGCCTGTGCCAAAACCCGTGATTCTATTTAAATAGCGGCTGCTGTGTCCGCCAAGTCGATTATTGAATACGTTTGAGACTAAATTCGAAAGTAGCCATACGATTGCAAAGAAAAGTGCCAGCCAGATGCTGCTGACTGACCTTAATTAATTGGCAGACACTAAGATGGTTAGACAGACACCAAGATTGCTGGACGCCTCGAAACGGCCAAACGAGTGGCTACGGCTGCTTAGGGAGCAATAGCTGAAACGTCGTCCCTTGCGGCGTGCTGTGCTTTAAATTCAACTGGCCCCCCATGGCAATGGCAAGCATTCGGCTGTAGGTAAGACCGAGGCCTAGGCCGCCGACAGCAAGCTTTTTACGCTCACCGCGAAAGTATCGCTCGAAAATATTTTTCTGCTCCTCTTCCGATATGCCTGGACCGTTATCCTGAACGTTAATTTCATAGCTGCCAGCTGAAGATTCCGATAGAGAGACATGAATGCGGCCTTGGCCTTGCAGCGCTTGCCTGCTATTGTTCAGCAAATTCACAATAATTTGCTGAATGCGGCTTGCATCTCCGACAGCCAGAAAAGCACCGTTTGGAATATCGGCTGATAGCTCGAGCCCCTCTACAGGATCCAGCAGTCCCCATTGGTATACAATTTCGCCAACTAGCTTGCCGAGATCAAGCGTGTCCTGTCGGACGCTGATTTTACCGGAAGCGAAGGCATTGAAATCCAGCAGGTCGGTGACCATATGCTGAAGCCTGCGTGTCTGCTGCAAGGAAATTTCCAGAAATTCCTCTGCTTCCTCCTCCGCAACCACTTGATCGCGAACGGCATGAATAAGGCCATGAATGGAGGAAATCGGTGTTTTCAGCTCATGTGTCACGCCGGCAAGCAGCTCCGTCCGCAGCTCTTCCAATGTGCCGAGGCGCGCAGCCATCGTCTGGAACGATACCAGCAGGTCGTGTATTTCCTTTTCCTTCACATGGTTAGGTACGACTACCTGATAATTGCCAGCCTCCATCTGATTCAGCGCTTCAGCGAGCTGCTTGATCGGCCTTCTTAAATTTCGCGACAGAAAGTAGATGATGAGCCAGCCCAGCAAGCCTGAGCCAAGCAGCAGTGAACCGATGAGGCCGTAATTCTGATTAACATGGACTAACTCCTTGTAGTCGTAGGAAATGGCAAGCGATCCGATGGCCTCCCCTTTGTTTTTGCCCCATATTGGCGTTGTCAGCGTATATTGATCATCTGATAGGGTGACGTTCAACTCACCCGAAAGTGGAGGGAGGGCTGGAGCAGCATCTCTGTCTCTGGGACCCTGTTTAATAAAAATAGCGGTCCCGTTATGATCAAATACGCGCAATGAAAATTGTCCCGGCAGCGAGTAGCGGCGCTGGGTGCGGTCGATCCATTCATAGAAATGGCCCGGAATGACGATTTGTCCACTTTCTTGGCTCACATACTGCGAGGCGACCTGCGCAAAGGCTTTGAGGTTTTGCTTCCGCTCATGCAGCGTCTCCTGGCGAATCCAGAAAATCGATACCAATCCAATGATAAGCAGCCCTATGAATAAGGTGAGCACATAGCGAAAAGTCCAGCGGCTGAGCAGCGTTTGGCGACGATTAGTGGATGTTGGCATAAAGCATATACCCCGTCCCCCGCAGGGTGCGGATTTCTCCTTCTTCTGGCGGCCAATGCAGCAGCAGCTTGCGCAAACGCTTGATGGCCAAATCTACTGCCCGATCGCTGCCCTCATAATCCATTCCCCAAACTTTATCTATTAACTGCTCGCGGTAAAAAATCTGGTTCGGATGCTCGGCGAGGAACATGAGCAGCGACAGATCGCGGGGAGTGATCGAAAGACTGGCACCATTCAAGTAAACCGTATGTGATTTAAAATCGATGCGAATGCTCCCAAACGTAACCTGTTCCGAGCTGACGAGGGAGCGGGGCGGCCGTCTGAGCACCGCATGAATGCGGGCGACAACCTCTTCTGGCTCAAACGGCTTCGTCATATAATCATCGGCTCCTTCGTTGAGCCCCAGAATCCGGTCGCTTACATCGCCTCTAGCCGTCAGCATAATGACGGGACAAGCGCTTTTGTAGCGAATATGGTTCAACACTTCCCAGCCATTCATGCCCGGCAGCATAACATCGAGAATAACGAGCGTAGGAACTGCCGCATCAAAAGCTTCAATAGCTTCCCGTCCGTTGCGATAGATGCGGCAATCAAATCCCGCCTTGCGTATATAGGCTGCGAGCACCCGGGAGATGGCGTCCTCGTCTTCGACAATCATAATCGTATTCATAAGTAATCCTCCGATGTGGCGGTCTAACATACAGTCACCTCTGAAAAAAGTATACCGCCTGAGCTAGGGAATGACTATACGCTGCGCTTCATGCTGACACATATTTTAAACGGTTATTGAGTCAGGGGAATGTCGGGGGAGGTATACCGCCATAATCTTCGATGCCACTGTATACGTTCAGAATCTTAAGAATTCCTTTAGTTTCCCCCTCACTTTATATTCAGATTTTTTGGATAGCATAAGGAAAGTGAAATAAAGGGGGATACGATGATGATAAATGTAAACGGTTGGAAAAAGGAAAAACTGCTTTTTCTACATAAATTTTTGCGTTCGCCCAGACAAATCGGCAGCGTAACGCCAAGCTCAAAATTTCTCGCGAAAAAAATGCTGGAGTCAGTTCCCTGGAACAAAGCAACGAGTATCGCAGAGCTGGGAGCCGGTACCGGTGCGATAACCAAATACATTCAAGCAGCCAAAAAGAAAGCGACTAAGGTTATCCTTTTTGAAAAAGACCCTTATATGCGTGAACAATTGCAGGAGCATTATCCCGAATTTTCAAGCTATGAGGACAGCAGCTACCTCCAGGCATCGCTGCATACGGAAGCGATCAAGCAGTTGGACTGCATTATTAGCGGACTGCCATTTACCAATTTCCCGCAAACGCTGCGAGACAAGCTGATGGAGCAAATTCTCGTATCGCTTAAAGATGACGGTCTATTCATTGCTTTTCAATACTCCTTGCAGATGAGATCGCAGCTTAAAGAGCATTTTGAAATTGAAAAAATTACATTTGTGCCCTTAAACATGCCTCCCGCATTTGTATATGTTTGCCGTAAAAAGGAGGTGCGGTTATAGGCGAGATATCATGAAAAGCAAGCGGGATGCTTAAAGCTGCTGCTGCGGGTGCTTAAATTCGGTGCAAAACGCATAATGCCCCTGATGATGGTTAAGCCAGATCCGTCCATTGTGCAGCTCGACGATATGTTTAGCAATCGATAGACCAAGGCCAAAGCCGGCAGGCATATGGGCATGGTTGCGGGAGGGCTCCATTTTATAAAATCGTTCAAACAATTGCTCCTCCTGCTCCTTCGTTATCGGTTGGCCCGCATTTTCAACACTTAAAGTAATTCGTCCTTCTTGAACAAAAAGCTTTACGGTGATTTCTCCGGGCTTCACGGAAAATTTCAAGGCATTCATTAATAAATTGTCGATCGCTCTGACCATTTTTCCAGTATCCATGAGAGCTATGACAGGTACAGCAGGCAACGCTTTTTTTATTATAATGTTCTGTTCCTGAGCTACAGGCTCAAATTCAGTAACAAGCTGCGCCAATAATCTGTTGAAATCGATTTCCTGAAAAGATAGATGGACATCCGGGTCGCTAAGACGCGTATATTCGAATAAATCGTCTATTAGCTTTTTCAACTGCTGGGTTTTGTTATAAGCATTGTCGATATACCTTTCTTGCTCCTGAACATCTTGGAAGGAGTGGGTTTTCAATAAATCCAGATAGCCAATAATGCTGGTCAGCGGTGTTCGCAAGTCATGCGAAACGGAGGTGATCAGTTCCATCTTCGATTTTTCCAGCTGTCGCTCCCGCTCCAGCTTGCTTTGCAATTGTTCCGCCATATCATTGATATTTTGTGCTACATGCCCTAATTCATCCTGGCTGGATAACGGGATCCGGTAGCTTAAATTCCCGAAGGACATTTTTTTTAAGCCATCGGTAATGGTCTTGAAATAACGGATCGTACGGCGGGTCATTAATATGAAGCTGAACCAAAAAGAGAGCACAAAAATGCCTATAGGCAAAAATTTATAAATAAAACCGGATTGGGGTCGCTGCATGGAATAGATCGTGCTGAATAAAGTAGCAAGTATCAGGCTGAAAATAAAAGCCCAAAGCATCTGGACGCGAATGCTTTTTTTGCCGAATAAATAAGTCCATAGCTTATTTTTCAATTTTGTATCCCACTCCCCAGACCGTCTTAATATATTGCGGCTCTCTAGGATTGACCTCGATTTTCTCGCGGATGTTGCGTATATGAACCATCACTGTATTTTCCGAATAAAACGCGGTATGCTCCTTCCAGACGCTTTGATAGATTTTATCGACGTTAAAAACTTGCCCCCGGTGCATCGCTAGCAATTCCAGAATGGAAAATTCAATGGGGGTTAACGATTTTTCATGGCCGCGCACGACAACGCTATGCTGGTCTCGATTAATGACCAAATCATCCATAGCTATTTCAGAGTCATTTATAGCAGGCTTGCTGGAAGCGAAATGCTGCCGCCTGATTTGGGCTTTTACCCGGGCGATCAGCTCAAGGGGGTTAAATGGTTTCGTTACATAATCATCTGCGCCTGTGGAAAGACCCATAATTTTATCTAAATCCTCCCCTTTAGCAGAGAGCATAATAATAGGAACATTCGATATTTCGCGGATTTTGAGGCAAGCTTGAATGCCATCCAAATGAGGCATCATAATATCGAGAATAATCAGATCAATATTTTCCTGCTGAACCATTTTCAAAGCCTGCGTCCCGTCCTCCGCTTCCCGGACAAGGTAGCCTTCATTCCGCAAATAAATGTGAAGGACGTCGCGAATTTCCTGTTCATCTTCAGCTACTAGAATGGTCATTTTCATGCATCTATCTCCTTATAAATCGCTTTCTGAATTGGCAGAAATAATTGGACGAGGACAATGGCTGCTGTCAGTGCGGTAGCGATTCACAGCAAGCGTATTGCGTAAGTATAGACGATATCTCCTGCAACTTGAACGTGACCTAAGGCTAAACGTCTTGTAGCAAAGCTTTCATATTTGTAGACACTGCTTCTAGCTTACTTTATAAAGCTTTAGATTTTAATAAGGTAATTCTGAAGTTATTCTGAAGATTAAGTTCTTCCATTTTGTGGAGCCAACTTTATCAAGATGGGTATCGAATATTTAAACTGGGGTTTCCATATTGATGAATGGAATCAAATCCCCCTCTACATGATCCTTCTATAAAGGGCAGTCCCGATATTTTAAACCTGAAATCGTGACAAATTCGTTACTTATGGCAGGAAAGTGGCGGCACGCCTATCGTTAGCACTGGCTTTATGCAGGGCAAATCCCTTATAATGCTAGATAGAAATGTTATGGGGGAGTGTATCGCGTGAGTTTAGTAGATGTCAGCAATGTATCGCCAGCGTTATTTATTTTGGGCGTCGTTTTTTTGCTGCTCATTTTCGGATTGCTGAGCTTTGGCATTTTACGTATGTTCGGGCAGCGGTTTCGTTCCGGTTGGATATGCATCGGTGGGGCAGTTGTCAGCTTCGTTGTATTTATGTGGATATTAAATCGATGGTTCCTGTAGCTCAGGGAATTTGCGGTTAGAGGAGGCGTCGATATGTTTTGGACAGCAGTATGGTTTATCGTCAATATGTTTTTTGTCACTTCATTAATTTTATTTCTTTTTATGCAGCGCTCTTATACGCTCGCCAAGCTGGAATCAGGCAACGGGGACAAGCTTCGCAAGGCGCACAAAATACGACTGACGTTTGGAATTATCAGCCTGATTTTGTTTGTGGCCATGGTCGCGAGCTTCCTTATTAATATGCGGTTGAACGGTTAAAATAGCAGCGGCAGGAAGGCTCTCATTGACGAGAGTCTTTTTTTTCGGCATTATTGGGAGAGAGAGAATTTCAGAAGCAGGAGGTTTGTGGCATGAGTACACATGCACATTCACATACGCATACGATTGAAGATATTGTGAGAATCATGTCGAGCCAAGGACTGCGCATTACCGACCAGCGCAAGACGCTGGCCAAGCTATTCGCAGAATCGCCGGGCTATTTGGCCCCTAAGGACGTTTATGAATACATGGGAAAGTCTTATTCCGGACTTAGCTTTGATACCGTATACCGCAACTTGCGTGTCATGGAGGAGCTGGGCGTGCTGGAGCAGGTAGTGTTCGAGGAGGGCGTCAAGTTCAAGCTGCATTGCCGCGAGCATGACCACCACCACCATATGATTTGTCTGAACTGCGGCAAAACGTACCCGATTTTATGCTGCCCAATGGAACAGACGACTGCGCCCGCTGATTTCCGAATCGTCAAGCACAAGTTTGAAGTGTTCGGTTATTGTAAAGACTGTGATCAGGAAGAAGCAGCAGCGCAAAGCTAATGGAAAAAAGACCTGTTGCCAGACGTGTCGCTCAGGCGCCGATTCATTTTTACCGCAAAGCGATTTCACCGCATTTGCCGCCTTCCTGCCGCTTTGCTCCAACATGCTCCGCCTATGCGCTGGAGGCTATTGAGAAGCATGGCGTGCTCAGGGGCTCATGGCTTGCGGCGCGGCGGATTAGCCGCTGTCACCCGTTTCACGCTGGAGGCTACGATCCGGTTCCCCCCGTAAAGGGCGGGAAGCAGAGCGAGGGGGATCAGCCTACTTGACAGAAGGGCTGGCTGTTCGGTATATTTTGTCATATATGAGTCTGATGAATGGATAAGTACAATGGAAGCTGCGTCGCAGAGAGCCGGGCAATAAGGTGTGAGCCGGTACGGGCAAAGTTGGAAGATGGTCCTGGAGGATCTGCTTTTGAGCAGCGCGCTGCCTTAGGTTTGACTAGGCGGGAGCGGGTTAGAGAGCAGCGTTTGACCGGCGTTAACGGTATTGTCCGCCTTCAATCGGCGGCACACGAAGCCATTGCGTTTTTTTCTGCGAATCAGGAGAAGATGCAAGGGGAATTTGGGTGGTACCACGTGAGTTTTATACTCTCGTCCCATGATGGACGGGAGTTTTTTGCGTTTTTATGTGTTTTTAGAATCGAAATTTGGGAGGCTGCTGAAATGGCGAATGACAACAAAACATTTTATTTGACTACGCCGATTTATTATCCGAGCGACAAGCTGCATATTGGGCATGCGTATACGACGGTGGCGGGCGACGCGATGGCAAGATACAAGCGGCTGCGCGGCTACGACGTCTGGTTCCTGACTGGAACCGATGAGCATGGGCAGAAAATCGAACGCAAAGCACAGGAGCAAGGCAAGACGCCTCAGCAATTCGTCGATGATATCGTTGTCGGCATTAAAAGCTTGTGGGCGAAGCTGGAAATTTCCAATGATGACTTTATTCGCACGACGGAGGAGCGCCATAAGAAGGTCGTTGAGAAAATTTTTGATCAGCTGCTGAAGCAAGACGATATTTATAAGGGTACGTATGAAGGCTGGTACTGTACGCCGTGTGAATCCTTTTTCCTAGAGCGCCAGCTTGAAAACGGCAATTGTCCGGATTGCGGACGACCGGTCGAGCTCGTAAAGGAAGAGAGCTATTTTTTCCGGATGAGCAAATATGCAGACCGCCTGCTTAAGCTATATGAGGACAACCCTCATTTTATTCAGCCGGAATCACGCAAAAATGAAATGATCAACAATTTCATCAAGCCGGGCTTGGAGGATCTAGCCGTATCGCGTACGACCTTCGATTGGGGCGTTAAAGTGCCAGGCGATGCGAAGCATGTCATCTATGTGTGGATTGATGCACTGTCCAACTATATTACGGCGCTTGGCTATGGCAGCGATGATCCCGAGGCTGCGGCTAAATATGAGCGCTTCTGGCCGGCGGATGTCCATCTCGTGGGCAAGGAAATCGTTCGTTTCCATACGATTTATTGGCCGATTATGCTCATGGCACTCAATCTTCCGATTCCGAAAAAGGTATTTGCCCATGGCTGGCTGCTCATGAAGGACGGCAAAATGTCGAAGTCCAAGGGCAATGTTGTGGACCCGGTTATGCTGATCGACCGTTATGGCCTCGATGCTGTCCGCTATTATTTGCTGCGCGAGGTGCCTTTCGGCGCCGATGGCACCTTTACTCCGGAAAATTTCGTCGAGCGTATTAACTTTGATCTTGCCAACGACCTCGGCAATTTGCTTAATCGTACCGTTGCGATGATTGATAAATATTTTGACGGCGAGATTCCAGTTTATGCCGGACAAATCACACCATTCGACGCTTCGCTTGAAGCGCTGGCGCAGGATACGATTGCTTCTGTGGAGGCTGCTATGGAAAACATGGAGTTTTCTGTAGCGCTCGCTGCGATTTGGCAGTTCGTCAGCCGGACGAATAAATATATTGATGAGACACAGCCGTGGACGCTGGCGAAGGATGAAGGCAAGCGCGCGGAGCTGGCTGCGGTCATGCAGCATTTGGCGGAAGCGCTGCGCATCACGTCGATTATGCTCCAGCCGTTCCTGACGCATGCGCCGCGTGAGCTGTGGAAGCAGCTCGGCATTCAGCCGGGCGAGCTGACGTCATGGGAGAGCATGCGCACGTTCGGGCAGCTGCCGGCAGGCACGCGGGTGCAGAAAGACAGCCCGCTGTTCCCACGCCTGGAGACGGCGGATGAGGTTGCTTTTATCGCAGCCGAGATGGGGGGCGGCGTTGCCAAAGCGGAAGCGCAGCCGGAAGCCGCGCAGCAAGCGGCTGGCGCTGGAGCGGAAGGTGCCGCAGCAGACGCGGCTCCGGTAGAAAGCAAGGAAGAAATCGGCATCGACGATTTCGCCAAGGTAGAGCTGCGAGTGGCGCAAGTCATTGCTGCCGAGCCTGTGAAGAAAGCCGACAAGCTGCTGAAGCTGCAGCTTGATCTCGGTTATGAGCAGCGCCAGGTCGTTTCGGGCATTGCGAAATTTTATACGCCAGAGTCGATTGTCGGCCGGAAGGTGATTTGTGTGACGAACCTGAAGCCGGTGAAGCTGCGGGGAGAATTGTCGCAAGGGATGATTCTGGCTGCGTCGCACGGCGACCAGCTAACGCTGGCGACGGTGCCGGACGATATGCCAAATGGCGCTGTTGTGAAATAAAGGGAATTGCAGTAAAGCAAGCAGCATAAGAGAGAACCGGGCGGAGCTATTCCGCTTCGGTTCTCTTTTTATTAGTGTTTGATAAATAAGTTTTAGACTGCCGTTGTTGTCATTGAAATAACGTTCTCTGTTAGCGCAATGAATGCCGATTTGGTACGGTTCTTATTAATCGTTTTTTGTGGTATCCCCGTTTACAAACATCTCTTGAATTCGGTTTGTCAACTCCTCATTGTGGATGTAATAATGCCTGCCCTGCGAATTCGGAGTGAATCCCAGCTTGCTCTCGTGACCTTCCCGCAAGGATACTGCGTACAGGAAGCCGCTCCGGTCCTCTTGGTTCGGATCTGGCTCGAATTTCATGTCTTTCACTTGATCGATCCACTCTTGAATCTGTTTTTTGTTAGCAAACCATTTCCGCTCGCCCGAGCTGCCGTCCGTAATCTCCATGGAATCCACATTCATAATATCCCCTGGGTAGAGTTCTTGCAATGTCTTTGTGGTCAGCTTCTCAGCTTGAGGTTCGCTGCAAGCTATGATCGCAAGCCCCATGAGTAGCAGCAGTAAAACGCACCCTATTATCCTCATGTTCTTCCCCCCTTGTTTGTAACATAGACGTACCAAAGGCAACTTATGTTACTCTCAACATAAGTGACTGTTGCCTTAATGGGACGTTATGAGTCTAGGACTTTATTTTTTTCGACAGCGGGGGCGGAATAGACACACAACCGCCATACTCGCATAGCGTTCTGCTCGGTGTAGACCGGGAACATGCGAATAGCAGTTGACAGTGATGCCAAGCACTCGTATAATCTGAACGTAATCATAACGATTACTAAAAGAAAACGGTATTCACAGAAATGGAGCATTTGCGAAATGAAAAAGGTATTTTCAAGCAAGAAAATAACGGCTATGGCCGCTTTATTGTTGTCGGTTGTTCTTGTGCTGTCCGCATGCGGCAGCAATTCGAAGTCTTCTATCGTAGAAGGCAAGACGAATGTCGTGACTAGTTTTTATCCTCTCTATTATTTCGCTTCAGAAATTGGCGGTGAATATGTCAATGTCGTCAACCTCATCCCGGCAGGAGTGGAGCCGCATGATTGGACGCCGAAAAGCCAAGATCTCAGCACCGCCTCCAAAGCGCAGCTGTTTCTTTACAATGGAGCAGGACTGGAAGGCTGGACGGACAGCTTTCTGAAAGGATTGCCGAACGATCAGACGATCATTACGGCCGAAATGAGCAAAGGTATTGAGCTGATTCAAGGCAATTCCGAAGAGGAGCATGATCATAGCGCTGAAACGGCAGAGGAGCATGCGGATCATGAAGAGCATAGCGAAGAAGCAGACGGTGCAGCTGCTGACGAGCATGATCATGAGCACGCTCTCGATGTCGATCCGCATACTTGGGTCAGCCCGAAATCGGCAATCATTATGGCTGAAAATGTGAAAAATAGCCTCATTCAAGTGGACAGTGCCCACAAAACCGAATATGAGGCGAACTATGCGGCGCTGCACAGCAAGCTTGCAGCACTCGATGCGAAGTTCGAGCAGGAGCTGTCCAAAACGACGATGAAGGATATCGTAGTATCCCATCAGGCGTTTGGTTATTTGGCCCGCGACTATGGCTTGACGCAAACGGCTATAATGGGATTATCGGCTGATGCTGAGCCTAGAGCGCAGGATTTGCTGAATATCGCCAAATTTGTGAAGGAACAAGGCATTCGCTATATTTTCTTCGAGGAGCTTGTATCTCCGGCACTTGCGGATACGCTCGCGAGCGAAGCGAAGGTTGACACATTGATGCTGAATCCAGTAGAAGGACTGACGCCAGAGCAGGAGAAAAATGGCGATACCTACATTACGCTGATGGAAGCGAATTTGCAAAATCTTCTGAAAGCACTGCAATAAGGAGCTGCGAGGAAATTAACGGTACTTTATTTCGTCGCAGTCTCTAGGTAAATGGCGCTTTATAAATGATATAATCAGGGAAGTATAGCAATATAGTAAAAAGCAAGGGAGGTTGACAGGATGCAACAAGTGACAGAGAGGCTGCCAGAAGCGGACTTGCTTTCCAGCCCGGAAGGCGACTGCCATCAGGATATTATATCGCTGGAGGGCGTAACCTTCTCGTACCAGCAGCAGCGCGTCATCACCGGACTTAATTTGAGCGTTCGCGAGCGTGATTTTATCGGGCTGATTGGCTCGAACGGCGCGGGAAAAACAACGCTGCTCAAAATGATTGTCGGCTTGCTAAAGCCGGAGAGCGGCGTCATTCGTTTGTTCGGCGAGCCGGTAGGCCAATTTAAGGCATGGGAAAAAATCGGTTATGTGCCGCAAAAAAATGCGTTTAATCCCCTTTTTCCAGCGACGGTTCGCGAAGTGGTGCTATCGGGCCTTTACGGGCGCAATAAGCTGTTTCGCCGTATTACGAAGAGCGATCACTTAAAGGCAGATGATGCCCTGCATGCGATGAAAATCGAGGATTTGGCGGACAAGCGGATCGGCCAGCTGTCCGGCGGCCAGCAGCAGCGTGCTTTCTTGGCGCGGGCGCTTATTAACAATCCGTCGCTGCTTATTTTGGATGAGCCTACCGTAGGGATCGATGCAGAGACGCAGGAAAGCTTTTTCCATATGATCAAGCATATGCATCAGCATCACAATATCACCTTCCTCATGGTGTCCCATGATATGGAGATGATCCGCACTTATTTGGGGCTGCATCAGGCAGCGCAAAGCGGCAAGCTGAAGTTTTACAAAAAGCATTCGCATGATTTGCAAAATTGTGCGCAAGATGATCTGACTCACAGCCTGCGCGGGCTTCGTCAGGAAATGGATAGCAGAGAAGAGGTTGTTCAGGTTGGAGATCGTTACTAGCGAATTTTTTCAAAGGGCGCTGATTGGCGGCTTGCTTATCGGAGTAACAGCGCCGCTTATGGGCATTTTTCTCGTGCTGCGCCGTTTGTCCATGATCGGCGATACGCTGTCGCATGTGTCCATTGCGGGCGTAGCGCTTGGTTTCTTAATTGGGGTATATCCGGTTGCGGTAGGCCTGCTGTTCGCTGTTGCAGCTTCGTTTGCGATTGAAAAGCTGAGGAAAGCCTATAAATCCTATGCCGAGCTGTCCATTGCGATTATTATGTCGGGCGGCGTTGCGCTGGCTTCGATTTTATTCACGATGGGCAAGGGCTTTAATGTCAATGTCAGCGGCTATTTATTTGGCAGCATTTATACGCTGAGCAATATCGATTTAATTACGATTGCCGTGGTGACGATTGTCGTTCTTGTAGCCATCAGGCTGCAGGTGAAGGAGCTGTTTTTGCTTACTTTTGATGAGGATGCAGCAGCGGTGAGCGGGTTGCCCGTCCGTTTTTATAATGTTATGATTAGCGTGCTAACCGCGCTTGTCATTAGTGCTTCCATCAAAATTGTTGGAGCGCTGCTTGTGTCTGCACTGCTGACGATTCCAGCGGCTTGCAGTCTTATCATTGCGCGCAGCTTTCGGCAGAGCATTATTACCGTCGTCATTATTGGTGAAATTGCCGTTATTTGCGGCTTGATGATTGCAGGGATTTGGAATTTGGCTCCGGGCGGCACGATCGTGCTTCTGCTCATTGTTATTTTGCTGGGCCTCTTGCTGTTCAAGCGGGGAATAAGAACAGGGAGTTAATCAAAATCGAGGTGCTGTACGGTGAACGATCTTAATATTTGGCTCGCATTGGGGGCGGGCTTTGCTTCCTTCATCTCCCCATGCTGCTTGCCCTTGTATCCATCTTATTTATCTTACATAACCGGCATTTCCGTCAGCGATCTCAAAAATAATGAGCATACGAGCAAGCAAATGCGCTCCCGTACGATGCTGCATACGCTGTTTTTCATTATCGGCTTCTGTACGGTGTATTACACGCTTGGCTACGGTACGAATGTGTTCGCGGAAACGTTCAGCGAATATGAGCCGCTCATCCGCAAATTATCGGCGATTTTAATTGTGCTGATGGGGCTGTTCCTGCTCGGCGTTTTTCAGCCGCAATTGCTGATGAAGACGCGCAAGCTGCCGTTTGATGCTTCGAAAAAAACCGGCTATTTAGGCTCCTTTATTTTTGGCATTGGATTTTCGGCCGGGTGGTCGCCTTGCACAGGTCCTGCCTTAACGGCGATTCTGGCTTTGGCGGCATCCGAGCCGAATACCTGGTTTAAGCTGACTACGGCTTATGCTTTAGGCTTTGCCATTCCGTTTTTCGTATTGGCTTTTTTCCTAGGCTCAGCGAGATGGCTGCTGAAATATACGAATACGGTGATGAAGGTCGGCGGAGCGATTATGATTGTGCTCGGCATTATGCTCTTCACCGATCAAATGACGCAAATTACGTCGTGGCTTAACCTCATTACGCCGGATTGGCTGAAGTTTTAAGTGAAATATTCAATTTTCGCTTGTGGAAAATGCTCAAAGATGCGCTCTGATATAAACAATCGGAGCGCATCTGCTTGTTCTGTAGGGTAGACATATTTTCCTTGTCCCCAGCGGCCCCATTTGTATTTGCGCTTCTCAATGTCCATTTCCAGCTTCGTGCGCGGATAGCGGCGCTCGATCACATTTTTCGCTGTTTTCGTAAAACGGTGCTGGATAAGCTCAAAGGTTAGATCGGCTTGCTGTGCCTCTTCAGGCAGCGCCTCTGCAAGCGATACGAGCAGCTCGGCGTAGCCTTCCTCCCAGCCCTCATGCCAGATAATCGGCGCAATGATAAAGCCGAGCGGATAACCGGCTTTAGCTACTTTGGCTGCGGCTTCAATTCGCTGCTCGAAGCGGGAGGTGGCTGGCTCGAAATTTTTGATCACATATTTGCTGTTGACGCTGAAGCGAATGCGGGTATGGCCATTATGCTTAACATCCAGCAAAGAGTCGACATGATGGAATTTCGTCACGAAGCGCAGTCTGCCTAGCGGCTGCTCCGCCATAAATTCAATCAGCTCGCGCAGGCTGCCTGTAATGGGCTCCAGCCCGACGGGATCGGACGTACAAGCGGCTTCGAAGCGGGTTATTTCCGGTGCTCGCTCGTCGATGTATTGCTTGGCAGCGCTGATAATCTCATCGATGTTGACATAAACGCGAATATAGGGCTTTGCGCCGAGCGTCGTCTGCAAATAGCAATAATGGCAATGCGCCATACAGCCGGTCGCAATGGGAATGGCATATTCCGCTGATGGCTTGGACGTATCAAAGGTTAGCGTTTTGCGAATGCCGACGACGAGGGTGCGTTTGGCAATCCGGTATTTCTCAAGCTCGGTTTCACCGGGCAAATTGGTAATCCGGTTATGCGAGCTTGTCATGCGGAAAGGAATGCCTTCCTTTTGCACCCAGTCATAAATGCGCTTGCCCTTCGGATAATTAAGCGCATCCGGTTCAAAATAGACGAGCTCGGGAACGAAGGATAAGCTCTTCAGCGCTGTTTTTGGACGCTCCTCTATGGTGGAAGCCATGAGCGGCACCTCCTGTGCTTTGTTGCTTCAAATAAGAAGCTTAAGTTATAATGTGCGACAAAGGAAAGGGCTTCAAACTGGGAGTTGCAAGGTGAAACGGCCAAAAGCCACCTCTGGCGGCGCAGCGCGTTTCAGTCCGAGAAATATAAGCCTAATGATAAATGTGAAACTTATAAATTCTTATATTTCAAGAAATGCTCTAAATCGCTAATGCCATTAATTATTGCGCGGCCGGGATTGTCCATAAGGTTGCAGACAGGTTTCAAAACAGTGTATGATACTAGAGTAACGCCGAGGAAACAAGGTGAAAGAAGTTGGGTTAGGGGGTTCTTCAATGCCGACACCGAGCATGGAAGACTACTTGGAACGAATTTATAAGCTCATAGACGAAAAAGGTTACGCGAGAGTGTCGGATATTGCGGAAGGGCTGGAGGTTCACCCTTCGTCAGTGACGAAGATGATTCAAAAGCTCGATAAAGATAACTATTTAATTTATGAGAAATATCGTGGTCTTGTATTAACGACAAAAGGGAAGAAGATGGGCAAGCGGCTTGTGGAGCGCCACCATCTGCTGGAATCATTTCTGGCCATTATCGGCGTCCAAGATGAGAATATTTATCAGGATGTCGAAGGCATTGAGCATCATTTAAGCTGGGATTCGATCACCTGCATCGAGACGCTCGTCGCATTTTTCGAACGTGATCCTTCCCGATTGGACGACCTTAAAGCGGTCCGCGCCGAGCTCGATAATGAGTGATAACGCAAATATGAAGTGAAACGCAGTATGATGTGCAATTACCCAAAAAAAGAGCGTGACCTCCGAGAAATCGAGGTTACGCTCTTTTTGCGTGGTTGGCCAGCTGTCATAGCGGACTACAGTGGCTTAATGATACTTCGGCAGATCATCATCTTCCTTGCCGCCTTCGATAACGCGGAACGGCGTACGCTGCGATTTCGGGCGTTTGGCAGGCTGTGAGCGGTTGCCAGGGCGCACCTTAGGCGAAGCAGAACCGGAACGGCCTCTCCAGCGGTCAGGCGGGAACTTGTAAAGCACATAAATGAGGCCGAATACGATAATCGGGATTAGGAATGAACGCATATCGGTCAAAACGCCATAAATAACTCCGATGCCAAGCAAAGACATAATAATAATTGCCGGCACGCTCCATTTTTTAGGCCTGTTTGCCATAATCATTCCGCCCTTACGCTTTAATATTGGTCATTTGTTGATCAAGCTCGCGCATCCGGTTGAAGGAAGCAATGGATACGGCAACCTGATCGTCCTTCGGTTCTTTCGTTGTCAGCAATTGCAGCCACAGGCCCGGGTAGCCGAGATAGCGCAGCACGGGAATGTCGCGCATCGCATTTGTAATGCGCAGCACCTCATAAGAAATGCCGAGAACGATAGGGAGCAGCAAAATACGAATGTAAATTCTTTCCCAGATGGAATCCCAAGTGAAGAAAGGCAGCGAATAAATAATAACGCCGACAATGACGGTGAAAATAATAAAGCTGCTGCCGCAGCGATAGTGCAGGCGGCTGTATTTTTGCACATTGCTGATCGTAAGCTTCTCGCCAGCTTCATAAGCGCTAATTACTTTATGCTCGGCGCCATGATATTGAAACAGTCTTTTGATAATCGGCGTGAGCGACATCAGATACAAATAAGCAAGCAATAAAATGATTTTGATAAGTCCTTCTAATAGGTTATGACCGATTTTGCTCTCAAATACATTGCTGAACAATAGTTCTTCCAGCGCAGCGGGAGCTGCGGTGAAAATCAGCTTGCCGAAAATAAACGACAGCACGCCTGCCACGGCAACACCGACAATCATGCTTAGGCTGAAACCGGATTTTTGCTCCTTCTCAGGCTTTGGCTGTGCTTCGGGATTTTTGGCGGCTTCTTCCTTCGCCTCATCCTCCGCGTAATTTTCCATAGAAAAGTTCAGATGCTGCGAGCCTTTGGCGCTGGAATCTATTATGCCGACAACACCGCGCACAATCGGAATTTTTTTCAGCTGCTGGATCCAGCGCTTCGTCGTCCGCGGAACCTCATAAAAGATGATTTCGTCATTTTTTCGGCGAACAGCTGTAACATTGACATGGCTTCCTGCGAACATGACGCCTTCAATGACAGCTTGTCCTCCATAGATGCTTTTTGGCTTTTGCGACAAGTGTTGGTCACCTTCCTTAAAAGTGTATCGTCCCAATCAGGTGACGAATCATTTTTTTCATTTTCTTGCGAATAGTTCTATTGTACTTGATCGGTGCGGCAATTGCCAACGTTTGAGCTGCTTGGGCAATCCAGAAACAGCTGCCAACAGAGGCGGTTACTTCTATGCTTTTTTTCACATACTAAAACATGGCTTCTTTTATTTAGGAGGCGACAGGTGATCACAAGCTGGAGGCGAAGGAAAACGATGGCAGAAAATAAACAAAATAAACGGACCGCCGGAAAAGGCGGCAATCCATATGAAGGCAAGCATCATACGAATATTTGGACGTATTGCTTATCGACGGGCTTTTTTGCTGGCCTGATTTGGGGCATATTGCGCTGGTTTTTTTATGAAATGAAATTTACACTGGAGCTGCCAGGCATAATGGCGGACCCGTTTTTCCGCTCCTCCTTTTTGAAGTCGGGCTGGGGCATAGTAGTAGGCGTTGGCTGCTACATTATTTTTTCAATAATTGCTGCGCTGCTATACGGTCTGCTGTTCCGCAAGCTCAAAGGTCCATGGCCTGGTGTGCTCTATGGGCTCGCCTGGTGGGCGATCGTTTTTCTTGCTGTAGGGCCGATGCTGCATGTGACTCGAACGGTGTGGAAAACAGGCTGGAATACGCTTAGCGCCGAACTATGTGTCTTTTTGCTATGGGGCGTTTTTATCGGCTACACCATTGCTTTTGAATTTACAGACGAGGCGTCCCGAGAGCCTGTACAAGCAAGCTGAATAGTTGTCCCTTCTCAAGCGGCGGGCATATGTGGTAAAATGGCAATTGATCTTTGTCTTTAGCATTGATTTGTCCGTTAGGGAGGTGTGCAAATGCTCAAAATTCTGGTGCTTAATGGCCCGAATCTGAATATGCTTGGTGTTCGTGAGCCAGGAATTTATGGATCGGCTACGCTTGCTGATATTGAGGCTAACTTGCTGGAGCAGGCGAAGGGTCTGAATGTACAGCTGGATTTTTTCCAATCCAACCATGAGGGCGCGCTTATTGATCGGATACATAGCGCTTATGGCGCAGAGGATGGCATACTTATTAATCCCGGAGCGTTTACGCATTACAGCTATGCGCTGCGCGATGCTTTAAGTACGGTAGCTCTTCCTGTAGTTGAGGTGCATTTGTCCAACATACATACGCGCGAGGCATTCCGTCACGTGTCGGTTATTGCACCTGTAGCGGTCGGGCAAATTGCCGGTTTCGGTCCACAGAGCTATGAGCTTGGCCTTGCGGCACTTGCTCGTAAGCTGAAGATGGCTTAAAAAAACGGAAAGGGGATGAACATAAATGTCAAAGGAAAGAGTGAATCTCTTGCGCAGCGCCCTTACGGAGCTGGGTCTGGAAGCTATTCTTATTAACAGCGAATACAATCGCCGTTATATAAGCGGATTTACAGGCTCCTCTGGTATGGTCCTCATTACGTTAAGTGACAGCATTTTGCTGACCGATTTCCGCTATATGACGCAGGCTCCTGAGCAGGCGATCGGCTATGAAATCGTTGAACATGCGCCTAAAGCGATGGAAACGGTGAAAGAGCTGTTGAAAGCGAGAAAAATCAGCAAGCTGGGCTTTGAGCAGGAGCATGTCGTTTACGGCGAATTCGCTGATTGGACAGCTGTGCTTGGCGACATTGCCCTTCATCCAGTAGCGGGGCTTGTTGAAGGCCTGCGGATGATCAAGGACGAGTCGGAGCTGCAAGTGATGCAGGAGGCTGCTGATCTAGCGGATGCGACATTTACGCATATCCAGAAGCTGCTGCAGCCTGGCGTGAAGGAAAGCGATATCGCGCTGGAGATGGAAATTTTCATGCGCAGCCATGGTGCTCATTCCTCTTCGTTCGAGACGATCGTAGCGTCCGGAGAGCGCTCAGCCTTGCCGCATGGCAAAGCAAGCGAGCGGGTTATCGGCAACAATGAATTCGTGAAGCTGGATTTCGGCGCTTATCTGAAAGGATATTGCTCTGATATTACGCGCACGGTTGTCGTTGGTACGCCAACGGACAAGCATCGCGAAATTTATGACATTGTGCTGGAGGCACAGCTGAATGCGCTTGCTCATATCCGTCCGGGCATGACAGGCCGTGAAGCGGATGCTTTGACGCGTGATGTCATCACGAAATACGGCTATGGCGACAAGTTCGGTCATGGCACCGGACACGGACTCGGCATGGAAGTGCACGAGGCTCCCCGTTTGTCCAAGCTTAGCGAAACGATTTTAACCCCCGGTATGACGGTAACGGTTGAGCCTGGCATCTATCTCCCCGGTTTCGGCGGAGTACGGATCGAGGATGACATCGTAATTACGGACACCGGTATTAAAATATTAACCGCATCGACTAAAGCGTTTCTTACTTTAGGCTAAGTTGTGGTAACAGCGGTAAACGAGCACGATCAAGCTTGCTATTTTTCTAATCCCAGGAGGTAATCAGCAGTGATTTCAGTAAATGATTTTAAAACAGGATTGACAATTGAAGTAGACGGAGACATTTTCTCCGTAACCGATTTCCAGCACGTTAAGCCAGGCAAAGGCGCGGCATTCGTACGCTCCAAGCTGAAAAACCTCCGCAACGGCAACGTTGTTGAGAAAACGTTCCGTGCAGGCGAATCGCTAGCTCGTGCGATCATCGAAAACCGTGCTGTACAATACTTGTACAACTCCGGTTCCGAGTACACGTTCATGGACAACGAAACATATGACCAGTTCGAACTGAACGAATCGCAGCTGAAATGGGAAATCAACTTCCTGATCGAAAACATGACGGTCAACATCTCGAGCTACCAAGGGGAAATCATCGGTATCCAAATGCCGAACAGCGTTGAGCTGAAAGTTATTGAGACGGAGCCAGGCATTAAAGGCAACACGGCAACCGGCGCAACTAAAAATGCAAAGCTTCAAACGGGACACAACGTACAAGTTCCATTGTTCATTAATGAGGACGATGTGCTGTTGATCGATACTCGCGAAGGAAAATACATCTCCCGCGCATAGGAGATGGCAATGAGCTGCTTCAAGGGTGCAATTGGCCCTTGGAGCAGCTTTTTTATATGAACCGTCTAAACTTCACACGAACTTCTCATTTTTATCGTAAAAAGCATTGATGTATAAAGGCTTACTATTGTAACATTCAATATAATAGTTAAGCTCATGCATCTAGCGATGACGTAGAGGAGTAGAGTGAATGGCAAGAAAAAGCTTTGTTTTTCTGCTGGCAGCCTGTTGGTTTTTGCTGGTGGCCTGTGGCACTGGACCGGAGCCGCATGCAACGAATCAGCCAGCTGCAAGTTCGGGGGAAGCGGCAACTGGTGGGCAAAACTCCCTGAAGGCTGTTCAAGCAAGCGGCAAGCTGCGTATAGGAACGGAAGGAACGTATGCGCCTTTTACTTATCATGACGAAAACGGCAAGCTTGTCGGATTCGATGTAGAGATAGCTGCAGAAATTAGCAAGCGTATTGGCGTGGAGCCTGAATTTATTGAAACGCCATGGGCTGAAATATTTGCGGGACTTGATGCGGGGAAGTTTGATGTTGTTTTTAATCAAGTCAGCATTCGGGACGATCGACTGGAGCAATATTATTTTTCCGATCCTTATATTTACTCCCATATTGTGCTCATTGTGAATCAGGATAACACGGATATTAAGAAGCTTTCTGACTTGAAAGGGAAAAAGGCGGCACAATCGCTGACAAGCAATTTGCTTGATATTGCACAGCGGTACGGGGCGGAAATTGTGCCGTCCAAAGGCTTTGATGATGCGATTTCCTTGTTGTTGTCCGGTGAAGTGGACGCGACGGTTAATGATGGGTTAACTTATTTAGACTTAAAGCATCGCGAGCCGGAGGCGCCGCTCAAAATTGTTGATGAAATGTCGGAGGCAACGGCAAGCGGCGCTTTGTTTACGAAAGGGCATGATGAGCTTGTTATCGCCGTCAATAGGGCGCTTGCGGATATGAAAAAGGACGGTACATATTTGGAAATTTCAACAAAATATTTCGGCACCGACGTTTCCAAATAGCATGCTGAAGCTGTGAAGGTTGCTTGTATTTTTGTGATGGGATATACCCAGATGTATGATGGTTGTGCTATAATATTGACTTGCATGTATATGTCAAGGTTGGGAGTGAGTCAGCTTTGTCGTTGATAGTGATGAAGTTTGGCGGAAGCTCGGTGGGAACGCCGGAGCGGATGCAACGGGTAGCAAAACGAATTATTGAAAATAGGCAGGCGGGAAACCGCGTTGTTGTTGTCGTATCTGCAATGGGGGATACAACGGATGATCTGATCGACCAATCGAAGCTGCTTAATCCTAATCCGCCAGCGCGCGAGATGGATATGCTGCTTACGACAGGCGAGCAAATATCGGTAGCGCTTTTGTCGATGACGATTCACCAGCTGGGACACCACGCCGTTTCGTTGACAGGCTGGCAGGCGGGAATCCGTACGGATGCTGTACACAGCAAGGCGAAAATTACAGATATTCGTACTGAGCGCATGATTAAGGAGCTGGATGCGGGCCATATTGTTATCGTAGCCGGTTTTCAAGGCATGTCCGAGGAAGGCGACATTACGACGCTGGGACGTGGCGGCTCCGACACGACAGCAGTTGCACTGGCAGCTGCGGTTAAAGCGGATGTATGCGAAATTTACACCGATGTGGATGGCATTTATTCGACCGATCCGCGCGTTGTGAAATGCGCTCGCAAGCTCGAAGAAATTTCGTATGATGAAATGCTGGAGCTTGCCCATCTGGGAGCTGCTGTGCTTCATCCGCGTGCAGTTGAATACGCAAAGCATTACAATGTAAAGCTGGTCGTTCGTTCAAGCTTTACCTACAACGAAGGTACAAGTGTAAAGGAGGAAGTAACGATGGAACAAGGCGCTGTCGTTCGCGGTATTGCATTCGATAAAAATGTAGCTAGAATTAGCATTCTGGGCGTTCCAGATTTGCCAGGCGTGCTCGCGACAGTATTTGGCGCGCTTGCAAATAATGGCGTGGATGTGGACATTATTGTGCAAAGCGGCGTACAGGACGGCACAGCCGACTTCTCCTTCACGCTTTCGCTCGATGATAAAGACAAAGCGGTTGCAGTCATTGAAAATCTGCACGGAGAGCTTCCGTACAACAAAGTGACTTCTGAAGAAAACCTGGTTAAAGTTTCAATCGTCGGTGCTGGCATGGTCAGCAATCCAGGCGTTGCTGCAACGATGTTCGCAGCGATTTCAGGTCTTGGCATCAGCATTAAGATGGTCAGCACTTCTGAAATCAGACTTTCCTGCGTCATCGATGCTGAGCCGCTGCAAGAAGTGGTGCGTGCGCTGCATACGGCATACGGTTTGGATACAGCTGAGCAAGCTTTCGTTGGTGGGCCACAGGACCGTCGTTAGACGACTTGCTTTAATGTAAGAAACATGTAAGAGAAATCAAAAAGGCAAGGAGCAATCGCTCTTTGCCTTTTTTGCATATATGGGGATCTACAGAGAGGTAAGATTAAGTACAATTAGATATGATTAAACAAAATGGAAGGAGTTCAAATGTGGTGTTCTTAAATGAAATGGTTTGGGCTGAGAGCACGAGCTTCATGAATGAGCTGCTGAAACAAGAACTAGCCTGCAGCAGCATGCCGGCTGGACTGGAGGCCCATGTGTGGAAATATTCGTCTGTTACGGACAGCTTTGTTCTAAAAATATGGGACAAGGATTCCGATCCAGATGTTCATTTTCAATATGTCCTGCTGCAAGCGCTTTGGAACATAGGCATTTCTGTTTCGGCAGCATATGGATGGGGCCACACCGCTTCCGGGCATAAGGCGCTGTTAACCAGCTATGATGGCAGCCCGCTTTCCCAAATAACGAATCAGCAAGTTGAGCATTTGGCTCAATTATTGTTGGACATCCATAAAGTATCCGACCAGGAATTAGATCCTCTGCTTCATAGGAAATACGATTTTATCCGTTATTTTTACCCGCAAATCGAAGAGCATCAAGACATTCAAACGGAATTAATAGAGCTAATTAATGGTTCAAATATGCAGCAAAATAAGTTTATCCACGGTGACTTTAATTTAGGGAACGTAGTAGAAAATCAAGGGAAATACACGATCATTGACTGGACCAATGGGCAATTAGGGGATGTCAGGTATGATTTTGCCTGGACGAGCTTTTTAATTTATTTATACAATGGGGAACCATTAGCCACGTTATTCCAAAATGCATATTTAGCACAAAGTGAATTTGATAAAGAAGAAGTTCAAAGGTTTGAAGCCATTGCGTGCCTCAGATGGTTATTGCTCTATCGATTCGCACCAGTTCCAAAAGATGAGTCAACGATCGGACGGATCAATCACAAAATAATGAAAAATAAATTTCTCAATAAAGCGCTTGTGCTGGAGTAGCAGCCTAAAGCGAGACTAGCAGCAGGCTAGGGCGTGATTATTTTCTCGCCTTAGTCTGCTGCTTTTATTTTTATAAGCGATTCAGCGCGTCAACAGCACGAGCTTCTCTCCTTGCAGTACGGGAACGTCTTTATAAATATCGACGGCTGCGCATGCTTCAATATCCCGCTGGAGACCAAGCTTGAGCAGCCGCTTGCCTGTGGATCCGGAGGCGAGTGTTTCGAGCGCAGCAGAACTGCGGCTGCGGTAGAAGCCGAGCATAGCGATTGCGAAGTCGTCCAGTTCCAAAGCATTTATGCCTGCCTGCATCATCCGCTCAAGCAGCAGTCCGGCGCCATAGCCATCCTCGGCAGCGAAAGCATCATTATAGCCTGCGCATAAAATGACGACATCGCGCCGCAGCGCGAGCGCCGCACGGGCGCAGGCAGCAGCGTTCATTAGCGCGGCTGTCAATACGTAATCGGCACGGGCCGATTTTTGCAGCGCGCGCGTTCCGTTCGTTGTGGTCAATATAATACGTCGGTTGCGAATCGTATTCGCTTCATATTCATCAGGCGAATTGCCAAGGTCAAAGCCGGATATTTTGCGGCAAAATCGTTCCCCCCCTAGTAAATCCCCCTGCTGCTGCGCTGCTTTAGCCTCCATAACTGTTTCTACCGGAACGATGGCTTCGGCCCCGGCCGCAAGCGCCGTCACAATCGTGCTGCCAGCCCGCAATACATCGACAACGATGGCTGTTTTATGATGAAAGCGCGCCTGGCTGGCTTCATTCACGCTTGATATGACCTCAACTTGCATGTCGTTATCCGCCTTTCTTTGCCTTAGCTTCTCATAGCCTTATGCCTGCAATATATGCACCTTCTTCTAGGCATGTGTCCCAAGTGCAGCGGTCATGAATGCCGTAGTCTGCTGCATAAGCTAGAAACAGGTCGGCTGGACAAGGGTGGAGGTGGATTTTTATGCTGAATAAAATCGTGCTGGCAATGGCATCCTTGCGCTTTGCCTCGGGAACCATCGAAATTTGCGCAGCTATTATTATGCTTAAACTCAATCAGATCGACAAGGCGCTTCTCGTCAATTCCTCTTTGGCGCTAGTAGGGCCGCTGATTTTGATTGCGACGACGACGATTGGTTTGGTAGGGCTTGCAGACAAGCTGTCCTATAGCAAATTTGCTTGGGTAGCAGCTGGCATTCTATGTTTAATGATTGGTATTTTGAAAAAATAACGAGAATCGGCGCTGTACCCGAGAACGAAGGCCTTTTTATATATTTAGCTGCCGTTCTCGCTATAAGAGGCGGTCTGCTCCTAGTTAAATAAATTCTAATCTAGCATTTTCG
The DNA here is from genome assembly GCF_059383875.1 of Paenibacillus sp. JT22N7. Lineage (NCBI taxonomy): Bacteria > Bacillati > Bacillota > Bacilli > Caryophanales > Paenibacillaceae > Paenibacillus > Paenibacillus sp. JT22N7. The sequence continues at coordinate 905,113 of NZ_JBXENY010000001.1, forward strand.
ATCCAGTTGGACATATTTTAGCTGGCCAAGCATACATATAAGAGGACTAAGGACAAACATCCGGGAGTGATGAACGCATGCTTAGCCGTATTACGCATTTGTTGCCGCTAGAGCTGAAAGCGATATTGGAACGGCTCCCTGCGCAGGTTCAGGAGCAGCTGGAAGAGATACGGATTCGCGAAGGGCGCCCGCTGGAAATTGGCATGGCAGGCCAATCGCGTTTCGCTGCAAACGACGGCACGCTCTTAACCCAAGCAGGCGGAGCGTACAAGCCTACTGCTGACCTTTGCCGCAAGCTGCTGGAGCGGATGACCAACTACTCCTTGTATGCCATGGAAGAGGAGCTCAGGCGGGGCTTCATTACAGTTGCAGGCGGTCATCGGGTTGGACTTGCAGGGCGTACCGTTCTCGATAACGGCAGTGTCCGCGGCATTCGTGAAATAGGCGCCTTTAATATTCGGATTGCCAGGGAGGTACCCGGCTCAGCGACCCCGCTCATGCCGAAGCTGCTGGACCGATCGCGCAAAACGATCCGCTCCACACTGCTGCTGGCCCCTCCTCAGCAGGGCAAGACGACGCTCGTTCGCGACATTGCAAGATCCGTCAGCTACGGGTTATGGGGAGGCGGGGATGCTGCAAGCTGGGCGGGCAGAAAAGTTGCAATCGTGGACGAGCGCTCGGAAATAGCCGCCTGTGTCCGCGGCATTCCAACCTTTGATATTGGCCCGCGCTCCGACGTCATGGATGCTTGCCCCAAGGCAGAAGGAATGATGATGCTGCTGCGCTCGATGTCGCCCGATGTCATTATTGCAGATGAGATTGGACGTCCCGAGGATGGCGAGGCGATTCGGGAAGCCAGCCATGCCGGTGTCAGCGTCATAGCGACAGCTCATGCGTATGATGCCGAGGATGCCAGAGGGCGGCCTGTATTGCGCTCGCTGCTAGAGGAAGGGGCTTTCGCCCTTATTGTCGAGCTGCGCCGAACGCCTTCGGGCATTATGCACCGGGTGCTTACGGCAGAAGCTTGCGTAAGAGGCTGGGCGGCGCGCGAGCCAACGGCAGCAGTACCGCGTTTAGCCGAAGATGCTGCGCCGCTGTTTTCCGGGCTGATGCGGGGCGATGCCATGTGCTGAAGCTGCTTGGCGCGCTGCTGATTTTGTTCGCCGGAACGATGCTTGGCTTTCAACAGGCGGCGCGTTTTGCCGCTAGACCCCGCCAGCTTCGCCATACTGCTCACGCGCTTCAGAGGCTTGAAACGGAAATTGGCTACGGGCATACACCGCTGCCGGAGGCGCTGACTCGAACCGCAGCTTTTGTTCCGGCTCCACTAAACCGGATGCTGATGCTGGCTGCAGAAGGGCTTGCAAGCGAGGAAGGGCTTTCTTTTCCAGAAAGCTGGGAGCGGGCGGTTCGCGAGGTTTGGGGAACTACGGCCATGCGGGCAAGCGAGCAGGCGGTGTTGATCCGTCTTGGCTCAACGCTCGGTATTAGCGACCGTGAGGACCAGCTTAAGCATTTGAAGCTGGCGCTCATTCAACTGAAGGCGGAGGAAGATTCGGCGCGGGAAGACCAGGCGAGGTATGAGACGATGTGGAAAAGCCTCGGCGTTTTAATCGCCGTGCTGCTCGTTATTTTGATGGTTTAATGGGGTGCCGCGGAAATGAATATGGATGTGAGCGCCATTTTCCAAATAGCCGGTATCGGAATTATCATCGCGATGATTCATACGGTGCTTAAGCAGATGGGGAAGGAAGATATGGCGCATTGGGTGACATTAATCGGCTTTGTTGTAGTGCTGTTTATGGTCGTGCGTATGCTGAACGAGCTGTTTCAGGAAATTAAAACGATTTTTCTGTTCCAGTAGCTAGCTTGAAGAGAAGCCGCAAGTAGGTGAAGCGAAGTGGAAATCATTCAAATCGTCGGTCTTGGGCTGATTGCAACAGTCCTCATCCTTGTCGTTCGAGAGCAAAAGCCGCTGTTCGCTTTCCTGCTTGCGGCATTTACCGGCCTCTTTATTTTTCTGTTCCTGCTTGGCAAAATCGATTCCGTCATCGCGGTGCTTACTGATTTGGCGAATCGCTCCGGCATTCCTTCTATTTATTTGAAGACGGTGCTGAAAATAATCGGCATTGCCTACATCGCTGAATTTGGCGCTCAAATTGTCCGGGATGCCGGACAGGAAAGCATTGCGTCGAAAATCGAATTCGCTGGCAAAATATTAATTCTCGTCATGGCGGTGCCGATCATCAGCGTCATTATCGAAACGGTCATCAACCTGCTGCCGACAGGAGGAGGAGCCAGTTGAGGATAAAGCTTGCTGGCAGCTCCTATCCGTCGAACGCCGTTTGGTTTACGCTGTTAGCGGCTGTATTGTACTTTTTGCTGCTTGTGCCAAGCTCAGAGGCCGCAGCGCAAGATGTATCAACGTCAGCTAGGCAGTCGGAACAGGCTTCTTATCAGCAGCTAGCTTCACAGCCAACGTCTTCTCCACAAACCCATCAGTCGCAGCAGACTCAGCAAAGCCAGCAATCGCAGTCCTTGCAGCAGCAGCAAACACAGCAGGCTCAGGCGCAAGCCGCACTCGGTCAGCTGACCGGCAGCGGGCTGAACGATATGGATACGGATGCGGTGGAGAAATACTGGAACGAGCTCAAAAACGAATATGGCGGATTTTTCCCTGAGCAGAAGCTGCCGAGCTTTGCCCAAATGCTGCTGCCGGGCGGAGAAGGGCTCAAGCTGGAAACGGTGCTGAAAGGGCTGCTGTCTTATTTTCTGCACGAAGTGCTCTACAATGGCAAGCTGCTGGTCACAATCGTCACGCTTACCGTATTCAGCATGATGCTGGAAACGCTGCAAAGCGCCTTCGAGCGCAATGCGGTCAGCAAGGTAGCTTATTCCATTACCTTTATGGTCATCCTTATCATCACGGTCAACAGCTTTAATGTAGCGATCGGCTATGCGAAGGAAGCGATAGAAAGCATGATCCAATTCATGCTGGCGATGCTTCCGCTGCTGCTCGCGCTGCTTGCGTCGATGGGCAATGTCATGACGGTGTCGGTGCTGCATCCGCTCATTATTTTTATGATTCATGTCGTAGGCACGCTTGTTTATACGCTCGTATTCCCGCTGTTGTTTTTCTCGGCCATTTTGCATATCGTCAGCGCCATGACCGAGCGTTTCAAGGTGACCCAGCTTGCCAATCTGCTGCGCAGCATCAGCATTACCATTTTAGGCGCGCTGGTTACGATTTTCCTCGGTGTCGTCTCAGTGCAGGGAGCAACGGGAGCGGTGACCGACGGTGTAACGATGCGAACGGCCAAGTTCGTCACAGGCAATTTTGTTCCTGTCGTCGGGCGCATGTTTTCGGATGCTGCGGATACCGTCATATCGGCTTCCATGCTGGCGAAAAATGCAATCGGGCTCGCTGGCGTCATTATGCTGCTGTTTATCAGTGCTTTTCCCGCAATCAAAATTTTGACGCTGGCGCTAATTTACAATGTATGCGCCGCCGTCATGCAGCCGCTGGGAGATTCACCGATTGTGGCCTGCCTGCAAACGATTGGCAAGACGCTGATCTATGTGTTTGCTGCGCTGGCTGCCGTCAGCTTAATGTTTTTCCTGGCCGTCACGATCGTGCTGACAGCAGGAAATGCAGCAATGATGGTGCGGTAAACGGGATGCTTTGACAAAAAGGGGGCGAATCGCATGGTAGCTTGGCTGGGCGAGTGGCTGCGTGACATTATCGCTGTCATAATGCTCGCTGTATGCACCGAGCTGCTGCTGCCCAACAGGGCGATGCTGCGCTATGCCAGACTTGTTATCGGCCTTCTTGTTCTGCTGACGCTGCTGTCTCCACTGCTTCGCCTGCTGCAAGGCGACGTAACGGCGGGACTGAGCGCGGGCATCCAGCAATGGGAGATGAGCACGGCGCAGCGGCAGGTGAAAATGCCAACACTTGCCGACATTCAGCGTCAGGCGGAGGAGCTTAAACGCAAGCAGCAGCAGCAGGCGGCTAGCCTGACCGGCAGTACGCTTTCCAAAGCAATGGAAACCGCAATCGTTCGCTATACGGGCCAGACGGCAAGCTCGGTTGAAGTCAAACTAAAATGGATCAAGGAAGGGGATGTTGAGATGGTCGATATGGATACGGTGACAGTGACGTTTCCTCAGATGCTTCCTGAAGAAGAGGCAGCCTCGCCGAGAGGATCTCCTGCAATTGCGGATGCGAATTCAACACAGGAAGTACAGGAGGGAAATAGACAGGTCGAAGCAGTGGAGCCAGTGAGCGTTGAGGTTATGGTGCCTGAGCTGCTGGAGACTGGACCGAATCATTCATCAGAAGCGCAGAGTGCTGCGGATGAACCGTTATGGCAGCCCGTAAACGCAGAGCTTGACAAGCAGACGAGAGCTGTGCTCGCCGAGGGCTGGGGTTTATCTCCCGAGGCCATCATTATTCGCCAGCCGGCAAGCATTCGCGGAGAAAAGTGAAGCGAAAGGAGCGATAATGACAGGTGGCGAAGTGGCTGGAGAAGCTGGAAGCGATGGCGGGCGGAGGCCCTGGGGGACCGAAGCGAGTAAAAATGCTGCGCCTCCTGCTCATTATCGGCTGTGTTGGAGCGCTGCTGATGCTGATTAATTCTTTTCTCACCTATAACAAGGTTGAGCCTTCCGTACAGGGGCAGGGGCAAAATCTGCAGTCAGTAGATGACACGGCCTGGACCAGCCCAGGCTCGCATGAAGGAGCCTCATTCGAAGCGGTGGAGCAGCCGCTGGAGGCGAGGCTGAAGGAAATTTTGGAGAAAATCGTCGGTGTTGGCGAGGTGGATGTTCTGGTCACCATTGATTCAACAGAGGAAATCGTCGTTGAACGCAACGAGAAGGAGACGCAGTCGGTTACAGACGAGAATGACAAAAACGGGGGCAAACGGCATATTACGGCGATTAACAAGGATGGCGAGGTTGTACTCGTCGAGGTGTCCGGCGATCAGAAGCCGATTATTAAAAAGACGATCAACCCGCGCATTCGCGGTGTCCTTATCGTAGCCAAGGGGGCGGAAAACGTAACCGTCAGGCGTTTAATTATAGATGCGGTCGAAAAAGGCGTAAATGTCGCGGCATCCCGCATTTCTGTTGCACCAAGGAAGCAGTAGATTAGCTTTTATACCATTTTGAGGAGGGTGTTCACATGAACACGAAAAGACAAACGATTTGGCTCGTATCGATGCTCAGCTTGATGGTGGTACTGTCCGCCTATTACTTGTTTACGCAGGATGCAAGCTCGCCAGATTTGCTGACAGACAACTCGCAGCTCGAGCAGACGGTGGGACAAGGTGCGACTGAGGCAGCGGGCAGCGGCATCGTTGTGGATGAGGTGCAGCAAGGAGCGGACAATGGAGTGAGCGAGACTGACAAAGAGGTGCTGGAGCAGTATGAGCAAGGGGGGGCCGCAACGAGCGTATTCGCCGATATTCAGGAGAAGCGGACGCAGGAAAACAACGAGGAGCTTGATAAGCTGATGGCAGATATCGCAAATACGCAGGTAGATAAAGAAAAATCCACTGAAGCGGCAAAACAGCTGTCCATGCTTGAAGAAAAAAATGTAAAGCTGACAGAGCTAGAAGAGCAGCTGATGCAAAATTATGAATCCGCCATTGTAGATGAAGAAAACAACGTTTATAAAGTCGTCGTAGCGAGCGAGAAGCTGGAGAAAAATCAAGCAGCTGATATTGTGGATCTCGTTATGAAAAAAATGGAAATCAATGCGGATCAGGTATCGGTGCAATTTGTACCTTAATTAATCGTTGCCTGAGCAGAAAATCCCGGAAGTCAGTTAAGCTGGCGCTTCCGGGATTTTTCTTATGCCCGATCGTGCACGACACTCGCCCTGCGCCTATATAATGTAAAAAAATAAAAAGGAGCTACGACACATTATGTATCGCTATTATCCTACCCATCCCCATCAAATGGCCAAATCGCTTCATCCTGCATGCTGGACATCATCCAGCATGGAATTGAACCGCAAACTGCGGACATTGTGGGTACAGCATGTGTACTGGACAAGATTGACGGTGAACAGCATTGTTGACCGCCTTGGTGACGAACAAGCAACGACGGCTAGGCTGCTAAGGAACGCTACAGACTTTGCAGCGTTGCTTGAACCTTTGTATGGCAGGGTGATTGCGGCAAAGTTTGCCGAACTGCTGAGGGAGCATCTTGTCATTGCAGCTGAACTCGTCAAGGCTCTCCAGGCTGGCGATAGCGCAGCGGCAGCGGATGCACAAAAACGCTGGTATATGAATGCAGAAGCCATTGCCGACTTCCTGGGCCAAATAAATCCTTATTGGTCCAAAGAGGAATGGAAGAGGATGCTCGATGAGCATCTTAGACTGCTTACGGGCGAAGTAGCGGCACGACTCGCAAAAAACTATGAGCAAAACGTCGCCCTAAGCGATCCCATCGAATCGCAGGCAATGGGAATGGCAGATGTCATGACGAACGGAATTATCCGGCAGTTTCCTTCTTTATTTTCCATTTGATCCTCATGATCAAAAAAGAGCGGAGTTCAGGCTATGATTTTATTGCCTGGACTGCGTTTTTTATTGATGGGCAGTTCAATTTTTGCCTGCCTCGCCCATTATTCTTAATACAGCGACTGAAGCTATAGAGTGCTTAAAACGATTTTTACGAAGGGAACAGGCGGCTGTTTAAGGGTTATTTTATGCATTTGTAAAAAATAATTCGTGTTCCTCAGCGTTTATGATATAATGTTAAACGTTATTGTGCCCATTAATAAAAGTGAACAATGCAAGCTAAGCTACTATGCGGTTTTGCTGCCGCAAAGCTAGGCGAATGCTTACGAAGCGGTTTTGCTACCGCAAAACTAAGCGGATGCTTACGAAGCGGTTTTGCTACCGCAAAACTAAGCGAATGCTTACGAAGCGGTTTTGCTACCGCAAAACTTTAAGGAGTGAAACATTCATGTTCAAATTGAGCGAGATTAAAGAATTGATCAAGCTGGTCGATCAAACCTCCGTTCATGAGCTGGAAATCGAAAACGAAGGGACTCGCCTGCTAATTCGCAAGCCCGGGAAAACGGAAGTCGTCAATGTGCAAGCAGCCCCGCTAACGCATACATATTCACAGCAGCCTGCTCCCGTTTACACACAGGCACCTGCTATTGAGCCAGCTTCGCAGTCTACAGCGTCTGAGACGCCTGCAGCGCGCGCTGCAAGTGAGAATTTGCACCAAATCACTTCCCCGATGGTTGGTACGTTTTACAGCTCGCCAAGCCCTGATGCTGCGGTATTCGTAAAACCAGGCGATCGCGTATCCGAGAAAAGCGTCGTTTGCATTTTGGAAGCGATGAAGCTAATGAACGAGCTGGAAGCGGAAGTGCGCGGCGAAATCGTCGAAGTGCTTGTAACGAATGGCCAATTGGTGGAATACGGGCAGCCGCTATTTCTGGTGAAGCCGGAATAACAGCATTGCTCCTTCTGGGAGAACTAGCCATTTGAAAGGAGTAACAATGTGAATTTCCAAAAAATCCTTATTGCCAACCGCGGCGAAATCGCCGTGCGTATTATTCGGGCTTGCCGCGAACTCGGCATTGCAAGCGTAGCCGTTTATTCGGAGGCGGATCGCGATTCGCTCCATGTGCGCCTTGCAGATGAAGCTTATTGCATCGGTCCTACTTTGTCGAAGGACAGCTATCTGAATTTAACGAACCTGATGAGCGTTGCTACTATAACGGAATGCGATGCGATTCACCCAGGCTATGGCTTCCTTGCTGAAAATGCGAATTTTGCGGAGCTTTGCGAATCGTGCAACATTACGTTTATAGGGCCTTCGCCTGAGGCGATTAGCAAAATGGGCGACAAGGCGGTAGCCAAGCAAACGATGCAGCAGGCGAACGTTCCGGTTATCCCCGGCTCTGAAGGCCTCATTGAGACAATGGAAGAAGCGGTTGAAGTTGCACGTCAGATCGGCTATCCCGTTATTATTAAAGCGACAGCAGGCGGCGGCGGCAAAGGCATCCGTATTGCTGACAGCGAGGAAATGCTCGTTCAGCAAATTACGACGGCGCAGCAGGAAGCTCAGAAAGCTTTCGGCAATGCAGGCGTCTATTTAGAAAAATATTTGACAGGCATGAAGCATGTCGAAGTTCAAATAATGGCGGACAAGCATGGCAATGCTGTACATCTTTTTGAACGCGATTGCTCGGTTCAGCGTCGTCGCCAGAAATTGGTCGAAGAAGCGCCTTGTCCAGTTTTGTCTCCTGAGCTTCGTGAAGCGATGGGACAAGCGGCTGTTCGCGCAGCGCTTTCCGTTCAATATTCAGGTGCAGGTACGCTTGAATTTTTGCTTGGGCCGGACGGCCAGTTTTATTTTATGGAAATGAATACTCGGATTCAGGTCGAGCATCCCGTTACAGAAATGATAACGAATGTCGATCTGATAAAAGAGATGATTTCCGTAGCAGAAGGCAATCCTCTTTCCTTTAAGCAGGAAGATCTTGCGATTAATGGCTGGTCGATAGAATGCCGGATTAATGCCGAGGATTCCGAGCGCAATTTTATGCCGTCTCCTGGACACATTCCGTTCTATCTGGCGCCGGGCGGTACGGGCGTGCGGGTCGACAGCGCGGTTTATCCGGGTTATACGATTTCGCCGCATTACGACTCCATGATTGCCAAGCTGATCGTTTGGGGAAGAACGCGTGAGGAAGCGATTGCCCGCATGAAGCGAGCTTTGTCTGAATTCGCGATTGAAGGCATAAAAACAACGATTCCTTTCCATCAAAAACTGTTGGAGCATCCAAAGTTTATTGAAGGAAATTTTGATATCAAGTTCCTCGAGGAATATGATGTTTTCCATCCAGAGCAGGCTGCGGCAAAAGCTGGGGACAATCTGTAATGGTTTGTCATATTTCATGGCGAATGATATAGTATAGAAATAAGATGCGGAAGCTTTACCCGTCCGATGCAGGGCGGGACGCGCAACTTTAGGGAGGTGTAAAGCTATCATGAGTACAACAGCAACGGAGTATGAGAAAACGGACATTGGCGTTATTCAAATCGCACCCGAGGTTATTGAAGTCATTGCTGGACTGGCTACAGTTGAGGTGCCTGGTGTAGCTGGCATGAGCGGCGGTTTCGCAGGTGGAATCGCAGAGATGCTTGGCCGTAAAAATTTGTCTAAAGGCGTTAAAGTTGATGTTGGACAGCGTGAGGCGGCGATTGATGTATCCATTATTGTGGAATATGGCAACCGCATTCCAGAAATCGCTTCGGAAATTCAGCGTAATGTGAAACGTTCGATTGAAACGATGACAGGTCTTCATGTTATTGAAGTGAACGTACATATTCACGATGTTCATTTCAAAGCTGCTGAGAAGCCGGTAGAGGAAGACCAACTGCTGCGCGTCAAGTAATAACTGCATGGAAGAGAATTGACTATAACCCCCTCGTGATCGGCATGCCGCTCGGCGCAAGGGGGTTTTCATTCGGTCTGCCCGGAGGAGGCATTTGCATTGTTTAGAATTGTGGACAAGCTGCTATTGTTTATTTATAGCATCGTAATCGGTGCCGCTTCCATTCTGATCGCATGTATTGGCTTTAATTGGATTTCGAAGCGAGCGCTTCTTACGGCTTTAGACCGTATGTTTGAGCAGCCATCGATTCAGATTTCCGTTATGATTGCTGGGATTGTATTGTTTTTGCTCAGCTTGAGATTTTTTATTGTTTCCTTGCATCGAGGTTCTGCAGCTCCGCCTTCAATTGATCAACGGACAGATTTTGGCGACATTCGCATTTCCATTGAAACGATTGAAAATCTAGCTCTCAAAGCAGCTTCCAAGCGTCGCGGGGTTAAAGATTTGCGTGCGCGCATTCGTACTTCCGACTCTGGCCTTGACATTGTGCTTCGCGTGTTTGTTGATGGAGAAAGCTCAATCCCAACGCTCACGGAAGAGATTCAGCTTGCTGTCAAAAGCCATATTGAGGATATTACAGGGATACCGGTTTCAAATGTGACGGTATTTGTGGCGAATGTCATTCAGACAGGCATGTACAAGAGTCGCGTGGAATAGAGGTGGGCTAGCGGATGTGGAGGGAATTTTGGGTTCATTACGGAAAGCGGACAATTGGCGCAGCAGCAGGACTCTTTTTTGGCTTCGTGTATTTGTTTGCAGGTTTTTGGGATATGCTGGTTTTTATGCTGCTCATTTCAATTGGGTATTGGATAGGCAAAAAGAAAGACTTGCGGCAGGATCCGGCCGCTCCATGGCAGCAAGTGTGGAGCGTACTAATGGAAAGATTTCGCCCGTTTAGATAATCCTGTGGTCTCCTCCGTTCTCCGGAAGCCGGATTGCCGGTTGTTCGAGGCAGGGAGGAGATCATAGGTTTTTTTGAAGTTCTAAGGCTTTATAAGTGAAATGCTTATAATGGGCTTCTATTTTACCGCGAAATAGGCTTTGTCGATATGTTAAGGGCGAAAACCGTTTACGCTAGCAATAATAAATTTCAGTAAGCAGTGCAACTGCTTTGGAGGTCCCATGAAACGTAGATTAGCGAGAGAAATTGCAGTATCAAGTTTGTACCAGATGGAAATGAATGAAGTTACTGCTGACGAAGCGGTAGACATGCTTCTTGAAGAGGCGCATTCTGCCAACGAAATCGGCGCGGAGCCAGGGGATATTGGCAATACGGATGATGATTTTGTAAGACAGCTTGTGATGGGCGTCGCGGAGCGCAAAGCGGCGATTGACGACATGCTGCAGGATCATTTGACTGGCTGGCAGGTAGACCGGCTGTCTCGGGTAGACCGCCAGGTTTTGCGTCTGGCTTGTTTTGAGATGGTATTCAGCAACGATGTACCGCCGAAAGCGGTTATAAATGAAGCAATTGAACTCGCTAAGCATTTTGGCACGGAAGAGTCTGGCAAGTTCGTAAATGGCGTGTTAGGCAAGCTGATTAGCGGACTTGAGCAACTGAAAGCCGAGCCTGATCATACAAACTAGGAAACCGCCGGCACAGAAGGCCGGTCGGCAAGAAGGGGAGCGACACATTATGAGCGCACATATCATTTTAGGCAAACAGATTTCGGATCTTATTCGTGAGGAAATTGGGGCAGATACAGCTTCGCTTAAAGAAAAGGGTGTTGTTCCGGGTCTTGCAGTTGTATTGGTTGGAGATGATCCTGCTTCTAAAGTATACGTCGGTTCCAAGGAAAAAGCCTGCCAGCAGTTGGGGTTATATTCCGAGGTTCACCGACTGGCTGAATCGGCATCGGAAGAGGAAGTTTTGGCGCTGATCGCCAAGCTTAATGTTCAGGATACCATTAATGGTATTTTGGTGCAGCTGCCGCTGCCTAAACATATTAACGAGAAAGCCGTTATCGACGCGATTCGCGTGGAAAAGGACGTAGACGGCTTCCATCCGGAAAGTGTGGGTAATCTCGTAATAGGCGATGACAGCTTGCTGCCATGTACGCCAGCGGGCGTTATTGAACTGATTAAACGCAGCGGCGTTAATATTGCAGGCAAGCATGCCGTTGTCATTGGAAGAAGCAATATTGTCGGAAAGCCAGTCGCAATGCTGCTGCTTAGAGAGCATGCCACGGTGACGATCTGCCATTCCAAAACAGCCAACATGGAAGAGATCGCAAAGCAGGCGGACATTCTTGTCGTAGCCATTGGCAAAGCGAAAGCGATTGACAGCAAGTTTGTGAAGCCAGGAGCAGTCGTTATTGATGTTGGCATTAACCGTTTGCCTGATGGCAAGCTGGCGGGCGATGTGGATTACGAGGATTGCCTGGAAACAGCTGGTTATATTACGCCAGTACCGGGCGGCGTTGGTCCGATGACGATTACGATGCTGATCCAGAACACGATTAAGGCAGCCAAACGCGCAAACGGAATCGGAGAGTAAGGCGATGAAAGAACAGCCGCGGGTTTATTCGATAAAGGACATTAACCGATATATCCGGATGAAAATGGACTCGGACGCTGTGCTTGGCGATGTATGGCTGCGCGGAGAAATATCTAATTTTACGCATCATTCCAGCGGCCATATGTATTTTACACTCAAGGATAAAGACAGTCGGTTGAAATGCGTCATGTTTGCATCGCATAACCAGCGGCTGCCTTTTATTCCTCGTGAAGGCGCTAAAGTGATGGCGCGCGGAAACATTTCTGTCTATGAGCGGGATGGCAACTATCAATTTTATGTTTCTGCCATGCAGCCAGATGGTATTGGGAGCTTGTACCTCGCTTTCGAGCAGCTGAAGAGCAAGCTGGAGGAAGAAGGGCTGTTTGCCGCTGAGCGCAAACGCCCGATTCCACGCTTTCCTGGGGCGATCGGTCTGATTACTTCGCCGACAGGGGCAGCAGTCCGCGATATGATGATTACGCTGCAGCGCCGCTATCCTGCTGCGCGTATTTATGTTTATCCGGTTTTAGTGCAAGGAGCGCAAGCAGCACCTTCCATTTCACATGCAATAGAAGCAATGAACCGTTTTGGAGAAATCGACGTATTAATTGTAGGGCGCGGCGGCGGCTCGCTTGAAGAGCTCTGGGCGTTTAATGAAGAGCAGGTAGCGCGCAGCATAGCGGCATCCGCTATTCCAATCATTAGCGCCGTCGGCCATGAGACCGATTACACGATTGCTGACTTCGTTGCAGACTTGCGGGCGGCGACGCCTACGGCAGCGGCCGAGCTGGCCGTACCGCATGCAGCCGAGCTGGAGAAGCATTTAAGCAGGCAGCGCCAGCAATTGGAGCAATCGCTGCGCCAGGTCATTCGCAGCCGCAAGGAGCAGCTTGCGCGTGTGCGCCGTTCGCCATTTTTTCTTTATCCTCGCAAATATTTGCTGGAGCAGGCGCAGCGTCTTGATCTGCTGGAGGAACGCTTGCGCCAGCGGACGCAAAAGGCAGCACATCGCGGGCGAAGCAGGCTGGAGCGTTTGCAAGCGACGCTTGCCGGGCATCATCCAGGGCAGCGCGTGCAGTTTGCGGCAAGCAGGCTCAAAGGAACTTCGAAACGGCTGGAACAGATTATCCAGCAAACGCTGCAGGAGAAGCAGCTTAAGCTTCATAGCTCCATACGCCAGCTTGATGCGCTTAGTCCGCTGAAGGTAATGGCGAGAGGATACGGGTTAGTTTATGAAGAATCGGAGCAGCGCTTGGTCAAGTCAGTAGCAGATGTGAAGGCAGGGGATACCGTAAAGGTTAAACTAGCAGATGGGCAGATGACCTGCGAAGTATCGTCGTTGGAAGGAGAGAGCAGCAGTGGCAAAAAAGGAAGCAGCCGAGCTTAGTTTTGAACAGGCAATGGAGCAGCTTGACACGATTGTAGAAAAGCTTGAAAACGGCGATGTTCCGCTGGAAACAGCGATTGATCTATTTCAAGAGGGCATGCGTCTGTCGAAGCTGTGCAGTGGCAAGCTGGAGCAGGTGGAGCAGAAGATCGAGACACTTATTGAGACAGAGCAGGGCTTTCAGAAAAAAACGTTTGCTCCACCGAGCGAAGACAAAGGAGAATAACGCTTGAGCGACACGGTTTTGGTAAAATCCTATTTGGCGCAATGCGCCGCCATCGTAGAACAAGCACTGACCGAAGTGCTGCCTGCGCAGTGGCAGGTTCCGGATAAGCTCCGTGAATCCATGATGTATTCCCTTGAAGCAGGTGGAAAACGCTTGCGGCCCGCTCTTGTGCTTGCAGTAGCTGAGGCTATTAGCGGTAATGAAGATACGGTGAGCAAAGCTTTGCCTGTTGCATGCGCAATTGAATGCATACATACGTACTCCTTAATCCATGATGATTTGCCAGCGATGGATGATGACGATTACCGCCGCGGCAAGCTCACGAATCATAAGGTGTACGGAGAGGCGATGGCGATTTTGGCTGGTGACGCGCTGCTGACCCATGCGTTTCATTTAATTCCTAAAGCGGCTAAAGCTGGTGGTGTCAGTGCACAGGTTGCACTCGATATCGTGGAAGATTTGGCAATGCTTGCCGGAGCCAGAGGCATGGTTGGCGGGCAAGTAGCAGATATGCTGGGTGAGCAGGGCATCACGTCGCTTGCAGAGCTTGAATATATTCATTTGCACAAAACCGGAGATTTGGTTGTGTTCTCTGTTACAGCTGGCGCACGTATTGGCGGTGCTACAGAAGCGCAAATCAAGCTGCTCGAGCAATATGGCCGCAATATTGGGCTGGCTTTTCAAATTCAAGATGACATTCTAGATTTGATTGGCGATGAGAGCAAGCTTGGCAAGAAGACGAACAGCGATGTCGAGCAACAAAAAGTAACCTATCCCTATCTGATGGGGCTTGAGGAGAGCAAGGCTCAAGTAGAGCGTTTGACGCAGGACGCGAAGTCGGCTGTGCTTGATGCAGGACTTGCAGCACCGGACAGACTGCTGCAAATCGCCGATTATCTGGTGCAGAGGGATCATTAATTCGCTCTAATGCCTTGGGGATTGGGAAAAAAACAATGCCTATGTTATAATAGTTTAAATATTTTGACGTCTATTGAACAGTGAAGGCTGCTGTTCGCGAAAGCGAGGAAGTACTGTGCTGCTTGAACATATAAACGGGCCTCAGGATTTAAAAGGGTTATCCAAGAAAGAGCTGGAGCAGCTTGCAAGCGAAGTGCGCCAGTTTCTCATTGAGAAGCTTTCCGTTACGGGTGGTCACCTTGCTTCCAATCTGGGAGTTGTGGAGCTAACGCTCGTTCTGCATTATTTATTTGACAGCCCGAATGACAAATTTGTATTTGATGTAGGCCATCAATCTTATGTGCATAAAATTTTAACAGGGCGCATGGATCGCTTCGATTCGTTGCGTCAATATAAAGGCATGTGCGGGTTTGTGAAACGCGACGAGAGCGAGCACGATGTGTGGGAAGCTGGACATAGCAGCACATCGCTGTCTGCAGCAATCGGCATGGCGATGGCGCGAGATTTTAAAGGCGAAGACAATCGTGTCGTAGCCGTCATTGGCGACGGAGCCTTGACTGGCGGCATGGCCTTCGAGGCGCTTAATCATATCGGCCATGAAAAGAAGAAAATGATTGTCGTGCTGAACGACAATGAGATGTCTATTGCGCCAAATGTCGGCGCGATGCATCAATATTTGGGCAAAATTCGCTCAGACCGCCATTACCAGAAAGCGAAGGAAGAGCTGCAGCATTTCTTGAACAAAATTCCTGCTGTCGGCGGGAAGCTGGCCAAGACGGCAGAAAAGTTTAAAGACAGCCTGAAATATTTGCTCGTAACGGGCATTCTTTTTGAACAATTCGGTCTTACTTATTTAGGACCGGTTGACGGGCATGATATGGAGCAGCTGCTTGATATTTTCCGTCAGGCTGATTCAGTTCCAGGCCCTGTTCTTGTGCATGTCGTGACGGTGAAGGGGAAAGGCTACTCTCCTGCTGAAGCAGATTCCCATAAATGGCATGGCATCTCCCCCTACAAAATCGAATCAGGTCAGGTCGTCAAGGCCGTTGGCTCGCCTATGTATACGCAAGTATTTGGCGATGTGCTGATTGAGCTCGCAGAGAAGGATAAGCGTATCGTAGCGGTTACACCTGCTATGCCGGGTGGATCGGGATTAATGGAATTCGCAGCGCGTTTTCCAGGCCGCATGATCGACGTAGGTATTGCCGAGCAGCACGCGGCGACGATGTCTGCAGCACTTGCGATCGAAGGAATGAAGCCGGTATTTGCCGTTTATTCTACCTTCCTGCAAAGGGCTTATGATCAGGTTGTGCATGATATTTGCCGCCAGAACCTGAATGTTATTTTTGCTATCGACCGTGCAGGCTTTGTAGGTCCCGATGGAGAAACCCATCATGGCGTGTATGATATTCCCTTCCTGCGCCATGTGCCGAATCTGGTCTTAATGATGCCTAAGGATGAAAATGAGCTTCGCCGGATGATGAAGACGGCGGTTAATTATAATGATGGTCCGATTGCAGTCCGTTATCCGCGGATCAATGGACTTGGCGTAACGATTGATGCTGAGCTTCTGCCGCTGCCTATAGGCTCATGGGAGACGGTTCGCGAAGGCGATTCAGCCGTTATTATTGCTATTGGCCCCATGCTTCAAGTGGCGGAAGAAGCAGCGGATCTGCTGAAGCGCGACGGCATGAATGTCCGCATTGTAAACGCACGTTTTATTAAGCCGATGGATGAGAAAATGCTTCTGTCACTTGCGAATGAAGGTAAAAACATCATCGTGCTGGAAGAAGGCGCGGAGCTTGGCGGCTTGGGCAGTGCGATTCTTGAATTTTATTCGCTGCGCGGCATTTATGGTTTGCCGATTCGTATCGTTGGTATTCCGGACCAGTTTATTGAACATGGTTCCATTAAAGAACAGCGCGCTGAAGTTGGCCTGACGGGCGAACGCATAGCAGCTGAGCTTAAAAACATGCATCCTCGCAGTAAAATGCGCGTAACCGGACAGCATTAGAAGGCTAGGTAAAAGAATGACGACACCTAAAGAACGAATAGATGTGCTGCTCGTCGAGCGCGGTTTTTATGAAAGCAGGGAGAAGGCGAAGAAAGCGCTAATGGCAGGCCTTGTTCTGGTGGATAACGAACCGATCGACAAGAGCGGAATGAAAGTTGCCCGCACGGCGGATATTAAAGTAAAAGGGGCTATTCATGCCTATGTCAGTCGTGGGGGCTTAAAGCTGGAGAAGGCAATTCGCGCCTTTGAGCTGGATCTCGTTGGACGTACGATGCTGGACATTGGTGCTTCAACAGGCGGCTTTACAGATTGCGCTTTGCAAAATGGAGCGGAATACGTCTATGCCATTGACGTCGGCTATAATCAGCTGGATTGGTCGCTTCGCCAAGACCCACGCGTGAACGTCATGGAGCGTGTTAACTTCCGTTATATGAAGCCTGAGGAACTGCTTGGGCCCAAGCCTACTTTTGCTACCATTGATGTTTCGTTTATCTCATTGAAGCTCATTTTGCCTGCACTTTCGGGATTGATTGATCCGGGCTCAGGCGTGATGGCATTGATCAAACCGCAATTTGAGGCAGGGCGCGATAAAGTAGGGAAATCAGGTGTTATAAGGGATTCGAAGGTGCATGCAGAGGTGCTGAGGCATGTAACGCTGGCGGCCGCTGAGATGGGTTATACGCTGCGTGATCTTTCCTTTTCTCCTATTACAGGCGGAGAAGGCAATATTGAATTTTTGGCTTACTGGATTTGGGAAAACCAGCCTAATCAGCAGGTTCCCGATGATGCGGCAATTATGGAGCTCGTCAAGCAGGCGAGCGGCACCTTTTCCGCTGAAAAACAGTAGCAAGCTGCGAGGGGAATGCCTGCATCGCTAAGGCGATCGGGTGTTCCCCTATTTTTTGCTTTACAGAGTTGGGTCTTTTTTGATACACTGAACTCAACCAAACATGCGTTCGCTTTATAAACATTGACAGGAATATGCACCCTCCATCTCGAACCATTACATATATGGATGTTTTGGATGGAGGGTTGCATATGGACAAATACGGTGACTGGTTAATTATGCTAGTTGCCTCAGCCTTGTTAATCCTGTGGTTGTTTCGATTGTTTCATCGCTGGCTTCATGAGCCAGCCTCCTTCAACCGCTTGAAGCTTGGTAAAGGTGTCCCGCTTGATCCGAATGATGAGAACATTTTGTTTCTTGAACAGAGTGGCTATCATGTCGTCTCAGGCAAACACCGAATTCCCATTCAGATTGACCTGGATGGCCAAGAACTGGACAGCCGTTTGTATATTGATTATATTGCAGAACTTGACGGAGAGTTATACATCGTGAAGACTGCAAGGGATCGTATGCCGATGGATTGGACGGGAAGCGGAATAAGAGACAGGCTGCTTGTATACGCGTTGTTGCTGCCGAAATGCCAGGGCATCCTGTTTATTAATGTGAAGGAACGCTCCATTAGAAAAGTTGTTTTTCAGTTGTAGAATAGCATGTTTGGGAGGCGCTTTATTTATGAAAGGGATACGTCAATTTAAAATCAAGGAAATAATTACGAATCAGGTTGTGGAGACGCAGGAGGAGCTAGTTGAAGCGCTTCGCAATACCGGATTGCAGGTAACGCAAGCTACAGTATCACGTGATATTAAGGAGCTAATGCTCATTAAAGTTCCAGCAGAGGATGGCCGATATAGATATTCATTGCCGCAGGAGAAACAACGGATCAATCCGATTCACAAGCTCAAGCGGGCACTGCTCGATCACTTCGTGAACATCGATTTTACAGACAATCTTGTCGTAAT
The DNA here is from genome assembly GCF_059383875.1 of Paenibacillus sp. JT22N7. Taxonomy (NCBI): domain Bacteria; kingdom Bacillati; phylum Bacillota; class Bacilli; order Caryophanales; family Paenibacillaceae; genus Paenibacillus; species Paenibacillus sp. JT22N7. The sequence goes on from NZ_JBXENY010000001.1 coordinate 923,391, forward strand.
GAAGTGTTTGCCGGGCACAGCCAATACGATCTGCGCGCTGCTGGACAATATGGAATGGCAGGAAGTAATGGGAACCATTTGCGGAGATGATACGATTTTGATCATTTGCCGCACGAAAGCTCAAAGCAATGAGGTTGTAGAAAGGTTGCTGGAGCTGTTGAACTAAACTAACATACCAATTTTAGGAGGCATCAGTTTATGTTGCGAGAGCTGTCCATTCGAAATTTAGCTGTAGTTGAGCAGGTGACGGTTTCGTTCCACCATGGCTTTCATGTTTTGACGGGGGAGACGGGAGCGGGTAAATCCATCATTATTGACGCGCTTAGCTTAATTGTTGGAGGACGAGGCTCCGCAGATATGGTCAGGTATGGCTGTCAGAAGGCGGAAATGGATGCGATGTTTGATTTGCCGCGGATGCATCCCGTATGGCATGTGCTGGAGAGACTAGGGGTAGAGGCATCACATGACGAGATGCTCGTCATTCGTCGTGAGCTCACTTCCCAAGGCAAAAGCAGCAGCCGAGTGAATGGACAGCTGGTTACTATGACGATGCTTCGTGAAATTGGAGAATGCTTAGTTAATATTCATGGTCAGCATGAGCATCAATCTTTACTGCGCACAGAGAGGCATTTGGAATGGCTTGACATGTTCGCAGGTGACCTGCTCATTGAGCGCAAGCAGACTTATAAAGCGGTATATAAAGAGCTGCAGCAGGCAAGAGCGGCGCTGCGTGAGCTTGAAGATTCAGCACGCCATAATGTGCAAATGCTGGACTTGTACCGTTTTCAAATCGAAGAAATTTCAAATGCCCAGCTCAAGGTTGGAGAAGATGAAAGCTTGGCTGAAGAGAAACGCAAGCTGCAATTCGCCAGCAAACGGATGGACAATGTAACCGAAGCATATTCTTTATTGTATGGCGATGCTGGCTTGGATGCTTTAAACAAAGCGATTATTAAGCTTTCGGATATTCAGACATATGATCCCACTATTGTTGGGCCATTGCTGGAACAGCTCCAATCGGCATATTATCAAGCTGAGGATGCCGCTTTTCAACTTAGAGATTACAGAGATACCATTGAATCAGATCCAGAGCAGCTTGCGACTATCGAAGATCGTCTCGATCTCATTCATGGTTTGAAACGCAAATATGGCGAGAGCATTGAGGATATTCTCGTTTATTATAAAAGCATCGTCGTGGAACGCGACAAGATCGAAAACCGCGATGACTATTTAGAAAAACTGCGTAATAGCGAAGCAACGTTGTATAAGTCAGCACTTGAACTTGCTGAGGAGTTGTCCAAGCTGCGCAATCATGCATCTACACGATTGGCTGAGTCCATTGAGCGCGAGCTGCGTCAACTGCAAATGCCTAACACGATTTTTTCTGTACAAATGGACATAATCAAGCAGCACGATCAAAAGGAAACCGCTGTTGTGCTTAATAGCAATGGCTGTGACGAAGCGGTATTTATGCTGGCTCCGAACCCTGGAGAGCCGCTTAAGCCATTGAATAAAATCGCATCAGGCGGCGAGATGTCGCGCGTTATGCTGGCTCTGAAAGCGATATTTGCTGAGCATGACCAAATTCCAGTACTCGTATTTGACGAGGTGGATACAGGTGTTAGCGGACGTGCAGCTCAATCGATTGCGGAGAAGCTTTCCCAACTATCGCGTCGTTGCCAAATTTTCTCGATCACGCATTTACCGCAAGTAGCTTGTATGGCTGATCACCATTATGAAATTCGCAAGCAAGTCGTTAATCAACGTACAGCTACCTCCATTAAAGAAATTATGAGCAATACCCGAATAGAGGAGCTAGCCCGCATGTTGGGCGGGGTTGAAGTGACCGAGAAAACGAGACATCATGCACAAGAAATGCTTGATTTGGCATTGCGGCAGAAAGGAGCCTAATGGAGGGCATTAAGGGAAGTTTTTTGTGGTCATAAAACGGTGGGGGCGGGGTAACTTAAAGGTACGCCAATGGCGATTAATCCTTTATCGTCATGCGATGGAATTACAGGGAGCGTGAAATCATTGAACTCCAGCAAGAGGAAGAGATGGTTCGGTCTGGTTCTCGTGATTTTGATTTGCATGGTAGGCTTCTCCACACCGTTTCAGCACTTAGCCTCAATCCCGAATGAACTGCGTTTGTTCACTGGCCAATCGAAACGATTACAATATGGAGTTCCTGTTCATGCTCAAGTTACGGTGGACCCGCGTATGCTTCAAGTGAATGGCTCATCGACCCGGTCTTTATCAGTCAATTTGAACGAACCGCTATCCTTACATTCGCAGCAAAGCGGCGAGACGAGGATGAAAGTGAAATTATTCGGTAAAATTCCTTTCAAGACGGTGAAAGTCAATGTTGTACCTGATTTAAAGGTCATTCCTGGTGGTCAAACCATTGGGGTCAAGGTGAAGTCAGCCGGAATTTTAGTCGTCGGTCATCATCAAGTGACTAGTCAGAATGGCAGTAAACAATCTCCAGGTGAGCTCGCAGGATTGCGTCTGGGCGATTTAATCGTCAAGATCAATGGTCAAAAGGTTTCTGAAGTTAGGAAAGTTGCAGAGCTCGTTGATCATGCAGGCAACAACAAGAAAGCGCTTGATATTGTATATAAGCGAGGCGGGCATTTAGGCAAAACCGTTTTGAATCCTTCTTATGATGCTGAGGATCGAACGTGGCGGCTAGGGCTTTATATACGCGACTCAGCTGCCGGTGTAGGCACACTGACGTTTTATGCCCCTGATCAGGGCGTTTACGGCGCGCTTGGACATGTCATTACAGATATGGACACGCAAACAGCTATTGAAGTTGGTGATGGCCAAATTCTTCAATCCAGCGTAACGTCGATTAACAAAAGCCAAAATGGCGAGCCAGGCGAAAAAAGGGCCCATTTTGTGAAGGAAAGTAAAGTGCTCGGCAATGTGGAACGAAACACCCCATTTGGCATTTTTGGCAAAATGAATGAAAATCCTACCCACAGCTATAACAGCAATGCGATGCCGGTTGCTTTTGCTGAGGAAGTAGCTGAAGGCACCGCTCAAATTTATACCGTAGTAAATGGTCAAAAGGTTGAGAAATTTGATATTGAAATTGCTCATGTTATGAAGCAGAACAGTCCGGCAACTAAAGGAATGGTTATTAAAATAACGGACAAGCGTCTGCTTGATAAAACAGGTGGCATTGTACAAGGTATGTCGGGCAGCCCCATCATTCAAAATGGCAAGCTGGTTGGAGCGGTGACCCATGTGTTCGTAAATGACCCTACATCGGGTTATGGATGTTTCATTGAATGGATGCTTCAAGATGCAGGGGTGTTATTAAAATCTACATTGCAGCAAGGCAGTCAAACGGCAGCATAAAAACAACCGCCAGCGGCAGGGAGCGAATACGCTGCAGGCGGTTGTTTTACTTTTGTTGGACACCTTCTTTTGTCGAAACTCAGCGAAACGAAGCGCTAATTGTAAATAAATAATCAGTATAACGGTATTGCGAAAAAAAATAAAGAAAAATAATTTTCGACAGAAGGAATTTATATCAGCGTGTCGAAAATGTTACTCAAGACAACTAGGGGAAGGTTCAAGAGTGAAAATTGGATTATCATTTGAGGGAGGATAATATCTTGCAAAAAATTGATGTATTATTGGCAGATGACAACAGAGAATTTACTAATTTGTTATCGGAATACATATCCGATCAAAGTGATATGAATGTGAGTGGTGTAGCGTATAACGGTGAAGAAGTGCTGAGGCACTTGGAAGAATCCCGTAAAATACCGGATGTACTCATTCTTGATATTATTATGCCTCATTTGGACGGACTTGGCGTTTTGGAGCGCTTGCGGGAAATGAATATCTCGCCAATGCCTAAAATCATTATGTTGACCGCCTTTGGTCAAGAAAATATTACACAAAAAGCAGTTCAATTGGGTGCTTCTTATTATATTCTTAAGCCATTTGATATGGATATTTTGGCTAACCGGATTCGCCAGCTGTTCGGGAATTCTTCGTACTCGGCATCATCTTCTTACAATTCGAGTTCGTCAACAGTGAAATCGAATGTTGTTCCGCTTGCTAAAGGCAAAAATCTGGATGCCAATATTACAAGCATCATTCATGAAATTGGCGTGCCTGCTCATATTAAAGGCTACCAGTATTTGCGCGAAGCTATCACAATGGTGTATAACAATATCGAAATTTTGGGTGCGATTACAAAAACGCTATATCCAGCAATCGCCGAAAAATTCAAAACGACACCTTCCCGCGTCGAACGAGCGATTCGCCACGCTATTGAAGTCGCTTGGACGCGCGGCAACATCGACAGCATCAGCCACCTGTTTGGCTATACGATTAATATTAGCAAGTCGAAACCAACGAACTCCGAATTTATAGCGATGGTTGCCGATAAGCTGCGGATTGAGCATAAGGTGAGTTAATTGCTGTTGTATCAAGGGTTTGAGAGTGTCAATGTCAAAAACAGGGATGGCTATAAATATCCGAAAATGGGTAATTTGAACCGATAAACTTTTGAATAGCAAACCAGCTGATACCACTTATTTATTGGTTCTTCGAAACCAATAAATAAGTGGTATTTCTTATGATCGATTTTGACTTTCAACTGGATAATTTCATGCTTTACTGTTTATCCAAAAACCTTTCGCGTAAAACCTTGGCAAGTTATGAGCAGACGTTGAAGCTGTTCGGAAAGTACTTGCTTGAACAGTTTCAGATTGAGGAAGTAAAGAAGGTTCAGTCTGGTCATATCCGACAGTACATCAAGTACTTACGTGAGAGGGGTAAATACACCGTTGTAAATAAAGTGGAGTCCAAGGATAAGAATCATCCCGAAAATCGAACTGACTATAAGAAAGATATATCAATGACGACAATAGCAAATTACGTTCGTAACATCAAAGTGTTCTTCAATTATTTGTATGAGGTTGAGCGAGAGATACCAAAGAATCCTGTTGAGAGTGTAGAAAATCCGAAAGTACAGCGTAAGGTTAAGAAAACACTGACACCAGCAGAAATTAAGAAGGTGCTAGGTCAGTTCGATACGTCAGCATTTCATGGATACAGGAACTATGCGATTACACGAATCCTCCTCGACACAGGAATGAGGATTGGGGAATGTTTGAGCCTTCAACCAGAAGATTTTGATTTCAAGCATAAGTCTATTCTTATTAGGAACCCTAAGAATGGGCAAGAAAGATATGTTTACTTCTCATTCAAATCGGCAAATGAAATGAAACAATGGATGCGATACAAAGATCGTTACTCTGAGAGTCCGTTCCTGTTTCCGACCACAAGAGGAACACAATTAGAGGTAAGGAACTATGAAAGGGCATTAAGGGAGGCAGGGGAGCGGGTAGGAGTGCCAATCCATCCACATCAACTGCGGAACAACTTTGCGAAGTATTACATTATGAATAATGGCGACTGGTTCAGCTTGTGCCGAATACTTGGTCATAGTTCCGTTGAGGTCACGCAAAAGGCATATCTCGATTTTACTGATGATGAAATTGCGAAAAAATATCAGAAGCATAGCCCGCTTGCTTTTTTGGAGATATAAGCTAAGACATCAAAGGGGAATATTGTTGGTTATGGGGGATGAACATTCTACACTATAGCTCATGAGGATTGCACAAAGCCATTCTAAGCATGCTTAAGAACTTGGACAAGCAATTCAGCGTCTGAATGTCTTGAATCAATCAAGCATGGCATACAGAGGCTAGGTGAAGAGAGAAACCTTACTGCATGAAAGAGGTGGTAAGGTTTCTTGAATTTCACCTCGAAAATGTTTGATATTTGATTGGTACTTCAAAATCATCCAGAGGCTTTGTTCTGGATTTTACCCATGTTAATCTCCGCCTCATAAGCATCAGAGAACGAAGCACGCATGGATGTTTGCTGGATATAGACAGAGAAATTGCTAGTCAGCCGATACGAGAGGTTTGAAGTAATACTAAAACAGTTGAGAAAGCCGAGCGGTATAAAATTCTTGCATAACATCACCCAAGTTTCACTCTTCTTCAACAACCCGCTGTTTCAGGTATTCTCCGTTTGTCCCATCACAGATTCCAAAATCCAACTCCAAATGAAATAAAAAATCCGTAATGGCTTTATGTTGTTCGTCCGACAGCGTATTAGTTTGACTTTGATACCAATTCAACAGAGATACCAAACAGAAATCATTGGGAATGAAGACCCCTGCTTCGCTTTTTACGACTCCAAATTCAGCAAGTGCTTTGTCTGAGATCATTATTTCTCCTCCTTTTCTTCATAAATCTCCATTAGTTGAGTAATATCAGTGATTCCGAAATAATTTGATATCTTTTCTATTATCGGAATGTTGATTTCAGTTCGTGCATTTCGGCACATGTCTGAAAGGGTAGCTTGTCTGACTTCAATGATTTGGGCTAGTTTGCTCTGTGTTATCTTGTGTTCTTTTAGTATCTCATCAAGTTTTAGACGAAGCTTTAGCATATATGAATCACTCCAATGTTTTATATTGACATTATACGATCTAGCGTATAATATAGTTAATATACGCTAGATCGTATAATAATCATATCATTATAAACATGGAAACTCTACTTTTTTGTGTTAATTAAGATTCTTAAAGTATGTCTATTCAGTTAAGTAACCTGAGAAAGAATAACCAATTCATTTAATTAGGAGGATGTAAATTGATAAAGATGATTTCCGCAGAAGATAAAATTAAGATTCAATCAATAAGAGATGTGTTATCAGCACTAGGCTTCAAAGGCAGTATGTTGCGCGACCTACGCAGCATCATCGTGGATGAAGATACATTGTATGCATTCTATAACTTCATTCTAAAAACCGAAGAGGAAGAGGGAGCGGTAACCAGTCTGCTACTTGTGCATAAATTTAAGAAGCACATGCAGGACAAGCAGTCATTTGTTGATTTCGATGAGTTCACAAGCTGTTTTTATGAACCTCATATTAATGTAGCAGCTCAAGAAAAAATTATTCAAAAGCTGCTGGTTAAAAAGGCGAGCCAATCGATGCTCAATAAAGTAGTAATTCTGTTCGAGAAAAAGAAAGAAAAGGCGAACGAGATATACCACAAAATTGTTGAGTACCGCAGCATGTACAGAATCGATGAGATCGAGTATTTGCTGGATAGGCTGCTTATATTCAAATAGGTTACGTAAAAACGTGAAGTGCCATAGAGAGTATTCCTCGAACATAGCGATGATTTTACTAGTATAGAGACTTAGTTCAAGGGTTTACACATATAATTAATAGCTTTTAGTGTGATACACTATGTGGGAATCGCTAATTCTAACTGAAAATGTTCATATGTAAATGTAGAATCACCCATTCGTAGCGACTCGAATGGGTGATGTACTATCTCAATTTATCGTATGTCTCTAAAACGTCCTTAGCGAGTCTTAGAATCATCTGTACTTCTTCAACTTTTCTTCCAGTCAACAGAGAGTTAAGCGCTCCAATCAATTCTTGTCTATCAGTCCGCTCCTCGATGCCTTCAATACCCTCAATTCTAAATACCTCGACAGGACTTACATCTAAAGCGATAATCACTTTTTCCATTGTTTCCATCGAAATGTTTCGTTCACCGCGCTCAATATCCGAAATGTATGTAACATGTATTCCACTTTTTTCTGATAAGGATTCTTGAGTGTAGCCTTTTTCTTTCCGTATTACACGAATACGTTCACCAAAGAATTTTAAAAAATCAGAAGACACTCTTATCACTTCCCTTCCATACAAGCGTATGGAAGGATTGTAGATTTTCACATAATCATATATCAGAAGTTTTTTTGAAATAATCGTATATATACGATATTATATTTGATATATGTTTTTACAACTACGGAGGTGTATACATGTGAGAATAACGAACTACATACTCAGCTTTACTTGTATTTGTTTGGTTCTTTTGGGAACAGCATGTGAATCAGAGAGCGATAAACGGAAGGCAAGAGTTAAACAACTCGATAAGGAGATAAATCAGTTAAAAAAGGATACCGATTTAATGAATGATTATCTCGACACTTGCAAAAAAGCGGGTAAGTGTTAAGTTATACTATGGATTTGGGGGAGAATAAAATGTATCTTGGTTTTGGCGGCATATTAGCAATCTTTGCTTTTTTCATGTTCATCATCATTCTATTGGGTGGCGGTGATAATCCAATTGCAGTATGGACTCTATTTATTGGATTTGGAATTGGTTCGTGGTACTGTTATAAAAAACATAAAGAACTGGAAGAAGAGAAAATGGCACAGAAGCAGTGTGAAGCGGATGACAGATTAAAGCGTATTCCCAATCACAAGTCGTCACAAAGATTCATCTCAGTAAATGGAGATGTTACATTATCAATCGATGAGACTAACAAGCAAATATCATTCATTTCCCTTAATTCATATAAGGATAAAGTATATAGCTATCATGACATTTTGAAATCTGAGATTATGACTGACGGTATTAGTATTACGTCTACAAACAGGGGAAGTCAATTAGGCGGTGTTTTAATAGGTGGTATAATTGCTGGCGGTGTTGGAGCATTGATTGGAGGGCTTTCTGGTTCGACGACAAGCCAAGAAAAAGTGAAAAAAATTTATTTGAACGTAATTGTCAATGATACTGCAAACCCCATACATAAGATTGCATTTTTAGATTCGGAGTTTTCTGCATATCCAAAGGACAGTCAAGAATATAAAGATTGCTACAATACAGCGTATCATTGCCATCAGCTAATTGGAGTTCTTATTAGGCAAGCCGACGAGGAGGACAAGCGAAAAGAGACTTCAACGAGTAGCAACAATTTCCAAGGCAATGAGTCCGTTGCTGATGAACTTAGAAAACTTGTCCAGCTTAAAGATGAGGGAATAATCAGTGTAGATGAGTTTGAATCTCAAAAGAAAAAGCTAATAGGATAAAGAAGAAAAAACAGTAGCAGGTATCTTTATCTGCTACTGTTTTTTGTCAGTCGTAATTAGAATCAACTCTAGCAGCTTCCACCGATGATGTTAACGTTAACCTATCGCCATAATAATGAAAAAACATATCAAATTCTAAATAATGTACTACTGCTTTTGGATAAGTTGGATTTACGTACAAAATCGAGCAGAACGTATATTCATTTATTTCGCTCCCTTGTTTCTCAATAGAACTCGCATTCAATTTACTTATTAGCATTTAATCATTGTACGATATTACCTACAATAGATTATTTATCTCTTTTAAGTCTGTAACTCAGCGGCTATAAGAACCACATGCACTACAGTATAGTGTACTCAATTAATATAAAGTGATTAACAGTTAGTATGCGCGCTAATTATATCAACAGCATCAATGTGGAAGTAATATTCAAAATCAGCTAACCAAACTCTCATATTGCTTTCTAGGTAACCTCTTTTTCAATTCCTTTTTGTCAAAGAAAAACAACATGCATGCCTTGAAATCATGGGATTCATTAATCGTCAACTCATTTGAATCATCAACAATAATATCAATGTTTAAGCGATACAGATTCGGTAGATTACGTTGCAACCCTTTGCCCCCTAGAGGCTTTCTGTTACGAGCGACAACTTCAATCACACCTAGTTTAATCAATTTGTTTACTTGGTTTCTTGCTGTTTTCTCAACTACACCTGTTGCGGATTCAATCATTGAAAATGGCATATAAAAAACGCCTTGCATATCCGCATGGCGTTTAGATTGTTTCAGCATTGCATAAGTGATTAATTTCTGGTTCTTTTCAGGGCATCGGTCAATAATCCATTTCATTTCGTTTATATTGACAGTCAAGTCTTTATTGTTACCGCTTAGATTATAATTTTTCTCGTAAACATCTCGAACAATTAGATCAATGTCCTTGTAACAATCGCTTAACTTGGTTGTATATGAATCAGGGTTTTGCGTATCCATCCAACTACACAACAAGTTTTTACATTCATCTTTGTTGTTTCCAGAGTATTTTAAGTACATGGCAATTAAAAGAGTTACTTTATGCCTAGAACCTTGAACTTTTAATCCATTCAGTAAATAATCCTGTGCAAGTTCAATGGAATAGACCTCAGAATGTTCGTGACTCTTTGGTGGCACGAATGGACTTACTGCATCTTCAACTTTAATCAAATCTTTCGTATTAATCATTTGCTTATCTGTGTCGTTGATCTTAAGTATGTCTAATACTTGATGACTATCTATTTTGTTAATAGTTAGCAGATACGCTTCTGATTGTTGCTTGTTCATCACATTAAAATCATCATCAATGAATCCACAATACCTTCCTGTCATCTGGTGAATCCCTAGCGGTAACTTTACACCTTGGCTACTAGTAACCCTGAACTCAACCTTGTTGCCAGCGTCAGAATGTTCAACTATCTCTGAAATTTGAATAATATGATTAAAGAATTTCTTTGCATTGTCAATTTTGATTAGGTCTTCAAAGAATAAATCGATATGATAACCCTTGTTGCCGCTAAAACTGATGTGATGTTCGATATTCAAGTCGTTCAATGTGTTTGCAACTTTACCTGTAATCCATTTTGCTTTTATTTTATTATGAAAATCTATGTCAAACGTCATAAATCTTGTTGTTTGTTCGCCGCTGAATGTGCCAACTGTAAACTTACCATTTAGATGTTGTTCAAAGTGCCAGTCATTTAATTTTAGAGTCTTCTTTTTTTGATTGTTTGGTCGCCCTGCAATGCAAGTGATGTAACCCCGCTTAGATTGCTTTAAATATTTTCCAGTCTGTACTATATATAGATCATTGAGTTTCTTGATAACTTCCTTTTGCATTAATGAACGCCCCTTTGAATTATCAATTGTCTTTTGAATAATCAGCGTATAGTTAAATAAAAAAGACTCAACAAGTCTCCTTGTTAAGTCCTATTTAACTCAAGACCTTGTTCACGATATTTGTCTAATGCATCCTGCAAAGATTGATTGTGTTTGAACTGCCAGAACATTTTTAAAGTTTTTGCGTGATAAGCGCAACATATATAACTGAACCCTTTATTTTTTAAAAACATCTTCAAGTTTGTTGAGTAACAGAAAAAATACTTATCGTTCATTTGATTTCACTCCTTTAACTTCACTTAATTAAAGCGAAAACCCCAAACACAATTATTCGTATAAGGGGTTGATATGAGAAGACAAACTATGTCGACATAAAACATTTCAATAATTTCATGCTTGTTGTTAAGATGATTTCTGGTCTAACGAACTACGCTCGAATACCCATCTACCTACATGCGCGATTCTTCCGTTGAATGTGTTAGAGATATTCTTCATACTAACCCCCAACTCCCTAGATGCTTCTGTCTGCGACTTAAACTGGCGCTGTTCTCCTGTGTCCAAGTGAGTAGCGATCATTGGAATGTTATTTTTCTTCATTAGTCCAAGGGCGATTGCATGAGCTATATTTTCTTTTCGCGTTGCCCATTGAAGGTTCGTTAGTTTATTATTCAATTTATCAGCGTCCAAATGATTAACTTGCTCTTTGTTTTCTATATTAGGAATGAATGCAATGGCTACGAGACGATGGATAGCCATTCTCTTTTTCTGACCTTTTTTGGACAGATCGACTCTTGCGTAACCATCTCTTTGTATTTGTGGTTGCAGAATCCGTTCTTTGCTTTTAGCATTATTGCTGAGATGCTTGACGCGTCCAAGATTCGAAACAGCATACAATTCTTCATAACCTACTACTGGAAGCCACTCTTCGCCTTGCAAATTCTCAATTTGATGCTTATTCATTTCATTAAATTTCATAATATCCCATCCTCTATATTGAATTGTTGAGGAGAGAACGACAAATACCCTTTGCCAATATTGGCAAAGGGTTATCTATTAGTCACTCTTATAAAAGCGGTATGTACTGCTTTTCACTCTCTCAATTCTAAAAGTGTCGTAAACACCATTTGTTCTTTTGATTTGGCAAGCATAAATTTTTATACGATACGTGTGTTTTTAACTTAGTTCACCATAGCTATATAAGGGAGGCAAATCGTTTGCTGTGTATCGAAGTGAGTGAGGTTACTTGCTCCCAGCAAATGACCAATTATATTTTGCGATGCGATAGGGTCAGTGATTAGTTAAATCAAACCTGAGCTTTTAAACAGTTTGAAACTGTTTAAAATTGTTTTAAACCTTTAAAAGTTATGTGAGAATCCGATCATCGTTACCTCGCTTTTTTGCACTTTGCCTGCTTCTAGTCATGCTAAGAGTGGGGATGAATCATTTTCTCCATAACTATAATTATGGAAAAAGTGTGGAGGTGGTGGGGGGGGATGGTTTACAGGTGAAATTGAAATATTTTTAGTTCTCAAGGGCATAACACATACTCTCAGTCTTCCGACGGTGATTTACGAACCGATTCGTCTCAAATCCCCTATCGTGGCTACGATAAGGCTCTGTCGGCAAAAGGGTATAAATACATAAGGCTTTCCTTGAATCGCGTAGGAGAGGTTTTAGACATTCTGAGGGGTGATCCTCCGTTTAAGCAGCCGCTTTTTCTAGTCATTTTAAGTGTAATTAGGCGTGTCGAGCGACACATTTAACAGGAAATCGATCATTTTGGGTGTTTTTGATCTATTTTTGCCCATTTTGAACGATATTTAAGCTTTTTTGAGTCATTTTCGGCTCATTTCAGGGGATTTTGCTCATTTTAAACATGCAAATAGCATTTATTTTAACGAGGTTAAAGGAGTTTAAAACACTTTGAATCTAGTTAAAACTGTTTGAAACAGTTTTAAAATCTTTTAAAGGGTTTTAAATTATTTAAAAAGGTTTTAAAGTGTTTGAAAATGTTTAAAAGGATTTTAAAGAGTTTTAATTTCGTTAAAAGTATACCTTTATAAGTTAAATTGACTATGAATACGAAATAAAGTACAATAATATCGCATTTATATAATATCAATAAGAGGGTGTATAATGGGCAAGGTTAATTTAGAAAAATGGCTCGACACATCGAATTGCGTCAATATCCAAATGCCTAATGAGATATTCGATGACTTTTGCGCAGCAGATTTTAAAAGTTTCAATCACAGGTGTTTTGCATATGCCTATTACTATATGACTACCTATCTGTACAGGAACGCGATATTTGGTAGGAGTGACATAGAGAGATACAGCCAGCAGAATATCATCAAGGTATTCACAAGCGATAAAAGTGCTGTCTCTTACATAACAAAGAAGGAGGGGCTGCTTGATGTAATAGGCTATACCAGAACAACGACTGATTATCCCATTGCTTACTATATGGATGATGACTTATTGGAGTTTGCGACAATCAAGGAGCTGCGAAAGAGGATACCTAATCTAGATTCGAAACATAATCCCAGCTTCTGTGTCAAATTGCCGCTAAAAGCAACGACAAGATTCGATGAGGAGCATTATACAGGGACATTCTACTCGTTTCAAAATACACATTTAATTGACATTAAACGATACATGAAGATAATCTCTGACGATAAATTGGGTCATGTTGGCTTATACATCTACGCTTATGTCGCCATGATGTGTGACAAGTTTCCCCAAGGTTATCAGGTTTCGAATCAAGCATTGTGTGAGATGGTAGGTTGCAGCGACAGCACAATGAAGAGATATACGCAGCGACTTGAAGCCATTGGAGTGCTGGGAAGTAGAAGAAAATTGCTTGGAAACAAGCTGCTAGAGAAGGTATATACGATTAAATGAGTCCATGACCAGAGGTCGTGGGCTATTATTTTGGGCATGAGACAATCTGGAAGGGGTTTTAAGACGTTGTGAGACGAAAAGGAATAAGTAATGCTCTGAGACATAAAATCGATCTGAGAGGCTTGTAGAGGTCTTAAAATTGATAGACGGTACTTTATTTGTCTTTCATAATCAAAAACCCAAAAGTACTGAATTTGACCTCGCCTTTATAAATAGAATCATTATACTGTTTTATATAATACTATATATATAATTATATATCTATTTATATAGGTGAGGTCAAAAACCATACTTTTGGGTTTTTCACCGAAAAGAGTAGGGTTGAAACCCTACTCTTTATTGATTATTCTCAACAATTCAAACTTCGCGCTATCGCTTAGTTGTGCAATTGCATTCAACAGTTCGTCATGAGATAAAGACTTAGCCTCTGCAACAATGTTGATGTCTTGGTCAATTGAATATGATGGTTTTAGTGAGAGTTCATTAACGCTAGAAGTCAGTTGCTCTTTTAGCGCGGTTCAAACCTTTGTAAGCTTTTAAAGAAATTTAACGCGGTTAAAACACTTTAAAGATTAGCACGACATATAATCCGAGATCTTTTAAAGTATCTTTAACGGGGTTTAAACCTTTTTAAACTCTTTTAAGTACGTTAAAACAAGCAATCTGCCAAAACAGCAGAAGTACTGCTTGATAAAACAGTTTTAGTATTGAAGCACCTCCGAGAAAATATCTCGGAGGTTTTATTTTTGCTAATTAGATCACGTTTTTCGTGGGGAGGAAAATATTATGACAGATACTGAACTGAAAGCAGCGGTTATAAAGTTCAAAGTAAGATATGGGGCTTCATTTGCTTACATTGCAAGAAGATGTGGAGTAACAAGGGAACATATGTCCAGATGGCTGCACAATGAGTCCTATATGATCTCAGAAGAACTCAAGAAAAGGCTTAAACAATTTGTGAAAGGAGCAATGTGAAAATGATAACAGTAAATGTCATAGATGCACCATGTGGATATGGTAAAACATCGTGGGCTATTCAATATATGAATGAAATGGACATTATGTCTCATAAGTTCATCTATGTCACTCCATTCTTAGATGAGGCTGATCGAGTTAAAAACAAAGTTTATTCGAGAAAACTCTACGAACCCAGTTTCAATAAAGGCATAACGAAGCTGGATGACTTGCATCGCCTTCTAAGAGAAGGGAAAGATATTGCTACTACACATGCGTTGTTTCAATTGGCAAATGCAGAGACGCGTGAATTGATACGAAGTAATTGTTATACGCTTATATTAGATGAAGTGATGAATGTCATTGGGCAGGTACCGCTCAGAAAGAATGACTTGGATATCTTGTTTGATGCAGGTGTTATTGACATTAAGACCAATGACAGAGGGTTGAAGTATGTAACTTGGATAGAGGACAAAACTAATTATGATACTGAATACAATGACATAATGTATTTGGCACAAACAGGGAATCTCATGCTTTGTGATAATTCCGCTCTAATATGGAATCTCCCATGTGATATTTTTTCAATGTTCCAAGATGTATTCATCTTGACTTATTTATTCAAGGCACAGTTTCAACGTTATTACTATGATTTACATGAGATAAAGTATAGATATCTTTCTGTGAGTAAGACCCAAGATAAATACGATCTTGTTCCATATGTCGATAGATGCACGCATGACAAAACAAAGATTGCTCCGCTAATAAACATCTATCATGGAAGCCTGAATAAGATTGGAGATAATAGGAATGCATTATCGTCTAGCTGGTTCGGAAAAAATCCAGACTTGATTATTACACTAAGGAACAACACATATAATTTTTTGACCAACAAGTGTAAAGCCACAACGACTTCATCAATGTGGACAACTGTTAAGGGAAATAAAGCGAATAAGACAAAAAATAAATCAAAAGACGACCATAGTATTATGAATAAAGTCAGACCAAGGGGGTTTAAAGATTCTTTTGTTCCTATGACAGCCAGAGCGACAAATAAATTTGATGAGAAGTATCACCTTGCCTATTTAATAAACAGATTCATGAACCCTATTGAGAAGAAATTCTTCGAACAGTATGGGGTATCAGTCGATCAGGATGCCTGGGCTTTGTCAGAACTTGTTCAGTGGTTGTGGCGAAGCAGAATTAGAAAAATAATCCCTGAACCAGTCAATCTTTATATACCAAGCAGTCGGATGCGTGGCTTGTTGGAGAAATATTTAAGCAGTGATTTCTTTGAGACGCCGCCTGAGAATGCAATCATAGATGAACCACCTAGCGATTGGAATGTATAGGTTTAAGGGAAGAGGCTTCCTAAGTACCTCGAAAAAAGCCAGTAAAATCAAGGCTTTTTTATCAGAATCCTTAAAGTAGAAGTTGATAAAATACTCGATTAAGGATGTGCAAAAAGAGAATTATAAACTTGCGATTCGAAAAGCGAAGCGTTCGAATCGTGACAAGGACTTGAGCGAAGCGTAGTCCGCGTCAGGCACTTGAAATAATCGATATAGCTCGGTACTTTATTTAGCTTTCATAAATATAGTTACAAACAAATATATTGTTATTATGCTGTTAGTGTGATACTCTTTTTTTAATACATTATCTATAACGAAAGAGCTGAGCATATATGAGCTTTCCTAATGATTTGATTCCCGAGACTTTTCTATATGTTATTGATAAGCAGAGTGGCTAATAAGCTACTCTGCTTTTTTAATGCGAAAATTAGGCACTGTACTTTATTTGGCATTCGTTGCGAGGGGGGGGATTGAAATGTAATCTTAATGCGCAGAGCCAGTAAGTTGTATAAATGTGAAATTGGAGAGTGGCTAATATGGAGGTGATTAATGTCTAAAGTTGAAGATGGAGAAATAATTGATGTACATCATTCGGAAGTTCAAGCGTTATTGAAAATTCTAAATGGAACTCATCTTTTATTGAGTTGATATAAAGGAGTAGGGAAAATGAAGAGAAGCCAAGACAATGGTAATACCCCAGAATCCGTTGATGGCAAAAGCTTTTTGGAAGAACAAATAGCAAAATACGAGGAGAGGAAGCGAATGCCTGATTTTCGAGAAGATGCACCTAATATTTTAAACTGTGTAATCTGCGGTTGTGATGAAGTGAAGAGTGTCGAACTTGATGTTCCGTTGAAATCTAATAATAAGCAACTCTTGAGCATTAGAGTTGCTGGCTCGCAATGCACAAAACCTGATTGTTTAGAGAAATACTATGATTCAAATACTCTCGATGTCATCGGAGATATTGAGTATTGGTTGAAGATGCGGGAGCAACACTCTTCATCAATACCATTTCATCTTCTAAGCGAGAGAGCGAGAGAGGAGACTATATGTGTCTTGCGCGATGAAAACGAGGTAGAGCAATTGCTGAAGACACCTAAGCATTACAGACAAATACGGCGATTTGAACTTCAGAGCGAAGCTTACCAACAACAAAGCTTAGAAGCCATGCGTGACGAAGATACTGATGTAGAAGAATAAGCATTGAAATGAAAAACAACCTACGAGCATGTTTAAATGCTCGTAGGTTTTTGTTTTATACGAAATTAAATGGAGAGTGAATAGCAATGAGTAACGCCACAACAACTACCCAAATGAGAGATGATTTTTCTAACTCAAATGCTGCAATTTCAATTCAAACTGATGGAGGTGCTACCATGGTAGCAAGACTTGGTGACATAGATTTTAAGAGAAAGCCTGTTACGCCGCAATTATTCCTATGCAAGCCAAATAAAGAAGCGGTATCAAAATTGAGTGAAGCATACAACATTGTTTTCAGCCAGAAGCTTGGTGCATTAAATGAGCTGAGCTTCACTTTACCAGTATTTGTTGACAAACATCATGAGATCAGTCGCAACATTAATGCTGATACCATTAGAGGTCGTTATCTGGCGAAGCTTGTGTTAGGCTCATACACTGAGTTCTTTGTCCTCACTACACTAACCAGAGATGGTAAAGATGATGGGGAAACGATAGATGTACAATGTCTCTCGTTGGGATTTGAAATGAATGACAAGATCATTCGTGACTATACGGCTGTCTCCAAGTCTGCTACTGAACTCCTGAACGATCTGTTGGTGGATACGATCTGGAAGGTCAGCTATATCGACTCTGAATATGAGTTGAAGCGTAGAGGTTTAGAGGTATCATCCAGCACTGTCTTAGAGCTTGTATTTGAGGTCGCTAAGACGTTCAATGCCTTGGTGGTATGGGACACCCTAGAACGTACTGTAAGCTTTAGGAAGCCCGATCTAGTGGGTCAGGACAAGGGGTTTAAGATCAAGTATGGCAAGTACCTTGAATCGCTTAATCAAGAAGATAATGCGGAGGAGATAATCACCAGATTAAAGATGTATGGTAAGGAAGACATCTCCATTCGCG
Organism: Paenibacillus sp. JT22N7; assembly: GCF_059383875.1. NCBI lineage: Bacteria > Bacillati > Bacillota > Bacilli > Caryophanales > Paenibacillaceae > Paenibacillus > Paenibacillus sp. JT22N7. The sequence goes on from NZ_JBXENY010000001.1 coordinate 941,505, forward strand.
AGATTAATCCTACTGGTACAACATACATTGAGGATTTCAATTACTTCATCTACCCTTACCAAGAAACTCGTCATTACTCTAAAGCGATGATCGCTAGTCATGCAGTAAACAATGAGATTGTTGTTGTTCCTAATTATGAAGACAGCATTAATTACAAAATTTCTGCTACATTCAGAGCGTCAGGTGATGACAATGTGATGGGCTTTGTAGTCCGCTATCAAGATGCTGCAAACTACTATTATGTAGGCTGGGATTCTGGCAAGGTGGATGGTGGTCTTGGATGGGGAACAAATCATGTTCGCATCTACAAGGTCGAGAATGGCGTTTCCACATTGCTTGCCCAAACGACAGCAGTTGATGGTTGGAGTCAAAATGTAAACTACAAGATGGCTGTAGAAGCTTATAACAGCACGATCAAAGTATGGATTGGTGACAGGCTTATATTGAATGCCAAAGATAGTACACATTCATCTGGTTCGCTTGGATACATCGGACAAAATCAAGCATTCACTGTAAGCGAGATTTCTATCGAAAGCAAAGAGCATGATGTGCTAAGTCACAGTGATTATATGTCTGATGATCTCTGTCATTCCATTATTGAGTATGATGCACTCTTGCAGGATTATAAAGATGATTTTGCTACTCTGGTGGCTAAAAGGGGAACATTCAATTCAATCTTAAATACGAAGAGAACTGAATTGGCTGCGTTAAAAGCTCAATACAAGATTCTCCTCGATGAGAGAGATGTGTTTAACACTCGAATCGCAATACTTAGTGACGATATTGATCGCGCTGATAATGTGTATGAGGATACAGCACTCCTTAAAAGTGACAGGGAGTCACTTCTTATCGAGCTGAATGCGAAGCTGATTGAGATTAGAGCGAAGGAAGTAGAAGTTGGCAGCAAGGAAGCTGAGATTGTCATTCAAGATGATTTATACCAAGCTGTCCTGAGCGAAATCAATGTCCTCAAAGTCATGCTAGATGTTAGGAATAACTTTACTCCTGAATTGCTTGACGAGAGAAATCAGTACATCATCGAGAAAGAATGGCAAGACTCTAATATTGATGATCCCAATGATCTTTTAGCAGAAGGAATCAAAGCTTTCAATGAGTTTAAAGAACAGAAGATTACGTTGAAAGTTGATATCGCTAATTTCCTTTCCATGATTACAGAGCAAAGGAATTGGGATAAGCTTGGACTTGGTGATACAGTAGCAATTGAACATGAACGCCTGATGATTGAGTTCAAAGCAAAGCTGACTGAGATCGAATATAACTTTGAAGATTCGGGCATCAGTGTAACATTGAGTAATGTGAAAGATTTGTATGCAAATAAAGATAAGTTCCTTGATATGCTCTACAAGTCCTACAGCACATCGACACAGGTTTCTATCGATGCATGGAAATGGGATTTGTCGATGGAGAATAAGGGTTCTATCAATCAGATTATCAATAATGCTTGGGATGCCAATAAGCAAGCAATCATTGGTGCAAAAGACCAAGTGATTGAGATTTCTGATCGTGGACTTATCATTCGCGATCCGAATGACATTTCAACGTACCTTGTGGGTCTGAATGGTATGCTTGCAATCACCAATGATGGTGGAAACACATGGAAGCATGCAATCACAGGTAGAGGTATTGTTGGGGAGTATATCTACGGAAAAATTTATACTGGTATACACCTCGCCCTTGAAGACGAAGATGGTGTCGTTAAGTGGCAAGGCTCCAAAGGTGAAATCTTTGATCGTGATGGTACGCTGGTCATGAAGATGGGTTTGGTTGATGAAAATCCTGACACGTTCGGACTACATGCATTCAACGACATTACTAGAGTTAAGATAGATCAGTTAGATGGCTTTGTCATTGATAGAAAAACAACAGACACATCAACTTATCCTGATGGATGGGAAAAGCTTATGTGGTCGGACACTAATGACGGAATATTATACACGAAGGGTCTTGTAGCTGAGAACATCAAGATCGTTAACAATGTCGGAAAAGTCATTCTGGATGCTGAGAATAATTACCTTGATATTGGAGATTTCAGTACTATTGTTGCTGATAACAAGCTTACGACAATTGAAAAAATGCAGATCATCACTGAACTTTATAAGATTGAAGCTGGCTATCACAGAATGCTTGAGCAGGCAGAAGAGTATAAAACATCTCAAAGGGACGATATATTTGACATGGACGCTCAATTCTTCACGAAAACTCCAAGCACAATCGACCTGTACTCAACGCAACCGCTCACAGATGCTTACGTATCACTCATCCAGTACATGTCTCAGTACATTAAAGTCAACTCCATTGATCCATTAAACATTGATGTTAACGACCCGATGATCAACCAGACTAGTGAGATCACAGATCGGGCAGTATTCATCTTGAAATTCAAGACCTATTATGATGAAGAGAAAAATCTTCGGAATAAGATCGAGGATGCTCAATTTTACTCTGGAATTAGCATGGGACAATTTTACAGCAATGTGGTCATTGGTGAATATGGATTTATTGCGCTGCGTAATGATGGCAAGTATCGTTCGGTGCTTAATGCTACGAATGGCTTGGCTTTACAGAAGTGGGAGGGGCAATGGGTTAACAAAGTTTATGCATCTATCGGCAGCTCCACTTATGAGGATGGTACACTGATTGCAGAGGACTTAGTGGCGAAACGTTTGCGAATTGAGACTAAGCGCGGAAATGTTTTGCTTGATGCTGATGCTCTCAATTTTGACTTCTCTGTATTGGATTCTATCATCTTAGATGATGTTATCGTGTCTACGGAGAAGATTACACTGTCGAACACTTACAAGAGCATCACGAAGCAGTATATTGAGCTGAGAACTCAGTTGGAGAGATATATTTCTTCTGTATACAATGACAGAGATTCTTCCTACTACGGTCTTGATGATGCTAAGAACCAGTTAGCTGCATCAAAAAGCACATTAGAAGCAGCGTATAATGCCTTGACAACCTACATGAATCCTATCTTCGCAAACATGAACGCTACTACACACATCGTTTACGATCTCAGCTCCACTAGACTTATCTTCCATACGAAGTGGGAAGACTTCTACAAGGCTTATGAGGGCGCTAGAGCGAAGCTGGCTGACTTTCTAGAGAAGAGTTCAGTCCAGCTTGGGAGGTCGTACAATTCTACTGTTATTGACGCTGAGAATGGCATTATGGTGACGAGAGGTAACGTTATGAGTAGGGCAATCATGAACGCTACAAGAGGCTTTGTACTGCAAAAGAATGTCAACACAGCTCAGTCCCCGATTTGGGTAGACAAGTTCTACGCTGATATAGAAGGAAATCTTTATGCAGAAGAACTTCAAGCGATTCGTCTCAGAATCTTCTCTGGTGAAGGTGATATGCTAATTGATGGAGATGAAAGAAAATTATACCTCAACAAGTTTGATATCATTGGAGCTGGCTTGATCACATCTGAGCATATTATTACAAACACGATTACAGCAGATGATGGATATATTGCTGATCTGACTGTTAACCATTTGAGAACATTGGCTAAGGACGCAGAGATAGGGCAGTACGTAGACTACATCGACATTAAAGACAATAACTCTAAATGGATTACAGGAAAGGTAACCAGTAAAACTCCTGCAATTGACTCGCGTGGCAATACGCTGTACTGGAAGGATGCTGATAAGAAGTATCTCACTACAGAGGTGACAGCTCACATTGCTTACAGCTACGAGTTCGATGATACCGAGAAGCTGAAATTCGCATTCCAAGACTCTGGTGCGCTTTCGTATCCATATAGCGTATGGGGTGCTGGTGATGGTGTCATTACTGGAACAACAGGCTCGACATGGGGAGATAGTGCAAGAGGCTACATTTATAAAACAACGAATGAGTTCCACTTCAAGTATAACGCGAGTAGTTCTGGTGATTTGCGTGAGATTAAGCTGTATGATCAGGGGATTGATATAACTAGTCTGAATAAACCAGTTAATATTATGGGCAAAGAGGTTCGAATCAACTCAGAAGGTGGAGGGATTCAATTGAAACACTCATCGGGCGCGAAAATGGGAATGGATGAAGCGGGAGAGACAATTTATATGCAGTTGCCCAATGGAAGTATAGCAGAGTTAGGCAGTGAAGGATTAAATATAAATATCAACGGTAACATTGATTTGAAAGCATCAGGTAATATCAAGTTGGTTGGTGCGAGGATTGATATTAACTAAAGTGATTGAAAAGAAAGGGCTGTCCAGTAGTCAGTTTCACTGACTTATTGGTTAGCCCCTTTCTTTTGTTTTGACCGAGCTAATGGAATATGGTGCATTGAAGAAGTTTCTAGCTACTGCTGTTCTTCCCAAGTCAAGTATTGAATTAAAGAGGAAGAGAAAAACATTCTATCATTGTACTTTCGGTTATTGTATTTCCGTAATCTTTTTTTTATAAATTTGTTCACTTCGTCAATTCCAACATGAAGGCAATCATCCCGAGGACTCTCGATTTCTCTTGAAAATAAAATTTTAGCTACTAGAAAGTCATCAATAGTTGTAATAGCATTGTTCTGAATCTGAGAGACATATTTCGAATAAACAGAGGAAATTCCGAATCTAGCCAATGATTTTTCAATATTTTGTTCTCTGAAAATTTTATCTTTATCAAAGCTACCTGTTTTCACTTCACATATTATAGCAATTCGTCTTCTAATATCAAGATTCTTGAAAAGGTTGAGTTTGTCCCAATCTGTTTCTTGTCCCCCTACTTCTTCGTAAACAAATGGTAGCCTAATACCAAGTAAATCTGAATCAGATGTTCTACTACCTCTTGAATGAGAAGAATGAAGAACAAAGTTGTCAATTAAAAAAAAACCATTAAAACGTAAATACCAATAAACCAATTCCTCTCCATAATTCAGCATGACGGCACCTCATTATCGTTGATAATTATAGCAATATATCCTTCCATTGAATCATATAGGAATGGACAAACAGTAATCTTCAATCTTGAGTAGTCACTCATTTAGCACAAACAAATCATCTTCATAGAGGTAGGAATAGCTTCAGCTGCTACTTCATTAGCTGTTTCATGTTCGTTCACGTTAATCTTTTGTGCCGTAGTAAATGAATGAAAAACTATCTAAGTGATTAATAAGCTGATAGAGTTTTTTAAAACACTAATTACTTTCTGGCTCATCGTTTTTCATATTTCTCCAATCCAAAATGAACAAAAGTTTCTTATCATCAAGTTGTATTACTTTGTTCTTTTTTAATAACCGTTGAGTTAACTTACTATAAAAGTGTATAGAATCGATAGCAATAAAAACTTGTTTTGCACTCGAATTATATAATTTAATAATTTCTTCTATAGCGGGTTGTTCTATATTTTTAAATAAAAATGAATCGTGAGTAATTGATGGTAAATCAGTTAACAAAAAGATTGCTAAATCAAAAATTATTAAATTTGTATATGCCTTTCCGGTTCCAGTATTATCAAAGAACTTATACTCATAGTCATTTAGTTTCAATAAAAGTTCAGGAGCCATTCTTTGTCCCATATAGATTTCTGTATTTATTTCCGACAATTTATTGTTGATGCTTTGTGAAATGGTTTTAAGGATGGTTTCTTTAAGATTATTAAGAGTGTTTTTTTGTAAATCTACATCGCTGCTAATCTTATTCATCTTGGTATAGTATTCATTTTCAATTTCAACATTTTTCAGTTTAGATGAAACCTCAAGTAACTTATCTATAAATATATTAGGCTTCTCATCAGGATTTATTAATTTATCCATTTTATTATTTATCTCACGGATATCTGCTTCTAACGATTCAATGCCGTTGTTTAATTCTTTTTTTACACGTTCAAATTCATCACCCAAAATTGAAGAAATCCCGTTATGAAAACGCTCGATCTCTTGTATCTTTGTAATATTTGCTTGTGGGAAAAATTCTAATAAATTATCGAACTCAGCATTGACTGTCTTTGTTGATCCTTTGTTCACTCGAAATAATCGGGATCTCAAATATTCTTTTTCTTTTAATAAAATTCTCTTCCTGTCACCTAAGATGAGAAGTTCATCTGTAATTAGATCTGTTATGTTATTTGTAGGATCAAAAATAGCTTTTCCTAGATTATTAATTTCTGTCCGGAGTTCTTCTATTACCTTTAAATTATTTTTATATTTCATCTTTGTTATTCTTGGAATATATTCAAAATCACTTGCTTTTCGAAATATTTTTTTTTCTTCAGTTGCTCTTTTTAATTCGTTATCTTGTGTATTTATCTTATGATATTCATTAAAAATCTTAATTAGTTTATTAACTGTCTCTAGGTTAGCTTCAGAGTGATGAGCATGTAATGGTCTCTTTACATCATAATTATTTTTACCCCATACTCGACTAAATGGACTTACCGCGGATCTAAATGTTAATTTCTCAGAGTGAATGCCATAAGATAATTTTAAAAAATCATTATATTTGTCCAATTCTATTGAGGTGTTTTTAATAAATTGATTATTACAGTTGTAAACTAATTCTGGCTTTAACGTACCGCGAGAAAAAAAATACTCGACTTTGTTAAATTCAAATATGAAGAAAAATTCATGATGCCCAAGTCTAGCAACAACATCCTTATTATGAGTTATATATGTATTACCACCAAAAATAAAATCGACGATCATTAATAATGTAGATTTCCCTATTGAATTAGAACCAAGATTGTCGCCTAGAACTACATTTAATCCATTATGAAATCGTATCTCTTTTTCTTGGAATATATCGCATTTAATTAGCTTTAACATATTTCACTACTCCTCTGCTGAAATCCACTTCAATACTATCAAGTATGTATAATACATCCAATGAGTAAAGAAATTCATCTATTTCTTCAAAGTCATTCTGTGTTTCGTGATATAATTTCTCGATTTTTATTTCTTCATTTTCTAGTTTTATTAAGATAGAAATCATTTTCTTAATAATAGAATCATTATATCGCATAATTTTATTTGGAACTAACATCGAACACCTCGCAATTTTGAATAAAATAAGCAGTTATAATTTCACACGCACTTTTCGAACTGTTTTCTGTCTTTTTAGACAACCATTCAGAAACAATATCGTAAACGGTTTCTTGAGACTCCTCAACGGAATCAACTTGAACATAAAAAGACCTGATTTGTGAAGCGATTTTTTTAAATGATTTTGGATGCGCCTTGTCCAGTTGACTAAACTCATCTCTTATAAATATGTAATAATCAGTTATGTCACTCCTAATTTTTCTTTTGGTGAATGGTGATAAAGTTGTGTTTGCTTTATCATCAAGTTTATGTGCTTCTAAATTTAATTTAACTAGCCTCGTTTCGTCTGCTACTCCTATTAACTTCAAGAGTATATCTCTAATTTCATTCTCCATAGGGTACTCGTGGAATTTCACTTTTGTGATATTTCTAGTGATAATAGTTTTTTTTATCTTGTATAATATTCTGTATTCCTCCACAGTTCTGGGATGATCGAATACTTTATGGCATGCCCTGCATAAGGCTATAAAATTATCTAAGTCATTCACATCTGATGTCAGTCGTTCTTCATTTTTCAATAATTCTATTTCTTCCTCGGTTGGGTTTAAAGGGTAGATATGTGCTGCTTCAAATATTTTAATTTTTACTTTTTTCTTAGTTTGCATGAGACTTTTATTGCATAATGGACACAGACCATCGACTTCATTAAAAAGGATGATGCTTTCATTTTGAGTAGGTTCTCGCCTAATATTTTTTGACATGATACACCTCGATTAAGGTACTATTTATCTACCAATATCTTACTACAAAATACATGATTCGACATTTACGAATAGAACTCCTTTTCGTTATATGTTGAAGCTCGAAATTTGTAAGAAAAAGATGTTTGTTACAATTAGGTTGAGTCAGCAAGTTTTTTACTATGCAGTATTAATATATTAAGTACGCATTAAAATCTGTTTACTTGTAGGCTGGTTTACCTCAGCCACTATAACTTATGAGATCCATATTATACTTCTTTTCATATTCTTTTATTTTCTTAAAATTTCTTGATTAGGAACTTTGAAAAGTTGATAATTACATTTTTTTATGTAGGTGCTGTTATTGAACATTAATTATATAGATAATCGTTAGCGTCGAATAATAAAATGTATGTTGTAACTTTTTTAAGACAGAAGAAAGTAATTCAAAGAACATAGCATTAAAGGTCCTAAGATGGGAGTGCGCAAAGTATGTAGTCTATTGAATCACAAATAATCGTACTTATACATTTAAGACTTTTAACACGTTTTAAAAAGAAGAACACTACCATTTGGACTATCTGGATTTTGTGGTTCATATTACCCGCATTTGTTGTATTTAACATTTTCGGCTATTAATTATGGGTCTATTATACTATAATGAGTATACTTCCACAATTAGTAAGGAGATAGAATATGACACTTCCAAATCCAGTTGGTCAACAAGTTGAAGTACTTGCGCTACCTGAGCAAGGTCATTATGTTGTTTTAGGTACCGCGGGTAGTGGTAAAACTACTCTCGCTATTTATCGTGCAGCCTATCTTGCGAAGACATTTTGTGCCTCTGACGAAAATACAATGATTGTGACATTTAATAAGGCTCTAGTAACATTTTTAAAGTCAATTTCAAATAAGCTTTTAAAAAACGTACATGTACTTAACTATCACAAATTCGCACGAGGTTATTTAGCTAGTCGAGAAAAAATGGGAAGATATGATATAGTACCACCATATTCTTCACGATATTATACAAAAACCGACTTAATCAGAATTGCTCATGAGGAAATTACATCAAAAAATAAAGGTGTTTCCACATTGGAACGACCAGTAGAAGTTTTCATTGAAGAAATTAACTGGATTCAAAAGAACGGTATAACAAGCCAAGTTGAATATGAGGATGTTGAGAGGACCGGTCGTGCTGGAACCAGAATTACAAGAGTAAACAGAAAATATTTCTATATGGTATATGATAGATATTTGTCGTTACGTCAAGAAAAAAGCTATTTATATGATATGGAAGACCTTGCTTACTATGTACGTGAAGAATTGAAAAAAGACAACACTAAGCGTATGTACAAACATATTATAATCGACGAAGGGCAAGATTTCTCTCCAACAATGTTACAATCGCTTGCGCTTGCTATTCCAAGTGATGGGAGCCTCACATATTTTGGTGATGTTGCCCAACAAATTTACGGTAGTAGAATTTCTTGGCGTTCAGCTGGTTTTATGAATCCTCAGATTTGGAGGTTTAGCCAGAATTATCGGAACACAAAAGAAATTGCAGCGCTGGGTCTTGCAATATCGAAGATGTCTTATTTTAAAGATGACGCTGATTTAATTGAGCCGAAATTCCCAAGGGCTTCTGGTCCGTTGCCCGCACTTTTAAAATTCGATAATGAAGATGATGAAATTGAGTACCATTTAAATGAGATACCCAAAATAGCTGGCACTCAGACTGTAGCGTTGTTAGTTCGTGATAGAGAAACAGTTGCGTTCCTACGCACTGAATTTGCAAACAGAAGAGTTGATACGACAGAACTTAGTGGTGAGATGATATCTTGGAATACAAAACCAGGCATTTCGGTAGGAACATATCACTCTGCAAAAGGATTAGAATTTGATATAATTATAATGCCATTTTGTACTCAGGATAGGCTACCCGCACAAGAAAGAATTACAGCTCTTGATTCCAAAGATGAAGCAACGAGCGAAGAGATAAAGTTGTTATATGTTGGTGTTACAAGAGCAAGACGAGGTTTAATTATCACATATGCTGGTGAACTTACGGAGATGCTACCGCGCGACAATAACCTTTATCAGGAGTTTGAAAATGAATAAATTGGATAATGATATTAAGGAACGAGGAATCACTAGGTTGTGTCACTTCACGAGATCAAGCAAATTGTTACATATTCTTCGAAGTGAGTCTGGCATCATTTCGAACACAAGTTTAGACGATCAACTTGATTTGCTAGAAAAGAATGATCAATACCGTTATGATGGTAAAGAGGATTATGTTTGCTGCTCAGTACAATATCCAAACACATGGTATTTGAAAAGGATAAAGGACAATGACCCAATATTCAAAGAGTGGGTTGTACTCTTAATACATCCACGTTTGATTTTGGACGAAAGTACTTTATTTTGCCATAGAAACGCAGCAGCTGACCGAGGTAGACATATTAAATCTGGTGAAGATGCGTTTAGAGGTATGTTTAACAATCCCGTTGAAGGTCAGAGAACATTGTACCGTACACAGTCAATGTTGAGTTGTTGTCCAACGGATGGACAAGCAGAGGTATTGATTCACAAAAATATTTCGCGCTCTGATATTATCGGGATTGCAACCCCTAACAGGGAACAGGCTAGAAAAGAAAAGTCTAGGTTAAGTTTACTCTCAGATGTACCGCAAGATTTAAACTGGATTGTTGCTCCAGAATTGTTTGATGTAAACTGGAATGCAATGATTAGGGGTGGAATACGCCCAATGGAAACTCCATATATTGAGGAGTGTTAGTATGAATGAGCAGCACAGGTTGCAATTAGTTGATAAACAGTTTGGTTCAATATTAAGTGCAGTAGCTGGAGATGCAATAGGTTGGCCCCAAGAAGATAGAGGTTCAAGAATGGGGCCTTCAACGAAAACACAAGTTCTACTTCAAAAATGGAAGAGAAAATCAGGTGGAAGATACTACTCCCATGAGGAAGAAATACAAGCAGGTGCTTATAGTGATGATACTCAATTAATTTTTTCTACAGCAAGAAGTTTGAAGTATAAAAATTGGTTCACTCATTTCGTGAAAATTGAGCTTCCTTCTTGGGTTCTCTATGAAAGAGGTGGTGGTGGTGCCACTAAAAGAGCGGCGCAAGCTTGGAGTAGTGGAAGTATGCCTTGGGATATCGAAAAACAAGGTAGTAGCAATGTTAAGAAGTACTTTGACGCAGGTGGTAATGGCGTAGCTATGCGTATTTTGCCACATGTTGTATTTTCTAATGGAAAGCTTGATGAGATAATCAATCATGTGTTTCTAAATGGAATATCTACTCATGGTCACCCTAGAGCATTGTTAAGTTCAAACTTGTATGCTTGCGCGCTTAATTACCTATTGAACAAAGATGAGACTCTCCAGTATGGTGAACTAATTAATTATTTAATTGACCAAAAAGATGCGTGGAGTCTCCAGCCAACTTTAAATAATATGAATGATTGGCTAGAAGCTGCTAATGTATCAACAAACAATAAATACTCGGTTCTTTGGAGTAATACTTTAGGAGAGTTGCTTGAGGGTTTGAAAATTGCACAAGCAGCAATAAAAAGAGGGATTCTAGATACAGGTCAAGATACTTTGAGGAAGCTAAATTGTTTTGATAAGTCAACTCGCGGTGCAGGTACAGTTGCAGTTCTCGTGTCTATTTACATGGCTTCAAAGTTTGCAGCAGACCCTGTTGCTGGTGTGTTAGAGACTGCCTTTTTAGAGGACTCAGACTCTGATACTAATGCTTCTATGGTTGGAGGATTATTAGGTGCATTACATGGAACAGAATGGATTCCACCTGAGTGGTTAATGGTTCAAGATTACGAGTATATAAGGAAGTTAGTGAATACTTTTAGAACAGAGGATAATTTTGAGTCTAAAAAAAGACTATGGGATTTCTTTGATAACAAAAAAGTAAAAGAGCAATTGCCTAATATAGGAATTGGAAATGAAGTAAGTATTGGTCCATTTAACTCTGCGCGGTTAGTTGAAAAAATAAAACATAAGGTGAACGTAAAAAATACAATTGTAACTACATATAAATTAGTAACAGATGAAGGTCAATCATTATTTATAAAAATAATAAATAAAGTAAATGACAACATTAAAGAAAGCAAAGAAAGCAAAGAAATTAGAGAAATTAGAGAAATAGAGAACAACGCAACAATATTTGAAGTGAAAACAAAGAATGAAATTACATTAAACAATCCTAATACCAAGTTTATAGTTAATGAAAAGATTGCTAAACAAGAAGTTAGAATACATTTATCAGCAGATGCACTAGGGGAACTTTTAAAGATAGTACCGCCTCGTATGTACGCGAAGAAATTTTTAAAATTAGTATTAGAGGTAATAAATTACATCAATCTAATGAATATTGATGTAAAGGATTCAGCAGATTTCCAATTAATTCGTGCAAAGTTTAGTCCAAAAGGAATTAAAGACGAGCAATTAAATGAGTTATTGAAATTGTTTTTGAAAAATCTACATTAATTGCAATCTGCTGAATCCATCTTGAATGGTCAGGTTAATGGTAAAATAACAAGCAAGAATAAATAATGCTAACTTAAAATCACACTACTTTGTTGTATTCGAGTAGTGTGATTCTTATGTGAATTTTTGATCATAGTGATATTTCACTCTCACAAATAAGCCTGTGAACAATCGTTAGTTTTAAACCAATGGAGTTGATATTTAGTGAGTGGCTATCTAATAATGGGAATATTAATCTTTACCCTTGGTTTAGGGCTTGTTTTAATTTTCAGGTTTGGTAGAAAGCAAAAGATTCATATAACTCGAACTGTTCCTGACGGTTGCGACATAAAAACAATTGGAATTGCTGATATTGACATGATGCTCGATGGTTCTGAGTTTGAGATGTACCTATACAGGCTTTTTATAGAATTGGGCTATCATGGTGTATACAAAACAACAAGCAGCAGAGATTTTGGCGCAGATATTGTGTTTACTGATCGAGAGGGCATAAGGAATGTGGTGCAGGCGAAGCGATATTCGGAGGACAATCCAGTTGGCATAAGTGCAGTGCAGGAGGTTTTCTCATGCATGCGTTACTACAAAGCGAAGAAAGCTATTGTAATTGCATCAGCCAAGTTTACTGAGCCTTGTGAGACATTAGCGGGTATTAATCATGTGAAGTTGTTAGACAGAAGTGACTTGATAGTTATGATTGACGATTTCAAACGAGATGATATTCAGGGAGTAATAGATAGGATTGAAGCAGAGCCAAGAATGATTTTAGAATCATGGAGTGAGGCTAATAGTTCTGTGCTTCAAGAAATAAAGAAGGACTACAAAGCTGAGAAGTATGTAAAGAGAGTGATGGGAAAGTAAGGAATAAAATCGTAAAAATATAAGGAATGATTTTAAATGACTTTTGAGTATACTTCATTTGAAAACGAAGAAAATAAAAAATATAGTGAGCAATTAAAAAGTGTAGTCGAAGAAATACAGGAAGGAATAAAAAAGAGTGCGCATGATTATTATCAAGTTGGCATTAATCTTTACAAGCAATATCTAAAGGAGATCGCGGAAGATTCATTTATCAAAAAAAATAACGTCCAAGTAATTATTGGAAATCTGTGTATATCAATAGAATTAATGCTCAAGGCAATAATTGCAAAAGAAGCATTTATTTTTTTATACTCTGCGCTTTCTGATGAAATCGCAATGGCTCTAACATACCCTAACAAAGTAAAAGCATATAATTTTGCAAGTGAACTATCTTCATTCAAGAAACCTAAGAGTATAGAATTTAATGAGGCGGTTACACGCTTCTATAAGTTATTTCCAGATAGAAAAAAAGAGTATTCTGGTTATTTAGATAACATTTCCGATATTAGAAATAACAGTGTACATGCATATCTTCCTAAATATAATAAACATCAGTTAGATCGAATTGTATATACAGCAATAAAAGTTCACGACTTATGTTGTGAGATGCTTTTATTTATCGACCACATTTTTGGTAAGGACAATTTTGAAATGAAATTTTTAGAAGATTATAAAAGAACTAAAGTAGAAGAATATGAAAGGAAAATTGGAGAAGCAAAAAGTAAATCAAAGTCAGCAGGTTTTGAAGTTCAAAGTGAAGCCATTTTGACTGATGATTGGAATAAACTTCAGATGATCTGTCCGATTTGCAAATCCAAAGCAACTTTATATGGTGAAACTGAATTTTTTCAAGAGGACGAATTAATAGAAGATTTATGGGATAACTCAAAAATAATAGTCCTCGAATATTTGAAGTTTAATCCTGTCTCATTTGATTGTTCAGTTTGTGGACTATTACTTGGAGATATTATTGAACTTGAATTTGCATCTCTTGATGGAGTAATTGATAGATCAAAACTTGTTGAGGATTGGAAGAAAGAAAATGATACAAAGGATTGAGACTCATTTTAAGAATGAAATTATATTATACTCAATTAAAGCAAAACTAGTCTTGACATTGTATTATGTTCTAAAGCTTTTCTGTTTAAGTCTTTAATATCCTTCTACTGCTGGTATGGAAGTTAGGCGTAAGGGAACGAATTAGCTTGGCACTAGAACCATTTAAATTACAACAGCACCTTGTCGCTTCTTTGTCCGCTTTGCCTTCCAAAATCTCAGAATCTGCGAAGTTAAAAATCTGCCTAGGATTAACACCTAGGTATTAATAACCTTCTCCGATGATTCAATGGAGACGTTACATTCACCCCACTAATTGAGGAGAGGTAACTATAATATGAATTTTTATTTTCTGCTAATTGTTTCTTTGTCCAACATCGTGTTTTAGACAATACTAATATTCAATTCCTAACTAAATATGAAAATGAACATGAAACTAGAGGTTCGGTAGGGTGTAGTATTAAGAAACGGTGGAAGTTATGAAGGAATTAACAAAATGAACTGTGGCAGTAAAGAAGTATTTTCTTTGCTGCCACAGTTTTAGGGGTTCAGTCTGACTATATATTTCGTTTTTGTATTTTTTCTTCAAAGTATTTCCGTACATTAGGGTCTTCAAAATAAACCCTGCACCCGCTGATTCCTCTAGTTAATAAAACGTAATAAATATTAAGTACATATCTGGTGAAGTCTTCTTCATTAAACTCATTTAATAGTGGTGTTCCACCAGTATCTTTATAGTTTTCTCTGACTGCTCTAAGTTTCCCATTTTCGGAAACTTGAATATCATTGCTAATAATAACTCCTACATAGTCAATATCTGCTCCCTGAATTGCATGGATTGAGCCTATCTCTTCTTTTGTACTTTCAATTTCAACCCATTTTTCATACTGATTATTCCATCTCCACTTGTTTTCACCTTCAACCCAATCATAAGGTAAATCCTCTTTTTTAACTCCTTTATTATGTGGAGCAGTTGGCTTTGATGCCCATTCTCTAGTATAGCCAGCAATTACACGATTAGTAGTATTTGCATGTAATAGCTCGATATCTTCAGTGTATTTAAATAAATCATTTATTGAATTTACGATTTTAAAATAGGAATCTTCATTACAATATGTAAAAACATCTGAATTAAATGTAGAGTCATTATCAATATCTAATGAGTAAAGAATCCCTTTTATATAGTCATCACCGCTAAACGATCCATTTCCTTTTATTCTGTACTGTTTATCTAATGAGTTATCTATATAATTTTTAGTTTGTTTAATAAAATCGCTTCTGACAATATCTTGCGGGCGGATAGATTGAAATCGATCGTAGAATAAAACTAAGCCTTCAGAAATTTCCTCAAGCATATGTATTTCATTAACCTCAAGAGTAGTTTTATCAAAGTGTTTCTTCGATTCAGGATGCCCTTTTGGATAGTATCTTTGTAAACGATGCGCCTCATCAATCAAAATAATATCGAATTTCATATTTTGCTTGCGTGCTTCATCAATTAGTTTGCCAGCTCGAACAAATGTAAGTTTGTTTTTCAAATTCAATTGCTTTAATATTCTATTGAACTTATCTATTAAGTTACTAGTAGTAATTAACCCAATATTTTTATCTGGATAATCATTTACTAATCTATACATGAGTGACATTAATAAAACGGATTTCCCTGTTCCAGCACCTCCATGTATTAAGTATTTTTGAAAGGGCTCTTGGACTATCTTTTCCTCTATGGCTGCTTGTTGAAAACTCAATTGGGTAAAGGGTGAGTATTTAAAGAGAATCTTCTGTTTTATTTTTTGTAAGTCTTTTGTTTTCACTAATCCTGTATCAAATAGTTCATTCCCCCATAGACGACTAAACACGTCCTGTTCTACTAAATCATGGTCTTTATAGGCGGGCTGAGCTTGACCGTTATTTCGGTTGTACATTTTGAATTTAGTTATGTCTATTTCTGCAATCATGTGATTAATAATCATATACTCTAAATCTTTTGTATGGGATTCTGTAAAACAGCTAGCATTATAAACTACAATACAGTTGTTGAACTCTCCATCTTTGAATTGATGTTCATTAACATTGAGATGCTGATTATGGCGTTCCCAAAACTGTTTGGTTTGACCAATGTATACAGTCTTCTTTGATAAATTATAATAGATATAAGTCACGAACCCAGTGATTAATATCTGTTGCTCACTATCTCTTAAAGCCTCTATGCATTTCTGATTAGTACTTGTTAGATTTTTATTTAGAGACAATTTAATTAGTCCGTATTTCATATAATCTCTCACTTCCATCTTCATTTTGATATTTGAACATAATGGTAACAAAAATATATACTTAATGTCATAATAATGGAGTATTTGAAGTTGTCAATATGAAATTTAATTTATCACACTCAAAATGGAGGTAGAGATATATATGTCTAAAAATGAATCGTGGATGAATGACATTATTGCGAAAGTAATTATGTTTAGAGATGAACGAAATTGGAAACAGTTCCACAATCCAAAGGATTTAGCCATTTCAATATCATTGGAAGCAAATGAGTTGTTAGAAAATTTCCAGTGGAAGAGTAGTGAAGAAGCGATTAAT
The DNA here is from genome assembly GCF_059383875.1 of Paenibacillus sp. JT22N7. Taxonomy (NCBI): domain Bacteria; kingdom Bacillati; phylum Bacillota; class Bacilli; order Caryophanales; family Paenibacillaceae; genus Paenibacillus; species Paenibacillus sp. JT22N7. Next base: position 958,283 of record NZ_JBXENY010000001.1, read on the forward strand.
AAAAATACAGAAAATATCAAGGATGAACTAGCAGACATATTAATTTATAGTATCCTACTGGCTAATGAACTTCAATTGAATGTCGAAGAGGTGATATTAGCTAAATTAGATAAGAATCAGAAAAAGTATCCGATTGAAAAAGCATATGGTTCAAATAAAAAATACACAGACTTTGACAATCCCCATTGAACTCAATTGTGAAATGATTTAACTTGAGACTAGTGGAATAGAGCAAAAAAGCTAATAGAGCTTGCTCTAGATAAGGGGGATTATATTTTGTATAGAGGTAAATACTCTGGTTTACTTGATTACTTGAATAGAAGTAATGAAACTCTTGCCATCACTCTTACAACAACAGAAATCGAAGGCATTCTGGGTTTCAAACTGCCTGCATCAGCGTTTAATTATGCAGCTTGGTGGGGAAATGAAAAAGAAGGTCAGCACTCACATGCTCGTGCATGGTTGGATGTTGGATGGAAAACATCAGATGTTGTCTTAGGGGAAAAGGTTACTTTTTATAATCAAAAAGAGGTGAAAAAAATGTTGACTGAAAATGATGTGATTTCTGCTGCATGTACAAAATTGCAATCATTAGATTTTGAAATTATACAATCCTTACATACCTCTGAGAAGGGGATTGACATTATTGCTAAGCAACACGATCTTATGTTGTACGTGGAAGCTAAAGGAGAAACAAGTGCATTAAGTACAACGAAACGATATGGACAACCATTTAATAATAATCAGATCGAATCTCATGTATCAAGAGCATTGCTAACTGTTTCAAAGTTATTAACACAAAAGCAAGGAGAATGTTTCAGGGTAGCAATAGCACTGCCAAATAATCATGGGCATAGAAAACTGGTAGATCAGATTCAGTCAGTAATAAAGACACTAAATATCATGGTAATATGGGTTACTGATGAGGCTACTGTTGATATTGAGAACGTTAATTAGATTTGTCTAAGAAGGTTGTATTAATGATTTTTTATTGATAAACATTCTGCTTCGTTTGATGACAAGGCTTTAATAGGATGTGTTAAGATTAGCCGCTGAAATTAGCGGTTTTTTTGTTGGGGTGTTGTCTATAACTTAGTAATACTTATGCCCTGTTCAGAGGAATTTCTTTCAATGATAATGGAATACATACCTTTGCTTATAATCGAATAGTTGATGTCGGGAGGGATAATGATGGCTTTTGATTTTACTGCATATAAAGAAACTAATAATCTGATGCCGTTAGAATTATTGGAGAAAAAAATTTATTATAGAGACCTTGTGAATCTTGAACAAAGTTGGACTGGAAGGATGGACGCACAACTAGCCAATACGTTCATTCAAGAAGCTGTTCAACTAATCATTAATGCAATTGCCTTATTTGAGAAAGGCTATCTCGATTGTGCTTACTATTCGCTAAGACAGTCGTTAGAGGTATCTACTACTATGGTATACCTAATGGAACTTGAATCGGATATGAAAAAGGAAGAACTGAGAAAATGGAAAAGTAAAAGTAGATTTCCGATGTATGGGCAAATGCTAAAATTTTTAAATGAGAATGGCAATGCATTTTCTGATATAAAAGGAAAAATGGAAGACTACTTTAATGATCTTCAACGTGTAAAGGAATACATGAACAAACATGTACATAAACAAGGCTTCAACACATTTTATGTTTCAAGAAATCATATGGCAGCTAGAAATAATGACAGAAAACACCTCATTAAGGATTTTGAAAACTGTTTAGTTAGTTGTATTGGGGCTGTAGCTGTGTTTAGGCTGGCAATAGACCCATTTCCAGTGTTGCTTATGGATTATGAAATTTATTCTAGGACAGGGGACTTGCTGACAGAATCTTATACGGAGGAATTTGTTGAAAAATATATTGGACTGGAAGCTTTAGATGCCTATAAAAAAACGGAAGTATATCTCGGCTACTATGAAGCTATTATGGGTGAAGAACAGAGACAACCCTGTGTACTTGACATTGTTAAATATCAACACATAGATAAGGAAAAGATTGATGAAATTCTTAATCAAGCCAATTTTATAACAAGGACTGACTTTTTAGCTGTGACTATAGCAGGATTATCCGAAAAGGTCGCATCAATTTATTGTTTAGATGGATGGTATCATTACACAACAAGCACAAAATCAGTTCGGACTAATTTTAGTTTCCATAGTATTAAATTAAGAAACATTAGAGAATCAGGAAATCATTTGAACGTTCCGTATGACGAAGCATTTTTATCTTGTTTTGACCTTGACTCTGACTACTTTTTTTTAGAACATAATGAAGAATTTATGCCTGAAGAATTTGAAAACTTGCGAATCCTTGTTTCGGCTGTTGTACAGTTAATGAATAAAGGAAGTTCGTATGACGAACAAGATGAAAAAAATTGACATTTGTCCTCCTAATAAGTTACCTTAGTTATAAGGCGATTTTGCCCATAAATACTTCAACGGGACACCAATAAATATTTGGTTTCGGTTGGTTGACTATCAATAAAGAAGTAAGTCCCTAGCAAGAACTCTATTCCCTCCAAACCCTTGATGCGTAAGGCTTTAGCAACATCGACAGCATCAGCCACCTGTTTGGCTATACGATTAATATTAGCAAGTCGAAACCAACGAACTCCGAATTTATCGCGATGGTTGCTGACAAGCTGCGGATTGAGCATAAAGTGTCGTAAAACCGCGTCGTTACTGGGTTTTCGCTCTTTAAACGTTTGCTGAAACGGTGAATTTGCGGCTAAACCCGCCTCATCGTTCCGATAAACAATCTCGCAAAGATTGCGATAAACTCGCACAGTTCCGAATAGTCAACGTAGCCATTATATTACACGAATATACGGATTAAATCTACTGACGATCGAGGCGGCCGCTTACGGAGCTTATTCCGTAGTGCGGTCGCTTTCTTCATTTTTCCGTTACATAAACCGATATTATACGTATTACCTAAAAAGGAAATCGCAGGGGGATTACGCCATGGAGTCGAAGAACGAAGTTAAAAGTGGAGACACAGCGTCGAGTTGGGCGCAGCGTAGTACTTCGGAAATAGAAGCCGCAGAAGCAAAATCTGCGATAAATTTATACGGAGTTGCTGGAATAGTCATTATTGTAATAGGTGTATTACTAGCGCTATTTTCAAGTATATCGACCGGTACCACAATATTCGCGCTGGGGTTTGTAGTAATGGGAATCGGTGAGATATTGCGTTACCTCAACAAACTGAGCAAAAGAACATAAAGTACGCGATAAATATGCGGTTATTCCTTACGAGGAGTGACCGCTTTTTTTTTGTTTTACGGAAAGTGTAAAGGTGAGCGCTGAAGGAGCGGCTTATAGCGGAATGGAGGCGTGGTTATAGTGGCGGAAAGATGCGAAAATATCCGATACTAAATAAAATTTTAATTTAACTTAAACCCTTGATAACGCTGAGATTTTGATGTGTTTTAACCCACCTAGCCTTCTTACGCCACTTTACCTTTTTCACTCGTTTTACTTAGAATATAGTGTAAGGATAATAAAAGCGAGAAACGGCGATGAGTTGATACTTCGGAAAGATTAGCGTAGGAGCGTTTCAAAAAAAATAAAGATGGCCGATTATTTGGTGTTTTTTATGAATGACTTTTATATGATATACGTACAGGAAGGACGGCCGCCGCCGCGCTACTTAACGCCTACTTGATCGCGCATTATATCGGCAGCATCAAGCGCGGATTAGCACCGGCGGAAAAACCGGCATACTTTCTTGACGTGAACGCCTGGCAAACGGACTATAATACGTTTAACAGGCCGCGCGTTCCCGAAGACGTAGCCGCGCCAGCCGCCGCCAGATATTACGCAGCGCAACGTATTGCCGCGAGTGTACCGTTTCTCGTTATGGACGATATCGGCGTTCGAGATGCGTCCGAGGCTTTTCGCGCCGATCTTCATACGTTGATTAATTCGCGAGTAGCGGCGGACTTACCGACGGTTTATACGTCCAATATCGCGATAATCGAATTAACAGCGTTATTCGACCGACGGTTGGCCGATCGGATACAAGAACAGTGCGGAAGGCTGACGTTTAAGGGCGAGAGTAAGCGCGGAATGAGATAATATATGAAACAGCAAATTAAAGAGATATCGCGAGAATAACGGAGTTGTGGATAACTTAGCTAATCTAATATGTGCCGAAAAAAGTTGGGAATATCCCTTCTCACTAGGAAGATAAGCGTAACGAGTACGGTGAAAGCCGTATAAAAACCGGTTATTAGCGTCATTAATTAATTTCCGCGTCTTGAGGGAAACGCTAATTGCGGTAGTTGCAGGAAATTCCTGACGAAAATATAATACGGAGGAGGCGGAACACAGGTGTGCATTACGGACAGTTAGACGCTCCTATAGCGGATTTCCTTAAAACGAAGAAGTCAACATGCGTGAGATTGTCGGTAAGGCATATACGGAGTTAGGTCGAGAGTTGAAGGAAGCACAAGAAGCGCTGTCGAAGCATGGTAACGGTTGCTTTGAGAAGTGGTGCGAAAGATTGGAATGAGATGTTAATAATGAAAAATGCTAAAAAGACTAAAAATATCAAAAAGACTACCTAGTTTTGTTTCCAGTCCAGCAGTCTGCCGATAGGCAGACTATCTTTTACGAAGTCTTAATATTAGGAAATTATAAAGACTGATTTATTTAAAATCCCAATTTAGAATAGGAGCAACCTTATTTAGAATAAAAGCAAGTGTCTGTTCAAGTATTCTTGTCAGCAAAAAGGAACTCACTCAAGTCAAAGTGAATTCCTTTTTTTCGTTGAAAACAGTGATGTTTTTGTTAAATTTATATTTTTCTCTTTTATTCCGAGTACACTCCCCCCTTGTGAGAAGTATACTCGGATAAGTGTATTTTTTGTGGATGTTAGTAAGTCTATCTTTGTTTCTTCAACAATCAATGCATTAGCGAATTACTAGCCGACAGCCTAAAATGATTCAGGATCTTTTATTTCGTCCAATCAGATAAGTCATAAACAAAGTAAGAACTGAAATAATAACTAATGCTTGAATAGAAAGACGAAGTTCAAAAGCGTATTCCATGACAGCATCTCCTTGATAAAAAGATAAGGGGGGAATGCCTATCATGCTTCTAACTTATCCGAGATTATACAATTACATATTAACATGACATTTAACACTTATCCAGAAAAAAATGACGATATAAGGGCTAACTAATGCCTAATACAATCTACTGATGGCTGCTGCTACGAACATGATCGTTAGAAGCTTATGGCACTAAAAAGAGGACATATCTTTTCATAACCCATATCTATAATGTCGAAGCCTTCACTTGTCCATTCCCGAAGTTCTTGCCAAATGTACACTCCATCTTGGCAAATAATACATTTATCTTTAGGTAAGTCGCTGAAAGCGCTTGTCCACCAATTAATCTCTTCACCATAAGCGATTCTATAGTCCTCATACTCCAGAGCTTTTTCAATATCAAATGTAAATGTAAAGTCACGAGTATTGAGGATTCTATTCTTGTGTAGAATGGTGCGTTTTGAACCATAGCATGCAAATGCGGTAACTAGGTTGTCGGAAGTAGCTATAATTGATTCTCCAGAGATTAAAAATTCGTTATTCATATAATCATACTCCTTATATTGGGTATAGGTTGAATTGAAAATGCTGCAAATATATACTAATTAAAGTCTAGGATAAGAATTATAATATACCTACGTCGGTATATTGTCAACATATCAAATCGGGAGGTCATCAAAGATGAGACTAAAAATAAAACTCAAACAAATACTTAAAGAGCGTAATATGACACAAAATGAATTATCAGAGCTTTCCAATGTAACACAATCAAAAATCTCTAACCTTTGTAACAATAATATGAAAGAGTTGAATATTGCTATTCTGGAGAGAATCGCAGTAGCGCTTAAAATAGAGGACATTTCAATACTAATGCAGCTAGAAGACTTAAATGAACAGCTATTAGAGGAGTGAGCTAATGTGAAAGAGCAGCACGTTTAACTATAGCTAGCTAAGTGAAGTGCTGCTTACGTGTAGACCTAGATGGAGTTGTCAATGAGAAGCCGTTGTAGGCGCTATAGATTATATGCTCTCTAAACGATACTGCTTCCATTGTAACTGTAAGAAGGAGTATGGTGGAGGATTAATGTCCTTAATGGTTTATGCTTGTTAGACGAAGGCGTAGGCGGTTAGCGCCAGATATTCTAAGTTTACTGACAGTATTCAATGTAAAGTGCCATTACATAATATAAATGAACACTTCAGCGGACAGTTTGTTGTTAAATACACCGTCAGACTTACTGATTGTTATTATTTAAGTTGTGCTAAATACAAATAAAATAAGCACATTCCCGTCTACTCCTTAACGTAGGATAGGAATGTGCCATTAATAAAATCTGAGTTTTATGTAGATCTTATTTGTTGTTTCTGTTTGTAAATTTCTGAATGATCGAATAAACTCCATTAACAATTTTGATCGCTTGTTGATGAGTTATGTTTCGTTCTATACCATGAACAATATCATTACGTATTTTAAGTGCATCATAAATAAATTTACTTTCTTTAATTGTAATCAAATCCTTATTGGTTGCAAGTTCGATTAGTTCTCTAAGAGACCTATGCCTAGTGCTATCTGGTATATCAAAGAAAACATTATTTCTTAACTGAGCTTCAAGTAAAGTTATAGCAGAGACGATTGCAGGCCTGTATTCGTGTGCTAATATTAGCCTATTTGGTTCATCAAAGATTTGAGGAGCAAGTTCCTCAGATAGAATCCGTAGCCAGGATAGTAATCGATTTATAAAATCTTCATTTTGGTTAAGAACATCTTTCGGTCTTAGCAATATTTGGTTTTGGTCAATCTCTGTGTTATTAGAGTTAGTATCATCATTGATAATTAATATTCGACTACTTTGTAGCTTCCGAGAAAGAATCATGTTAAGTTCACGTTGTGTGTATGCAGTAGAAATATCAATTACAAAAATACTTGCTCTTTCAATCAGTGCGCTTATCTTTGCCGATATTGTATCAACGGGTGTAATTATCTCATCAGCAGTAATTGGCGTGAGTCCTTGTTCTAGTACTAGTGGGAATATATTACTACGATAAAATGACAGGAGATGGTTTGGCACTGAAAAGTAGCACAGTCTATTATTAGAGTCTGTTGGAATTATCAGAGCTTGTTTTAAACCTTCCTCAACCACAATGCTTGTTTGTAATAACTGCTTTTCCCAATATTCTTTAAGCTCAACAAACACTTTTTCAAGGATATTTTTATAATCACTTTCTTTTCCTGGTAAATTGATTACTTTTATTCCTCTTCGTTCGAATCGTGCTACCACATGTGGTTTAGCATTGACCATTATGGTATAAGCGAGTCTTCTCAACTTACCTAGCCTTTCTCCTACAACCTGCCAAATATGCCTCATATCTGGATCGTCCAAACTATAGCCTATGAATAGTGCTGTTTTTGATATAAGTAGGTTTGCTAAGTATGTCGAAAATAAAGGATACCTTTCAATGAATAAGTCATAATCATCTTCAGTTACTATTAAATGCTTAGGATGATGCAGATCACCGTGAATTTTGATTAAGTTTACTCCAATATTCCCAATCGTTACTGCTAATCTATCCTCCTCAACAACTGGACAACAGTATCTGTGTGTTGCATCATATCCTCGTTCTAACAAAAACTCCAAGTTAGTGGTGATTACTGTTTCAAAGGGGATTTCACAAAATGCCTTATGCGTATTTCCTGGTTTGGCCTTGTTCACCAACAAAAGCTCAGTTAACTTTTCGACAAGCTTTGACCTAGAGTATTCATACTCGAATGCAGATATTGCATCAATTGCACCAGAATAAGCATAATCAGGTATTAAACTTGCAAGGTGCAAGCCTAATTCATCCCACAAAGGCATAGAGAGATTTTCTGGAATATCTGCATTCTTTGAGAAGCCTGCGCCGACAAAGGGGATACAATTACCTCTAACAAGGTCTTCCAGAAAAGGTATTGGGAAATATTCAAGATAGCTTTTCATAGCATTCCTCCTAAAGAACATTAATTTTGTTAATGATGGTAGTAATATATTCGTCCATTAAATTGTTTCAGAATCGATAAACAGTAGTACTTAACCTATTTCATAACAGTTATACTGCATCTTGCACAAATATTTTAGTCATCTTTTGTTTATAAGGAGTAGGGGCAGCCAAAGCCATAACTTCATCATTAGGCTCATACTCATTCACCTTAATCGTTTGTGCAGCAGTTAAATGGCCATCTGCTTGATCAGAAATTCTCTATCCCATAGTTTAACGCCAAGGTTCTTTGCACCGTCTCGTGCTTTTTCAGTGAAGTCACTGTTTGTGATTACCCATACCTCTTGGTAACCATATACATCCTTACTCGTGTATGCTTTCTGAATAGCTTCATATCCCATGCTCTTCTTCCAATGTTTTGTCTGAATGACTACCTTCTTCGTTACTCATGACAGAATATTGTCTGCATTATAATCACTCTTACCACCTGTAAACATCACGTTCTATCCCTGAAGTTTGAAATACTGCTATAGGTAACGCTCGAACATCGCCCTGCTCATCTTATTGATCTCGTGGTTGATGGCTTTCTTTAGCTTCTCTTGCAATGTAGTAAATGCGAAAGCCGATACTAGCCACAAACACAACGATTATGAATATTAGGAGGATATTCATCCATGTCCCACCGATTAATTTGCCATACTTGGTGAAGGTGATGTTGAAGGCAAGCAAAAAGGCACAGCCAAAAACAAGTTGCAATATAATATCTACGAATATTGGCGATTTTTCAGGTCTTCTTGCCCATACATCTACCTCTACGCATTTGGTATATGTTAGGATGTATATGAGTAATTATAACTACTTCTTTAAGTTGGTGGAAGGTGCTTGCGCATATTAATAAATTTAGGAGATAAATGTCGATGAATAGATATGGTGTGGTGGCAGTTAATGCAGTCCACTCTATGTTGAGTGGAGAAGACGTACATCCTCTGATTGCATGGAAAAAAGCAGCAGCGGAAGCATTTGGTGAAGGGACTTGGGCTCAACGTAAAGGGTGTCCGAAAAATGCTTTTCTCGGATTATGTGAAGAAGGATTGGTACAGGGTATTAAACCAGGAAGTTATGCAGAGAGAAGTACGTCACAGAAGAACAAGAATTACGCTGTTAAGGCTGTGCAGATTCTGAGAGACAAGCCTGAGTTGGTAGATGATAAGCTTGGACTATGGAGAGAGGTTATGAATGGAGTAGAAAAGTCCCATAACTACCAAATGGATGTCGTACTTTCCCTCTGGAACAACATTTTAATCGAATCGGAGTAGAATATGAATTTCATAGACAAATGGCTGCATATCATAAGAAACTGTTCATTTGATAATACATACAAAATGGCTTGGGCAAAGGCTCTTACTGAAATAGCTGTGGAGTATGAAGAAAAATTTGCATTAGAAGTAACAAGTCTGATAGAAGTCCAACTACGAGAGATTGCGAAAAAGGTGCTTCGCTATTACTTCGAACAAACGATGTTCTTCAGTCTGCAACAAAGTTCGAATCCAGTGAAGCCTCCTGTGGCTATAACAATAGCGAAGAATCTGATAATGAATTATCAGGCTCTGTCAGGGTCAGTGAAGCCAGTGAAATGGTTCAGATCGAACATTGAATTAGTGTGCAGTACAGAGTATGAGAAAGCTGTTAGCGCTACTGTGAAGGCGTTGAAGACTGATGTGAGTTATCGATTCCTACGAGTTGAAGGCAAAGAGGTTGAGGGAGTCTATCAATACGAGCAGAAAGCTGATAGCCTGTTCATTCGAACGGATAGCTTGCTTGCACTTAAAGTGAATAGGCTGATGGTTTTCGATGCCATCAATTATCGTTGGACGCAAATGCTGGAGAATTTCAACCACTCACCAAGACTGTCGAAGAAAGTGAGGATAATTGATGAAGATCAGGTACGACGGAAACCGCTTGGTAAGTTTGCATCATATCTTAAAGTTGTGAATCCTGAATGTTATTGCTTCTTATGCGGGACAAAAATAGAAGGAGAAACACCAGCAATAGATCATGTTATCCCATGGTCGTATCTCTATTCGGATGACGTGTGGAACCTAGTGTTCGCACACCAGTCATGTAATAGTAGTAAGTCTAATGTCATACCGAATGAGGGAATGATTCAGCGACTTGAAGATAGGAATAGGACAATGCTTCAACTTATGAAGGAACAAGGCAAGCTTGATAAGCATGTTTCAGAACTCGAACTGGCTATCGAGAGTAACCTTGTCCGAAAGTTTTGGATTGCGTGTCAAGGCTAAGAAGATGATAGGAGGGTTATAGTTTGAAGACCTACAATAAGCTGGTACGTGATAAGATTCCTCAGATCATCGAAGCAAGCGGCAAGCAATGCACTTTGAGGGTGCTTAATGATGCTGAGTATGGGGTTTCATTAAAGACAAAGATGCAGGAAGAACTTATGGAATTTCTCGAAGCAACGGACGTTAACCAGCAGTTGGAGGAACTTGCTGATCTACTTGAAGTAATCTACAGCTTCGCAAGGTATAAAGGCTTTACTGTGGATGAGGTGGAAAAAGTTAGACACAGAAAGTTGGATGAACGTGGAGGATTCTATGACAAAATCCAACTTGTGTCAGTCCACTAGCTATTAAATATTTAGATTATACATTGAATTCAAGTCGAATTTTTGAAATTCTGAAAGACAAAACTCCAGATTCCTATCCACTTAAGTTTCAAGTGCTTGAATATCTTAGAGTGAGCGATGAAGTACAAAAACTTTTTGCGGTAAACAGCAATATGAGGATTAAACCTTCTGAAAAACATTTTCAATATCTAGAGTATCATAGAGGAAATTTATTTATTGATTGAGGTTTACAGGTTGAGAGGGTGTTGGCAGTAGTTGATAGTCAGAGAACTTAAGGAGTGATTTATATAGCCAACGATAAAATTTCATAATTAGGAGCGATAGCATGAAGGAAGAACAATTTATTGCTTATCTTGTATCATCTGATAGTATTTCAAGTAAAGATAAAGCAGTGAGTTCGAGATTAAGCAAAGGTCGTAAGATAGAAAGAGAATTAGGTATTAATTTGGATGTAGTAGTCAAGGATGATAAACAGACATATCAGACTTTACAAGTAATACAAGAGAAATTTGGCGATAAAAATGGTGCGATTCAAAATGTGTTAAGGAAATATTATGCTTTTACACATGGTACAAACTTCCCAACAATTTTAGAGTGTAAAAAGCGATTTGGATAAGGTAAGGCTGTATAATTATTGTGTATGCTTTAAAGTATGTGTAATAGTATTTTGCGAAATTCGTGTTTTGATAAGACTCATCACACAGTAAGTATGATGAGTCACGGCATAAAGAGATTGCACCTTATTAGGTAGAACACTAAGGGGTTCCATTTAGTTATGTAGGAAGCGGAGTTTGAGTCTAGGTACCTGCTGAAATGCGGATGAGCAAGGTCTACAGGGATATCGCGCAGCCTATTATACTTCAGAAATTGCGTATGAAGAAAAAGTTTCGGGTGGGCAACAGTTGTAATCTTTTTTGTATAATTATCTAGGTCTATTTTGGTTATGTAGCTGTAAATTCTTTTGTGCAATTTTGCGAAATCCATTTACCAAATGAAGGGGATAGGGTATCCTTATCCATGCGAGTGATCCTTTTAGTGGACTATAGACAGGAAATACCTGCTATTCCACTGTAAAGGATCTTTTTTTCGTTCCTAGATATATGAATTACAGAAAATATTGAAAATTAAGAGAACTTATAAAACTATAATGAAACATATAAAATATTTTTTCCTATATTTACATTATGATTATTTGGTGTTATATTTTACTAAGAAGGCCTTCAAATAACAAAATGAGGTGTAATAATGAAACAAAAAATCGCTAGTTCTATGTTTGCAGTTTTCTTACTTGGTGCTACTTTAGTTCCTATCGTGTCTGCTAACAGTAGTGCATTCACTTTTGATTTGACGTACAGAGTAGTTGATGGCGAAGCAAACGGTAAATCTCACGGACTTGACGGCGGGACTATGACAGTTAGCGGTTCAATGACCCCATATGCTAGAGGTGCGGTATATAATAATAGTATTAACACTATCACTGTGGCAGTGTACAAAAAGACTTTAATAGGTTCTTCATCGGTTGGCTCTGTAGGTACGAACGTTACTGCATCCTTACACTCTACTACTTCATTTAGTAAAAATTTAGGAAGTGTATCTACAGGTACATTCTATATGTATATTTCTAGATTAGAAGATGACGGTTGGGATGTTTCGGGTAGTGGTAGTTTAGTAACTAAATAGACTATTGAATAAGAAAAGCTGGTGGCATTTTAATGTCATCAGCTTATCAAGGAGGAACAACATGTTACTTTTCAATACATTTTGGATATCTATATTTATGGTGATATTTTTAATAATAGCGGCCTTTTTGAAAATTCGAAAAAAAACCAGCAACATACATTTAATCTTTTTTCTTGTTTTCTACATATATATTTTAAATGTTATTAAATTCACAATATTCCCCGTGCCATTCCAGTCAGAAGTATTTATTCGAGAAGGCCAAATTTTTTGGCATAATGTAAACTTTATTCCTTTAAAATCATTAGGACGAGAAACAATTTTAAATGTTTTATTAGCTATTCCTTATGGTTTTGCCATAAGATTTATTTTGAAAAAGGTGAATATATTTATTCATATACTTCTTTTTGGAATTATAATCGAGTCATCACAAGCACTAATTTCAATCCTGATTAATTACAATTATCGCACAATCGATATTAATGATATTATAGCTAATGCTACTGGTGTAATTATTGGTTATCTTGTATATTTAGTTTTCAGTAAAATATCGTATAGAATACTATCTAAATTTGAAAATAGAAATCAATTTCTTGAACATATATATAACTCATGTAAATAATAAAAATAGGCGATGACATTATTGTTACTACTCAGGTACAATATTTTGACTCGCTGAAAATTTTGAAATCTATATGTTGTGTTTCGAACCATATGAACCTGTGAGTTTTGCATCATTATTGGGTCGCTATGTAAGATTGGAATGAATGTTACTGGTAATGAGATAGTTTGAGTTATCCCTAAGAATCAATGGGATATTGACATAATAAACTCGTGAAACAGATAGTTTTTATTGCATAATGATGCACTACTAATTTGCGGAATATAGCGATATTTAATGTCGCGAAATTAGGGTTTCGCGACATAGGCTGCTTAGAGCGAGTATTTAATCAATTTGTCTTGTATAATTAATCTTTTATGTGGATTTATATGCATGTTGCATTGAAGAGTAAATTGGATTTCAAAAGCATGCACAACAGATGATTTATAAACCTTTACAAGTGTTCAGTATGTAGAGGAGCTGCGCTGGGGTTTGAAGGTCATATTGCCAAGCAACAAGAGAGCGTATAAGGATAAAGTACCTACGCTTTTAAAGAAGATGATAAAATATAGTACACGTGAAAAGCCCTCCAGAGAGAGGGTTTTTGTTTGGGAATATAGACACAGGTAGTGGGGGGTGGTTTTCGGCATTAGAAACTAATTGGAACTCTGCACAGGGGCTAGCACATCAGCAGCGCGAATAGCTTTGATTTATACGAAAATTGGATCTAAGTTGTTTATTAAGGGTTGTGAAGCAGCCATTTTAAATACTATGACTGCTTTAGTAGAATTTCAATAGTAGATTGAAAAGCCTTTTTAGCGCTGCATAACGATATTCCCAATGTTCTATGTTTTCGTTGCGATGACTAAGACTCAGCGGTTGTTTTGAGATATCTCCATAATCGCTTCTGTTGATCCTGTCTTTTTAGCTTGTTCCTCCAATTCTTAGTAAAATGCACTTCTTAGCACATGGCTGAAAACGAGTTTTTTCACAGTGGAGCGGAATGATAGTTACTCTCGTACCATGATCAACATTGCTTGCTTTAAAATATCAATGTCCATTTTCAAACGCTGGTTTTCTTCTTGTAAGGTAATTAACTCATTTTGTTTGGATGAGCGATTGCGATTCTCCTTGTATGAGTCTGGATTGTCAACAGTAAATCAAACAACTTTTTTAAGGGCTGTAAGGCGATACTGAACAGGCGTCATATAGCCTAAAGTTCCATGAATACGATGTTGATTGAACCAATGAACATAATCGTATAGCTCCAGCTCCAAGTGACAAAGACTCTGAAAGTTCATCTGATTCACGAACTCCGTTTTCATGATTTTATAGGTGGCTTCGGCCACAGCGTTGTCATAGGGGCAACCTTTCGCACTCAGCGATCGTCCAATTTCAAACGTCTCTAAAAGCTCATCCATCTTTTGGTTTTTAAACTCGCTGCCACGGTCAGTATGAAACCACTGAATCCGACGCAGATCACCTTTCACGGTCGCAAAGGCGCGGGAAACCAGCGCTGCGTCCTTATGAGGACCAGCACTATGGCCGATAATTTCTCGATTGAACAGATCCATAAGCACGCAAATATAGTGCCACTCGTTCCGGACTTTCACATAGGTTAGATCACTGACCACCACGCGCTTGCTTTCTGTTTGATTAAACTCGCGGTTCAGTGTATTGGAGGTAGCCGCTTCATTACAAGCGGTTTTATGGGGCTTATACTGTGCCACCGTGTATGTCGAAACCAGCCCCTGTTCGTTCATAATCCGACCAATTCGGCGCCTGGAAACCACGAGTCCTCGCTCATGCAGCTTAGCTTTGATCTTTCGGGTGCCGTATGCTTTTCGATTTTTCTGAAAAATGTCCACAATGACTGTGGTCACTTCGTCTTCTAGCGACTGTTCGCTTGCTTCATAGTAAAACGTGCTTCTTGCGATTTGCAGGACGTTACACATTGCTGATACCGAGTATTTATCACGGTTTTTCTGGATGATAGCTACTTTCGTCCCATGATCAGCGCCGCTTGCTTTAAAATATCGTTTTCCATTTTGAGGCGTTGAACTTCTTTGCGTAAAGTAAGTAACTCCTTTTCTTCTGGCGAGCGATTGTCCTTCTCTGAGAAAGAGCCTGTTGTTTGGCCTTGTTTAATCCAGCGATCCAAAGCCGATCCGGTGAGACCATATTCCTCCACCAAATCTGCTCTGGATTTTCCGTTTTCATATAGTAGCACCATTTGTTTCTTGAACTCTGCTGTAAACGTACGTCGTTGATTCGGCATTGTAGAGATCCGCTCCTTAGTATGATAGGTTTATTCTACAAGCCCTCATTTTTATTGTCCAACTAAGTGTAGACGATCCACTGCGGATTGAGCATAAGGTGAGTTAATTGCTGTTGCATCAAGGGTTTGAGAGTGTCAATGTCAAAAACAGGGATGGCTATAAATATCCGAAAATGGGTAATTTGAACCGATAAACTTTTGAATAGCAAACCAGCTGATACCACTTATTTATTGGTTCTTCGAAACCAATAAATAAGTGGTATTTCTTATGATCGATTTTGACTTTCAACTGGATAATTTCATGCTTTACTGTTCATCCAAAAACCTTTCGCGTAAAACCTTGGCAAGTTATGAGCAGACGTTAAAGCTGTTCGGAAAGTACTTGCTTGAAGAATTCCAGATGAAGATGTTAAAAAAGTTCAGTCGGGTCATGTTCGACAATACATCAAGTATGTTCGTGAGAGGAGCAAGTGCGCACTCGTAAACAATGCTGAGTCAAAAGACAAAAACCACCCAGAGAATCGCACCGACTACAAAAAAAGAAGTGTCAATGACAACCATTGCAAATTACGTTCGCAACATCAAAGTGTTTTTCAATTATCTTTACAAGGTCGAACGCGAGATACCGAAGAATCCAGTCGAAAGCGTAGAGAACCCAAAGGTTCAGCGGAAGGTCAAGAAAATTTTGACGGCAGAAGAAATCAAGAAGGGTGGCTACATCGACTATGCCGTAACAGATTTGGATCGCACTCATCGCATGCTGTTTGCTCGTGCTGGTGAAGCTGGACACGGACCGAAAAATGCCTCTAGCTTCATGTAGATCAATATACTACTCAGTCGTTAACCGAAATAATGCGGCCGAAAGTGGGTGACTCGCTGCTTGATTGGGTTTACGCAGGATTGTCCGATTCAAATCGGGAATATCCCTGATACGCCGTTTATAGGCGATCTGATTAACGATTGGAACGATAATCAACATTCCGTTTTCGATGTGGAGGATGTCCTTCTGTAGTAAATCCAACAGTTTTTTTGCCGCTAGGATGTTTGCCGTTTCGTCTTCTTGTACCCCCGCCGTTATCATGACTGTATTTCCCACGGAGTTAACCTTGATAATGTAATGTGCGTTTCGAACTTAGTGCCTTTTGCTAGTTGATGAGTCGATATTTGCATTTGCAGAAGTCACCTACTCAGATATAGTGACTAATGTACACACCAATCAGCCCCTATGCTACGGACATTAGCACAAGCAGCCTTTAGTAAAGGCACATACTTTGATACGGATACTCATTATGTAAAAGGGGTCGGCTGAATATGGTTGGACTTATAATTAAAAAAGAATGTAAGCAAATCGTTACAAAACAAGTACAAAATGGTCTATGTCAAGCCAAATAGGGGAACTGGTGGCAAGGGCATCATAGGTGTGGAAATGCTAGGGCAAGGTTCTTATAAATACCAACTAAATACTGTCACAAGGACGTTCAACTCCATTAATAGTATGACTAGTTCCATCCATAAGAAAACGAAAAGCGAAAAATATGTCATTCAATATGGAATCTATTTACTGCGGCACAACAACCGACTTTTTGACCTTAGGATTATGGTGCAGAAAAACCCAAGAGGCAAATGGGAAACGACAGGTGTGATCGGTCGATTAGGCCATCCGAAAAAGATTGTAACTAACGTTTGCCAGGGCGGTAACTCCAAACCAATTGATGTACTGCTAAAAAAGCACATAACCGATGTTACTGAATAGACCAAACGGTCAGTAAGTTATTGATCTCCACTGTTAGAGTCTTAAGTGAGGTTGGTGAAAATGTGAATATTTTAATGTTCGTTTCGCAGTTAAATACTGGAGGAACCGAAAAATACATTCATTCTGTTTCCCGATATTTAATATCAAAAGGGTTTCGAATTGGCGTTGTTACTATGGGAGGGCCACTTTTAAATTCGTTTAAAAAAGCAGGGATTACTGTTCACCTTCTATCCCCCAAAAAAAAATCGTTAGTAGAACGAATATCCTTATTATCCTTGATCATTTCCAAAGGAAGGTACGGGCTTTTACACGCCCATGATTCTATGTCATTTCGATATGCAGCAATTTTGCATCGACAATATAAAATACCATTGATTGCTACTGTGCATGGTACTTATCATAAACAATCTGCTTTGTTAGCTACGTCAAAAGTGGCAAAACATCTCATTGCTGTTTCGCCAAATTTATCAAACTGGTTGGTTAGACACATGAAAATTTCTTCCAATAAAATCCTAATGATACCTAATGGGATCGATACTCTAACATTCAATTCGATATCTAATAAAAAAAAGTGGAGAAAAGCACTTACTTTACCACTATCTGCCCAGATTCTTGTTTATGCTGGAAGATTCTCATCTGATAAATTGCCCATAGCAAAAAAAGTGATCTTGGCATCAGAGATTGTTGCAAAAAATAACCTTAATTTTGTAGCTGTTTTATTTGGCCCTGGTTCTTCCGTGACGAGATCAAAACTCGAAGAACTTGCTGCTAAAGCTAACCGCCGTCTTGGTAGACGAGCAATATATATTCGTCCTCCCTTACCAGACATACAACATGCTTATTATGCAGCAGATGTCATTGTGGGGACAGGGCGTGTTGCACTTGAAGCCATGGCGTGTGCAAGACCAGTTATCGCGACAGGAGTTGCGGGATACTGCGGTGTAGTAGAGCCTAAGAATATAAACGAAATAATTCGAGTTCACTTTGGAGATCATGGAGCTATTGTATCTATCACTGTTAAAAAGCTATCGGAAGATGTCAATAGCATATTAAGTAGACCCCGTAGGGCTCGATTATTAGGTGAATTTGGTGCGAAAACAGTGAAGGACAGATTTTCAATAAAAAAAGTTGGTTCTCAGCTTATTCAAGCGTATATGAAATAACGTCACGAATCCAACCCGTTCCGAATACGATGTATTGTCGAACTCGTGGATTACCCTCCGAGACTTCTTTTCACATAGCAGAACCGTTTAACGGCGTGTTGTTGGACGGTTTTTTTATTTTATTCTACAGCGACAAATTGACCCATCGAATTCCGACACCCTATCTTTGTTGAATGGTATTACAATAAAGTCTTTGCTCCCGCTTGAATCGCGTCGATTTACATATAAGACAAAGTATATCAAGTAATAAGAAATGCAATGAAGGGATTTGACATTACTACGAAAATCGCTTAACTTGTTCTTAGGCGATTTTGCCCGTAATTAATCCTACTGGAACCCGATAAATATTTGGTTTTGGTAGGTTGTCTATCATTAAAGAAGTAAGTCCCAAATAATGACTTCACTCCCTCAATACTCTTGATGCACAGGGCTTCGGCAACATTGATTCGATTTCATTTATCTTCGGCTATACGATTAACATCAGCAAGTCGAAACCGACCAATAGCGAATTGCCTATACCGTTTGTTATTGGATTGTGATAGTCCAATAACAAACGGTATTTTATTTTTCAAAAAATTTCTCGCTTGTAGTCGCACAATTAAACTATTGTTATAATGGCATTATGGGCATACGGCTGCTAAATACTACGAATGAATAAGGTGGAATATTCATGACTTGGACGCTTGATAGCGTATATGATCGAAACAAAGAAGCGCCTTACACTTTTTATTTGCCTAGCCCTCCAATGTTAAAGCTGTTACAGGCCGGGGATCTTGTAAAATTGATTTTTTTGTCCGATGAGGAGCACGAGCAATTTATTGGCGAAAGAATGTGGGTTGAAATTGTGGAGCGTAATGAGGACAACTTCAAGGGCTTACTCAGAAATATACCATCTTACATAACTGAACTAAGCTATGGACAAGAAATTCAATTTACTTATGAGCATATATGCGATACGAAGCTGGAAGATCCAGAAGCGAGCAAATGGAATTATTATATGGATACAAAAATCGTAATGACCCGAGATGCTCTAGAAAAGAGAAGCTTCAGTCTCATGCTGAAAGATGAGCCGAATGAAGAAAATCATTTAGGCTGGATCTTTTTTAGCGGCCATGAACCTGAAGGATACAATGGGAATCTGGAAAATTACCAAATTGTATCACTTGGAGCGGCGCTTAATATTGACGATTCTTTTTTAGCATTTGTAGATGACGAACCGTTTTCTGCATATGAACGAAATACCGAGACGGGTCAATTTGTTAAAATCATTGATTATGATTGGGGATGATTCATAAATTGGATAGTTAATGTTACGAGGTGCAACAGCAGAAAAAAAGCCCATGTGAGTTCGAATAAAACGTAAGTTGCCGCACAACAAACATAGTATTCAGCAGAACCCAGCATGAGCTGCTCCCATCTCAGAGAAATCGAATTTGATTAACTAGAGAATCTGGGCTTCCGCTTGCCCGTCCCTAATCAAAGTTAGATTTTCTCACTTAGCTCGATAATCCGTCTTTTTCATCAGTCAGAGCGCTGCGCTTCTCCATAAAATCATGTAAGGCTAGATGGAAGCGTTCAAACGGGAGAGATAAAAATTCGATTCTTTTTCTAATGCGAGCTTGTTTCGCCGGTTCATCATGATAAAACATGAATTGATCTATATTTTTATCCAGCTTCTCTCTAAGTGTTAAAATAAAACCGATCGCGATATGGGTTTGAGCCAATTCCTGCAAATCGGCAGCAAGCGCTTCGCTTAAGCTGCGCATGTTTGGAAGCTTTAAAGAATGATGAATGGAAAAGGAGTCTGGCGTGTAATCTACGCGGAAGTCCTGTCCAGGCACTTGCTCCCAAAAATCGTTCCACTGCTGCAAATATCCCGTTTCATAAAGGACATATTTAATAAACCCACATAACCATGCGGTACAGCTTGTATTGCGGCGCTGGCATCCAACCCGATCTGAAAGATGTCGGCAGCCGCTGCAGCAGGAACCGCTATTTGAAATGCAAACTTTGCAAATATGGTCAGAACCTATCGCTTGCAGGGAGGCCATTCCAAGGTCAATGACCACTTGCTTGCTTATTTTTTGTGGTCCTTCATCAAGGATTAGCGAATTTTCTCTAGATGGTTGTTGAATCGTAAAGCCGGGCATTCGAATCCTTTCCTCTCCTGTGAATCATTTTAAAATCAAATATTCAAAAGTATGAATATATTAAGTATTATACGCGCCATGAAAATAATCAACAAGCCTACAGTTCATTATCAATCATTTCTGGATGTATGCTATGATATTCATATATTCAAAAGTTTACTATTAAGGAGCAGTTTATGAATCAGCACATTCAACAGTTTAAAGCCGATTTTTATAAAGCTTTGGCTCATCCGATGAGAATTCGCATCCTTGAAGTGTTAAGCGAAGGGGAAAAGAACGTAAATGAGCTGCAAAGCATTTTAGGATCGGAAGGTTCCGCCGTATCGCAGCAACTTGCTGTATTACGCAACAAAAACGTTGTCCACAGTGTGAAAGAAGGCACCTCGGTCATTTACTCCTTGCGTGATCCATTAATTAAGGATTTATTGTCGGTAACGAAGCAGATTTTTGACAATCATCTCGTCGACGCTATTTCCTTATTGGAAAATATTCGTAAAGAACCATAATTGAAAAAACAAGGGAATCCGTGAGCATCAAATAGGAAAACCTTGTTTTTTTGCTTTTTATAACGACTTATACGCATCCTTGGCTGATTCGTGTGTTTGACATAAAGGGAGCACAGGAGTATCTTTTCTTTATATTCAAATAATCAAATATATGAAGAAAAGAAGGTTATGAAAAATGAAGGGGAGAGGGAGATTTGATGGATATCATTTATCTGCGCTTCGCAAGGATATGGTCTCGGGTGTCATTGTCGGTATTATCGCCATTCCACTTGGAATGGCGTTTGCTATTGCTTCAGGCGTCAGGCCTGAATACGGACTATATACGACAGTTATAGCGGGCATCCTTATCTCGACTTTCGGAGGTTCAAAATTTCAGATTGGTGGCCCAACGGGTGCTTTTATTCCTATTTTGTTCGCTATTGTGCTGCAATATGGGTACGAAAATTTATTGCTTGCCGGTTTTCTGGCTGGCATTATGCTTGTTGCTATGGGCCTTTTTAAGCTAGGCTCGTTGATTGCCTTCATACCTCGGCCTGTTACAATTGGGTTTACCGCGGGCATTGCCGTAATCATCTTCAGTGGACAAATGGCTAGTTTTTTGGGTTTGAAGGGGATCGAAAAGCATGAGGATTTTTTGTCCAATATGAAAGAAATCGGGTTACATGCTTCGACTATAAATAGCTACAGTCTGCTGACGGCCGGAATTTGTTTGATGATTATTTTGCTGGCTCCGAGATTTATGCCTAAGTTGCCTGGGTCATTGCTGGGGCTCGTTGTTTCGAGCTTCATCGCTGCTTTATTTTTCAACGGGGAGGTGGCAACTATAGGTTCTGCTTATGGAACGATTCCGAGCACGCTGCCTGCTTTTCGTATACCTGACATGACGTGGGAGCGAATAGTGAATTTGCTTAAGCCTGCTTTTATTATTGCTATGTTGGGCGGGATTGAATCGCTGCTGTCCGCTGTAGTAGCCGACGGCATGACTGGCAATCGGCACAACAGCAATCGCGAGCTTATTGGGCAGGGAATTGCCAATATGATAACGCCGTTTTTTGGTGGAATACCGGCAACGGGAGCCATTGCACGAACAGCTGCTAATATTAAAAGCGGAGCGGTCTCACCGATTTCGGGCATCGTTCATGGCTTCGTCGTTTTGCTGGTGCTTATACTGTTTGCGCCTTATGCGTCCGATATCCCGCTTGCTAGCATGGCTCCAATCTTAATGGTAGTTGCGTGGAACATGAGTGAACGAAGCGCTTTTATGCATATTTTAAAAACGAAAACGAGTGATTCCCTTTTACTTGCCATCACTTTTATTCTCACCGTATTTACGAATTTGACAACAGCAGTAGAAGTGGGATTACTGATGGCTCTGCTTTTATTTGTGAAACGTATGAGCCAATCCTTAACGGTCGAGAAGGTGCTGCCAGATCCTAACCATAAACATGAAAAAGTCAGAGCAAATATGGTATACGAAGGTCATGATTGTCCCCAAATCAGTATATATACGATTGACGGACCTTTGTTTTTTGGGGCGGCGAATAAGTTTGAACAGGATATGAGGGATACGGTTCAACAGAGGTGTACCATTTTGCTGCTGCGTCTCGGGAAAGTGCCCTTTATGGATACGACAGGAGCAGCCAATCTGACTACTATAGTCAAGGCGTTCCAGAAGCTCGGAGGAATCGTACTGATGACAGGGGTCCAGCCGCAGCCGTTGCAAGTGCTCAAAAAAACAGGTTTATATGAGCGGATCGGGGCTCATCACTTCTTTGATCATACTGGTGAAGCGATCGGCTGTGCCTTGATCCATCTGGATTCGAATAAATGTTTGGGATGTAAGCACTTTGTATTCCGTGAATGTACCGCGCTATCCAATATGGAATCGCAAAGCGCAACAAATCGAAGTCTAGAACATAGTGGACATCATCCTTCTTTTTAAGGAAGTGCTACGATAAAAAAACCGCTCCTCTATTGGTTACAGAGAACCAGTAAAGGAGCGGGATTATCCATTAACCTCATGGACGTATAAGCTGTTCAATCGTTATACCCGAATATCGATGGATTGCGCAGCTGCAGATGACGTTACGTTTGCTTTCTGTGCAGAAGCTTGGGGTTCTTCCTCTGTTTGCCTATTGTTGCGTTCCCTTACCTTGTCTTGATTTGCGACTGAACCTACGAGCATTTTGCCACCAACAGTTTCCGTCTCATTCTCTGAAGAGCTGTCATCCGTTGTTCCCAAATCGTCAACCAGTTCTTTCATTTTTTGATCCACGACATGGATTTGGCGAGTAGTTTTGGCCATCATTTCCCGTTTCAGCTTGAATACGGTTTGCTCGGCGTTTTCCAGCATAGCGAATTTTCCAGCGTCGTTGTGCGGATTCGATTCTATGACCATGCGATCAAAACGAATGCCGCTTTCCATTGTGACGTTGGAGCCTTGCAGTTTTTCGCGAACGCCGGCGAGCTTGCCGAGATGATCATAGGTCATGCTGTTTTTAACAGCCTGGTCCATATTTTTCTCAGGATTGTCCGAAGTGCTTTTTTTAGGCTGGTCGTCCTTAGAGGCGCCCATTTTAGTTTTTTCCTGAATTTCTTCCGCGCGAATCTGTGAAATTTGTGCGTCAATTTGGGAAATAGAAGCGGTTAACGCTTTAACGCGTTCCATTTTCAGCTTCGTGTCGAGCTTTTCATTCGTTTTGACGGATTGCATTTCTTCGTTTAATCTTGCTTTTTGCTTCATGAGTGCCTGAATTTCTTTTTCGCGAGGCGAAGCGGATGTGGTTTCTCGCGATGAAGCAGTTGAAGCGGATTTTGACCGTGATGCTGATGAGGCAGACGATATTGCAGAAATGGAAAGCACCCCCTTTTATTGATTATGATGATTGCCTAATGGTTATATCGGAAATAATGGAAACGAAAATAATATATATGACGGAAAAACAAAAATTTATTATAGATTTTTACAATACAGCTATCAGCTTCGTCAAGGTTTACACATTGTGGGGTGGATGATCGCTACACGCTATACTCTGCAAAAAAAACAAAAGCCCCCACGGGCCACTAGATGAAATGTGGCGTACCAGCAGGAGCTTGATTTGATGCAAGGGAGCAATGATTGCAGCGACTAAGCGGTTGGCTTTGGCGGCTTGGGACGCTTTGGACGGAAACGGGAAGCGACATAGTTGCGCTTGCGGTCGCGAAAAAAAGTCCAGCCGCCGATAAAGCCGACACCAATGGCGAACATCAGCAGGCCCAGCAGGAAGGGCAGCCATTCAAAGTTTGGCTGAATATCATCGTAGCCGAAGGATACAAAATAGTTGTAGACAGCATTTTTCATTTTCAAAAATCCAATGCAGGCAAGTATGCCTGGAATGACGAGCAGCAAAATAGCAATCAGCCTTGCTGTAACTAGCTTCATAATCGAATGACTCCTTAATAATAGTGAGATAGGCTTGTGCTATTATGATACCCTTTTCAGGGAAAAGTGTCTATTTCCGAAAAGTTTACGATGAAAACCGCTGCTAAAAAGGTTACAATAATAATGATGCAAACAAACGACGCTCTTAAATATAGCGGAGATGGTGACTAATCAAGGACATCATTTGCTAGCATACATATAGAAATACAGGTGGAGGTTAAAATAGATGGCGATAGAAGTAGATGTAGCTGTGCTGGGCGGCGGCCCGGGAGGTTATACGGCGGCAATCCGCGCGGCCCAAATGGGGAAAAGCGTAGCGATCGTCGAAGCGGACAACCTTGGCGGAACTTGTCTGCATAAAGGTTGTATTCCTAGCAAATCGCTGCTTAGAAGCGCAGAAGTATACGCCACCTTGCTGGAGTCTGATGCCTATGGCATTGCAATAGCTGACGGAGCGATCTCGCTGCAATTCGATAAAGTGCAAAGCCGCAAGGAACAGACGGTGGAACAGCTTTATAAAGGGCTGCAATATTTAATGAAAAAACATAGCATTCAAGTCATTAAAGGCAGAGGCCGCGTCATTGGGCCTTCCATTTTCTCGCCTCGCAGCGGATCGCTTGCTGTTGAGCTGGCAGATGGAGAAATGGAGCAGGTCGTTTCCAAAAACCTGATTATTGCAACAGGCTCCAGACCGCGTTCTTTGCCTGGCCTAACGCCAGATAGCGAGTATATTCTCACAAGCGATGACGCGCTTGCATTAGAAGAGCTTCCGGCTTCGATTCTGATCGTTGGCGGCGGTGTAATTGGCGTGGAATGGGCATCGATGATGCAGGACTTTGGCGTGCAGGTGACGCTCGTTGAAGCGGGAGCAAGGCTGCTTCCTGGCGAGGATGCCGAGGTGTCGGCTGAGCTTACGCGATTGCTCAAGCGCCGCGGCGTTCGTGTACTTACAAGCGTGCAGCTCAGCACGACTGAGCTAAGTGTGGGAGACGGGGAAGTTTCGATACCGGCTACGACTGCGGATGGCGATGTGCTGCTAAGTGCAAGCAAGCTGCTGCTGGCCGTAGGCCGTCAAGCAAATGTGGAAGGAATCGGGCTTGAAAATACCGATATTCGCACGAAGGACGGCTTTATTCAAATTAATGAATTTGGCCAGACGAATGAGCCGCATATTTATGCGATCGGCGATTGCATCGGCGGAGTCCAGCTTGCGCATGCAGCAGCGCATGAAGGAATTGCTGCTGTGGAGCATATGGGCGGACAGGGTCATGCGGCGATAGAGCCTCATCTCATAACCCGCTGTGTATACTCGCGTCCGGAAATTGCCTCCTACGGATTGACGGAGGATGGGGCGAGAACGAAAGGCCATGACATTAAGACGAGTAAAATCCCGTTTCAAGCGATTGCCAAAGCACTCGTGCTTGGAGATGCCGACG
The DNA here is from genome assembly GCF_059383875.1 of Paenibacillus sp. JT22N7. Classification (NCBI taxonomy): domain Bacteria; kingdom Bacillati; phylum Bacillota; class Bacilli; order Caryophanales; family Paenibacillaceae; genus Paenibacillus; species Paenibacillus sp. JT22N7. Next base: position 983,966 of record NZ_JBXENY010000001.1, read on the forward strand.
GCTTCGTGAAAGTGATAGCCGACCGTACAACGGGCGACATATTGGGCGTCCATATGATAGGCCCGCATGCGACCGATCTTATTTCGGAAGCTGCGCTTGCTGGATTTCTCAATGCAACACCTTGGGAAGTCGGGCAATTGATTCACCCGCATCCAACGCTGTCTGAAGCGCTGGGTGAGGCGATGCTGGCGATAGACGGAAAGGCGACTGCGATTTAGCAGCTGCCCATGCTTGCTTAAAGCATGGGTTTTCTTTTTCCGTAAAAAGAGGTTATAATGGGTAATATCAAGTATTAGTACCTGGTTTTAATTGTAGTCAGGCGTAGACGGTTGCCCTCGTACTTTGGCGGCAAAAGCACGTTTCGCGGTAAAATAGAAGCCGAGTATAAGCGCGTAGCTTAAACACTCTTGCATTTTTAAAGGAGGCCGAATTCTCATGGGGAAATCCGGTTCAATTGAGCAGCAATCCCGTCATGCCGCAGTTGGCTTAACGGATGAGCAGGCTGTCGAAATGTATGCCATGATGCAGCTGGCGCGAAAGTTTGATGAGCGCAATTTGCTGCTGCAGCGGGCAGGAAAAATCAACTTCCACGTATCGGGTGTGGGTCAAGAGGTGGCACAGGTAGCCGCGGCATTTGCTCTTGATCGTACAGTCGATTATTACTTGCCTTATTATCGGGATTACGGTTTTGTATTGTCCGTCGGAATGACGGTGAAGGAGCTAATGCTGTCCGTGTTTGCGAAAGCGGAAGATCCCAATAGCGGCGGCAGGCAGATGCCAGGGCATTTTGGCAGCAAAAGACTGCGTATTGTCACAGGCTCAAGTCCTGTAACGACCCAGGTTCCGCATGCTGTAGGCATTGCACTCGCTGCAAAGATGAAGAAGCAGGAGCTCGTAAGCTTCGTAACGTTTGGAGAAGGCTCGAGCAATCAGGGCGATTTCCATGAAGGCTGCAATTTTGCAGGCGTTCATAAGCTTCCGGTCATTTTTATGTGTGAAAATAATCAATATGCAATCTCTGTACCCGTTCACAAGCAGCTTGTAGGCCGCGTTGCGGATCGGGCGCTTGGTTATGGCTTCCCTGGCGTGCAAGTTGATGGCAATGATGCGCTGGAAGTGTTCCGCACCGTGAAAGAGGCGCGCGAGCGTGCGATTGCTGGCGAGGGGCCGACGCTTATTGAGGCGATGGTCTATCGCTTGTCTCCGCATTCGACTTCGGATAATGACCTTGCTTATCGGACGAAGGAAGAGGTCGATGAGAACCGGGCGAAGGATGGACTGCCGAAATATAGACAGTATTTGATCGACTGTGGACTCCTTACCGAGGAGAAGGATGCCGAGCTGCTTGCGGGCATTAAGAAGCAAATCGACGAAGCGACTGAATACGGCGACAAGGCAGCATTCCCAACGCCGGAATCGGTGCTTGACCATGTGTATGCAGGAGATGCTGGGCAAGGAGGCGACATTTAGTGGCTGTTATTGAATATATTGAAGCGATTAGGCTTGGCATGAAGGAAGAGCTAGAGCGCGATGAAGACGTGTTCGTGCTTGGCGAGGACGTTGGCGTCAAGGGCGGCGTTTTTACAACGACGAAAGGTTTAATTGACCAGTTCGGAGAGCAGCGCGTAATGGATACGCCCCTAGCGGAATCGGCAATTGCCGGTGTAGCTATTGGTGCAGCTATGTACGGGATGAAGCCCATTGCAGAAATGCAGTATTCGGATTTCATGTTTCCCGCAACGAATCAAATCATAAGCGAAGCGGCTAAAATTCGTTACCGCTCCAACAATGACTGGAGCTGTCCGATCGTTATTCGCGCCCCAATTGGCGGCGGGGTTTTTGGCGGGCTGTATCATTCCCAGTGTCCGGAATCGGTATTTTTCGGGACGCCTGGCTTGAAAATTGTAGCGCCATACCGGGCTTACGATGCGAAAGGGCTGCTAAAGGCTGCTGTACGCGACCCGGACCCGGTTCTCTTTTTTGAAAATAAAAAATGCTACAAGCTGATTACCGGCGAAGTACCAGATGACGATTATATTGTGCCGATTGGCAAAGCAAATGTATTGCGTGAAGGCGACGATATTACCGTCATCAGCTACAGCATGCCGCTGCTGTTCGTTGAACAGGCAGCGCAGGAGCTTGCCCAGGAAGGCATCAGCACTCATATACTTGATTTGCGCACGCTGCAGCCGCTTGATCAAGAGGCTATTTTGGAGTCTGTTCGCAAGACAGGCAAAGTGTTAATCATTCACGAGGATAATAAGACGGGCGGCGTTGGCGCCGAAGTGTCGGCTATTATTGCGGAGCAGCTGTTATATGAGCTGGACGCTCCTATTATGCGTTTATGCGGACCGGACGCTCCGGCGATGCCTATTAATCCGCCTGGCGAGAAGTTTTTCCTGCTGAATAAAGAAAAAGTGAAAGAGGCTATGCGCAATTTGGCTTTGTATTAATGCTTGCTCGAAGCAGTTATTTCGCTGCAATGCGTTAATTTGGACGAAAGCCAGTCCACGTAGCACAAGCCTTTAGGGAGATGGATAATTGATGAAATCGGTGACGGAGATTGTTATTCCGCAGCTGGCGGAATCGCTCGTATCGGCAACGATCGATAAGTGGCTTAAGCAGCCTGGCGACCACATTGACATGTATGAGCCCATTTGTGAGCTCATTACGGACAAGGTTAGCGCGGAGCTGCCTTCTACGGTATCGGGTACGATGGTTAAAATTTTGGTTGGCAACGGTGAAACGGTTCCTGTTGGGACGCCGGTATGCCTAATCGAAACGGAAGGCGCAGCAGAAATGCAGGCTACTGGCGGGGCGCCATCGGGTTATAGTGAAGCAGCGCAAGGCGCGGGCTTGTCTACAGCTCAGCAAGGCGGTGCACAGGAGGCGGAAGGAGATATGTCGATGCGCAATCGCTTCTCTCCAGCTGTTCAGAGGCTGGCAGCCGAGCATAATATTCGTTTGAGCGACGTTCCGGGGACTGGTCTTGGCGGTCGTATTACCCGTAAAGACGTGCTTACCTTCGTCGAATCGGGCGGAGCGGCAGGCAGTTCTGTGAGCAAAGCCAGCCCGCAAACCGGCCGGGAGCCAAGTATTGAGCAAGTTCGTTCAACTGGCTTGCATTTGACCGAAACGCCGCGCCTGCCAACGATTCAGCAATATGATTCTCCCGTTTCAGGGGTGCCTGGACGAGGCGAAGATTATATTGAGGTTACGCCGATTCGCGGCGCAATCGCACGTAATATGAAACAGAGCGTCACCGAAATTCCGCATGGGTGGATGATGATTGAGGTTGATGTTACGAATCTCGTCGTGCTGCGCAACAAGGTGAAAGATGAATTTATGAAGCGCGAGGGCATTAATTTGACCTATCTCGCTTTCGTGTTGAAAGCAGTCGTTAATGCGATCAAGGAATTCCCGATTATGAACTCCATGTGGGCGGTCGATAAAATCATCGTGAAGCGCGACATTAACATATCGCTTGCGGTAGGTACCGAGGAATCGGTTGCGACACCCGTCATAAAAAACGCCGATCACAAAACGATCGCGGGACTTGCGAAAGAAATCGACGACTTGGCTCGCCGTGGACGCGAAGGGCGCTTAACGCTGGCTGACATGCAGGGCGGTACGTTTACCGTTAACAATACGGGCTCCTTTGGCTCGATTATTACGCATCCGATCATTAACTACCCGCAAGCGGCCATTATGACGTTTGAATCGATTGTGAAGCGTCCGGTTGTCATTAATGACATGCTCGCGATTCGCTCGATGGCAAACCTCTGCTTGTCGCTGGATCACCGCATTTTGGACGGCATTATTTGCGGTCGTTTTATGCAAAAGGTGAAGGAGAATTTGGAGAGCTTCAACAACGATACGAAATTGTATTAGAAATGAGGGACGCCGCTATGACTGACTCTACTCATGTACCTTATGGGAAGAAACCGCTTGAAGCCCGTTATATTTCCATGCTTGGCTATGCGGAGGCATGGGAGCTGCAAAAATCGATGGTGAAGCAAGTTGATCAGGAGGAGCGTCTGGAGACGCTTCTCCTTCTTCAACATCCGCCGACCTATACGCTTGGCTCAGACCGCCATCCCGAGCATTTGCTGCTGGATGAGAAGGAGCTTGCAGAGCGGGGCATTTCTGTATTTGAAATTGATCGCGGTGGGGATATTACGTATCATGGGCCTGGCCAGCTTGTCGGCTATCCGCTGCTTTATCTGGATGCGGTCGGCCTCGATCTGCATGCTTATTTGCGCAACGTCGAACAAGTCATCATCAATTGGCTGAAGGATTATGGCATTGAATCAGGCAGGAAGCCCGAGTACACCGGCGTGTGGGTAGGGGATGAGAAAATTGCGGCTATCGGTGTGAAATTTAATCGGGCGCGAAAGCGCGGCGGATTTGTGACGAGTCATGGATTTGCGCTAAATATAGAGGCGGGCATTGCGGAGAGTGGCTTTAGCGGCATTGTGCCGTGCGGCATCGAACAGTTCGGCGTCACTTCATTTAATACGCTGACGGGCCGCGAGCTGTCGGTAAGTGAAGCGGCGCAGCAGCTGCTGCCGCATTTCTGCGATGTATTTGGTTTTGCGCAGGATGCTGTTCTAATAAGAGAACAGCATGCCGATGCCGGCAACCAAGCTGGATAACAGCATGGCAGCAATAACCACGATGGCTACAATTCGAACATACTTGGAAGGATTCACAAGGCAGATCTCCTTTCTAAACATTTCTATAAGCCCTATTATAGTCGAAAATGACGAACGGAGGAAACGTTAATGATTAATGAGCAACGGTTAGTAGATGAATTTGTACAATTGGTGAAAATTGATAGTGAAACGAAGCATGAGCAGCTTATAAGCGTTGAGCTTAAGAAAAAATTCGGAGAGCTGGGACTTTCGCTGGAAGAGGATGATGCGGCAGCCAAAACAGGTCATGGCGCGGGTAATCTATTTGCCTATCTGGAAGCATCCGGTGTGGAAAATGCTCCGACTATCTTTTTTACTTCCCATATGGATACGGTAACGCCTGGTGTAGGCATTAAGCCGCAAATTGATGCAGATGGGTACATACGCAGCGATGGCACTACCATTCTTGGAGCGGACGATAAAGCGGGTCTTGCCGCGATGTTTGAGGCGATTCGTGTGCTTAAGGAACAATCGATTCCGCATGGTCCTATCCAGTTTGTCATTACCGTAGGCGAGGAGTCGGGACTGCTCGGAGCTCGCGCGCTGGATGCGTCCAAGCTGAAGGCGAAATTCGGCTACGCGCTCGATTCAAATGGCTCAGTAGGCGAAATTGCGGTTGCTGCGCCAACACAGGCGAGAGTCACCATTGAGTTTCACGGCAAGTCAGCTCATGCTGGCGTTAACCCGGAAGCGGGAATCAGTGCGATCCAAGTGGCAGGAAAAGCGATTGCAAGAATGCCGCTCGGCCGCATCGATAAGGAAACGACAGCGAATATTGGCTCTTTTGAAGGCGGCGGCGCTACGAATATCGTCGTTGATTATGTGAAGCTGAATGCGGAAGCACGCAGTATTGTGCAGCATAAGCTGGATGCCCAGCTGGATGCTATGCGTGAAGCGGTAGAAAGTGCAGCAGCGGAGTTTGGCGCCAAAGGCGTGTTCAGCAGCGAGGTCATTTACCCGTCTTATTCGTACGATGAGAGCGATGCTGTTGTGCAGCTTGCCCAAACGGCGATTAAGGCGATCGGATTGACGCCAAAAACCTTCCACTCCGGCGGCGGCAGCGATGCCAATGTGTTTAATGGACTCGGCGTGCCGACGGTTAACTTGGCTGTTGGCTACGAGCATATTCATACGACGCAGGAACAAATTAAAGTAGCCGATCTAGTCAAAACGACGGAATTGGTCGTTGAGATTATGAAGCAGGCAGCTAAAGCTTAATAGGCCCTGCAGCATAGCAGTAGAGAAACCAAACAAGCGATAGGTCAGGAAAAGAGCATTTTCCCGGGCGTATCGCTTGTTTTCCATGTATTTAGGCGGCAGTCTGCTGGCGCTTTTATGATTCAGAACCCATTATTATGAGCTAGTTCGCGTCAAAAAGCTTGCTAACGGTTCAGAAGCTCCGCTTGCTGCCTTGCAGGACATGAGGCGCAGTTGATGGCGAATTTCCCATCCTTTGCCGACAAGGCGAAGATGGCTGACGCTTGTATAGGTTTTCATCGTTACCTAAGCTCCTTCACTATCAAAAATATTTGGATAAGGATAGGTATGCGGATATCGGACAAGTTATGCACGTTACTTTATTCTTACACGCAAAGGGGAATATTCATTCATGAATGAGGAAATTAATCGCTGGAAAGAAGAAACAACCCATACCGAACCGATTTTTTCTGGCAAAATCATTTCGCTGCAGGTAGATACGGTCGCCTTGCCGGATGGCAGTACGGCGACTAGGGAAATCGTCAAGCATCCGGGCGCTGCGGCTGTCATCGCTCTATTAAATGGCAAGCTGCTCGTCGTTGAGCAATACCGCAAGCCGCTGGAGAAATTTCAGATTGAGCTGCCGGCAGGCAAGCTGGATGCTGGTGAGGATCCACTCGAGGCGGCGAGGCGCGAGCTGGAAGAGGAGACGGGCTACAAAGCGGATACGCTGCAGCTTGTGAGCGCTTTTTATACGTCGCCGGGCTTTGCGGATGAGAAGCTGTATGTTTATTTCACGGATCAGGTCGTTTCTGGCAAGCAGCAGACGGATGAGGATGAGTTTCTGGAAGTGATGGCGATTACGCTTGAGGAAGCAGAAGCCTATATCTCCGAAGGCCGCATCAGTGATGCCAAGACGATTATGGCTGTCTACGTATGGAAGCTGTATTTGCTGACAGGCAAGCTGCCCATTTAGAAAGAGGAAGCGTATAAGCTCCTTCTCTCCCGTCATAGGTGTGCTTAAAGGAACATACACTTTATCACATGGGACAAGAGGGGGAAGGCTATGCGTTCGCGGATGGGGAAGGGGCCCGCAGGGAGCCAGCTGACGCTGTATGTGTTTGTGGGCGTGCTGTTTGTCGTGGGCGTCATTTTTGGCGGGTTGATGGTAAATGCGCTCACCTTTGAGCAGCAGCAGGATTTGGCTTCGGATATGAGCCAGTATGTACAGCTTATGCATGGCGGGGCGGTTGCGGATAGCGCGGCTACGTTTTGGGAGCGCGTTTTTTTTCATGGAAAATGGCTGCTGGTGCTGTGGTTCCTTGGCATTACCGTTGTCGGCATACCGCTGGTGCTGGCTATGGATTTTCTAAAAGGCGTGCTTGTCGGCTTTGCGCTCGGTACGCTCATTACACAATATTCATGGAAGGGCGTGCTGTTTTCGCTCGTCTCGATTGCGCCGCCTAATTTAATTATTGTGCCGGCCATTTTGATGGCGAGCGCTTCGGCGCTGTCTTTTTCGTTGTATGTGGTGAAAAATAGGCTGATGCGGCAAAACGGCACACTTGCCCCGCAAATGCTGAGCTTTACGACGACAGCGATGCTGATGCTGATGGTTTTAATCGGAGCCGCTTTGATTGAAGCTTACGTCTCTCCACTGTTAATGAGCTGGGCAGCACCGATTTTAGACGCTTCCGCCGCGGCAATCTGATGCCCAATCCACGCCAAAATGTTTGACTTTCACAAGGGTTTGACTCTATAATGAAAGCAAACGTTTTCTGATGTTGGCGCAGACATGTGTGGTAGGGGGGAAATCATGGAAGCCCGGATTGATAAGATTAAACAACAGTTGCAGTCGCAGGGCTACAAATTAACCCCGCAGCGTGAAGCAACAGTACGTGTATTGCTTGAGAATGAGGAAGATCACTTGAGCGCGGAAGATGTGTTCATGCTTGTGAAGGACAAGGCGCCAGAAATTGGCCTTGCAACAGTGTATCGGACACTTGAGCTATTAAGCGAAATGCATGTAGTGGAGAAGCTTAATTTTGGCGACGGGGTTGCCAGATACGATCTGAGAACGGACAGCAGCAAGCACCATCATCATCATCTTATTTGTGTGCAATGCGGATCGATGGATGAGATTAAGGACGATTGGCTGCTGCCACTTGAGGAACGATTGGAAGAGGAATATGGTTTTTCGGTTCTCGACCATCGATTGGACTTCCAGGGCATTTGTCGTAAATGCAATGAGAAGAATGCGAATGCGAAAAAAGAAGAATCATAAACGGCTTTGCTGCCCAGTGTTTCTGGACGGCGAAGCCGTTTTGGCGTTACATATGAGGAAAGACGTTCGTGTTGGAGAATAGCGCGGCCCGCTGGATCAGGAGCTTACATTGCGAATGCGCCCGAGCCGCAGCAGGCCGGAGCCTTGCGCAGTGGGCAAATAGCCTTTTAACGGTACAGACCACTTGCGAAGAACAGTCGATACACGGGCGGAGCTTAGCTTTGGCCTTACGGACAGCAATAAAGCAGCACCGCCAGCCACATGGGGAGACGACATGCTCGTTCCTGACATGATGGCATATTTGCCATTCAGCCAAGTAGAGATGATTTCTGTTCCCGGCGCGGCAACATCAATGCCCATTCCTCGATTGCTGTAATCGGCGATCTGGTTGAGCCGATTGGTAGCAGCGACAGCAATCGTCTCCGGAAAGGAAGCTGGCTCGTCGATCGTCGTCGTATTTGGCCCCTCATTGCCAGCTGAGGCAGTAATGACGATGCCCTGCTTCGCTGCCCGCTTGATCGCTTGGCGCAGCAAATCGCTGTGCTGGCCGCTGACGATGCCAAAGCTCATATTAATGACATTCATTTTGTTGCGAATGCACCATTCAATGGCATCTACAATGTCGGACACGTAGCCTGAACCGTAAAGGTCCAATGCCTTCACGGCATACAGCTTAATATTGGGAGCTACGCCATAAAGTCCTGTTAAGCCTCTGCCTGCCGCAATGCCGGCAACATGAGTGCCATGGCCATTGTCATCGTAATAGCTTGTGCCGCCCATCGTATTGACACCGCCCGATATGCGCAGATCGGGATGCTTGGCAATGCCGGTATCAATAATGGCAAGCTTGACAGGTCTGCCAAGTGTGCGCTTCCAAGCAAGCGGCGCCTGTACTCTTTTAATATTCCAAGGCACCTTATTGGCGTCTACAGTCGTTTTTATAATGGGGAGATTTGGCTTTATGGTGCGGGTTGCCATTTGGGGAGCGGTATCATGCTTGCGGATTTTAACATCCCGCTCCATTAGCTTAACCTCAGGATGCCGGATAATATGTTTCCACGAGCTGCGCCGGTCAAGCAGAAAACCGATCATTTTGCAGCCAGGCATCGTTTTGAATGGATGAATGCCGCGCGATTCGAGCAGGCGCAAGCAGCGTTTATAAGAGCTGTGCGTAGTAAAGCTGATGAGCTGGCGTTCTGTATGTTTAGAAGGTTTATAGGCAGAACAGGAAGCGATCAGGTTATCTAATCGAGGCATGATGGGCTCCTCCTCCATTTATTAGGCAGACATGAGACTACTTGTGTAGTGTATGGAGGAGGGCGAGGTGTGGACTGGGTATTCGTCCCCAAGTACATATTTTTTGCAGCAGATGGAAATTGTATCGCTTAGGACAAGCCTTTGACGTACAATATGGCTATATCCCCATTATTTTCTTTAGGAGGTTTTTTCATGATCATTGGCGTTCCCAAAGAAATAAAAACGAGTGAATACCGGGTAGCATTGACGCCAGCAGGCGTCACCATGCTTAAAGCAGCGGGACATCAAGTGCTAGTACAGACAGGGGCAGGAGATGGCAGCGGCTTTCAAGACGGCGATTATGCAAGCGAGGGTGCCGTAATCGTAGACTCGGCTGCTGGAGTATGGGAACGCGCAGAAATGATTATGAAAGTAAAGGAGCCTCTCCCAGAGGAATATGGATTTTTCCGCAAAGGGCAGCTTTTGTTCACCTATTTGCATCTTGCGGCTGCGCCGGAGCTGGCGAAAGCTTTAATGGACAGCGAGGTTACTGCTATAGCCTATGAAACGATTCAGCTTCAAAATGGCAGTCTGCCGCTGCTGACGCCAATGAGCGAGGTTGCAGGACGTATGGCAGTACAAGTTGGCGCCCAGTTTCTGGAGGCGTTTAACGGCGGCAGAGGTGTCCTCCTGGGCGGTGTGCCTGGGGTAGCACCGGGGGAGGTCGTCATTATCGGGGGCGGCATCGTCGGTACGAATGCCGCGAAGGTTGCGCTTGGCATGGGAGCAACCGTCGTGCTGCTTGAGCGCAGTCTTGATCGAATGCGTTACTTGGATGATATATTTGGCGGCCGCATTCAGACCGTAATGTCGAGCACGTATCATATTGCCGAGGCGGTGGCGAAGGCGGATTTGCTTATTGGCGCTGTGCTGATTCCGGGGGCGAAGGCGCCTCATCTGGTGACGGAGGAAATGGTCAAAACGATGAAAAAAGGCGCAGTCATCGTCGATGTCGCCGTTGACCAGGGCGGCTCCATTGCAACGGTTGACCGGGCTACTACGCATAAGGACCCAGTTTACGTCAAACATGGCGTCATCCATTATGCGGTAGCGAACATTCCGGGTGCTGTGCCGCGCACCTCGACCTTTGCGCTGACGAATGTCACCATGCCTTACGCGCTGCTGCTCGCAAATGACGGGCTGGCGGCGATAAAGCTCAGCGAGCCTCTGCAGAAAGGCGTCAATACGCATAGCGGCAAATTAACCTATGAGCAGGTGGCGGCGGCACTGGAACTGCCATTTACACCGATTCAAACACTGCTTGCTTGAGCATATAAGCCCCTCTCTCATCATATGGTAAAATGGGCGGGACAAACCTGCTCGCATATATAGAGAGGGGCGAGAGGCTAATGGTATTGTCTGCGCGCAAATGGTTCAGCCGCTTCGTATTTATGCTGCTGTTCATCGGTTTGTTCATCGTCGCCACTGGCGGCTATGATTGGCTCGTTGATGTCGTGTCGCCAAGCAATCCTTATGAAGTTCCGCAAGGCGAGGCCGTTAAGGCCATTTGGCATAGTACATATGAGTGGGATAATGGTAATATAGCGGATAGGCTGCGCTTTTTCTATTGGTACGGCGAATAGCTGGGCAGGATAAAAAGCTCGCCAAGCAGGATTTATGATCCTTGGTGTGGAAATACCGAAGTACGCTTTAATGGCGTGCAAAGGCTGGAAGCATGAAAGGAAACAGGATGAAATCTTTGGTGAACTCATTTATTCGTTTTTTAAGCGTGGAACGCTCCTTGTCGAAAAATACCTTGGAGTCGTACGGGCGGGATTTGCTGTTTCTACTGGATTATATGGAAAGCCAGAATATCGAGTCAGCATCGGCTGTGCAAAAGCATCATTTGGCGCATTATTTGCTGCAATTAAAGGAGGATGGGCGCAAGCCGTCTACTTTATCGCGGCACATCGTGTCGATACGCGCTTTCTTTCATTATTTGCTGGTTGAAGGTTTCATTGATCGCGACCCTTCCATCTATATTGAATCGCCGAAGCAGGAAACGAAGCCGCCGCAAATTTTATCGATGGAGCATACAAGTCTGCTGCTGGATACGCCGCAATGCGTGACGACTGCAGGAAAGCGGGACAAGGCGATGCTGGAGCTGCTGTATGCGACTGGCATGCGCGTGTCGGAGCTGATTTCGCTGGATGTGCCAAGCGTCAACCAACAGCTCGGCTTTATTCAGTGTGTAGGCAGCAACCGGAAGGAGCGTATTGTTCCATTTGGAAGAAAAGCTGCAGAAGCGCTGGAAGATTATTTGGAGCATGGGCGAGTCGGGCTGCAGCGGCACGGCAAGCAGGAGGACGCGCTCTTTTTGAATCATTTGGGGACGCGGATGACGCGGCAGGGCTTCTGGAAGACGGTCAAAAAGTATGCAAAAGAGGCCGGCATTGAAGCGGATATTACGCCGCATACGCTGCGCCATTCGTTCGCTGCCCATTTGCTCGAAAACGGCGCTGATGTGCGTACCGTACAAGCGCTGCTTGGCCACGCCGATGTTGCTACAACCCAGAAATACTCCAAACTGACAAAGGTGAAAATGAAAGATGTATACAACAGCGCGCATCCACGCGCTTGAAAGATAGCAAAGTCAGCGGCTGCTTAAGACTAGGTCAGGCAGTGCGGATGCGCACCGAATGTTGGTGGAAAGTCAAACCTTTCACATAAGCACATTGTTCTTCACCAGATATACTACCAGAAAGGTTGGGACTACATGAGTAAATTTGATCGTATTGCCGTTATTGTGCTCGACAGCGTTGGAATTGGCGAACAGCCGGATGCGGAGGCGTTCGGCGACGTTGGCTCGCATACGCTTGGGCATATCGTAGAAAGAGTAAAGGGGACAAGCCTGCCAAATTTGCGCCAGCTTGGCCTTGACCGTATTGCGCCGCTCGGCGATTGGAAGCCGGCAGAGGGACAGTCTGGCGCTTACTATGGAAAAATGCAGGAGGTATCGGTTGGCAAAGATACGATGACCGGGCATTGGGAGCTGATGGGGCTGAAGCTGACGGTCCCTTTTCAGACGTTTCCAGGCGGGTTCCCGGATGAGCTGATCGCTTTATTCGAGGAGCGCACAGGACGCAAGGTCATCGGCAATAAGCCGGCAAGCGGTACGGAAATTTTGGACGAGCTGGGCGCTGAGCAAATGGAGACGGGAGCATGGATCGTCTACACTTCTGCTGACAGTGTTTTTCAAATTGCAGCGCATGAAGGCATCATCCCGCTAGACGAACTATACCGCGCTTGCGAAATTGCGCGTGAGCTGACGATGGATGAGCGATATACGGTAGGGCGGGTTATCGCCAGACCCTATGAAGGGGAGCCGGGCGCGTTCAAGCGTACGCCTAATCGCCATGATTATGCAGTCAAGCCGCCGGAGCCTACGGTGCTTAATGCCCTGCAAGATGGCGGACTCGACACGATTTCCATCGGGAAAATCAATGATATTTTTGATGGAGAGGGCATTAATGCTTCTACGCCCACGAAGAGCAACGCTGATGGCATCGCCCGTACGATAGCTGCTTTGAAGGAGCCTTTTAAGGGCTTGCTGTTTACGAATCTCGTTGATTTTGATTCCTTGTACGGACATCGCAGAGACCCAGAAGGCTACGCCGCCGCACTAGAAGAGTTTGACCGCGCTTTGCCTGAGCTTACGCAAACGATTGGACCGCGCGATTTGCTAGTCATTACCGCAGATCACGGCAATGATCCCGTTCATCCGGGTACGGACCATACGCGGGAATATGTGCCGCTGCTGCTTTATAGCCCAGCATTCAAGCAGCCTGGACAGCTAGCGTCGCGAGCAACCTTCTCCGATTTAGGAGCGACGATTGCTGACAACTTCAATGTAAAGGCTCCGTCAAACGGCACAAGCTTTCTCGAATTGCTTGAAGCTTAATTGAATTATCTAAATTAAATAACGAACGAATGAATGAATCAACTAATGAATGAACGAATGAACTAAAGAATGAATGAACGAACGACTTGGAGGCTATAACTATGAGCGTAATTACAGCAGCACAAATTAAAGAAGCGGCATCCTACATTGCCGGACGTACGGACTTGTTGCCAGAGGTTGGCCTGATTATGGGCTCCGGTCTTGGTGTTTTAGGCGATCATTTGGAAAATCCAGTGACGATTGCGTACCACGATATTCCGCATTTCCCGGTGTCCACAGTGGAAGGCCATGCAGGAGAGCTTCTCATTGGCACCTTGTCCGGCCGGCCAGTACTATTGATGCGCGGCCGCTTTCATATGTATGAAGGCTACGGCCCAGAGCTGACGGCATTTCCGGTACGCGTAATGAAGGCGCTTGGCGTATCAACGCTGCTTGTGACGAATGCGGCTGGCGGCGTCAACCTTGCGTTTGAATCCGGCAACCTGATGCTGATTTCTGACCACCTGAACATGACAGGCAAAAACCCGCTGATTGGCCCAAATGATAACGAGCTGGGCGTTCGTTTCCCTGATATGTCGGAGGCTTACAGCAAACGACTGCGCGGTATTGCCCGTGAACTTGCGGCAAGCCAAGGGCTTGCACTAGCTGAGGGAGTATACGCTGGACTGCTCGGACCGACGTATGAAACGCCTGCGGAAATTCGCATGCTGCGCGTTTTGGGGGCAGATGCTGTCGGAATGTCGACCGTTGCGGAAGTGATAACCGCAAGACATGCGGGAATTGAAGTTCTTGGCATTTCTTGTATTACGAATATGGCTGCGGGGATTTTGGATCAGCCGCTTAACCACGAAGAGGTTATGGAGACGGCAGAGCGCGTGAAATCTCAATTTTTAGACCTTGTAAAAGGTTTGGTTCCGCTCATTTAAAGAACAGTTTACTGCTTAAGTAGTTTAAATAAGCTGGAAATTGGTGTTATTTTGTCCGCAAACTTGTAACACAATTGTAACAATTGGCTCGACTCATTGTGACAGTATTTTAAAACGCCATCGTCGTATAATGTCCGTAATTATAGAAAAATGGAGTGGAGTTAAATGGACAAGCAATTGCTCTTGGAGATGGAGAAGTTGCGCGATAAAATGGTTGAGACGGCGCTTATCAAACAAACTTTTCTTCACCGAGAGGTACTGCGGCTAAGCCAATCGCTAGACGTTTTAATCGTGCGTGCGCAGGAAGAGCGACGTACTGTTTCCAGCCATAAATAAACAGAGATAGTGGCATGAAGCGTATGTTGAGAACTGCCAAATGATGCTTAGCGAAGGCGACTGTCGCAATAAAAAGGGGTAATTAGATTTAATTGGCAAGTAATGACATAAAAAATTCAAAAACCGTTCTTGCAGGAAGCTAAAGCTTCTGCGAGGGCGGTTTTTTTTGCGAATATAAGCATTTTGGAATAATTTACATAAAAACAGGCGACACTGTGGAAGACAAGCGTAAACGGCTGAAGCCGTCCTTTGGCGGCAAAGCTTCCGTTTCGCGGGTGAAATATAAGCTCTTTTATAAGTGTAAAACTTATAAATTCTTATATTTAAATATAGCCGAATTGCGGCGAATTCCCGTGAACCGAACATTTTGCGGAGTACGGGCATGCCGCAGCTTCATAGGAGGGAATCTGTTCTTGAAAAAACTACGGAATAAACTGTGCTTATGCATCCTTGCGCTAGCTGTCTCTTTGCCAACCGCTGTATTCGCGGCAGAAGCGGCTGAGACACCGCTCTTCCCATCGCTGCCAGCAGCGGAGCAGTCCGGAAGCGCGGAGCCTCATTTGGCGCCATCGGCCCGTTCTGCCATTCTTATGGATGCGGACAGTGGAACGATTATTTACGAGAAAAGCAGCCATGATCAGCTGCCTCCGGCAAGCATCACCAAAATTATGACGATGCTGCTTATTATGGAGGCGCTGGCTGACGGCAAGCTCAAGCTGACCGACAAGGTGCAGACGAGCGAATATGCGTCTTCCATGGGCGGCTCGCAAATTTTTCTGGAGCCCGGCGAGGAAATGACCGTTGACGACATGATTAAAGGAATTGCTCTAGCCTCTGGCAATGATGCTTCTGTTGCGATGGCAGAGAAACTTGGAGGCACCGAGGAGCAATTCGTGGCGATGATGAATGAGAAAGCGAAGCAGCTCGGGCTGAAGGAAACCCATTTTGCCAATTGCAACGGCTTGCCTTCAAAGGATCATTATTCGTCGGCCCATGACATTGCGGTTATGTCGCGTGAGCTGCTCAAGCATACGAATATTACGAAATACACGGGAATGTATCAGGATTATTTGCGTAAAACGTCAGAGAAGCCATTCTGGCTCGTCAACACAAATAAGCTTGTGCGGTTCTATAGCGGTGCAGACGGCCTGAAAACCGGATTTACGAATGAAGCTAAGTTTTGCTTGTCGGCCACGGCAAGACGGGATGGGCTTCGCATCATTGCAGTCGTAATGGGCGAGCCGAATACGAAGACACGCAATACGGAAGTGTCGCAAATGTTTGATTATGCGTTTGCCCAATATATGACGCATCCGATTTTTAAAGAGGGCGATGCCATGGGCAAGGTGCATGTGGAGAAGGGCGTGGTGTCCGAGCTTGAGCTGGTCGCTCCCCATGCATACAGCGTGCTGCTCAAAAAAGGGGCAAACACGAGCGATATCCGCTATGAGCTGAAAATCGACGGCTCGCTTAAAGCGCCTGTTGCGATTGGTGCGCCGATCGGCAAGCTTCTCGTCTATCAGGGAGACAAGCTGCTGAAGGAATTCCCCGTTGATGCGCCGCAGACGATTGAACGGGCTGGATGGTGGAAAATGCTGAAGCGCTCGTTTGGCGGATTGTTCGCTTAAACCGGATTAAATCGGATTGAACAGGGTAATCTGGATTCATTCCGTGCGTTTTGCCAGAAAATAGCGAGCTTAAGCTGCATATTTTGTCACCTCTTAGGGCTCTGCTTCTAGTTTTGTCGCCGTGCAGGAAACACATGCCCCGCTGGAGAAATGCTAGTTCTATCCAAATGCACAGCTTAAAGGAGATGAACAGCAATTATGAATTTGCAAGCTGAACTGGAGCATTATCGCAATGTGCTTATTGTACGTCTGCGCGGAGAGCTGGATCATCATACAGCCGACGTCGTCAAGGTCAAGATGGAGGATGCGATTTTACGAGGAAGCAGCGACCACATCATTCTCAGCTTGAAGGATTTGCAATTCATGGACAGCTCGGGGCTTGGCGTCATTCTGGGCAGGTATAAGCAGGTGAAGGCAAGAGGCGGGAAAATGGTTGTCTGCGCCGTTAGTCCAAGCGTTCACCGGCTTTTTGAAATGTCGGGCTTGTTTAAAATTTTGGAAATTCATGATAATGAACGGATGGCGATTTCAAGTCTGGAGGTGGTATCGTGAAGCGAAGCAATGAAATGACATTAACCTTCAGCGCCCGCTCAGAGAACGAGGCTTTTGCCCGCGTAGCGGTGTCAGCCTTCGTCTCCCAGCTCGATCCGACGCTTGGGGAGCTGAATGATTTAAAGACAGCAATCTCGGAAGCGGTAACCAATGCGATTATTCACGGCTATGATAGCGACGCAGCCGGCAAAGTGACGATAGAGGGTTATATTGAAGGAGAAACGATCTCCTTGACGGTTATTGACCATGGACGCGGTATTGAAGATTTGGACTTGGCTCGCCAGCCGCTTTACACTTCCAAGCCGGAGCTTGAGCGCTCGGGCATGGGTTTTACGATCATGGAAAATTTTATGGACCGATTCGAGGTTGTCAGCGAGCTTGGCGGCGGTACGCGCGTCAGCATGCTGAAACGAATTGAATCGAAAAAAGCGCTATACAACTAGCGCATAGGGGTTGAACCTCATGGATTCCGGGTTGAAACAAACGGCTCAGCCGTATTTGGATGATGCGGAAGTAAAGCGGCTTATTGCGTTAAGCCAGTCTGGCGACACGTTGGCAAGGGACACGCTTGTAGGATGCAATATTCGTTTGGTATGGTCAGTAGTTCAACGTTTCATCAACCGGGGCTATGAGCCTGACGATCTGTTTCAGATCGGCTGTATCGGTCTGCTCAAGTCGGTTGACAAATTCGACCTTTCCTATGATGTTAAATTTTCCACCTATGCCGTGCCGATGATTATCGGTGAAATCCAGCGGTTTTTGCGAGATGACGGTACGCTTAAAGTCAGCCGCTCGCTCAAGGAAACGGCGAATAAGGTGCGCAAAATGAAAGACGAGCTTTCCAAGGTGCTGGGACGGCTGCCGACTATTAGTGAAGTAGCGGAACGGCTGGGCATTACGCCGGAGGATGTCGTATTTGCGCAGGAAGCGAATAAGCCGCCAACCTCGATTCATGAGACGGTATTTGAAAATGACGGCGATCCCATTACGCTGATGGATCAAATTGCCGATGATTCGCAGGAGCGCTGGTTCGACAAGCTTGCGCTTACCGAGGCTATCGAAGGCCTTAGCGAGCGGGAACGGCTCATCGTGTATTTGCGTTATTACCGGGACAAGACGCAATCAGAAGTAGCGAGTCGTCTAGGCATTTCACAAGTACAGGTGTCGCGTCTGGAGAAAAAAATATTGCAGTCCATCAAAGATCAAATCGCCTTGTAGGCGGTTTGATCTTTTTTTCTTGTTTTTACCTGCTGCAGCGTGACTATCTTATTCCTGTTTTTCTCATACTAAAAGGGAAACGAACCCAAGTACAGATAAAGGACTGATGACGGATGGATACGATGCAGCGGCAGCCTCTCTATTTGCGCTTGCGCAAGCGGATTGGAATACGCCCCGGGAAAGAAGTGACGCTCGGGCAGGCGGCGAGGCTGCTTGGCGAGTCCGAAGAGCAGGAACGCCGCTTGGGCCAGCTCGTTCTATATCGTCACAGCAAGCCAGACGGCAACCGCGTCGTCATCGATTTGCTGCAAATCGTCAGCCGGCTGCGGGAGCTTGAGCCAGGCTTGTCTATTGAAGCCTATGGCGATCCGCAGGTGTTGGTCATGATTGCGGACAAGCCGCCCAAGCCGCGGATTCCGCTGCTTATTTTTTCGTGGCTGCTGCTGTTTTTTGGCGCGGGTCTGGCAATTATGAACTTCCATACCGACGTCAGCATGAAGGAGGTCCATATTCGGATCGTCGAGCTGATTACCGGAGAGCATAACGAGCATCCGCTGTGGTTTCAAATTCCATATTCCTTCGGCATAGGGCTGGGCATGGTGCTGTTTTTCAACCATCTGTTCCGAAAAAGGTTCAATGAAGAGCCGAATCCGCTTGAGGTAGAGCTGTTCACCTACCAGGAAAATGTGAACGCCTACGTCATCGCCGACGAGATGCGTAAAAAAAATGATCGCCAAACCGCTCGGAGTGAGGACGATGCTTGATTGGCCGATTCATGCATTTATTGTCATGCTGGGCTTATCGGGAGGACTTGCAGTAGGCAGCGGACTGGTGGCGCTGCTAACGGTGCTGGATCTTATTCCGCGGCTTGCGCAGATCGCTTATGCCTATAGCCTGTCCATTTGGTTTGAGACGGCCGTTATAAGCGGGGCGGTCTATTGGACATTCGCAGATTTTTTCGATTGGAAGCTTTCGCTTGCAGGCATTACATCACAAATGGCTGCCGGGCTGCTGAACGGCATTTTCGTCGGCTTGCTTGCGGCGGCGCTTACGGAGGTGCTGAACGTCTTCCCCATCCTCGCCAAACGCATTCATTTGTCGGACTATTTAGTTGGCCTTGTGATGGCGATGGTGCTTGGCAAAACATTGGGATCGCTGCTGGACTGGCTTTGGTATCAATGGTAGGAAAATGGCAGAGAAATAAGATGGCAATGCTGGAGAACTGAGTGAGGTGAAGGAAGAAGATGGATAAGGATCAGGAGCAGCATAATGAACCGGGACAAGATTACAAGCACGCTAGTATTCCTGACATGATGAAGCTGGGAAATGAGCGGGGCACGGATACAGATAGGGACATCCATTCATCCGGCAAAAGAAAACGAGGCTGGCGGCAGGTGAAGGAGTTTATTCACGCCAAGCAGCTTGTTGGAGGGGAGCATCAGGAGCGACGCGAGGAGAGTAGAAGCGACCAGCAGCAAAATAGGGAGGAAGGGCAGCATGGCCACGGCCAGCCGCTGCATGCCCGTTCTAAAACGCTGGGACGAAGGAAGTCGCAAGGCAAAGGGCAGGGCAGCAAGCAAGGGCAGGATGGCCGAGAGGAACGAATACCTTCTGATTTGGATGACGTGCTGGAGCGGCTGAAAAATGAGCTTGGCTACGGCACCAGCTTCGATGTTGTCGTTCGGGAAATGATCTTCGGCGAGCGGCGGGTTGCCTTCGTGTTTATGAACGGTTTGGCAAAGGATACGCTGCAAACAGAAGTGCTTAAGCGGCTGACCTATTTGCAGCCGGACGATTTGTCATCCGATGCGCTGCATGCCTTTCTAGATATGTATGTGCCAGCGACTCAAGTTAGGTCTGAGCAGGATTGGAACAAGCTGCTGACGGGCATTCTCTCTGGGGGAACGGCGCTGTTCATCGACAAGGAAGCGACGGCGCTGCTCATTGACGCCAAAAACTACCCGGCCCGCTCGCCGGACGAGCCGAGCCTGGAGCGGGCCGTCAGGGGCAGCCGTGACGGTTTCGTCGAAACGTTGATGATGAATATATCGCTTGTACGGCGCAGACTGCGCGACCCGCAGCTTCGTTACGAGCTGGTGCAGATCGGCGAGCGAACGCAGACGGATGTCTGTATCGCCTACATTGACGATCTGGTAGACAAGGAATTGCTTAAATCCATTAAGGAAAAAATTTCGATCGTCAAGGTTGACGGCCTTCCGCTTGCCGACAAGCAGCTGGAGGAGGCGACCGTTAAACGGGGCTGGAGCCCATTCCCGCTTGTGCGTTACTCTGAGCGTCCAGACGTCGTAGCCTCACATTTGCTTGAAGGGGCAGTTGTCGTCTTCGTGGATACGTCGCCGAGCGTCATGATTTTGCCGACGACGTATTTCGATCTTATCCAGCATGTCGAGGAAAATCGCCAGACGCCGTTTATCGGTACCTATCTGCGCTGGGTACGATTTATTGGCATATTCGCCTCGCTTTTTCTGCTGCCGCTCTGGCTGCTGTTCGTTATCCATCCTGAGCTAAAGCCGCAGGCGCTGGAATTTCTCGGACCTTCAAAAACCGGCAAGCTGCCGCTGCTCGTGCAGTTTTTGCTGGCAGAGGTCGGCGTCGATCTGCTGCGCCTCGCCTCGGTGCATACACCAACTTCGCTGGCAACGGCGATGTCGCTCGTATCGGCTATTCTCATTGGGGATATTGCAGTGAAGACAGGCATTTTCGTCAACGAGGTCATTTTGTACATGTCGGTTGCGGCTATTGGCATGTTTGCGACGCCGAGCTATGAGCTGGGCCTGGCGAACCGGATTATCAGACTTGTGCTCATTACGCTTGTAGCTGCTCTCCAGGTTCCTGGCTTTATTGTCGGGACGACGGTCATCTTGCTGTTTTTGTGCATGGAGCGTTCATTCAACCGCCCTTACATGTGGCCGTTCATCCCGTTCGACTTCAGAGCGATGATGAGTATTATTTTCCGGACGCCCGTGCTGCAAAATCGCAAGCGGCCCAATCTGCTGCGGCCGCAGCAGCTCGATAAAATGCCTAAAACGGAGTGAAATCGGAAAAAATGCAAATGACATGTTAAATTATCCATTACGCTTGCGGGTAGATTACGATATACTGTTGCTATTGGTGCAAATCGAATCTATTCACGTATGGAGGAATAATAACAATGTACTTGCATGGAACGAGCAAAGTTAATGCCCAGGGGCATTTGGAAATCGGTGGCTGCGATGTAACGGAGCTGGCGAAAGAATATGGTACGCCGCTATATATTGTCGATGAGGCGCTTGTGCGTAAGCGTGCGAATGAATATGTGACTGCTTTTCAACAATCCGGCCTGCAATTCCAAGTGGCCTATGCAAGCAAAGCATTCAGCACAATGGCCATGTGTGCGCTTGCCGAGCAGGAAAACCTGTCACTTGACGTCGTTTCCGACGGAGAGCTTCATACGGCGCTGAAAGCGGGCTTCCCGGCAGCGCGCATCCACTTTCACGGCAACAATAAATCGCCGGATGAAATCAACATGGCGCTTGATGCAGGCATCGGCTGCTTCGTAGTAGACAATTCTATTGAGCTTAAAGTGCTTAATGCGCTGGCGAAGGACAAAGGCTTGACAGTTAAAATTTTGCTGCGGATTACGCCGGGTGTTGAGGCGCATACGCATGACTATATTTCCACAGGCCAACAGGATTCCAAGTTCGGCTTCGACTTGACGAATGGCGCGGCTAAGCAGGCGATTAAAGAAGCGATGGAGCTGTCCAATCTGGATGTGCTTGGCGTTCATTCCCACATCGGCTCGCAAATTTTTGAAGTAGACGGCTTCCAGATGGCTGTTGAGAAAATGTCGGCGTTTGCGATTGAAATTCGCCAAGACCTTGGCTTGACGTTCCAGGTTATCAACCTTGGCGGCGGCTTCGGCATCCGTTATGTTGACGGAGATACCCCGCTTCCAGTTGCTCATTACGTGGCAGCGATTACGGATACGCTTATTTCCAGCTTTACGGCAGCGGATTTCCCGCTTCCTGAAATTTGGGTTGAGCCAGGCCGCAGCATGGTTGGCGATGCAGGCACAACGCTTTATACCGTTGGAACGAGCAAAGAAATTCCAGGCGTGCGCAAATATATCGCTGTAGACGGCGGCATGATGGATAACCCGCGTCCGGCGCTTTATCAATCCGTTTATGAAGCGATGCTTGCGAATCGTGCGAACGATGCGAACGAAGAGACCGTTACCGTAGCGGGCAAAGCTTGCGAAAGCGGCGACAAGCTCATTATTGATCTGGAATTGCCGAAAGCAAACAGCGGCGATCTGCTTGCAGTATTTTGCACAGGCGCTTATAATTATTCGATGGCGAGCAACTACAACCGTTTCCGCCGTCCAGCCGTCGTATTTGTCAAAGATGGTGTGTCTGATCTCGTCGTTCAGCGCGAATCTTTGGACAATATTGTCGGCAATGACTTGCTTCCGGCAAGACTTCGCAAAACAGCCCTTGCGAAATAAGGGTTAAATTTGGTAACGTAGTCTTATTCGGATATAGAAAGGTAGATGTTTAATAGATGGCAAAACAAGCGAAAATTACAATGGCAAACGGAGCAGAGGTTATTATTGACCTTTTTGATCAAGATGCGCCTAACACAGTTGCAAACTTTGAGAAGCTTGCAAACGATGGTTTTTATAACGGTTTGACTTTCCACCGTGTAATCCCGGGCTTCGTTGCTCAAGGCGGCTGCCCTACAGGCAACGGCACTGGCGGACCTGGCTACACAATCAACTGTGAAATCAACCCGAACAAGCATGAGCGCGGTACGCTTGCAATGGCGCATGCTGGACGCAACACAGGCGGAAGCCAATTCTACATCGGCTATGCTCCACAGCCGCATCTGGATGGCGGACACACTGTATTTGGCAAAGTCGCTAAAGGCATGGAGCATGTTGACACGTTCCGCCAAGGCGAAAAAATGGAAAAAGTTGAAATTGTAACGGTTTAATCGTTGCGGGAAGGCCGCTTGTTTTTCCGATTGGTCGGAAAACAAGCGGTTTTTTTATAAAAGAATGGGACAGCATGACTGCTAACCTGAGAATCAGAATCGAAATTTCTTGCTTTTTCAATTTTGCGGTGGTAACATTTCATCAGAGTTACATTTTAAAAGTAAGTGACTCAAGGTGAAACGGCTGTTGCCATCCTCTGGCGGCATTATAAGTGGAAAACTTATAAATTCTTATATTTTAAAAAATAATACAGTGACTTTCCTTCGGGGTCGGGTGAAATTCCCAACCGGCGGTGATCAGGAGGCTGTCTAAGCGCTTTGAACGATGAAGCGACTAGCTGCTGCCTGTCAGTCCGTGACCCGTGTACAATCCATTCAGAGCGTGTGAGCGCATGAGTGGTTTGTATATGGCTGACCTGGTGCAATTCCGGGACCGACAGTATAGTCTGGATGGGAGAAGGAGACACTTTCAAGGCGTGATTTCATGCTTATTTGCTTGCACTTTTTTTTCGCTGGGCAATTAGGTCTGTTAAAATCGATTATTTGTGTACTTGAAAGCGGGTCTCTAAGATATACTCTCATCTCCGTTGGCTATGTTGCTAATGGAGGTTTTTTGCGTTCATGGATATTTTGAATGACAGTTATTATATGAGCTTGGCACTGGATATGGCGGAGAAAGCGGCTGGACAGACGGATATTAATCCCGTCGTCGGCTGCGTCGTTGTAAAGGATGGCCGGATTATCGGACTTGGCACGCATCTCAAGCGGGGAACCGGGCATGCCGAGGTGCATGCGCTGCAAATGGCGGGAGAAGAAGCGGAAGGCGCCACCGCTTATGTGACGCTGGAGCCTTGCAGCCATTTTGGCAAGACGCCTCCTTGCTGCGAACGGCTCATCGATGCCAAGGTCGCACGGGTAGTCGTGGCTACGACCGATCCGAATCCGCAGGTAGCTGGGCGTGGCCTTGAACGGCTGAAGGAATGCGGCATTGAGGTTGAAGTGGGCCTTCTAGGAGAACGCTCCAACCAAATGAATGAGAAATTCAACAAATACATTACGACGAAGCTGCCGTTTGTCACCCTTAAGACAGCGAGCACGCTCGACGGCAAAATCGCTTCCCGCACCGGCGACAGCAGATGGGTAACGGGCAGTGCGGCAAGGGAGCAGGTGCACACGCTGCGCCATCAGCATATGGGCATTATGGTCGGTATCGGCACCGTGCTTGCCGATGACCCGCAGCTGACGACGAGAGCGGACGTTCCGGCGCTGCATCCGGTGCGTATTGTCATCGACAGCAGCCTGAAGCTGCCGCTCACCGCGCGTGTGGTGACGGATCGGACGGCAAGGACGATCGTCATCGCAACTGAGCAGGCGGATGATGCCAAGGCGCAGGAGCTGCTGGCAGCTGGCGTCGAGCTCATTCGGGCAGGCACTGGCAAGCAGGTGGATTTGCCGCAAGCGATGAGAAAGCTTGGAGAGCTGGAAATCGGTTCTGTTTTGCTGGAAGGTGGCGGCAAGCTTAATGGCGCAATGCTGACAGCCGGACTCATCGATAAAATCATGCTTTATATGGCACCTAAAATCATCGGCGGGGCAGCCGCTCCCGGCACCTTTGATTTTGAAGGCTTCGAGAAAATGGCACAGGCTATTGAGCTGGAGCGTATGCAGGTGGAACAAGCGGGAGCTGATATTTGCATTAGCGGCTACCCTGTCTATCGCGATGTTTAGAGAGGAGGGCTGGCCGTGTTTACAGGTCTGATTGAAGAAGTCGGTAAGTTGAAACGGGTGGTCAAGCAGGGTGAGGCTATGGTAGTAACGATTGCTGCT
The DNA here is from genome assembly GCF_059383875.1 of Paenibacillus sp. JT22N7. Lineage (NCBI taxonomy): Bacteria > Bacillati > Bacillota > Bacilli > Caryophanales > Paenibacillaceae > Paenibacillus > Paenibacillus sp. JT22N7. Next base: position 1,008,817 of record NZ_JBXENY010000001.1, read on the forward strand.
TCCCGCGTTCTCGAAGGCGTAGCGCTGGGTGACAGCATAGCGGTAAACGGCGTTTGTCTGACAGTCATCTCCTTTACAGGCAGCACCTTTGATGCCGATGTAATGCCAGAAACGTACCGGCGCTCCAATCTTCACCAGCTGAAGCCCGGGGAGCAGGTCAACCTGGAGCGGGCGATGCTGGCAGGAGGGCGCTTCGGCGGTCATATGGTGCAGGGGCATATTGACGGTACAGGCATCATTGCCAAAAGGGAAACCGACGCTAATGCTGTCATATTCAGCATAAAGCTCCATGATGCGGCAACGCTGAAATATGTCATTCCTAAAGGTTCGATCGCTATTGATGGCATCAGCTTGACGGTTGTCGGGACGAATGATTCTGGCTTCTCGGTATCGGTCATCCCACATACGCTGGGAGAAACGGCATTACTGGATAAGCGCATAGGCGATTCGGTTAATATCGAATGCGATATGATTGGCAAATATGTGGAGCATTTGCTGCATTTCAAGCCAGCACGCGAGGCTGGTGCGGCTTCCGGTGGCAAAGCCGGCAAGGCTGGCGGAGCAAAGCTGAGCGCTGCTTTTTTAAGTGAAAATGGATTTATGTAATAACCAGGTAGTGGCTAGTTGAAGTGGTGAATGATCAGGGAGGGAAGCTTTATGGGACAGCAGGATCAGCCTTTAGAGAAATCTTTGTTCAATACGATTGAGGAAGCGCTTGAGGATTTGCTGCTTGGCAAGCCCGTTATCGTTGTAGATGATGAGGATCGGGAAAATGAGGGCGACCTCATTGCGCTGGCCTCCATGGCGACGCCTGAAGTCATCAATTTTATGATTACAAAGGCGCGGGGGCTTGTGTGTGTTCCGATTACCGCAGAGCGGGCGGAGCAATTGGAGCTGCCGCCGATGGTAGCGCGCAACACGGATTTTCATGGAACGGCGTTTACCGTTTCCGTTGACCATATCTCCACAACGACCGGCATCTCTGCGCATGAGCGCTCCGAGACGGTCAAGTCGCTCATTGACCCGAACACGAAGGCGGCAGATTTCCGCAAGCCGGGCCACATTTTCCCGCTAATTGCGAAAGATGGCGGTGTGCTCAGACGGGCAGGCCATACAGAGGCAGGTATCGATCTGGCCCTGATGTGCGGCTCGGAACCGGCAGCGGTCATTTGCGAGGTCATTAATGAAGATGGCACGATGGCAAGATTGCCGGATCTCGTGGCGTTTAAGCATGAGCATGATCTCAAGCTTATTACAATCCAAGAGCTGATTATATACCGCAATGCGAAGGAAAAGCTCGTCGAGCGTGTCGTTGAGGTTAATATGCCAACGGATTTCGGCGATTTTAAAGCGATTGGTTTTACGAATGATGTAGACGGCAAGGAGCATGTTGCTTTTGTCAAAGGCGAGATTGATCCAGAAACTCCGCTGCTTGTGCGCGTGCACTCGGAATGCTTGACGGGCGATGTGTTCCATTCGCATCGTTGTGATTGCGGGCCGCAGCTTGCGGCAGCGCTGTCGCAAATTGAGGAAGCGGGCAATGGCGTGCTGCTCTATATGCGCCAGGAAGGACGCGGAATCGGTCTGATCAACAAGCTGAAAGCTTATGTGCTTCAGGAGCAGGGGCTGGATACGGTCGATGCCAATTTGCAGCTTGGATTTGCGCCGGACTTGCGGGACTACGGTATTGGCGCACAAATTTTGCGCGATCTCGGCATTCGCAAAATGCGCCTGCTCACCAACAACCCGCGCAAAATTAAAGGGCTGGAAGGCTATGGCCTTGAAGTCACCGAGCGTGTGCCGATTCAAATGGAAGCGAATAAGGACAATGATCGTTATTTGCGGACGAAGCAGGCGAAGCTGGGCCATCTGTTCGATTTTCAGGATCAAAACCAGGAACAACAGTAATATTAAAAATATTATAAAAACCATTTGGGAGGAATTTAATTATGCCGCATGTATATGAGGGACATTTAGTATCGGAAGGCTTGCGTTACGGAATCGTTGTTGGAAGGTTTAACGAATTTATTGCCGGCAAGCTGCTGAGCGGAGCGCTTGATGCGTTTAAACGCCATGGCGCTTTGGATAATGAGGTTGAGGTTGCTTGGGTGCCAGGAGCTTTTGAAATTCCGCTTATCGCGCAAAAAATGGCAGAGAGCGGCAAATACGATGCGGTTATTACGCTTGGCGCCGTTATTAGAGGATCAACGCCGCATTTTGATTATGTGTGCAATGAGGCGGCCAAAGGGGTAGCGGCTGTTGGCTTGAAAACGGGCGTACCGACGATTTTTGGCGTATTGACGGTTGATTCCATCGAGCAAGCGATTGAACGCGCAGGAACAAAAGCTGGAAATAAAGGGTATGAAGCAGCTGCTAGTGCAATAGAGATGGCTAATTTGACAAAATTGCTGCATAATTAAGCTTAAGGCTTGCAGCTCGCGAGATGGGCCTCTGAGAAGAGGCCTTTCTATATTTTCAGCGTAACGGATGGATGCCGCTAGTGTGTGTTGGCAGCAGCTGTTTACGCTTACGGGTGGCGCAACGATTTTATCGGAAGATTAGTCGGGAGGAAATGGCAGTGTCAGTGCTTTACAAGCTGGAATCTTTCGAAGGGCCTCTGGATTTGCTGCTGCATTTGATTGATAAAGCAGAAATCGATATTCATGAGGTATCGATCAATGAGATTACAGATCAGTATATGGACTATTTGAACGCAATGACGGAGATGGAGCTTGAGGTGACCAGCGAGTTTTTGGTGATGGCAGCTACGCTGCTGGCCATCAAGAGCAGGCAGCTGCTGCCGAAGCCGCCCGTGTTTGAGGAAGAATATGAGGACTGGCCGGATGATGGCCTTGATCCTCGTGATGAGCTCATTCAGAAGCTCGTGGAATACCGCAAATTCAAGCAAATTGCCGAGCAGCTGCGCGAGAAGGAAACGCAGCGGAGCCTCGTTTTTTCGCGTGAGCCGGAGGACATGACCCCCTTTTTGCAGGAGCAGGACATTAACCCGCTTGAGGGCCTGCATGTGTCTGATCTGGTAGCGGCTTTTCAGCGTGCGCTCAAAAAGGCAGCGAGGCGCCAATTTGTGGCGACCGTGCAGCGGGACGAAATTTCCGTAAAGGATCGGATTCGCGACATTGTTGAAGTACTGCGGCAGTATGAGACGGTGCAGTTTTCAAAGCTGATTCGTGAAAATATGGACAAGCATGAAATCGTCGTAACGTTTTTGGCGATTTTGGAGTTGATGAAGATGAAGCATATTCGTTGTTTTCAGCATCAGCTGTTTGATGATATTGTCATTCATTGGAGAGGGGATGCAGAGGACAGTGGATTATCAGAAGTTGAAGTCGATTATTGAGGGCCTGCTGTTCATGGCAGGAGATGAAGGACTGACGAAGCGGCAAATTGCTGATATTATGCAGTTTGATGCCGAGCTTGCTGCCGATTTGGTGTATGAGCTGCACCGGGATTTGGCGCGTGAGGAGCGGGGCGTTCAGGTAACGGAGGTTGCTGGTGCTTATCGGTTGACGACGCATCCTGATCACGCAGCTTATTTTGAGCGGATGGCCTATACGCCAACACGTTCGCAGCTGTCGCAGGCAGCGCTGGAGACGTTATCAATCGTTGCCTACCGCCAGCCGATTACCCGAATTGATATCGAGGAAATTCGCGGTGTCAAAACCGATAGAGCAATTCAGTCGCTCGTCTCTAAAGATTTAATTGAAGAGGTGGGCCGCGCGGAAGCAATAGGACGTCCTATTTTGTACGGCACGACCAAAGCGTTCCTCGATTATTTCGGCTTGTCGAGCATTAAAGCTTTGCCAGAGCCGAAGCACATCGATGTAGAAGACGCCCTTGAAGAACAGACGCAAATGCTGTTTGAACGCATCGGCGAGCGGCAAATGACCATTGACGAGATTCCGCCGAATTAATCAAGCTTGCAGAGAATGAGATTTGACCGCCGGGTCATACTATATTCAATCCATAATAGGAAAACGGAGGAAGCAAAATGCCCGGAAACCTTTACGGCTTGATGACGGCGGCAGGTCTCTTTTTTTTGTTCTTATTGCTGCTGGCCCTTGCTTCGCCGGTGCGTGTATATGGAAAGCTGACTAGGAAGGGCGAGCTTGACCATATCGATGTGCGAATTGTAGGGCTGTACGGGCTGCTGCACTATAAGGTGAAGATCCCGCAGATGAAATTGCAGGGGGCCATGATTCGGCTGCATGAGCAAATTAGTACCAACCGTGCGGGCGTACAGCATTCCAAAGAGCAGCAGGGGAAAATTGACGCCGAAAATGTACAGCGGTTTATAGAAAAACTGAAGCATGCGGTGGAAGTTACCGATAATTTGCGAGGCTGGGTCAAGCAGCTGCTGAAAAAGGTGCAATTGACCGAATGGAAATGGTCGACAACGGTAGGCGTTGGAGACGCGATGTGGACGGCCATGACGACGGGGGCAGTATGGTCGATTAAAACGACGATGCTGGGCGTCATTTCACAATTCGTGCTGCTTAAAGCCGATCCGGTGCTCCAGGTGCAGCCGGTATACCAAGGAACTTATTTTCAGACGGAATGGCATTGTACGGCTAAGCTCAGCATGTTCCATGCGGTGAGATCTTGGCTGGCTTTGCTGCTGAGACTCAAAAAAGGCTCGCACGGCATTCATGTGTGGCACCAAATATTGTTTAAATAATGGATGAGCATAGCTAAATATTTCATGGGCAAGCAAAACCACCTCCTTCAAAAGGGGCGTGGTTTTGCTTTTTTTTAATTACATACAATACGCGGCCGCGGGAAACATTATTAGCGTAGCCTGCGTTAAATTGATTTGGACAATTAGGAGGAGATGTTGTGCAAGAGCATCCAATACAGGGCCTTATGCAGACAGCAATGGAAAATATTAAAGAAATGGTCGACGTCAATACGATTGTAGGCGACCCTGTGCAAACGCCAGACGGCAGCATTATTATGCCGATCAGTAAAGTTGGCTTCGGTTTTGTAGCCGGAGGTAGTGATATGCGGTTCAGCGGTGACAGCTCGGCTTCGTCCAGCAGCTCCGATGACAGTCACAAAGCTACCGTAGCAACTCCTTTCGGCGGAGGAAGCGGCGGCGGCGTATCCATTACACCAATTGCCTTCCTCGTTGTCGGCACCCAAGGCGTCAAAATCGTGCCGCTCGACAACAACACGCATTTGCTGGAGCGAATTATTGATTCGACACCATATGTATTTGACAAGGTGCAATCGATGATGCGAAGCTCGTCCAGTGGTGCAAGCCAATTAACTGGCACCACTATGAACTCAGGCTATATGAGCACAACTGACACAACCATTATTTAAGGCCAGAGCTGCCCGCAAGGGCAGTTTTTCGTTTAAAGTATAAATTTTAAAAGTTAAGCCTATATAGATATTGTAATATTGCTGCGCTCGTTAGGTACTGGAACGTCAGCTAGGGCGTAAGCGGGCTACACTTTACAGTCTTATTTTGCCGAGACAAGCATATAGTGTACAAGGCGTTTAAAAGTCTGTAGGAAAGTCCTTCCTTGTATATCAGACTTACACATAGGAAAGGGGCCGCGAAGAATGATTAGCAATGTGAAAATAGCTCGATTACTGCTCTTGTTAGGTTTGGCGCTCTGCTTGACAGAGACAAGCCTGCCAGCGCCAGGCTACGCGGCTGAACCAGAACCGCTGAGTACACATGCATCAGCGTCGGCGCTGATTGATGTCACCTCAGGCAGATTGCTCTACAGCGAGGACGGTGACAAGCCGATGCTTATAGCCAGCTTAACCAAAATTATGACCGCAATCGTAGCGATAGAGCATGGCAACCTGTCAGGCACCGTCAAGACGGGCAAGCGTGCAGTAGGCAAGGAAGGGTCCTCGATTTATTTGCAGCTTAATGAAGAAATGAAATTGCAGGACATGCTCTATGGCCTCATGCTGCGCTCGGGAAATGATGCAGCAACCGCAATTGCCGAGCATGTCGGCGGTTCAGAGGAAGGCTTCGTTGTGCTGATGAATGAAAAAGCTGCTTTTCTGGGAATGAAAAACTCCCAATTTAAAAACCCGCATGGCCTTGATGAGGAGGGGCATTATTCCTCTGCTAACGATCTTGCTAAGCTGGCAGCTTATGCGCTGCGCAATCCCGTGTTTGCCAAAATTGTCAGCACACCGGTCAAGCAGGTTCCAAATCCGCATGAGCAGTGGCAGTACAAATGGGTGAACAAAAATAAAATGCTCCAAATGTATGAGGGTGCAGATGGTGTTAAAACCGGCTACACCAAGCAGGCGCTGCGCTGCCTTGTCAGCTCCGCCACCCGTGACGGTCAGCAGCTGGCAGCTGTCACGCTTAGCGATGGAGACGATTGGGCGGATCATCGCCATATGCTTGATTGGGGCTTCGAGCATTATCCGCTAGCCCAAATAGCGGGTAAAGGACAGGCGCTTGCCGGCTATCCTTACGCTGTAGGGCAAAGCTTCAGCTACCCCTTAACGGAGGAGGAAAAAGGCCAGCTGACTTCGCGGCTTGTCGTGGTAAATGCGGCAACGACGCGTTATGCATTAGGCGAAAGAGGAACGCTGGAGTGGTATATGAACGGGGCGAAAATAGGAGCTGTACCAATCTATGATACGGGAAGCAGCAGACTTACGCTTCCGGAGCGCAAAAAGGCCGAAGCGGATGCCTTTTTCAACGATGGGCTAAGGAAAGAAAGTTATTTGGCGGCGGCTGGCGAAGCCATTCGGGCGTTGTTTAGTTGATATAAGTCTGCAGTATACCACTTTAAATGGAATCTGAAACGGCTGCTTCGTGATGAAGATGAAAGCCGCCGTTTACGCTTGACTGCTTGGGGAGGCGGGAAGCATGGTTAATTTTATTTGGCTGTTTTTAATTGTCATTAGCGTCGTTGTCGGTGCTTTCAATGGCAAAATCGATGCAGTAGCCGGAGCCGCGTTCACAGGAGCGCAGGCCGGCGTGACGATCAGCTTTGGGCTGATCAGCATTATGGTGTTCTGGCTTGGCATGATGCGAATAGCGGAGGATGCCGGGCTGTTGAAGAAAATGGCACAGCTGCTCGGTCCCATCGTCCGCTTTCTATTTCCCGATGTGCCCAAAAACCATCCGGCACTCGGCTATATTATGAGCAACCTCAGCGCCAACCTCTTCGGACTAGGCAATGCAGCAACGCCGATGGGCATTAAGGCGATGCAGGAGCTGCAGAAGCTGAGCCCAGATCCGGCTGTAGCCACTCCAGCCATGTGCACGCTGCTTGCGCTAAATACGTCCAGCATTACGCTTATTCCTACGACATTAATTGCGATTCGCATGAATTACGGCTCGGCGAATCCGGCGGAAATCGTCGGCACGACGCTCGCCGCAACGTTTATTGCCACCACCGCGGCGATTGCAGCTGATCGCTGGTACCGCAGCAGGCAAAAGCCGCCTATTATTAAAGGCCCATCCCAGCCTCTTGCTCCTCCAGCCAAGACGGGAGCTGCGGCAGCTTCGGGGGGAGGTGGCGGCGTTGCTTGACGCTTTTACAAGAGCATCGGCATGGTTGATACCCGCTATTATCGTATTTATTCCGCTTTATGCGGCTTTTCGCAAAGTGCCCGTCTATGAGACCTTCACAGAAGGAGCCAAGGACGGCTTCGGTACGGCCATTGCAATTATTCCCCATCTCGTTGGGATGATGGTCGCGATCAGCATGTTTCGCGCTTCTGGCGCGATGGATTTTATGATTGGCGCCGTTCGTCCGTTGTTCGATTGGCTCAGCATACCGAGCGAGGTATTGCCGCTTGCGGTGCTCAGGCCGCTAACGGGGGCAGGGTCGCTTGCTTTTACCGCAGACCTGATTCAAACCTATGGGCCGGATTCGATGATTGGCCGGATTGCGTCTACCATTCAAGGAAGCACGGATACGACGCTTTATGTGCTGACCGTTTATTTTGGCGCTATCGGCATTCGAAAAACCAAATATGCGCTTAAAGTGGGCTTGTTTTCCGATCTAATCGGTTTTTTGGCGGCAATTTTCATTTGCATGTACATATTCGGTTAACAGTGCTTGTGCTTTGCGCCTCATATCGGTATGATAAAGTTTGAGGTGAAAGTATTGGAACGTTTACAGAAAATATTAGCGCAAGCGGGCATCGCATCCCGAAGAAAATGCGAGGAAATGATTTTGGCCGGAGTGGTTGAAGTCAATGGCGAGAAAGTGACCGAGCTTGGTGTGAAAGCAGACCCAACTGTCGATGTCATTCTCGTGAATGGCAAGCCGATCCGAAATGAGAAGAAAGTGTATGTGATGCTGAATAAGCCGAAGGGCGTTATTACGAGTGCGAGCGATCCGCAAGGCCGCAAAATCGTCTCTGACTATTTGCCAGGCATCAGGGAGCGCGTGTATCCGGTAGGCCGCTTGGACTATGATACGGAAGGGCTGCTGCTGCTGACGAATGACGGCGAGTTCGCCAATCTTCTGACGCATCCGAGCCATCATGTACCGAAAACCTATTATGCGACAGTAAAGGGCGTGCCTCACGGAACGCTGCTGGACCAATTGAAGAAGGGCGTTAAGCTTGAAGACGGCATGACCGCTCCTGCTGAGGTTGAGTACCAGGATGTTAATACGGAAGAGAATACATCGACTGTCCGTATTACCATTTATGAAGGCCGCAATCGCCAGGTTAGACGGATGTTCGAAGCGATTAACCATCCTGTCGTTCGCTTGAGAAGGGTGAAGTTCGGCGAGCTGGGCTTGCACAATTTGGCAAGGGGGCAATTCCGCCATCTGACGCCTGTAGAAGTGAAGGAGCTGCGCGAAGCTGCTCGCAAGTCACATAAAGTTCATAAAAAGTAGACGGCGGCAGCGGCAATTGCCGCCAGCTTTTCGTTATAATGGAACTATCTATGTTGACACACTAACCGAAATGCAGGTGATGAAAGCCCTATGAAATCGTCACGCAAAATTATGCAAATCGTCATATTGTCAGCCGTGCTCATTATCGGGGGATATGCGATTGGAACAACTTTGTTTGCTTCGGGCGAAAGCGGGGGCATTCCGAAGGTGGGCGGCACACCGCCGGAGTTTAAGCTTGTAGATTTGCAGGGCAACGTGCATCAGTTGTCCGATTATAAGGGCAAAGCGATCGTCGTTAATTTCTGGGGAACGTTCTGCCCGCCATGCGTGAAGGAAATGCCGGAATTCGAACGTCAATTTGCCAAATGGCAAAACGATGGCCTCGAAATTCTGGCTATTAATTTGAGTGAGGATACACTCACCGTCAACAATTTCGTCCGCCAGTTTGAGCTGAACTATCCGATATTGCGCGATGTTGACAGGAAGACGGAGCGAAAGTATGGACTTAAGTCGTATCCGACTACTTTTTTCGTAAAGCCGGATGGCACCATTATGGATATTACAGTTGGCGGAATGACAGAGGAATATATCGATGAGCGTATTGAGAAGCTGTTAACGTATTAGGAGGTTTCTTCCGTGTTATCTATACATAACACCAAGTGTGAATGCGGGCATCAGAACGCGGTTGGAACTGTGCTGTGCGAAAGCTGCGGCAAGCCGCTTATGGAGGACCAGCAGCAAAGTGAGCCGCTGGAAATGCGTTATGACGGCATTGCCCGGCGTTCGCAGAAGAAAAACCAAAATCCGATCGATCGGATTTGGAGCTTTTTTTCTTCCGTCAAAATTGCGATTTATTTGATCGTGCTGACGTTTCTCGGCGCTACTCTCGGAACGATTTACCCGCAGGAAAACACGTTTATTAACAATTTTGATATTGCGGCTTATTATGAAAGTACATACGGCACCCCAGGGAAGATTTATCATATGCTGGGGTTGTCGCACACTTATGAGTCCTGGTGGTTCATTACGCTGCTTGTAATGATCGGAACGTCGCTCGTCATTTGCAGCCTGGACCGGATTTTGCCGTTATATCGGGCACTGAGCAAGCAGCAAATTCGCAAGCATCTCCATTTCATCAATCGGCAGAAGACGGTTTATTCCGCAAAAGTGGACGAGCCTGCCGAAGCTTGGGTGGAGCAGTTTGCGGCTCAGCTAAAGCGGAAGCGCTACCGCGTTCATATGGACGGCTCAGCGCTGCTTGCGGAGAAAAACCGATTTAGTAGATGGGGGCCTTATATTAATCATATCGGCCTTATTTTGTTTCTGCTCTCGATACTCGCCCGCAGCTTGCCGGGCTGGCAAATGGACAGCTATATTACCGTTGCTGACGGCGCGACCGTACCGATTGAAGGCACCAACTATTATGTCAAAAATGAAAAGTTTACCGTTGATTTTTATACGGATGACGAGCTTCCGCCGGAGCTGAAGGGACAAGCTAGAGCGAAGCTTTATGAAACAGCGGCTGTGCTTTATACATGTACAAGCGGCTGCGAGGCTGGCGAGACGCCGGTGCTTGAGGAAGTAGCCAAACATGATATTATCGTCAACAGCCCGCTGAAGTATAAGGGCTTGAAGCTTTATCAGTTTGACTTCGACCTAACGCCTAAGCTTATCAGTGTCAAGCCGATGCTGATTAATAAAGAGACCGGCGAGAAATACGGGCCGTTCGAGCTGACGATGAAGGATGCGGCGCTGAATTATGAGCTCGGTCCTTACAAAATGCGGCTGATCGCTAATTACATGGATTTTGCAGTTGGCGAGAACGGAGAACCGACGACGCTCGGACGTGAGCCTAATGCGCCAGCATTCGTCTTTCTGATTACCGGACCGGGACTGCCTGAAGCGGGTCAGCCTTATATGTATTTCCCGATGCAGAAGGACAAGGAGAAGTTCGGGCAAGATCAAATTAATGGCGCTTTAGCAAGCAAGTTTGAGATCAAGGTCGACGGAATGCAAAATGTCAACTTCTCAGAAGCTTCTACCTCGCTTAACGTTCGTGTAGACAAGGCTTTGAACTTCGTCTGGGTCGGCGCAGCTATTTCAATGATTGGCCTATTGATGGGCTCCTATTGGCAGCATCGTAGAATTTGGCTGCGCATTGATGATGGTCAGCTGTCTCTTGGCGCACACACGAATAAAAACTGGTACGGCATGCGGGCGGATGTGGCGGGCGCGCTTCAAAAAATTGGCGTGACCGTAGATCCAAAGTCGCTAGATAACGGAGGGAATAACGCGTGAGTTTAGTTGATTTGAGCAGTGATGCTTTTATAGCCGCTTTTTTTCTGTATTGCTTTGCCTTTTTATTTTATGTCATTGCGATTGCGGGGAAAAAGTGGAGCAACCGCGATCCGTTTCAGCATGAGAAGCGCTGGGGACGCATTGCGTTTATCACTTCAAGCTTGGGGCTGGCTGCCCATCTGACCTTCTTCTTCACACGATGGGCAGGAAGCGGTCAAATTCCAACGAGTAATATGTACGAATTTATGACCTTCCTCGGCATGGCGATTATGATTGCTTTTACGATTATATATGCGATTTATCGTAAAGCGCTGCTGGGCATGTTCTCCCTGCCGCTAACTGTTATTATCGTGGCTTATGCTTCGGTTTTTCCACAGGAGGTTCAGCCGCTTATTCCAGCGCTTAACTCGATTTGGCTGAAAGTGCATGTCACGACAGCTGCGCTCGGCGAAGCCTTTTTTGCCGTCGGTTTTGCTGCAGGGCTTATGTATTTGCTGCGGGTTGTTGATTTTAAAAGCGAGACGAAGGAAGCGCGGAGATCGCGATTTTGGGTCGAATTCTCGCTATATACGATTATTATTATTATTGGTTTTCTCGTTGCGGTATTTGGTTTCCGCTCCGCTGGTTATGAAGCGCAGTTCTCGCAAGAGCTGTCGACAATCGATTCTAAAGGGATTGAGTCATCAAAAGTCGAAACGGTTGATTATACGCTGCCTCCAATTGTGAAGCCTTATAACAGCCAGGTCGTCCATGCTGACAGCTTCCTCGGCATGACGGATACGAAGCTTGAGGCACCATCATGGATGAACGGCGTTAATGCCGGACGCAAGCTCAATACGGTTATTTGGTCGATTATTGCCGGAACGATTTTGTATGGTTTGCTTCGCCTTGTATTCCGCAAGCCGCTTGGCGCAGTCATTCATCCAGTCATGGAGGGTGTTGACCCGGATGATCTGGATGAAATCAGCTATCGTGCCATTGCGATAGGCTTTCCGATTTTCACGCTCGGTGCGCTCATCTTTGCCATGATTTGGGCCAATATTGCATGGGGCCGATTCTGGGGTTGGGACCCGAAGGAAGTTTGGGCGCTTATTTCCTGGCTTTACTACAGTGCTTATTTGCATTTCAGATTGTCACGCGGTTGGCAGGGCCTGCGGTCCTCTTGGCTCGCGGTCATCGGCTTCGTCGTTATTTTATTTACGCTGATTGGCGTAAATCTGGTAATAGCGGGCCTTCATTCTTACGCGGGAACGAATTAATCGCGATTGGGAAAGGGGTTAATGAATATGTCCAATTTCGCCAGCCGAATTTTGGTTGTTGACGATGAAGAACGGATTCGCCGTTTGCTCAAAATGTATTTGGAAAAGGAAGGCTACGTCATTGATGAAGCGGAAGATGGGGAATCTGCGCTGCAAATGGCTACGGCTACGGACTATGCGCTGATTTTGCTCGACGTTATGCTTCCGGGCATTGACGGCGTGGAAATGTGCTCCCGTCTTCGTCAAGTGAAAGCGACGCCTGTCATTATGCTGACGGCGAAAGGCGAGGAAATGAACCGGGTGCAAGGATTTGAAGTAGGTGCTGACGATTATGTTGTTAAGCCATTCAGCCCGCGCGAAGTCATTTATCGGGTGAAGGCGATTTTGCGCCGCTCCTCGGCTACTGCTTTTTTGACGAAGGAAGTCAATTCCAGCAACAATATCGTATTCCCGCATTTGGTCATAGAGCATGATGCCCACCGCGTAACAGCGGCAGGTCAGGAAGTGAGCTTGACGCCAAAGGAATATGAGCTGCTGCATTATTTGGCTGTTTCGCCGGATAAAGTGTTTTCCCGTGAGGAATTGCTTAAGGATGTATGGAACTATGAGTTTTTCGGTGATCTCCGAACCGTTGATACGCATGTCAAGCGTCTGCGCGAGAAGCTGAACAAAGTGTCGGGCGACGCTGCTGCCATGATTACGACGGTATGGGGCGTCGGCTACAAGCTTGAGGTGCCAAAGTAATGAACTGGAGGAAGTACTCTCCTTTTCTACTGTGGCATAGCGTCGTTGGCAAGCTGTGGGTGACGATTATTTTGCTCGTGGCCGTCGTGCTGCTGACGCTTGGCGTATTTCTTATTCCGTATATCGGATATTTATTTGAAAATGATGCCAGCCATGAAGTGATGCTGCTGTTCGTCATCGTTGCAGTTATCGGTTTTCTGATGTCGACCTTCTTTGCCTTTTTTCTATCGCGTAAAATTCAGCAGCCGCTGCTCGAGCTGAAGGAGGCTGCGGATTCGATATCGCAAGGAAATTATCAGATGCGGGTGAAAATTCGCTCAAATGATGAAATTGGCGAGCTGGCGAATACGTTCAATAATATGACTGAGCAGGTCGATAAGCTCATTCATGATCTTAATCATGAGAAGGAGCATTTATCGAGCATCCTGCGCAGTATGGGTGACGGAGTTATTACGTTCGATGCTGAAGGCGAAATAATTTTGACAAATCCGCCGGGACATTTGCTTATAAACCGCTGGGCTGATCTGAATCAGGAGTGGGGCGATGCTTTTTACGATAGCACAAAGCCATACTCTTCTGTTCCTGGGCCGCTGCTTGATATATTCGAGAAGGTCATGGACGAAGGCCGCGATGTTTCGAATAAAGTATACGTGCACAACAGCATGTGGTCTGTCGTCATGGCTCCGCTGCTGCTGGATGGCGTTGCCCGCGGAGCGGTCGCGGTCATTCGGAACGTGACGGAGGAACATAAGCTGGAGAAGCTGCGGCGTGACTTTGTGGCGAATGTTTCCCATGAGATTAGAACGCCGCTTTCAATGATGCAAGGCTACAGCGAAGCGCTGCTAGACGATATTGTGGCTTCCCCAGAGGAGCGCAAGGAGCTTGTGCAGGTCATTTATGATGAATCGCTGCGCATGGGCAGGCTGGTCAATGATTTTCTGGATATGGCGCGCATGGAAGCCGGGCATGTGGAGCTGAATTTGCGGCAGTTCGATTTGCAGCAAATAATCAGGCGTGTGCATCGCAAGTTCCAAGTATTTGCCAAGGAGCGGGAAGTCATGTTCAAGACCGAGCTGCCTGATATGCCGCTGCTGCTGCTAGGGGCGGATGAAGACCGGCTGGAACAGGTGCTGACGAATTTGCTCGATAATGCGCTGCGGCATACGCCGCTTGGCAAATCTGTGACGATTGCAGCAAGCCCGATGACGATTAACCATACCGATTATATCCAAATGCAAATTAAAGACGAGGGACAAGGCATTCCTAGCGAGGACTTGCCGTATATCTTCGAACGCTTTTACAAAGCAGACAAATCGCGCAAGCGCGGCACCTCTGTAGGAACAGGACTCGGCCTTGCGATCGTCAAAAACATCATCACCCAGCATAATGGACAAATAGAAGTAGACAGCATACTCGGCAAAGGGACGACCTTTACGCTGCTGCTGCCTGTCGAAACAAAGCATTAGCTGTCAAGGCGCTCCGATAGGAGCGCTATTTTTTGTTGAAAAGAAGCATTAAATCTTGTTGCTCGTGAAACATTTGAATAAATGGAATAGAGTTGTCACGGGGCCTGAGGCGCTCAATCTCGTCGATATCGGAGCATTGCTATACCCAAGCACGCCAAGACTTTTAAGGCTGTAGAAGCTGATCAGAAGGTGTATAGCAGCCTGTTGTCAGGTATAGGCATGGAATATAGGAGTAGGAGTAGAATAGTGCAGGGTATAGCAAGCCAGTGGCAAACAAAAACCCCAAAGCGGTCAACAACGACCACTCCGGGGTTTTTCGCATGGACAGAAGTCCGTATTAGATTTTGATTTCTTTTGCAGTGTTCAGCTCAGTCAAGTTCGTAAGCTGCTCAAGAACCTCTTTAGGCGTTCCTTTGTCAACACGCAATACCATAATCGCGGAGCCGCCCTCTAGCTGACGACCAACCTGCATCGTTGCAATATTCACGTCATTCGTTCCAAGCAACGTACCTACGCGGCCGATAATTCCAGGCTTATCGTTATGCGAGATCAGGATTAGATTGCCTTCTGGCGTAACATCGACAGGGAAATTGTCAATTTGAACGATACGCGGGCCATAGCCAGTAAGCAGCGTGCCGGCAACAGTGCGATCTTCCTTCTTCGTGCGTAGCGATACGGTTACGAGATTCGTAAAGTCTTTTGCAATATGCGATTTTTGAACGACGATGTTAACATCGCGCTCTTTCGCAAGATGCATCGAGTTGACGACATTCACTTGCTCCGTACCAAGGTGGTGGGACAGAATGCCTTTGACAACGTAGCGAGTCAGTGGCTGTGTATCTACTTCTGCAAGATCACCGGAGTAACCGACAACGATTTCCTGTACCGGACCGTCTGTCATTTGGGAAATGAAGCTGCCCAGCTTCTCTCCAAGAATGAAATACGGTTGAAGCTTGCTTTGCAGGCCAGCCGGAATTGGCGGCATGTTAACGGCATTGCTGAACGGCTCATCGCGCAAAATGTGCAGCACTTGCTCCGAAACGTCGATCGCAACGTTTTCTTGCGCTTCAACTGTCGATGCGCCAAGGTGAGGCGTTACGATGATTTTCGGATGCTTCAGGAACGGGTGGTCCTCAGCCGGAGGCTCAACTTCAAATACGTCGAATGCTGCTCCAGCGACGATACCTTGGTCAACCGCATCAACCAGAGCAATTTCATCAATGATGCCGCCGCGAGCGCAGTTTACGATGCGCATGCCAGGCTTCATAACAGCAAATTGGTCTTTGCCAATCATATGATGAGTTTCAGGTGTAAGCGGGGTGTGCACCGTCATAAAATCCGCGTTACGGACAATTTCGTCCACCGATGCAAGCTTGATGCCAAGCTTTTCTGCACGCTCTTCTGTCATAAACGGATCGTAGCCGAGAATGTCCATGCCGAAAGCTTTTGCACGTTTTGCAACTTCGCTGCCGATACGACCCATGCCAAGAACGCCGAGCACTTTGTTGCGAAGCTCTACGCCAAGGAAGGATTTGCGATCCCAAACGCCATTGACCGTTTTCATATAGGCTTGAGGAATATGGCGGGCTACAGCCATCATCATGGCGAAAGTGTGCTCGCTAGTTGTAATCGTATTGCCGTCAGGAGCGTTAATAACAATAATTCCGCGCTGCGTTGCAGCGTCCAGATCAATGTTGTCTACGCCAACGCCTGCGCGTCCAACGACTTTAAGA
Source organism: Paenibacillus sp. JT22N7 (assembly GCF_059383875.1). Taxonomy (NCBI): domain Bacteria; kingdom Bacillati; phylum Bacillota; class Bacilli; order Caryophanales; family Paenibacillaceae; genus Paenibacillus; species Paenibacillus sp. JT22N7. Next base: position 1,025,178 of record NZ_JBXENY010000001.1, read on the forward strand.
AGCTTGCCGGCTTCCATAATGCGTGCTGTTACACGCGTTTGGCTGCGAACGAGCAGAGCGTCGTATTCGCCAATAATGGCTACGAGCTCATCCTCGCTTAAACCTGGTTTTTTATCGACAATGATATCTTCCGCGTCTACAAGCTGTTGGATGCCCAGATCGCTGATGGGATCGGATACTAGCACTTTAAACATAAGTAGATTGCCCCCTAAAATTTTTGCGAATGTAAAAATCATTTCGTAAGCTACATCAGGTGTGATACTAAAATAAAAACCGCCCTTGCACACATACGCATGCGAGGCGAGAGTTTCATATAGTCAAACGGCTACTCGAATCATGTCGAATGACAGAAAGGATAGCCTTTATCATTTTAAAGCATTAACATGGACAATTGCAATCCTCAAACTTGATCAAATGTGAAATTTTTTGATATGATTCATGCATTGCCTGCTTAAATAGATAAAGGGGAGAGACGAGACATGAACAATTGGGAAGAGATCGAAGCGGATGTTTTTTTGCAGCTTTTGGAGAAAGGACATATAGAGGCAGGGCAAGTCATTGACGTTCGGGAGTCATTTGAATGGGACTATTATCATCTGGAGCAATCTACGCTTATTCCGATGAATACGATTCCTCATCACTTGGGACAATTAGCGGATGACAAGCCGCTTTATATCGTATGCGCACATGGCGTACGCAGCGCTAATGTATGCGGATATTTAGAAAAGCAGGGCTATGGCAGCCTCCACAATGTAACCGGAGGAATGGCGGCCATAGCCCTGCTTCAAGGGTTTCAATACGACTAGCACAAGCAGTCTTTTAAGACGAGGTAGTAGTGAAGAAAGGCAGCAGCGGCAGCACTTCCTTGCTGTACATTTGCTCGAAGCCGCTGCTGTAGTCGCCGTTGCGCACGGCGGCTGTATTCATCAGCAGCTCAGCAATGGCAGCGATGGAGCGAATTTTCATTTTGCTCGCTTGCCCCGTCTTAATAAATTCATCGATCCGGATAACCAGATCCTGTGGATAATAGTTCGTTAATTGCTTATGCGACAACAAATGGTCAGCCATCAATTTATTTTTTACAATAAGGGGCAGCTTGTTCCATTTGCTGATTTCCAAAATATTCGGGAACTTGTATTCGCTTGGTATATCACTGTTTACGGTAGCCGCCCATTTCATCATCGCGCTGTAATACGATTGCTGCGAGGAAAGGGATTGCTTCACAGCTGCCTGGTAAATGGAATCGTCATTAACGGCTGCGATGAGCTTCGCAGAATTGAGCGTCTTCGCTTTGTTCACCGCTCTGTTTGACGTTTGCTCAAACAATTCAAGGCTTTTAATAACGCTCGTCTGTGCTTCACCGAGCAGTGGCGATTGCTGCATATTGAAGGAAGCGACCTCGCCGGCTTTTTTCTTGGCTAGCTTGGACAAATCCTTAAACATGGCGTTGCCATCGGCTGAATCATCCTGCTCCAGTTTTTTCAAAGCATTGAACCATTCGTTTTGGAATTCACGGTAGGGCAGAAATACAGTATGATAGTAGGAGACAAGATCTTGCTGCTGGTATGGAGTCGACTTGGATTTAGCCTCACTGTTTAACTGTTTCATTTCGTAGCTGGTTTTAGTCTGCTCACTGCCGTACTGTACCCCGTAGAAAAATGCGCCGACTGCGCAAACCAGCATAAAAATAAAACCGATGCTGTAAAACATGGCGGAACGGGTTAGCTGCTTTTCCATAACAAAACTCCCTTTTATTTATGTATTCATTATTGCTCTCTTTTGCTGCCTGTGCGTACAGGTGAATTTACATCAAAAATACGAACCTCCAGGACGGGCGGGAAGTTATGAAAAAATTCGACATCCGTAAAATACGAGTGCGCAAGGTGACCGTTGACGAGCTTGACGATCGCATGCTGCTCATTAATTTGTACATGACGCAAGCACTTACTTTTATTATCGGCTTGATATGGGTTTTATTTCAGCGTCAGAACATAATTCATTTATTTCATTTTCCAAAAGAGCTTAATGTCTTGTGGTTTGGACTAGGTTTGGCGGCAGTTGTACTGCTAGTAGATTTGTCCATTTCCCGCTTTGTGCCTGATGAAGCAGCCGATGATGGCGGCGTAAATGACCGGATTTTCCGTGAACGCCCGATTTGGCATATTATCGTATTGTCGTTCGTTGTCTCGGTATGCGAGGAGCTGCTCTTCAGGGGCGCTTTACAGCACGCTTTCGGGCCATATTGGACAAGCATCATCTTTGCAGCCATTCATGTCCGGTATTTAAAGCATTGGATTCCAACTGGACTTGTGTTTTCCATCAGTTACGGCTTAGGATGGATATATATACAAACTGGCAGCTTATGGGCCCCAATTCTTGCACACTTTGCGATAGATATGATTATGGGCTTTATTATCAGATTCAGGAGGGAACCGAAAGGGCAATTATGAGCAGGGTACAAAAATTCGGGAAAGCCACGCGCAAAGGGCCGTCGCCCGAGAAAACGGAAGCTCCCCGAATCGATGAAGAGGGAAGGGAGATCCTTCCCCCAAGACGGAAAAAGTTCCCTTCGGGCGCTAGCAAAGTAACGAGATGGTATTATAATGTATTGTTTTTTCTCTTTTTGAGTTTGGTCGCAGGATTGTTCTGGTACGGATTGAAATATGCGAATTAAGCTGCCGGAGCACTTAGCTGCCCCAAGCTTCTAATTCGTGAGGTCCGTATCAATTGCAGCCGGATCGATGAAGCCATAGCCCTTGTCTTCAAGCTGCGTCAGCAGCTTGTCAAGCGCTTCAGCGGTCCAGGCCAGCTCATGCATTAAAATGTTGGCGCCTGGGTGAAGCTGTTCCAGCACACTCTCGACAACTTTGTCAGGATTTCCGGGAGATTTCTGTTCCCAGTCAAGCGAACCATTGGACCACGTCATGTACAGCATGCCGTGGTTTTTGACGATTTCTTTAACGCTATCGTTGCCGGAGCCATAAGGGGGCCGGAAAAACTTTGGCGCTTCGCCGGTCAGCTTCATGACGGTATCCTGAACATCAGCAACCTGCTGCTCCACTTTGGCGGCGGATTCTTTTTTCAAGTTGATGTGGTCCCAGGAGTGGTTGCCGATCGTCTGTCCGCGCTCATGAATGAGCGTCAGCAAATCAGGGTTCGCTTTAACTCGGTAGCCGTTCACGAAAAAGATCGCTTTAGCCTTATGCTTGCCGAGCGTATCGAGCAGGCTGGTCAGCACCTCCTTGTTGTGCGGGCCATCATCAAAGGTCAGCAGCACAACCTTATCGGTCGTTCCTTTGTCAAGCGGTTTGAAGCGGTATACGCTGTCCATTTTGTACAGCTTGGCAGCCGGTGCCTCGCTTGGCGACGGCGTTGCTTCTTCTGCAAGGGGCGAAGCCGTTGGCTCCTCTTGCTGAAGGACAGGAGAAGCGGCAGGCGACTGCTCGGCTGCTGGGCTTTCCTGTGCCAAAGCACCTTCCTGCGGCAGATTGCTGCCAGACGGGACGCTTTGCTGGCTGCAAGCCGCAGCAACTAATGCAGTTCCCAAAAGAACAGCGAGCGATGCGGTCATTCGTTTAAACATAATGAACCTCCATTTATGTTGTAGTTGTCAATGGGTATTATTGTAGCATAATCAATCATGCTGTGTTTTGCAGGCCGCGGGATTTCCTTTATTAAGCAGGATAAATAAGAGGAGGCAAGCCACACTAAAGGGTGAAATCGAATATTGAATGGGGATTTTTTAGGGCCCTAAATCAAGGAGGTTTTGTCCTACTATGAGGCTAAGAGGATTTCTTCTCGGAGGGCTTGCCGGGGCAGCCGCTGCTCTCTATGTTGCCCGCAAGCGTCCAGGTACAGCTGCACTTGCAGCTGGCGTGCTGGCGAGCGCTTGTTCAACGATTGGCCACAAGGCGATGTCCTTGTGGAATAACGATTGGACGAAAAAGGCTGTAAACAAGGGCCCAAAGCGTACAGACGATACCGCCGGAAAATTCGGAGACGGCTGGGTTCAGATTGAAGCAATGATGAACAGTGATCCAGAGCTGAAACAGCAAGCCGAGGAGATCATGGCGGAATCGTCGAACAAGACACATTAACCAACAGTTTCTGGAAGGAATCGTTTGAACGAGGCACTGAAAAAGTGCAGATTCGAACGATTCTTTTTGCCTATTTTAGGTGCAATCCGAGTTTGAACATGATAAAGTAGTTACATAGTTTGATTTGACCATTTTGGTCACATCTTCTTATAAATTTCATACGCTGTTACAACAGATGCTGCAGAGGAGGATCCTGTCATGAAGATCGAACGACTTAGTCAGGACAAGATAAAAATATTTCTGACGTTCGACGACCTGCTGGAACGAGGGATCCAGAAGGACGACATGTGGCGCGAAATTCCAAAGGTGCACGAACTATTCAGTGAAATGATGGATCAAGCATACAGTGAACTTGGATTCGATGCCAGCGGACCGTTAGCGGTCGAAGTGTTTGCCCTACCGGCCCAAGGTATGGTCGTGATTGTCACTCGCGGCAAAATGAACGGAAGCTCGGAAGAGAGAACGTCCGATGATGATGACGCAGATGACGAAATTTACGAAATGGAAGTGACGCTTGAGCAAAGCGATATCGTCATGTATTCCTTTCGGGATTTCGAGGATGTTATACAGGTTTGCAGACAGCTGCAAGCCGCTGCCCTGACAGAAGATGGGCGCCTGTATGCTTACAATAATAAATATATACTGGCGCTGGAACCGGCTTTGATTGAAACGTCCCGCCACAATGCCGTTATCGCCCTGCTGGCTGAATACGGCGAAGCCACATCGGTCACTTATGCGATGTTGGAGGAATACGGGAAAGTAATCATGCCTTCCGAGGCTGTGAAAGAAATATGCACTCATTTTTTCAACTAGGCAATGCTTAAGCGAAGAGGGCGCAATGAACGGAGCATCTGCAGGAGCTGTCAAGCCTGCTGATGCTCTTCTTCTTTTTATGTAATCGTACAAGCGCTGGCCTGCTCCAGAGTCAGGGAAACGGCAATGGCGCGAGGTGTTGTCAATATAATAAAAGGTATATCCGATGTGTCTATAGCGTTGTATAATGAAGAGGAACTGGACATCCCTGATTGGTTGGACAAGCAGGATTCGCTGGGCAATAGGACACGAAATCTTGGTCTATACTGAATGGATGCAAAATAATGAGGGCTATTACAGGGATGATGTAGAAATAGATATGCGGCCTCCCGTTATTGAGGGTGGTTGCAGCAGGCACGGCATGGGGGGGTGAAGAACGGCGATGATGTGGATCTCTGTCTTGACAGCAGCGGTGGCACCAGGAATAGCACTGCTGACATATTTATATTTAAAGGATAAATACGATACGGAGCCTATTCATATGGTCGTCCGGATGTTCTTGCTGGGCGTGCTGATCGTGCTGCCGATTATGGTTGTGCAGCGCGGCTTGCAGCTTTGGTGGGGCGATAATCCAGTCGTCTTTTCATTTATTCAATCGGCTGGCGTAGAGGAATTTATAAAATGGTTCGTTCTTTATCATTTTATTTACAATCATACGGAGTTTGACGAACCTTACGACGGCATCGTGTACGCCGGTTCCATATCGCTAGGATTTGCGACGCTCGAAAATGTGATGTATGCCTTCCTGGCTCCCGCATCGTTCGGCTCGCTCGTTATGAGGGCGCTGCTTCCCGTATCGGGACATGCCCTCTTCGGCATTATGATGGGCTATTACGTAGGCAAAGCGAAGTTCGAGAGCAATGGCAAAAAACGCAGAAATTATATTATCGTATCGTTTCTGCTGCCGATAATGCTGCACGGCAGCTATGACTGGATTATGATCACGATGCGTTCCAGCTGGATCTGGTTCATCATTCCGTTCATGGCGGTGCTATGGGTCGTTGGCCTCCGAAAAATGCAGCGGGCCAACTCGCGATCGCCATTTCGTTTTTTGAAGCGCGATGAAGAGGTTAAATTGTAAAGCAGCTGTCCATACTGAAAGCTAGAGTACATTTTTAGGGTAAGCTGGAGGTAGGGATGGAAGCAGTCAGAGTGAAAGTGACCATTCGCTGCAATGTATGTGGCGAGAAGTTCGTTTTGCGGGGCAAGCGCGAAAGCAGCGGCGTAGATACTGGTTTCAAGCAGTGCATTTGCAACAACATCGACGATCTTGATATTGAAGAACATAGTTTTTAAACAAATTGAATGCATAAAGCTCCTTTCAGCAAACCAAACTAACACCAGGTTTGCACAAGAAAGGAGCTTTTTGTATGGTTTATAGACGGATAAGCGCGGTGCTGTTCCCAATTGCGGCTATTTTGCTTGTAGGTTCGCTCTATTGGGGCTATCAGGAGCATCAGGAGAAAAACGCTGTATTGATGAAGGCGGAAAATCAGTATCAACGGGCGTTCCATAATTTAACTTACCATGTGGATAAGCTGCATCAGCAGCTTGGCAATACGTTAGCCGTCAATTCCACCTCACAAGCGTATCACCGAAAAGGGCTCGTTAACGTATGGCGGCTAACAAGCGAGGCGCAGAACGAAATTAGCCAGCTGCCGCTTTCGATGCTTCCATTTGACAAGGCGGAGGAGTTTTTGTCGCGCATTTCCAATTTTGCCTATAAAACTTCCGTTCGCGATTTGACGAAGCAGCCGCTGTCTGAGGATGAATTCAAAACCCTCAAAACGCTGTACGCCAACTCCAAGGATATTTCAAAAGATTTGCAGGGCATGCAGGAAAAAGTGCTCTCGAATCATTTGCGCTGGATGGACGTTGAGCTGTCATTGGCTGCGAAGGAAGCCAAGGGCGATCAGACAATTGTCGACGGCTTCAAAGGTGTCGATAAGAAGGTAAGTAGCTATCCGGAAATTAACTGGGGTCCTTCGGTTTCAAGCATGTACGAGAAGCGCCCAATCAGCATGCTGAGCGGTAAAGCTGTTACGCCGGAAGAAATTAAGCAGCGCGCTGCCAAGTTTGCCGGCAAAAAAGGCGATGGCAAAGAAATTCGCGTTGCTGAAAATGGCAAAGGCACGGAATATGCTTCGTATTCCGCAGTGTTGTCCGAGCATAAGTCGGGCAATACGATCCATATGGATTTTTCGCAAAAGGGCGGCCAACTGATCGCTTATATGGATCCCCGTGAAATTGGAGAGAAGCAGCTGGACATTGAGCAGGCGCGGGCTGCGGCTGAAAAGTTTTTGAAAGAGCATGGCTTTGACGGCATGAAGGCGGTTAGCTATGACGCCTATGATAATGCAGGAACGTTCGGCTTTGTCGGCAACCAGGACGATGTGCTGATTTATCCAGACAAGCTGACGGTCAAGGTTGCGCTTGATAATGGAGATATAGCGGCGCTGCAAGCGAATGAATATGTGTTCGAGCATCATAAGCGGACGCTGCCGAAGGCAGGCATCTCCAAAGCAGACGCGCGCAAGGCGCTGAACCCGGATATGAAAGTGTCCAAAGAGCAGATGGCGCTGATCAAAAATGATGATGGCAAAGAAGTGCTGTGCTATGAATATACGGGCCGGATCAATGATAGCGATTACCGCATTTACATTAATGCAGACAGCGGCATGGAAGAATCGATTGAAGTGCTGTCTTCGCTTGACAAAGTGGCAAGTTCCGGTAAATAACCATATGGCTCCTCTCTATATGTCGTGTTATAATGACAGCATTATAGGGGGGAGCCAACTTGTTGCCGAAAATTAATCAAATGTTATTTTTCCAAATTGCTTCTTCTGATGAAGCAGAAGCTGCCATCGAGTACAAGGCGCGTATTGCCGAGGTGCTGGATGAAGGTTTTTTGATTGAGAACCCGATAAATAGCCAAAATGGCAGAATGAAAAGAATGTTTTTGGGAGACGAGCTTTCGGTCTATTTTGTATCGGAGGATGGAATCAAGCATTTCTTTAATTCCCACGTTCTTGGTTTCCGGGAAGACGTCGTCAAGCTGGTCAAAATTCGGAAGCCGGACCTTGATCAGATTACAAAGGTGCAGCGGCGCAATTTTCTGCGGGTAGCTGCCGAGCTTGAAATCGCAGTGAAAACGCCGGATCAGGTCCGTTTCGTGGCGCTTACAGATGATGTTGGGGGCGGCGGAATTTCGTTCATTTGCGATGGGAAATGGCCGATTTCCCAAGGTCAGGTGCTGGAGTGCTGGCTGCTTGTTCCTTATAAAAATGGGTCCATCGAGCATGCATCATTCAATGCGGAAATCGTGAGGGTTGTAAAGCTTGAAACGGGGCGCAATCAGGCGATGATTAAATTTGCCGGCATTAATGATTCAGACCGTCAGCGGATTATTCGCTATTGCTTTGAGCGCCAGCTGGAATTCCGCAACCGCTGAATAGCTGGGCCGCCCTCTACGCATGCTATCCTTTAACAGGGATAGAAGGGAATGATTGCATGGCTCGCGCGTCTGGGCAAAGCTGGAAACGGCTGGAGGGACAAGCTCCTAACCAGTCTTTTTCAGTTCCGTTTGATAAAATAGGAAAAGGGCTCGGCATCGTGGCTGCCGCGCTGCTTATCGCATGTTTGCTTGCGCAAACAGTGCTGCAAAGCAGCACGGTCAGACACTTGCTGTCGGGAGCCGAGCGCATGGAAGGAACCCGTCTGCAAGGACAGGTTTCTTCATAATGCGTTCAAATACCTGAAAGCAAGGTGGAGGGTGTTTTTGCATCCGCTCGTATAGTGTGGTATAATTTTCACGTCCGCAGGCAAAGCCTGCTTTTTTATTGAGAGGTTAGCGTCGCATCTGTCACGGTGTATCAAGCCAGCCATCTCGACATAAGGGGGGTTGACTTTTAGTGATGCAGCAAGACGGTGACGGCGAGCGGATCAACATTGCTATCGATGGACCTGCTGGGGCAGGGAAAAGCACAGTAGCGCGTAAAGTTGCCGAACAATTAGGATATGTATACATTGATACAGGTGCTATGTATCGAGCCGTGACCTATAGTTCGCAGCAGGCGGGCATTAAGCCGCAGGAAGCTGGCAAGCTTGCTGACCATGTGACGCATCTGGACATTAAGCTGCAGGCAGGCGACAATGGACAGACTGTATTTTTGAATGGGGAAAATGTCACCGAACAAATCCGTTCACGCGATGTGACGCTGAATGTGTCTCATTATGCGGCGAATGAAGCGGTCAGACAATTTCTTGGCGCAGCGCAGCGCAGGCTGGCTGAGGAAAAAGGTGTTGTAATGGATGGCAGGGACATCGGTTCCCATGTGCTTCCGAACGCTGAGTTGAAGGTTTTTTTAACAGCATCCGTTGAGGAGCGTGCGCTTCGCAGGTACAAGGAGCTAGTCGGCAAGCAGCCGGTGACGCTGGAACAGCTTGCAGAAGAAATTTCGCAGCGTGACCAACTGGATGAACAGCGGGAAATTTCACCGCTCGTCCGCGCTGAAGACGCAATCCTGCTGGACAGCACGGCGATGTCGATTGAAGAGGTCGCTCAAGCTATTGTCAAATTAAGCAGAACCAAATTGGCGGGGGCGAAGTAAACTATGTTATACCTGTTGTTCCGATTTCTTCTCCGCGTGCTTTATATATGCCTATTCCGTCTTGAAGCCAAAGGGCTTGAGAATATACCTGCTGACGGGCCGGTCATCTTATGCGCCAATCACGTCAGCAATTTTGACCCGCCTACGGTCGGCGTCAAGGTTCCACGGAAAGTCCATTATATGGCGAAAGCGGAATTGTTTAAAATTCCGGTTTTCGGACCGCTCATTCGGGCATTTGGAGCTTTTCCAGTTAAGCGCGGAGGCGTAAGCAAAGAGGCGATCAAATCAGCGATCACCCTGCTGAAGGAAGGCAATGTAATGGGTATTTTCCCGGAAGGCTCTCGCCGCAATCAAGGCGGGGAAGCGAAGAAGGGGGCGGCAATGATTGCGCTTCGCAGCAATGCGGTTGTTATACCTGTGGCAATTGTGGGTAATTATTCCTTGTTTCGCAAAGTAACGGTTTATTATGGCAAGCCGGTTGATCTTACCGCATTTATTGATGATTCTTCACCGGATAAGCTGGACCGCCTTACGGATGCGATTATGAAGGATGTTCGCGCCCTTATTGCAGCGAACAAATAAACATAGCTGTTTTAAATGCTGCTTAATGTTTCACTTTAGAACGTTGGCGGATTTAAATAAATTTGTAAGTTGAAAAGTTGTTGGATGAATTGAGGAGGTTATTTCAATGTCAGAAGAAACCAATGTGCAAGAGTCCGCAGTAGCGGAAAATCAAGAGGCTATGGATAATTTCGTATCCTTGAAAAAAGGGGATACAGTTAAAGGTTCGATCGTCAAAATCGAAGATAACCAAGCTTACGTAAGCCTTGGATATAAATATGACGGTGTTATCCCGATTCGCGAACTGTCCGCAGTTCAATTGGATAATGCAAACGATGCCGTACAAGTAGGCCAAGAAGTTGAGCTTAAAGTTATCAGCATTGATGACGAGAAAGAAAAGCTTGTTCTTTCCAAGAAAAGCGTAGATGGCGAGCGCGCTTGGGATTCGCTGCAAGCTCGTTTCGAGAGCGGCGAAGTATTTGAAGTTGTCGTAGCTGACGTTGTAAAAGGCGGCCTTGTCGCTGATGTTGGCGTACGCGGCTTTATCCCGGCTTCGATGGTTGAGCGTCATTTTGTAGAAGATTTCAGCGACTACAAAGGCCGCACACTTCGCGTAAAAGTGAAAGAAATCGACCAAGAGAACGGCAAAGTCATTTTGTCTGCGAAAGAAGTATTGGACGCAGAATTTGAAGGCAACAAACAAAAATTGATCGCGGCTCTTGAGCCAGGCCAGCAGCTTGAAGGTACTGTTCAACGTTTGACACCATTTGGCGCATTCATTGATATCGGCGGCGTTGACGGTCTCGTTCACGTTTCTGAGCTTTCATGGCAGCACGTTGCTCATCCTAAAGATGTAGTAGCTGAAGGTCAAGCGGTAACGGTTAAAGTTCTTAAAGTTGATCCGGCTGCTGGTAAAATCAGCCTGAGCATGAAAGCTGCTCAACCAGGTCCTTGGGAAACAGCTGGAAGCCAATTCAACATTGGCGATATCGTAACAGGTACAGTTCGTCGCCTCGTTACTTTCGGCGCATTTGTTGAAATTGCTCCAGGCGTTGAAGGTTTGGTACACATTTCCCAAATCGCTCACCGTCATATTGCGACTCCTTTCGAGGTATTGCAAGAAGGGCAAGAAGTTCAAGCGAAAGTTCTTGACTTCAACCCTGCTGAAAAACGCGTTAGCCTGAGCATCAAGGAAACAGAAGAAGCTCCTGAGCAACCGCAAAAGCCAGAAAGACAACAACGCGAGCGCGCTCCTAAACAAGAGGAACTGAACAATCCTAATGTTAGCTTGAACAGCCAAAGCATGAGCTACTCGCTGGCTGAGCGTTTCGGCGACAAACTGAATAAATTGAAATAATACGTTATTGCGTTTTACAGCGAGCATTGACGTATATATGTTCGCTCAAAAGGCCAAGCAGCAGCTTGGCCTTTTGCATTTTAACATTTCAGAATACAGCCGGGCAGCCTTCTCGAAAAGGTGGAATAAAATGACGATACATAATCAATTAGAGCGTATTAAGCGGAAGCTAAAGGACGCGGCTAAGGTGGATGCAAACTATCAGCTATTTGGAGCTAACAGTCATCAATATCGTTTGCATGAACCGCTTGGACTAGAGGAGCTCCGCGAATTTGAGCAAAAACACGGCATCGTTTTGCCTGTGGAATATGCCGCTTTTTTGACGAATATTGGCAACGGGGGAGCGGGGCCTTATTATGGCATTCACCCTCTAGGGGAAAAACAGTCCATTGAGCTTGAGCGAATGGATAAGCCATCTTCTATACGTCCTGAATTGACCAAGGAGCAATGGAAAGCTGACTACCCTGCGCTGCATGATGATAGCAATATAAGTGACGAGCAGTATGAAGAAGAGCAGGCGAAAGCTTTTCAAGGCTTGCTGAACATTGGGGAGCAGGGCTGCACGTATGAGACGATGTTAATGATAACAGGCGAGCATCGCGGTAAGGTCGTTTATATCGATCTCGACTACCAAAAACCATTCGTTACCTTTGAAGCAAATTTTCTGGACTGGTACGAGCGTTGGCTCGATGAAATCATTGCTGGCTATGAAACCAGCTGGTTCGGTATGCGGCGTGGCGGAGATGAACGGGAACTCACCGAGCTCTATCAATCTACATTAGATGAGTCTGTAAAACTTGAGGCATTAAACGGAATGTTCAAGCTGAAAAATATAACGGCTGAGACGATTGCTTTTCTGGTCTCGCAATATGAAAGCTCTTCAAACGAAGTACGCCAATTATGTCTGCAAATTTTGGCCAAGAAAAATTTTGCCGAGGCTGCGAGGCTCATTCATGAAGAATTAACGAGCAGCAGTGCTGAAAATCGATTGTGTGCCATCCAGGTCATTCACTGGTATATGCCCAAAGGGGATCAGCAATTTAATGAAGAGCTCATAAGCATGCTGCCAGCGGCGGCAGATGCTGAAACGTTTCGGTTCATCTGCTACATTCTTCATGCGGCGGAAGTTGAAATGCTGCCTATGCTGCTGCCTTTTTTCACTTATCCGGATGTGGAAATTCGAGTTCATGCTGTTTACCAGGCAGGCCAATCTAGCAAAAAAGGGATGTATGCAAGCGAACTTATCCAGAGGCTCGACGATTCAGAAGTACGAGTAAAGCTTATTGCTCTACAGGCACTGACAGGGATAATAGATCCCGCGCTTTTGCCTATTTATGAGCGTTTGCTGGAGCGGCACCAGACAGACAAAGATTATATTCGCTCCAACGTGCTTCGGAGACTGGAGGAGTTTCAGTTCAAATCCAAGAAGCAAATGGATAAGTTGCTGCCATCCTCTTTGGTACAGGTTAGAGCATTATTAGGTAAACATTTGTAAGGAGTCCGTGAATAAGGTGAAGAAGAGGTTGTTCCTTATGTTTCATAATGAGGAATAGCCTCTTTTTTTTGGCGCATAATAGCTTCACGTGGGGTGATTTGGCTGTGAACGAAGGATATTTGTCGTTCTGGATTATGATTATGGCATTCATATTAATGACGACTGGCTGGGCGGAATATGTCGGAGCAGGGCGTTCAAAGCTGATCGTTGCCGTTTTATGTCTGTTTGCCCAGCCGTTTCATTATCATGTAACCATTTATGGGACGGCCGTTGAGATTTATGCAAGCATAATGATTGTGGCAGTCGCTGTCTGCTGGTCGTTTCGCAGAGGGGCAGGCGGAGAATCGAGGCGATATCTGCTGTTGTGTGCTTGCTTGACCGGTATTATTTTGGGTGCCATCCAAAAGCTATACCGGCTTGATCCGGTGTTTTTTTGGCTTGACCCCGCTTGGGATGGAGGGCTGCTCGGCGGTTTGCTCGTAGCCGCTTTTTCAGTGAAGCCGGGCCATCAATTTGGTATTTTGCTGCTGGCGGCTGCTATGGCGGAATTGGCGAATGGGCTCTTATCAAGTGGCACTTACATGGCTCGCATTGGCTCCTTGGCTTGGTGGGACAGCTTTTGGCTCGCTTTTGCCTGTGCGAGGCTCATCAGTATAGCTTTCCACTTGCTCCGAGCTTCTTACAGCAAGGTGGCGGGAGCGGAAGCGGGCTGGAGAAATAAAGGAGGGAGCTCCCCAAAATGAGCCATTATTTAATTGCGAATAAGCATTTGCTTGGCGTATTGCTTGGAATGGCATTCGGTATTATTGCGAGGCTGCTGATGCTAAGAACCGATTATCGCCAATATCCGACTTATCCTCACGGCCGAATTATCCATATTTCGCTAGGCGTTATTGCGGCGGCACTCGGTGCAGTAGCCGTTCCTGCGCTATATAGTAAAGACTATACGGCTATTACCTTTTTATCATTAGCAGCACAGCAATTTCGGGATGTCAGAAAAATGGAGCGCGAGACGCTGACGAAAATCGACAGCTTGGAGCTCGTCAGCCGCGGAGCGACTTATATCGAGGGCATCGCGATGGTATTTGAAGGGCGCAATTACCTCGTAATCATGTCCTCGCTGCTTACCAGCCTTTTTGCGGTAATGGTCAATCTCTGGGTCGGCCTGCTGGCAGGAGGCTTATCGCTGCTGATCGTCCATCATTTTCGTTCGGGCAAAACGCTGTCCCATATTATTTCGGCGGAAACAGCGGAAGTGCGTATGGATGGGCCGGATCTGCTCGTTGGCGACATTTATATTATGAATGTGGGGCTTAAGTCAAATCAGGATATCATTCGCGAACGCGGAATGGGCTTTATATTGACGCCTCTCAACGCGAACAGCAAGGTTACAATGGGTAATTTGGGCCAGCGCCAAGCGATTTTGTACGATTTGGCTACGATGCTGGGCGTTTACCGGGATGATGGCGAACCGGCCTTAATTCCAATGGCGAAGCTCGATATGAAGGACGGCAGGCTTGCCGTATTTATGCTTCCGCAGGACAGGGACAAGAGCAAGGCGCTCAAGGTGATCGGACGCGTTCCGATTCTCGAATCGGCTGTGCGCATGCCTACAGAAGCGAAAGTCAATAAGCAGGAGGGCTGAACATGGCGAATATTGTTGCAGTCGTTTCGAGCAACCGGGATGTCGCAGGAGGCGGTGCACCGATCTTTTTTACAGACAATGAACAGGAACTGGAGCAGACAGCTTTTCTGCTGGAGAAGATTTTGAATGCCAATGCCCATAATCTAAAAAATGGCGTCATTATCCTCGTTAATCACCTTTAACATGAAAAGTTAGCCAAGGCGGCTGTTTTTTGCTATGATGGTAAGCGTGAGAATTACTGAAGGAGTGAATCGATAACTATGGCAAGACCTGTTATCGCCATCGTCGGGCGCCCGAATGTGGGTAAGTCTACCATATTTAATCGGATAGTCGGCGACAGGCTGGCAATTGTAGAAGATAAGCCGGGGGTTACGAGGGATCGGCTGTACGGCACCGGAGAATGGAATGGCATAGCCTTTAATATTGTAGATACAGGCGGCATTGAAATTGATGGTGAAGATGAAATTATGAAATCGGTTCGGATGCAAGCCGAGCTGGCAATTGAAGAGGCAGATGTCATTATTTTTATGGCAGATGCGAAAGCGGGCCTCACCCATTCGGATGAGGAAGTGGGACAAATGCTGTTTCGCTCCCGCAAGCCTATCGTACTCGCTATTAACAAGGTAGACAATGCGGGACGTATGGACGAGGTATACGAGTTTTATGGCTTAGGCTTTGGCGAACCGATTGCCATTTCCGGCTCCCACGGCATGGGCATTGGCGATTTGCTGGATGCTGCCGTATCGAAGCTGCCAGAAATCGAAGATGTTGAATACGAGGAAGATGTTATTCGCGTTGCGTTGATTGGACGTCCAAACGTTGGCAAATCCTCGCTTGTAAATGCGCTGCTTGGCGAAGAACGCGTGATCGTCAGCAATGTAGCAGGTACAACTCGCGACGCTATTGATACGCCTTTCGAGCGCGATGGACAGAAGTACGTGCTGATCGACACGGCTGGTATGCGCAAGCGCGGCAAAGTGTACGAATCCACGGAAAAATACAGCGTTATGCGTGCGATGAAAGCAATTGAACGCGCTGACGTTGCCCTCATCCTAATTAATGGCGAGGAAGGCATTATCGAGCAGGACAAGCATATTGCAGGCTATGCGCACGAAGCGGGCAAAGCATCTATTTTTGTCGTCAACAAATGGGATGTCGTCGAGAAGGACGAGAAAACGATGCAAGCTTTCTCCCAGACGATTCGCGACCACTTCCTGTTTATGTCGTATGCGCCGATCGTTTATTTATCCGCGCTTACGAAGTCCCGTCTGCATAAGCTGCTGCCTGTCGTGAATCACGTTTCGGAGCAGCATGCTTTGCGTATTCAGACGCATTTGCTGAATGATATTGTTGGAGATGCGGTTGCTTACAACCCGCCGCCAACCGACAAAGGCAAACGTCTGAAAATCAACTATGTGACACAAGTGGCGACAAAACCGCCGACGATTGTCATTTTCGTCAATGAGCCAGAGATGATGCATTTCTCATATGAGCGTTATTTGGAAAATAAAATACGGGCAGCGTTTAATTTCGAAGGCACGCCGCTACGGTTATTTACACGTCGCAAGTCAGACGAGGATTAGGGGAGAAGAGGCGTGCTGTACTCAGCCATTGCAGTTATTATCAGTTATTTATTAGGTTCCGTTTCATTCAGCATCGTCATCGCGAAATGGCTGAAAGGCATTGACATTCGCGAGCATGGCAGCGGCAATGCCGGGGCGACGAATACGATTCGCGTGCTTGGTAAAGGGCCGGGTATTACGGTCTTTTTGCTGGATATTGCAAAAGGGGTAGTAGCTGTACTGCTGGGAGAGTGGCTCAGCGGAGGCGACGCGGCAAGCTGGACGCCTGCTTTATGCGGCCTTGCAGCTATTATTGGCCATAACTGGCCGATTTGGTTTCGTTTTAAAGGCGGCAAAGGCATCGCGACAACCGTTGGTGTCATTTTAACGCTTGCTTTCTTGCCAGCGCTGCTTGCGGGTATCGTCGCTATACTTGCTATTGCCATTACGCGCTTCGTATCGCTTGGTTCCTTGCTGTTCGCAGCATTGACGCCGATCTTTATTGCTTTGTTTACTAGCTCTTTGCCGCTGCTTTGCGCGAGCCTTGTATTATGCGTATTCGCGTTTGTTCGTCATAAGGCGAATATTGTGAAGCTGTTTAAGGGAACGGAGAACAAGCTTGGCGCAAAGAAAGGAATGTGAGTCCAATATGGCAAAAGCAAAGACCGAACAAGCGCGCCGCGCTGCGGTGCTTGTAGCGGGAAGCTGGGGAACAGCGCTTGCTTCCGTTCTGGCTCGCAACGGCTATGAGGTGCTGTTGTGGACGCGTAATGCGGAGCAGGCTAGCGGCATCAATGAAAGCCGCATGAATGCTAAATATTTGCCAGGCGTAACGCTTCCTGAAGGTCTTAAGGCAACGACCGACTTGCAAGAAGCGCTCAGCGGAGCGGAGCTTGCCCTATTCGTTGCTCCATCCGGCGCCATGCGGGAAGTGGCGAAGCAGGCTGCTCCTTATCTTCCAGCTCAGACGCTTTGCGTCCATGCGACAAAAGGCTTTGAAGCCGATACGCTGAAGCGGATGACGACGGTGCTTTCCGAAGAGCTAGGCCGTACAACTGAGCAAATTGTGGTGCTGTCTGGCCCGAGCCATGCGGAGGAAGTCATAAAACGCCAGCCTACAACCGTTGTTGTCGCTTCGGCGGACATGAAAGCTGCCGAGCAAGCACAGGATGCTTTCATGAGCTCCGATTTTCGCGTATATACGAATCCGGATGTCGTAGGCGTTGAAGTAGCTGGCGCGATTAAAAATATTATCGCGCTCGGTGCTGGCTTATCCGACGGGCTCGGCTTCGGCGATAACGCCAAAGCGGCACTGCTGACGCGAGGCCTTGCAGAGATTGGACGCTTAGGCGCTGCCATGGGCGCCAATCCGCTCACCTTCGCTGGGCTTGCCGGCGTTGGCGATCTGGTCGTTACTTGTACGAGCCAGCACAGCCGCAACTGGCGTGCGGGGCATATGCTGGCGGATGGTACGCCGCTTGGCGACGTGCTCACCAAGATGGGCATGGTCGTTGAAGGCGTGCGTACGACGCGTGCCGCGTTTGAGCTGGCGAAGCGCTATGAGGTTGAAATGCCGATTACCTCGCAATTGTATAAGGTGCTGTTTGAGGAGTTTTCGCCAAAAGCAGCCGTTGAGCATCTTATGGGCCGGTTAAAAACCCATGAGATTGAAAGCATCGGCTAAGACAGGCGCCTACACCAAACGATTTCCTTGCTCATATGATATCCCATCGGAGCTAAAGCTTAAGAGCAACGAGCTGAAGCGATTGCGATGGGAGGTTAGTGCATGGGAAAAAATATTTCAAAAGACGTGCTCGGCGCAATCAATAAAAAAACGGGCAAAAATATTTCCGAAAACTCGGTCAAGAAGCTGGCCAGCGGTGTAACGGATTCGACAATGCAGAACGAAGCCGAACTACGCAAGCTGATCAAGCAAGTGGCAGAGATGGCGAAGGTGCCTGTTGCGGAATCGACTATAAACGATATTGTCAAAGCCGTTAAGGCGACCGGCATGAATATGGGCAGCATGGAATCGCTTGTCAAAATGATGATCAAGAAGTAACAAATCCTTATATTTGGGCAAAAGCGCAAAGCTTTGCTGCAGCGGAGCGATTCCGCAGCGGCAATTTTGCGCCTTTTGTCCTTTTTTGCAGTCAATGATATAATATGGGTTGCATTTATTACATTGGTGAAGAGTGGGAGAAGAGTCGACTATGGATGCTATGATGAAAATGTGGGTTTCGCTGATCGGCATCGGCTTAATGGCCATTTCGGCGGTTATCATTACATTTGCCCGGATTAAGACGAAGGGGATCGTCAAATTTATTTTATCGCTGATTGCTTTTGTTTTGCTGGTCATTGGTTTTATTTGCGGAGTCATTTCCATTATTTAACGGTTATACGAGGGGCATACATACATCCAGATAGAGAAGGGGACGGTTGCGTTTATGATTGAGCTTACGGGGAGAACGAAAACGGCGATTGTAGAAGCGGAGGACGGGCTGTCGCTGCTGGATTTGGCCATGAAGCATAATGTGGATTTTGCTTTCTCTTGCACACGGGGCACCTGCGCCCGTTGTCGCTGTCATGTGATTGAAGGGGCTAGCGGGCTTGAAGGGATAACGGATCAGGAATGGGATCGTATGGACCCGGAAGAGTTTGAAGAAGGCTATCGCCTTGCTTGCCAGGCGATTGTAAAGTCGGTTGATGTGAACATTAAAGCGGTTAACAAGCCTTATTTTTAAAATATAAGCATTTATAAGTTTCACCACCTCGTCATTTGTTGCTTTAACGGGTAGTTGGAGTTGATAGAGCAGAGTGCGCCGCCATTAATTTGATGAAGGAAGTGCAAGTGATGAGCATTAGAGGACAAATCGAGCAAGCGTTAACCTCCATTGCCCAGCTGACAGCCGGAAGCGGTGCTCCTTGGATCGTTGGGGGCAGCGCAGGGCTTATGCTGAGAGGCACGGCGCTGAACAGCGAACCTAGAGATTTGGATTTATACACCGATGAGGCTGACGTCGCTCGTCTTCATGCCTTGCTGCAGCCTTTTTCCACAGATATGCCTGTATTGGATGAGACGGGTATTTACCGTTCCAGGCTGAGCCACTATCTCATCGACGGGGTACCCGTTGAGCTTGTAGGCGGATTTGTTGTGCGAGCACACGACAGCTGCTACGAGACGCAGGTGCGTTCGCTGCTGCTGCCTTACGCAGAGCAGATAAAGGTTGGCAGAGGCGGCTCTGCACCCGCTGCGACCGTGTCTGTTGTGCCGCTGGCCCATGAGCTATGGTTTAATGTGCTTCGTGATCGTCCAGATCGTTATGAACTGATTATTGAAGCGTATTGCGAGGATGAAGCCCGCCATAAACCAGCGCTAGAGCAATTGGAAAGCTGCAATCAGCTCAGTGCAGCGCTGAAAGCGGAAGTGCGCCGCTGGATTGCGGAGCAGCGGGTAGGGCAGCTGATATGAGCGCCGAGGTGACGTTTCTGCCTGCTGGCAAAACCATTAAGGTGCGCCCTGGTACAACGCTGCTGGACGCTGCAAGACAAGCGGGTATTGCGGTAAGAACGCGCTGCGATGGCAATGCCGCTTGCTTTATGTGCAAAATGGAAGTAAAGCCAGGCAGCGAGCTGATGCCAATCGGTGAAGTGGAACGGCGCAAGCTTGCAGGCATGGAAGACGGCATACGGCTGTCTTGCCAGGCGCGCGTGAAAGGCAAGGTGCAGGCCGAAATTCCGATGGACCCGCTGCGCGCAGCGGTGCTTAGGCAGCTGGCAAAACAGGCCGAGGAAGATGATAAGCTTTGGTAAGGCTGGAGAGATAGGGGGACGCGTTAAAATGTTTAATTTCGTGCTTGCGCATCCAGTTAGCCGCGGGCTATGGGCGCGGAGGGCAGCGCTGCTGGCAGCTGCCGCCGTGCTGCTGGTGTTAACTGGATGCATGTATCCGAATGATCGCCTATCGCAAAATCAAGGCGCTCCGAAAGAGGCGGTCCGCAATGTACAGGCCGCAATTGATGAGTATAAGGCAGATACGGGTGTACTGCCAATTAAGAATAGCACGCCTGAAACGCCGTTATATGAGAAGTTCATCCTTGATTTCGTTCCGCTGCAAGGAAAAGGGTATTTGGGTGACATTCCGTCCGCGGCATTTGAGAAGGGCGGCAATTTTTATTTTTTAATTACGGATGAAGAAACAGATCCTAAAGTTCGATTGATGGATTTGCGCATTTATCAGCAGATTAACGATATTTCGAGCTGGGTGCAGGCGTATTCCACTGCTAATGCGGGCAAGCTGCCGAAGGGCGACGAGGCTTACCCGGGCTTTTATTATGTGGATTACAATTTGCTTGGCAAAAAAGCGCCTACGATTGTCAGCAGCTACTCAGGCTTGACGATGGCGGCAATGCTGGACGAGAAAGGCCAGATTTATGCGGATTATGGCCCTGATCTCATGCAGGCGATCCAGAAGGATGGCGAAACGTCCTTCGCCGCCGATTTCGACCTGCGCAGGCTGTTGGTCGAGCGGGATGTATTTGTGCCAGTAAAGGCTCCCGTCTATAATTGGGTGGACGGGCAGCCGCAGGCGGTATCGTAAATTTCATATCAATTGATGTTCATAGGCTATGATTTTGGCATCCTCCAAGCTTGATTCCTCAAGAATCGGTTTGGAGGATTTTTTGCTGTATTGGCATACTGCAGCGGCATTTCTCATATAACTCAATCTTGGAAGGGCAAGAACGTGAAAGAAGCTTTAAAAGATTTCATAACAATCGTCATAATCGGAGAGTTGGAACAATAGGATATTACTAGTCCTAAAAGCTGTACGAGTTGCGTCGCTGGCCTGCCCTCTTGTCCGGTGGAAGGCGGCGAACCGGGAAATCAATTGGGAGGGGATATTCAGTGGAGAAAGTAGACATTTTCAAGGACATAGCCGAACGTACCGGTGGGGATATTTACCTCGGTGTTGTAGGGGCTGTCCGGACGGGCAAATCAACGTTCATTAAGCGGTTCATGGAAACGGTGGTGCTCCCTAACATTACGAGTGAGGCTGATCGTATACGAGCCGTAGACGAGCTGCCGCAAAGCGCCGCGGGCAAAACCATCATGACAACCGAGCCAAAATTTGTGCCAAACCAAGCGGTGCAATTGAAAGTAGCCGAAGGGCTGGAAGTAAATATACGGCTGGTCGATTGCGTCGGCTATGCGGTAGAAGGTGCGAAAGGCTATGAGGATGAAAATGGGCCGCGGATGATTACAACGCCGTGGTTCGATGATCCGATTCCTTTCCAGGAAGCAGCGGAAATCGGCACGCGCAAAGTCATCCAGGAGCACTCTACATTAGGCGTAGTCGTAACGACTGATGGTTCTATCGCAGAAATCCCGCGCAGCTCCTATGTAGAGGCCGAGGAGCGGGTCATCAGCGAGCTGAAGGAAGTAGGCAAGCCGTTTGTGCTGATTATTAATTCGACGCGTCCACGCAGCGAGGAAGCGCTGCAGCTGCGCTCCGAGCTTCAAACGAAATATGATATTCCGGTCATTACGCTCAGCGTAGCAACGATGGGGGAAGAGGAAGTTATTTCGGTACTGCGCGAAGTGCTTTACGAGTTCCCTGTTCATGAAGTCAATGTGAATCTGCCAAGCTGGGTAATGGTACTTAATGAAAATCACTGGCTGCGCAGCAACTATGAAAACTCGGTCCGCGATACGGTAAAGGATATTCGCCGTTTACGGGATGTGGACCGGGTAGTCGCGCAGTTTATGGATTACGACTTTATCGCCCGGGCGGGACTCAGCGGCATGAATATGGGGCAGGGCGTAGCCGAGATCGACCTGTATGCGCCGGATGAGCTGTATGACCGGATTTTGATGGAAGTGGTCGGCGTAGAAATTCGCGGCAAAGATCATTTGCTTCAGCTAATGCAGGAATTTTCCCACGCGAAGCGGGAATATGACCGATTCGCCGAAGCGCTGGAAATGGTTAAGGCGACGGGCTACGGCATTGCAGCTCCCACGCTTGCAGAGATGGCGCTCGAGGAGCCGGAGCTCATTCGCCAAGGCTCAAGATTCGGCGTAAGGCTGAAAGCAACAGCTCCATCTATCCATATGATCCGCGTCGATGTGGAATCGGAATTTGCGCCGATTATAGGCTCGGAGAAGCAGACCGAAGAGCTCGTACGATATTTGATGCAGGATTTCGAGAGCGATCCCATCAAAATTTGGGAGTCCGACATTTTCGGCCGCTCGCTGCATTCGCTCGTAAGAGAAGGCATTCAGGGCAAAATTGCGATGATGCCGGACAACGCGCGTTACAAGCTTCAGGAAACGCTGGGCCGGATTATTAACGAGGGTTCCGGTGGCCTGATCGCCATAATTTTGTAAAGCATTCGGACATAGTTGAATACAGCCGCTGCTTGAAAGGCCTAACGGGCTTTCAAGCAGCGGCTGCTTTGCATTTGCGGCGGTTGGTGCTCGGGCAATTGCAGCTATTAAAATGAGGTTGCAATTTTTGAAAAGCGTTACTATAATGACAATTGTCGCGTCAAACGATTTTTTTCGACAATATACTAAATTCCGATTGACATAGTGGGATAAAATGATATGATTGCAAAGAAGCAATACACTGATGATAGAGACATGAGATGGGGAGAGGGAAAGAACATGAAACAATGGGGTAAGCTTTCGTTAACAATTTTTCTAGCTGCAGTACTGCTGGTAATATCGGCTTGCGGAGCGGCAAAAAACAATGCGCCGGCAGGTGAAGCATCGGCCTCGCCGACAGCATCAGCTGAAGCTACAGCAGACAATGCAGCTGGCGGAAGCAGCGATTTGGCAGCATTAAAGGGTAAAAAACTTGCGCTTGTTATGCAATTTAATACAGGAACCTTTTCATCTCAATATGTAGAAGGGGTGAAAGAGCAAGCTCAAAAATTTGGCGGAGAAGTAACGGTTTTCGCATCCGACAATGACTTGGCGAAAATGTCCTCTAACCTTGATGCAGCAATCAACCAAGGCTTTGACGGCATTTTGATTGACCATGGACAAGCTGCGGCGCTCGAAGCGGGAATTAAAAGAGCGAAAGAGCAAGGCATTTCTGTTGTCGTATTCGATGCAGATGTGAAAGTGGATGGCGTGCCTGTATTGCAGCAGGATGACCAGAAAATGGCTGAAATTACGCTGGAGCAGCTCGCTAAAGATGCTGGCAGCAAAGGCAATATCGTTAAAGTATGGGTAGCAGGCTTTGCGCCAATGGAGCGCCGCCAAGTGGCCTACAAGCAGTTCCAAGAGAAATATCCTGACATTAAAGAAATTGCCGCTTTCGGTAATGCCAACAACCCGGCGCTTGATACGCAATCGCAGATGGAAGCCATTTTGCGCCAATACCCGAACAAAGGCGATATTACAGCAGTATGGGCGGCTTGGGATGAGTTTGCAAAAGGCGCTTCCCGTGCTATTCAGCAAGCTGGCCGTACAGAAATTAAAGTATACGGCATCGACATGAGCGATGAGGATCTGCAAATGATTCAAGACAAAACGAGCCCTTGGGTCGCTTCGGCAGCTGTTGATCCTAAAGATATCGGCCGCGTACAAGTTCGTATTTTGTACAAAGAATTCAAAGGCGATGCAAATGAGCCTTTAGTCGTTCTGGAGCCGGTATACGTTCACCGTGATGCGTTGCCAGAAGAGAAAGTCAGCACTACACAACTTTCCGAGCATGTAGAAGGCTGGGGAAGCAGCACACAAGGTTATGAGGATTGGATGAAAGATTTGGAAGCATTGAAATAAGGGCTTGCCCTAAGCAATATGCACATGCAGGGATGGAGAGATGCAAACGATGAGTGCAAACAAACAATTGCAAATGAAGGGAATCCGGAAAGCTTTTTCCGGCATTCCCGCTCTCCGGAATGTTGATTTTATCTTGCAAAGCGGTGAGGTCCATGCGCTGCTTGGCGCCAATGGCGCGGGCAAAAGCACGCTGATGAAAATTTTATCAGGGGCCTACAGCCAGGATGAAGGAACCATCGTAATCGATGGACAGCAAGCTCATATCAGTTCGCCAGGGGATGCCAAGTCATTGGGCATCCATTGTGTTTATCAGGAGGTTGATACCGCACTGGTTGCACAGCTTAGCGTAGTGGAGAATGTCATGCTGGATCGCATTTCGGCGAAAGGAAGCAAGGCGTGGCTGAACTGGAGCAAGCTGGAGAAGGAGGCAGAGGAAACTCTGGCTCGTTTAGGTGCGCGTATTCCCGTTCGGAGGAAGGCAGGAGAGCTGACGCTTGCAGAAAAACAGCTCGTATTAATTGCGCGCTTGCTGACCGAGAAAGCCAAATATGTCATTTTTGATGAACCGACCGCCCCTTTGAGTTTGGAAGAAGCGGAGCGGTTATTCCGTGTTATTGCCCAGCTTAAGTCAGAAGGTATCGGCATCGTATTCATTTCCCACCGCTTGCCGGAAATATTCCAAATTTGCGATCGTGTAACCGTTATGCGTGATGGAGAGAGGATCGTTACCGAGGCTGCAGCCGCCATGACGATGCAGGACGTCGTCCACGCCATGCTCGGACGAGTGTTCGAGGAGGAGTATCCGAAGCTGGATGCGACAATTGGGAAGCCGCTCCTGAACGTAAACGGCATTCAGCGGGGACATCAGGTTAAGGATGTCAGCTTTGATGTGAAGAGCGGTGAAATCGTTGCGATAGTCGGCCTTGTAGGGGCGGGAAAAACGGAGCTTTCCCGTCTGCTGTTCGGTGCAGACAAAGCGGATGGCGGTACGGTAAGCGTAAATGGACAGGCCGTCAATCTGGCTTCGCCAGCGGATGCGTTTAAAGGCGGGCTTGTGCTTGTGCCGGAGGAGCGCCGCAAGCAGGGGATTTTGGTAGAGGAATCGGTTAAAAACAATCTCAGCTTGCCGATTTTGGGTGTGCTATCCAAGCTCGGCTTTTTGTCAGGGAAACGCGAGACGAATAATGCTGAAGCTGTAATTGGGCGGCTTGGCGTCAAAACCTCCTCGCCAGAGCAGAAGGTCGCGCATTTGAGCGGGGGGAACCAGCAGAAGGTGTCCATTGGCAAATGGCTGCCTACCGGCGCAAGGGTGTATTTGTTTGATGAGCCGACAAAAGGTGTAGACATTGGCGCCAAAAGCGACATTTTCAAAATAATCGGAACACTCGCAACCCAAGGAAAAGCTATTGTATATTTGACCTGTGAATTTGCCGAGGCGATCGGGATTGCCGACCGGATTATGGTCATGTGCGACGGGAAGCTCGTCAAGCAGTTTGGACGCGGTGAAGCGACGCAGGAGAAGCTGATGCTATATGCCAGCGGTGGAAAGGATGAAACGGTGTAATGGAGAAGTTTTCAAGCTTTTTATTTAAATATGGCTCGCTCATCGTTATTGCAATTGTCATCTTATTTTTCTCATTATGGGATGAGCATTTTTTCACTTATGCCAATCTTTCTGATATTTTGCGTTCGATTTCTATCGTGACCTTTGTTGCGATTGGCGTAACCTTTTCGCTGACAGTAGACGGCTTTGACTTGTCGGTAGGCTCGACGGTGTCGCTGACGACGGTTGTAACCGCCGCTATGATGGTGTGGTTTGAGCAGCCGCTTGTTGTTGTGCTTATCGTGGCAATCGCGATCGGCGCCTTGGTAGGGCTGCTTAACGCGCTGCTCATCGTGCGCATCCGGATTCCGGATCTGCTCGCTACGCTTGCTGTGATGTACATTGTTGCCGGCATTCACAAAACGTATACGAAGGGCTACTCGATCTACAACAATATGCCGATGCCTGACGGCTCGACTGCGCCAGGCGTTTTCAACAGCTCGTTCCTATGGCTGGGGCAAGGCAAAATCGGCCAAATTCCGGTGCCTGTTATTTTGATGGTCATCGCTGTTATAGTCGTCCATCTGTTTTTCAAATACAGCAAATGGGGACGTCAAATGCAAACGACAGGCGGCAATGAAGAAGCAGCACGCTTGTCCGGCATCCGCGTTCGCCGCATTCGTACAGCCGCCTATGTGGCTTCAGGGGTCTTTGCTGCGATTGGCGGGGTATTGTTTGCCGCACGTGTTGGAACCGGGCAAATTGACGCTGGAGCGCCTATGATGATGGAGGCCGTCGCGGCCGTATTTGTTGGATATTCCGTGTTTGGCGCGGGCAAGCCGAATGTGATTGGTACTTTTTTTGGAGCGCTGCTGATCGGGGTGCTATTGAACGGTTTGACGATGATGAAGGTGCAGTATTATTCCAATGATATTATTAAAGGTGTCGTGCTCGTTTTGGCGCTCGCCGTTACGTTCATTCATCTGAACAAACGCCGAAATGGCTAGCTGATTTTAATGAGAATCGTGAAAAAATGCTGAAACACGCTGAAATACTTGAAATTGCTAAACGGCTGTATTACTATAGGTTTGGTAAATGCATAGAAAACTATGGCATGTATATTTTTAGGTAATTCCGTTAATAAGAGGGATAAGATGACTCTTCATTTGCCTAATAGGGAGGTGAAACGAATGAATAAAACGGATTTGATCAACAAGGTTGCTGAATTATCCGATCTGTCCAAGAAAGATGCGACTAAAGCAGTTGATGCTGTATTTGATGCCATTTCTGATGCGCTTCAAGGCGGCGACAAAGTCCAACTTGTTGGCTTTGGCAACTTCGAGGTTCGCGAGCGTCAAGCTCGTAAAGGACGCAATCCGCAAACCGGTTTGGAAATTGATATTCCGGCTAGCAAAATCCCGGCTTTCAAGCCAGGCAAATCGCTTAAGGATCTCGTATCCAACTAACAGCAGCATTCGTTAAATCGGCGTCCGGACGTTAGCGTTCGGGCGCTTTTTAAGTAGATATGCGTTTATAAGTGTGACACTTATAAACGACCTGTCTATCAGAGAGGAACGACAAGGGGGATGGAGAATGGAGCCGACAAACAGCGATTTTATCGTCATTAAGGCGAAGGATCAAGGGGTACAGGTTATCGGGCTGACCCGCGGGCAAGATACGAAGTTTCATCACACCGAAAAGCTGGATCGCAACGAAGTGCTGATCGTACAATTCACGGATCATACTTCAGCCATTAAGGTGCGGGGAAAAGCGGTCATTATGACGAAGCATGGCCAAATAGAGACCGACCAATAGCGACCTGCCGCTCCCTTCTGCCTTGATGCAGGGCGGGAGTTTTTTTATGGCGGAAGCAGCCGCTCCAGGCATAGGCGGGACCAAATGTTTGTACAATGGGTATGAGGACATATTCGTGCGTACACACTTGGTATAAAAGGGTGTAAACGAGCTTTTGTCACTAAGTTGACAAAGCCGTTTACGCTTGAAATATAAGAATGAATGAGGCATGCTGCTCATCATAATGCTTATATTTCTCCGCGAAACGAGCTTTTGCCATTAAGTTGGCAAAGCCGTTTACGCTTGAAATATAAGAATGAATGAGGCATGTCGCTCATCAT